>NZ_JADEXZ010000018.1 GCF_015206815.1 Fortiea sp. LEGE XX443
CCTAAAGCCAGATTCTCACGCGTTACTCACCCGTCCGCCACTAAATGCCTAAGCATTCCGTTCGACTTGCATGTGTTAAGCATACCGCCAGCGTTCATCCTGAGCCAGGATCAAACTCTCCGTTTTGAATTGTTTGCTTTTAGCTCTTTCTTGGCTGCTCTTTTTTAACCTCAGCCTGGTTACTTTATTTTCTTGACGCAGGCTATTTGCCTTATAATGGCTTTCAAACTATAATATTTTCAAGGTTCGGCTCCCTCGGACTCCGCTTTGCAGCGCTCGTCTCTCAGGCACTTATCTAATATATCTATCTTCTTTGAGCGTGTCAACCTTTTTTTTAACTTTTTTTATCCCCTCTTAACTACCCAGAAATAGTTTTCTTCTCAATGACTTGTTCACGTTGTGATGGAAAAACCGCTGTAAATACGTAACAGCTTAATTAATTGAGATTTTTGACTTTGCTCATGATTTCTTAATATAGCCAAGAGCTAAATAGACGCGTCACCCTTGGCATGACAATGTAGGTCAACAGTCCAACCATGATAACGGAAATGATCAATGAAATAATTAAAGGAGGTAAGTTACCAAGCAGAGGTGCTATGAGTTTATTTAACAAATTACTCAATATATATACGACTGCCCAAGTCAGCAATGCTGTTTTATAACGAGGTGGAGTCTTTAGTGGCTGACCAGGAATAGAAAACCAAGCTTCTAATCCACTGATTTGTTGAACATAAGGGTCAGATTGAACCAACTGTTGACCCTGAGTGAGCCAGTATTTGCGATCGCGTGACTCCATCCATACCTTTAAATTTTCATAACTGTCAAAACGGAAAATAATCACATATTCTGATCGCACACCTGGTTGTGGTCGAATCACATTTGTACCTAAGTGACCAGGATAAATTCTAGAAACACCAGTAATATCTTTTAACCACGCCTCATAAGTGCTTTCACATCCTGGTTTAACAATTTGTGAAATGACTACGGTTACAGATTGATCTTCTTGTTCCATCTCATCCTTATTTCACCATTAGGCTTTCTTTATAGTTTTTTTCGTACCAAGATCACAAAAGGCATACCTCAATACTCAAAAGTATCAACAGTGTGAAACTCCACCCCAGTCCATACCTGAATGGCGCGTTGATTAAATAGTGCGATCGTCACCCGCACAATAGAAGGTGCAAACATCCGTTGAGCAAAATCTAAAACTGCTGCAACATAGTAATGCCCTCGACCTTGTCCTGTTAGATTTGGGCGAATACCCATGCCAATATCTAGTCCTGGCATACTGTAATCACCTCCAGGCACTTGACCGTCTTCGCCAAAACTACAATAGCCAACAAACTCTCTTGGCTCTTCAAAAATACTGTAGAACTTGTTTCGAGGAGCAAGAAAATATTTGATATTCTGTTCAATTTCGTTGGGGTTTAAATTGTAGAAATCATAAGGTGGATCGTAATGCCACCCAGTTATCTCTCGCGCATTGGCTTTGTTTAAAAGTTGAATACTCAAGGGCATTGCCAGCCTCTCACATAATTCTGAGCTAGGCTATTAAAAGACATAGCCAGTTTTACCCACTTCAATTCGGACAACATTAGCAGCAACTATCCCTGTAGGTGGCGGTAAAAACATTCCGCCATTCATTACAACGTAGATAGCGGTGCGATCGCTTTCTGTTTGACCAAAAGCAACTGCTGTACTTCCAATTACGCCTTGTTCGGCTTGAGCAATAATAGTTGTACTACCATCTGGTGCAATCTTCACCACACTGTTGTAGATGTGTGTTGCTCCGTAAAGATTACCTTCCACATCAAAGGCAAAGTCATCAATATTAGTCTGCTCTACAAAAATTTCCGGCTCACCAGGTTCATTGGCATTACCAATAGGAATCCGCAGTAACAACATTTTTTCCGTATTTGAAACGTAGAGGGATTTACCAAAACGCTTCAACCCATTAGCAGCAGGAATGACGTTTTCTGAATTGCTACGAGCCAGTAAAGAATGTTCGAGCCAGATGGCGCTACGGCGTTGAGCAATATCAACCAACCAGATTGCCCCTTTGTAGGAATCGGCTGCTAAATACTGAGTATCAGAAAGAGGAGTAATGCCGTTGAGAAATATTGCATCTGGTAGTGTCAGCAAAGTTTCCACCGTCCCATCTGCGGTCACTAGTGAAACTACAGGTATAGAATCAGTATTCCATCCAGTCACCACCAAATTCCCGTTATTAGTCAAAGCCAAACCACTTACTTTACCTTCAACACTGGCATGAATTTGCTGATTCCCATCTGGGGTAATACGAACAATTTTACCTGCTTCATGATTAGTCACAAATATTGTGCCATCTGGCGCGATCGCTAGATTTTCTAAAAAAGTATTGGCTGGAAACGAGGTAATAATTTTAGCAGGAGCCAATTCTATCGGCGTATCCGCGTAAATAGGGGGCAACATTGCTGAATTTTCCATAAAAACCTACCACTGTAATTGAATCGGCCCACCAAACTTTCGCATCTCTGCAAAGAATAGTCCTTGCGCTCCTCCATCGGTCAGCGTTGCTAAATAGACAGCGGTTTCGGCTCCTTCTTCTGCTGTAAACGGCGCATTTTCGCCTCCCATGTCAGTTTTCATCCAACCTGGAGAGTAGGCATTAACGAGAATATTATCACCTTGGAGTTCCTTTGCCAGAAGGACAGTTAGCCCGTTTACTCCTAGCTTGGAAAGTCTATAGGAAGGAGCTAGTGGGTAATAATCATTAGTAATTGTACTTAGAGATGCCATTTCAGTAGAAACATTGACGATGCGACCGTAGTTGTTAACTTTCATCAATGGTATTAAAGCTTGAGAAATTCTCAGTACCGCTAGAACATTGGTTTCAAATGTGAATCGCATTGTTTCCAGTTGAACTGTCAATAAGCTGGATTCTTCTGGCTTGGCTGTGGGATTAATGCCCGCATTATTGACTAAAATATCTACCCTGCCGTAGGTTTCCCTTAGCCAATGAGTAAACTGTGTCACACTTGCATCACTGGTAACATCGAGTAAGTGATAGTTCACATCAAGCCCTTCACTAGATAATTGCTGCTTGGCAGCAAGACCATCTGTTTCATTTCGACTCGTCAGCACGACATGAATGCCAATTTGAGACAATTTCCGAGAAATCGCATATCCTAATCCACGATTACTTCCTGTAACCACAGCAATCTTTGTTTGATTTGTCATTTTGATAATTTTTACAACTTTTAGCTTTACTTTACTGAGGTGTTATAAATTAATCAAATTAATTAAAATAATACATTTAATCGATGGAATTAATAGATTTGTCAGCCATTGATCTGAACCTACTTGTTGCCTTTGAAGTGCTTTTTGAAGAAAGGAGTGTCACAGCAGCAGCAACACGATTGTATTTAGGGCAACCAGCTATGAGTGCGGCACTGGGAAGGCTACGCACGCTATTCCAAGATGAGTTATTTATCCGAATTGGTAGAGAAATGCAGCCCACAGCAAAAGCGCTGGAAATTGCTCCTGGTTTAAGAGCCGCTTTACAACAAATTCGGCAGACATTAGAAGCAAGCCAAACATTTGACTCAACTACTTCTAAAAGCACCTTTACAATTGGCAGTTCAGATTACACCAGCTATGTCGTCATGCCTAAGCTTTTGGAAGTTTGCCACCGAATCGCACCAAACATTGATTTTCGCTTAATTGGTTTTGCAAAAGACTGTGTGGGAGAACTATTAGAGCAACGAAAGATTGATATAGCCTTAGGTGTTTTCCAAGATCCGCCCAGACAGACGATGCAGATGCCATTATTTCCAGAACACTTTGTTGGTATTTGTCGTCGTGGGCATCCCGTTATTAATCAGGATACGATCTGCGCTTCTTTGGAAGATGCTACGCGATCGCAGCAGCGCTACGCGATCGCACCAGAAATTTTCGCTAATCTTCTCCATGCTCTTTTCACTATTAGACAAGATGATGTTGGTGAAATCGACAAGGTGCTGGCTCAATGCAACCTCCAGCGTCGAGTTGTTTTGACAACTCCCCATTTACTAGTGCTACCAGCAATCATTTCATCAAGTGACTTGGTTGCTGCTGTTCCATCGCGATTGGTAGAACCGTTTGTATGTCAAGGCAAATTAGACATTTTTGAACTTCCTGTACAAACTGAACCGTGGATGATTTCGATGTTGTGGAGCAAACTTACAGATCAGGATCAGGCAAATCGTTGGTTACGACAAATGCTCAAAAGTGTTTGTGAAGGAATTTAACAATGACTATTGACTATTGACAAATGACCATTACCTACCAACTTTCGCTAAATTGGAACAAGGTAAACTTAAGGAAATGTTAAATGTCAGCACAATTGTTACTGGTAGATGATGAACCAGGATTGAGAGAAGCCGTGAAAGATTATTTACAAGAAAGCGGCTTTAGTGTTCAAGTTGCCAGTAACGCCCGTGAAGGCTGGGAGTTAATGGAACAGAACACACCTGATTTAGTGATTTCTGATATCATGATGCCTCAGGTAGATGGCTATCAGTTCCTGAAGCAACTACGGGAAGATCCCCGCTTTCAAGCACTACCAGTTGTCTTTTTAACTGCTAAAGGAATGACAGGCGATCGCATTCAAGGCTATCAAGCAGGTGTGGATGCCTATCTACCTAAGCCTTTTGATCCAGATGAATTAGTAGCAATAGTAGAAAACTTACTTTCGCGCCGCCCTATTAAACCTACCTTTACCGGCGAAGACAGCGAAACTCCAGATATTGCCGAACTAGCAAACCAGATTGCCCAAATCAAAGCATTATTAACACAAAGAAGTGCGATCGCTCAATCTCCAGCTCCTTTCAAAATTGATTTGACCCCCAGAGAACAGAGTGTTTTAAACTTAGTAGCTGAAGGGCTGATGAATAAAGAAATTGCTCGTCGCTTAGAGACTAGCGTTCGTAATGTAGAAAAATATGTCAGCCGCTTGTTCAGTAAAACTGGCACAAATAGCCGTACAGAGTTAGTTCGTTTTGCACTAGAACATGGTCTTGCTAAGTAGATGCGTTTTGAGATATTTCATTCCACATCAGGACTCAATGGCTGTTTTAGCCATCTCAAGTAACACAGCTTATCCTAAGTTGGTAGAAGAGAGCTTATATTGGGAATCTACATAGCGTAGTATAGCCACTTTTAAACATGGCATAAGCAGGAGCGCTGATAACAAGCTAACTTCTGCCTTGAGAGTGCTGAATGCTAAATTTTTAGGTGCTGAGTAAAAATACTAGCTTCTAATTTCGGTGTTGCTAAATCATGGGATGATTTCACCCAATTTGGAACGAATTTTCAATGGTTTCAACCGCCAATTCATCCCGCATTTATGCAACGCCGCCTCTTTTTTATTGATTGTCGGCATACGCTGACCTAATTAATTGAACCTTACACTTGATCAAAAAACCCCTTGTGCCAGATTGAACGGCGAAATTTGGTTAAGTCTCAGATTAAAATTGCTCAAATACATGAGCCATCAATAATATTTGCTTAATATTTTAGATTGGCCAGGTAATTAACAAACAAATATGGTTACTAGCTAATGATGTTTTCTATTGAAGCAAAACCCTGGTTGGCGAAATCGCACTGGTAGATAAATCTTCATAAACCATAACCCGCCCTGAAAGCAAAGCATTACCGTATTGTATTGGTTGGCTTCCAAGTATCTTTGTAGTGCAAAGGGTAAGGGCTACCGCAGATGCTTAATCCAGCTTTTCTAAGAGCAATGTGAACTTCAGCTTGTAGCTTTCTAGGAGAGTATACAAGCCGATTCATGATGAGGTAGCACAGCACAGGCAAATGAGCGAACCGATAGAATTTACCATTGCGATGCCTAATATAGGAACTTCCACTACTCAACTGCTTGCTTTAGTGTCAACTATTGAGTGTTATCAACAGCATTGCGTAAGCGCATCAGTTGACGGCGCATTTGAGGTGAGGCTTTGAATTCCGAGACTTCTTGAGCCTTAACAGAGGCTTGTAGTGTCTCTAGAAAGTCATCAGACCCTTCAGTTAATGCGTCTAGTAGCACCTGCAACAGTTGTTCTCGATCGCCCAAGAGGCTCTTTTCTTCAATCAATCGGAATTTGAGATGAATTTCGCACTCATAAACACCTACTTCAATATTATTTATCTGGCGTGGTAATGCTTTCGAGTTCATAGTTTTGCGGATTCCTGTATTTGGTGGTCATCGAGGTGAGGAACTATTATCCTCAGCAAACATGCTTTATATTTTTTTTGAATCCATACTGCTGCAATTAAAGATTTTTTTTTCAATCCATAATGATATGGATTTCATTTCTATCTCCTGTGTTTTTTTCAGCTAGTCTTTCACTGTCTAAGTTGTGATCTTCCTCCGCCAGACGTGGTTTAGGTAAGCCATCACTATTATTCAGTTTTTAAGATTCTATACAATAAAGTTTTTGTAAGAAGTTGTTCTAGCTTTTTAAAGCTTTTTACATCAACTTTATCTTCACGTCAATAAAAGTTTGAGTTTTTACTTACTTTTTAGTAATTATACGTAAGTAAATCCGCTTATTTTTTCCAATTTAATTAACCATAGAGGAAGCTTCACCATAATTACGTAAAAACACTTGATGTTAGTTTTATTCATCAATAATTTCAGGAGATTTTGATGAATAATTTATCAAGAGTAAAATAATGCTTCCTAGTAGGAAGATATACTTGAACCCTAGCAGTAAAAAACAAAGTCACAACTTACCCATCCAAATTAAAAATAAAAAAGCAGGGGGGAAGGGAGCTCTTAGCAGGGGAGAAAAGCCACCTACAAGAGATGGGGTTTTAACCAAAGGTGAAAGGGAGCAAGGGAGCCTTCACCCACAAGGGGTGAGGTTTGTACCTACAGTCCCCTCTTCTCCCTGCTCCCTGCCCCCTGCCTCTAATCAACAGTCTAGGCAATGGTATATGAGTTTCAGTGATTTAGATGGAAATAAACGAGTATTTGAGCATTAGCGGAATCAGCACTCAAGAGTTTCACCCAAAAGATACAAAAAGGAACCAGGGTACAAGGGAGAGAATAACAAATAAATAATCACCAATTAATTAAAGCTTATAGTTAGAGCAGATTAAGGACTAGGCAAACGTCTACAATGATTTCAGTGTAATCAACTCAAACCTTACACATTCTATGGACAATCCAATGCTGCTCAAGTCCACAACCCGACATATCCGCATTTTTGCCGCAGAAATTGACCGGGATGGCGAACTAGTTCCTAGTAATCAAGTCTTAACGTTGGATGTTGACCCAGACAACGAATTCAACTGGAATGAAGATGCTCTACAAAAGATTTATCGTAAGTTTGATGAACTAGTAGAATCATCGAGTGGGGCAGACCTGACAGACTACAACTTACGCCGCATTGGTTCAGATTTGGAGCATTATCTGCGATCGCTCCTTCAAAAAGGCGAAATCAGTTACAATCTAACCGCTCGCGTCACCAACTACAGCATGGGAGTTCCCCAAGTCGCAGTAGACGATAAGTAGTATCAGACTGCACAGAACGCACAGAAGCACAAATCCAAAATTGCGAGTACTCCCCATAACTCAGCATTTTTCCCAAAATTGTAAATTCAACGTTTATCTGTGCATAGGTCTTTTTGTTCAAGAGTTAGGAGTGATGTGTGTTCTCACTCCTAACTACTTAGGGGCAGAATAATGCCCCTAATAATTTAAAAATGTTAATTTATACGACTTTCTGTAACTCTGTGAGGTCTTCTTAGTCAACTTTTTTGAGAAAAACCCTTAAAAAATTTATATTTTCATTTTTTTTAGCAACATCGAAAATTACATCGCCTGATCATAGGGAAAAACTCTAGACACAATTATTGTGTTCCAATGATTGGACTACGCTTCTAATGCTGATTTTATCTTTGAAGTATCAAAATTTTTGACCTTTAACAGCAAGCCACAATAATTTGTGAATTGGCTAAGTTGAACAATACAGAGGTTTTATGATTTGTACAGCACAGTGCTGGCTGTAAGTTTGGTATTTCAGCAAACAATTTGTTAATTCTTAAACAAAATTAATTTAAGTTTCGCAAGCGATCGCCCAACATAATTTAGTAAAGCACATCTGCTTGGTTTAAATTAGGGTTTGTGGTGTAACTCAATGGGTAAATTTGGAGATTTTTAACTTTAACTAAACCATATTGACTTAAAAATTAAAGAAAAGACTGCATTATGTGTCCCTTTCTAATGGTCTAATTTAATCAAAGCAAACAGTTACAGATGAGTAGAGGTTAAGCTTTGTTGACAGGGTTAGAGTTAGTTGCTCTGGCCACGGAAAGTCACAGAACAATAGAAGTTATGATGAGGCTGTAGAATTGGCCAAGGAGTGTGGTATTTGCATAAATTCACAAAATCAATTATTGGCATTAGCTGCGAAATACCAGCTAGAATCATGATCCCCAGTTGGATGCGTCTATTTGCAAAAACAAGAGTGGTCTAGATTACTGCTCACTGCCTATGCTTTTGAAGAAATGGCCAATCGCTGATCTGTGCGAAAACTATGGAAAATGATGCGGCAACTCTCTACTGCCCAAATGAACTTTGTCAGGCTGCCAACCCCCTGACTCACAAGTTTTGCCAACGATGTTCTACACCCTTGCCCAAACGATATCTCTGGGCTGTGGGTGATGTTCTAAATGTGGGTAGTCCTGGAGAAATCTTAGCCGATCGCTATTTAGTCATCAATGAATCTGTGGTTTTAGATACTAAGCCTGGATTACTCCCTCAAGGATTAGAAGCAGAAAATTTACAAACCATTAGAGCTTATTTGAGATTAATTCCCTACAGCTTACATATACCGCAGGTATATGGGATGCTCTCTCTTCAGGACGGACTCTCTCGAAAAGAAATTCTACTTTTGGAAAAACCGCCGTTATTGGTAGAACCGACAACAGACACACAATTACGGCTGTGTCCCCAGTTAACTACTGCTTGGCGCACTGCTACATCTATGCGTCAACTGAATTGGCTGTGGCAGTTAGCTCATCTATGGCAACCTCTGGTGAGTGAAGGTGTTGCTTCTAGCTTAATTGACAGTCACTTATTAAGAGTAGAAGGTTCTTTAGTACGCTTATTGGAATTACGGTTTGACACCTCAACAGCGCCACAGCTATCGCATTTAGGAGATTTTTGGCAGCAGTTGTTGCCAGACACAAAACCAGTCATAGCGGAATTTGTTAACCAAGTTAGCAATTTTCTTATTCAGGGAGACATCAATTCACCTGAAGTACTAATTGCAGTCTTAGATCGCGGATTGGCAGAATTAGGAAAATTGCAATCTCCGACAATTAAAATTATCACGAAAACTGACACTGGCCCCAAACGGCAACGTAACGAAGATGCCTGTTACCCACCCAGCGGCACACTGTTGAGTAAACCACCCCAAGCAACAGCCTTGGCTATTGTTTGTGACGGAATTGGTGGACACGAAGGCGGTAATGTCGCGTCCAATTTAGCAATTGAAACAATTCAACAGCAAGTACAGCAACTTACCAAAGTTCCTTACGATCATCTAGAACCCTCGCTGCTACTGGCTGATTTAGAGCAAGCTGCGGCAGTTGCCAATGATAAAATTAGCCAGCGCAATGACAACGAAAATCGTCAGGGCAGAAAGCGCATGGGTACAACCTTGGTGATGGCATTGCCAGTAGCTCACGAAATTTATATTACTCATGTTGGTGATAGTCGTGCTTATTGGATTACACGAGATTCTTGCTACCAAGTCACCCTTGATGATGATGTTGCTTCTAGGGAAGTCCGCCTGGGATATGCTATTTATCGTGAAGCTGTACAACAAAGTGGTTCAGGCTCCTTGGTTCAGGCATTAGGGATGAGTCCCAGTGCAGCGTTACATCCGACAGCACAGAGGTTTATTCTTGACGAAGATGCAGTGTTTCTGCTGACATCGGATGGCTTAAGTGACTTTGACCGTGTAGAAGAATATTGGGAAACAGAAATATTACCAATTTTGACAGAAGAAACAGACTTAGTAACAGTTGCTGACAAATTACTGGAAATTGCTAACACCAAAAATGGACATGATAATGTGACGATCGCCTTAGTCCATTATCAAGTTAAATATGTTGAGCCAGAGCTAACTCTCAAAGCTACTATTGTTGAGCCTCCTACCATCACATCTGCCAATATAGAGCCTAAACCTCTACAGCCTACCTTACTAGAAGACATTTCCGAGCAGAAAACTTTAATTCCTGAAGACAAGCCTGGTTTCTTTCGCAAACTACCATTACACTTGATTGTTCCCATAATGATCATGATCGCCGCAGGTTGGTTGGGGCTTTTAGTGCGAGGATTCCTTTGGCAATCACAGCCAGTACCTACTTTTTCTTCTAGTCCGTCTACCACTATCAAGCCTGCAACTAACCAGCGATCGCTGGCTAACCTCGCTCCTGGTTGGGTAATTACTAACAGCCAAGAAATTACCTTAGGTAATCAGAAGTTACCACCAGGCAGTTTTTTGCAAGTGGTTGAGCCAGAGCCTAGCACTACACCAAATTCTCAGGAATCTTTAGTAGATTTGCGGCTTTGCTCCCCAGAAAACAGCCCACCTGACCAAACCGAGAAAATAATTCGTCGAGTAAAATTAGCTCAACTCCAACGCCCAGACATCGCTGTATTACAATCGAACGAAACCAGCAGCTGTGAAGCTTTATCACCACAGCCAGATAGTTAAACTCCCGCGTCTGCCCAAAGTCCAGGAGAATAATATCAGTGAAAATAAGACCAATACTCGATAAACTTGTAGAAGCCTGGAATAATACATCTAATAACCAGATTAAAAACTCACAGGGTAAGAGTTTTCCGCGAGGAAAATTGTTATCGCAAGTTGTTGGTTTCTACCTTTTAGTTTAAAGAACCCATGCCATCCCTGAACTTGGCGATCGCCCGTCTCATCAACACTGGCACAGATAGCTTTGCCATTTGGGTGGTCAAAGCTCCCTACCCTAGTGGCTATGTTCTGCGTGACTGTGTATGGCCTTCAGAACTCAATCAAGTTTGGCAAGAGTGGCAGCAAATGTTTGCTGGACACAGTGGTTTAAATATTACAGCCAACACAGCACCTCAATCAGCTAATCCTCTCTCGTTCAACTTGGGTTCGGCTGCATCTGGCCACATGCCTGGTTACGGCGGTCGTTTGATGCAGCACTTAGGAATTTATTTGTGGCGTTGGGTATTCGACGGGCCAATTCTCAGCAGTTTGGAACGCAGTTGTGGGATTGCTATGGGGCAGCATACACGTTTGCGCTTTCAATTAGAAATTCGTGACCCAGATTTAATCGCCCTACCTTGGGAAATTATGCAGCCTAAACCTGGCCAATCAGCAATTTCTCTCTCTCAAGATTTGCTCTTTAGCCGCACTACAAGCGAGGTTGAACCCCTGCCTTATTTACGCACGGATCAGGCAATTAATATCTTATTAGTTTTAGGTCATGATGAAAACCTACAACTTGAACAAGAAGCAACAATCCTCCAACAAATCTTGGCGAATCACCCGCTCATAAATCGCAACTCTTCAGGATTCGCGCCTTGTATGGTGAAAACTCTCATTCAACCAACACCACAGGAGTTGATTCAAGATTTAGAGACTAAAGCTTATAATGTGTTTTTTTACGCTGGTCACGGATTGCCAGGCCCAGATGGAGGACTTTTATTTTTACGTCCAAATAAGACTCTCAACGGCATAGAATTGGCCCAAGCATTAACTCGGAGTGGATTAAAATTGGCTGTTTTCAATGCTTGTTGGGGCGCACAACCAGCAGCAGTTAATCACCAAGCAATTCCAGCTAGTAGTTTAGCAGAAGTGTTAATTCGGCACGGTGTACCCGCAGTTTTGGCAATGCGAGATGTAATTGCTGACCATGAAAGTCACAGTTTTATTAAAGCCTTTGCTGAAGCTTTGCGATCGCGCAAGCCAATTGATGAAGCTGTAGCAGAAGCTCGACAAGAAATGCTAACACTATATAAGTTTAACCAGCCCGCTTGGACTTTACCAGTTCTGTATTTGCATCCAGAGTTCAATGGCGAACTCGTGAAAAGCATTGATGAGGGGGGAATTACAGAGTTACCGGATACTTCAGTTATCAATATCAATATTGTTACTTCTAAGGCTTGTTTGCGATCGCTCTCTCCAGAAGGTAGAACTTGGTTTTTACGAACAGGTGTAACTCGCATTGGACGCACCCAAGATAATGATATCGTGATTCCTGAACCATCGGTTTCTAAACGTCATGCCGAAATTTTATGCCGAAATACTTTCGCTGGCACAACTCCAGTCAGAACTTATTACTTACAAGATTTCTCAACTTACGGCACAACTTGGTGTTTAAGTTCTAATGGTTGGCAACAAATCCTTCGAGAGGAAGTACCTTTACAATCAGGAATGAAGTTAAAGTTTGGGAATTCGCGTAGTGAAATTTGGGAGTTTATTATCGAAAATTAAGGACTATCTCAGGATAAAGAATGAAATTTTATGCTGGATACTTCATACTTTCTTGTTTCTCAACTTTAAATAAAATCAATTTAATTTTTGCGGAAACTCTAATTTACAACTTGTATCAGTCAGTACTGCTAAATAATTCATCAGGAGTCGAAAAATGATTAAAAAAATCAACAATTCTCATAATGTTCCATCCTTGACAAATCAAGTGGAATTAGAGCTACTAGAAGTACTCCTGCAACCTGAAGATAGTGCTTATCCTTGGAATCCTGCTGATGATCAAGCAGAAGCATATTTTGATGAATTAGAACAGCAGTTTGTGAAGCAGGATTTATTGGAGGATGAACTACATATCAGAGCGCAGTCTTTTTACGAAAAACTAGACACTCTATGGTCTGAGGTTGCCAGTTGTTCAGACTACAAATGTAATACAAGAGTGGGAATTTTCGAGAGTCTTTGTGAAACTTTACATAACACTTTTGCTGTTGGAGTACCTACAGGCTGGCTCAATGCGATCGCCCAAAAAGCCACAGAAGTTGTGGCAGCGCAGCAATCAATAGGCGAACAACTGGTAGAGTGTGTTCAAACCGTATTACCTACTTGGGGTGCAGAGGATCTAGCAGTTTTTTCCCGTCCTTATGTTTATACTATGCGTAGCAGCGAACCGCAAAACCTCACATCTATCATCAAAAAAATTGAGAACCGAGATTGGACAACTTTATCAGAAATCGAGCAAGCAAAGGTGAGTGTAGCGATCGCCTATTATGCTCTCAGACAGCTAGACAAATTGGAAACTGAAGCTTAAGTTCTGGGCTGAAATTAATTCTTCGTGGCAATTGATTGTTTTATATGTGCTATTTGTATTGCTAATCCCAAAATTTCCAACTATCTTTCTTTAGGTAGAAAAAAACTAAAGATGATCTCACATTAAGCTAATTCTTCAACGAGTGCTATCTATCTTCAGATAGAAAAAACCGTTGAGTTCACAAAGCCGGAAAAAACTACGCCTTGTAAGTAGATTAACTTATTTTATGCTTGCCATTGAGAGTTGCTTGTTTGAGCAAAGTATTTTGAGGTAAATCACCAGTCCATAGCCATTCATTCGTCTCTGTTGGGGTTTGGACACGCAACAACTGCGATCGCAGTTGTTCTCCTTCTAAAACTTCTTTTTCTAATAAAGCTTCTGCTGTCTCAATCAACAACTGCCGATTTTGTTCCAAAATTGTTAGGGCGATATGGTGTGCGCCATCGACAATTTCTTTCACTTCTTTGTCAATTTCCTCAGCAAGTCTGGGACTTACTGCCCGTCGCGGATTAGTTAAACTGTCGAGAAACTGTTGTTGAATCTTCTCAAAGGCGATCGGCCCGAGTTCACGACTCATGCCATAAAGAGTGACAAATCGCTCTGCTAAGTCGGTGGCTTTTTGGATATCATCACTAGCACCAGTAGATGATCTGCCAAAAATTAATTCTTCTGCGGCGCGTCCACCCAATAGTGTGACAATTCTGCCGCGAATTTCATCTTCTGTCATCAAAAAACGGTCTTCTTCTGGTAGTTGCAAGGTGTAGCCCAAAGAACCCACGCCACGAGGTACGACAGAAATTTTTTCTACTGTACCAGCACCAGGCATTAAAGCACCAATCAGTGCGTGACCAACTTCATGATAAGCAACTGTCTTTTTCTCAGTTTCGTTGAGAATGCGTGACTTTTTCTCTAATCCTGTTAACACTCGTTCGATCGCTTCATTAAAGTTAGCCATTGTCACGGCATCATTATTATTACGGGCTGCTAATAGTGCTGCTTCATTCACCAAGTTAGCTAAATCTGCCCCAGCAAAACCTGGAGTCCGGGCTGCCAACTTTGACCAATCCACATCAGCTGCTAGTTTCACATCTTTAGAATGGATTTTGAGAATTGCTTCTCGACCAATTTTATCTGGGCGATCTACCATAATTTGACGATCAAAACGACCGGGACGACGTAAAGCCGAGTCCAGAACTTCCGGGCGGTTGGTCGCCGCGAGGAGAATTACCCCGGTGTTGGCATCAAAACCATCCATTTCTGATAGTAGTTGGTTGAGTGTTTGTTCCCGCTCATCATTGCCGCCGAGAAGAGGACTACCACTAGCGCGTGATTTGCCTAAAGCATCTAACTCATCAATAAACACAATACAAGGTGCTTGCTTCTTGGCCTGCTCAAATAAATCCCGTACCCTGGCTGCACCAATGCCAACAAATAGTTCAATAAATTCCGAACCAGAAATACTGAAAAAAGGTACACTAGCTTCGCCAGCGATCGCTTTTGCGAGCAATGTCTTGCCTGTTCCTGGCGGCCCCACCAGCAAAACACCTTTAGGAATTTTTGCACCTAAGCGAGTATACTTGCTGGCATTTTTGAGAAAATCTACAATCTCTTGAAGTTCTGCTTTGGCTTCATCTACACCAGCCACATCGTCAAATTTTACGCCTGTAGTTCCTTGAGAATAAATCCGCGCATTACTCTTACCAACAGTTAAAGCGGCGGGGCCACCAATTTGACTGCGACTCAACAACAAGCCCCAAATAGCAAAGAAAATCACTGGTGGTAAAATCCAACTAAATAAGGTAGAAATCCAACCTGTGCCACTGGGTGGTGCGGCTGCAAACTCAACTTGATGTTTTCGCAGAATTTTTGGTAATTCTAAATCCATTGGCACAGGTAGGGTAACAAAGACTTGATTGGGTTGAGTGTCTGGTTGTAATGTAGTTGTTTCTGGTTTAAGTTCATATTCAATGCGCTCAGAACTGATGACGGCACGAGAAACCTTACCCGCTTCTACCTGAGCTACAAAGTCACTGTAGGGTACTCTGGGATAGCGAGGTTCACTAAAGAAAATCAAATTTAAACAGACAATTAATGCTAACCAGAGCAGTAAACCCCCACCAAATTGTCTGGGTTCAGGTGATTCAACGTTGCGTTCGCCATCAGTTTTCACTGGCATGGTGAATTACTCCTTGATGAAAAAGTTAATTCAGCGACATATTATCTAAGTCTCTTTCTCCTGGCTGAGATGATTGGAGGTAGTGTTTAAACCATTGACTTGCCAATCGTGCTACTTCTTCTAAAGCTCCGGGTTCTCCAAACTGATGAGTTGCTCCTGAAATAATCTCTAGTTGTTTGTTGAGTACGGGAATATTTGCTAGTGCATCCTCATTCATCGCGATGATGGGCAAGTCGTTACCACCGACAATTAACAAAGTCGGAGCTTGCACACAAGCTATAGCTTCACTGACTAAATCAGTTTGTCCGCTACGGGAAACAATTGCCTTCACAACCATCGGACGTGTTGCAGCTGCTAGTAATGCTGCACCAGCACCCGTGTCTGCACCAAAATAGCCGAGTTTGAGATGGCGAGTGTAGGGATTTTCTGACAACCAGTCTGTGACAGCAACTAAGCGGTTGCTAAGGAAGCTGATGTCGCTGCGAAAATGTTTGGTACGCTGGTCTATTGCTTCTTCTTCTTTGGTGAGTAAGTCTATTAATAGAGTTGCTAGTTTAGCTTCCTGACGCAATACATGGGCAAGATAGTGATTGCGAGTACTGTAGCTACTACTTGCACTGCCATGTGCAAACAATACAATGCCTTCAGCACCAGCTGGCACAACTAATTCGCCTTTGAGCTTGATGTTTCCCAGTTCGATAATGACTATTTGCTCTTCAACGTTCAATAATAATGTTGTATTCATGGCTTTACCTTCTAATTAATTTAGATCAGGACTTACGCAACAGGATTTTTATGGAGGTATAGCAGTAGCCAAGACAGTTAGGACATCGGCCAATGATAAAACTCATGCACTAAAAGACTTTTCACCCTGTCACCTGTCACCTGTTCCCTGTCACCTGCTATATGGTATGAGCAGTTTGATCGCTTATACTCCCATCCCTGCATTAGTGTTCATAACTGACTGTCTTGCCAATAAGTTGCGTACTTCTGTGTCGGTTGTTTGGGAAAAGTCTTCGTACCAAAGACCGATCGCATAGAATGGCTCTGGCGTGACTAAACAAACTACTTCGTCTACTTCGGCTTGCAACTGTTCACAAGTTATAGGTGGCGCGACAGGAACAGCCACGATCAGGTACTGGGGTTGCTGTTGTTGAACTATGGCAATAGCAGCACTTATAGTTGAACCTGTGGCGATGCCATCATCTACTAAAATTACAGTCCGATTTTTGATTTTTGGTGGGAGTTTATCACCTCGATAAGCGCGATCGCGTCGCTGTAATTCCTGCAATTCTTTGGCTGCAACTTCGTCAATTGTCTGGCGATCGATACCCAAACTATTGACAACATCGTAATTTAACACTCGCACTCCACCCGAAGCGATTGCACCCATCGCCAGTTCTTCATGATCAGGTACGCCAAGTTTTCTGACTAAACATATATCTAGTGGTGCATTTAGGCTTTTCGCGATTTCAAATGCTACTGGAACACCGCCACGAGGTAACCCTAACACTAACAAGTCTTGACGGTTAGCATAGGCTGTTAGTCGTTTTGCTAACATTTTGCCAGCTGCTTGGCGATCGCGGAATTTATTCGTCATAATTTTAAGCTCCCGTGGAGAGGGACGCATGGCTGACATTGGCAATGAAAACTTGTCATTGGGTTCACCCTTGTTTGCTGATTCGATCAAGGGTGTAAATTACTAGTTCAGCTAAAAATTTATCCAATACGGTTTGGTGGTTGATTAGACTTCTATTTTTGGCGAGATATCTTGAAATTAATACTCATCACATAGGCTAAAAATATCTCTTTCCTTCTCCCCACACTCTTATCCGAACTAGCTCTCCTGCTTTTGGATTTAGAAACTAATTTTGAGGTACTTGTGAATTTTGAAGATTAACCCTTGAACATTGAAATAAAACTTAATGTCATTGGTTAACATTTTTACCTTGCGTTCATATTTTTCTTCTACTTTAATATTAGCTCCATATCACATTAATTGTTTCCAGTCGATAAAAATCCCAAAAAAATTACATGCTTAAATAACGTGAGTTCGACGGAGATCAAAAACCCCTCTCCAAACCTCTCCTCTGCAAGGAGGAGCCACTGCGTTGGGCGGCTTTGCCGACTCCCTCAGTGGCGTTAGAGGCTTTAAAACTCTGATTTTTCCGTTGGAAACTAGTAATATTTCTGCCCCTCTCCGCGTCGGAGAGGGGTTGGGGAGAGGTTCATCGAATTCACGCTTAAATAATATTTACTGAATGTATTGATGCAACACTTAGAAAAAACTGACTTCTGCTTTTTGGCTTATTTTCCGACTATTCCATTGAGCATATTTAAGGACAGCCGTACATTTCATTCTTATTCAGACTCATCAATATTTAGATGCGATCGCCTTGGAGGATCTGAGTCTCTAAAGTTTTACAAACAAATTAGATATGATTGCCATATGACCCATCATTACACAGCCATTTACCGATGGGTACAGCTTTCCCAAAAGCTTTTTAATGAATAAAATGCGGCAGGCAAATTTTTCAGTTTGTCGAAACCCTAAAATATTTTGCAAAATCTGATAAACTGTTCTTTTACTATTTGCTTGGAATTCCGGAAACAAAATTCCAACCTTTTCTAAAAAAATCAGATATTGTGAATAATCAACAAATAAAGACTCTCTAGCAAGGTCAAACTCTTACACTGCCACATTTAATGTGAGTTGTGATTCTGTGATATTAGAGCAGATTTCTGACCTATATAAGGAATTTCTTCGATGGGGAAGTTATCGTTATCGAGGTCATCGTAAATTAGCAGCAATTGTTTTTCGCCTAAATAATTGAGTATCTTACCGTTGTACTTACTGGCATCTGCTCCCAGACCTTGAATGCGAATTATGCCATTAAATACGGTAGCTCTGGCTAGATAAATTACAGGGTCATCACGAAAAGGAACGTTAACCGTGGTGGTGGCGGTGAGATGTGCCATGCCTCTCTCGTCCATTTCCTTACTTAAAGCCATAGCTGTTTTTTCCAGTCCGCGAATGGCAACGATCGCCGCCGCAACTGCCATTGTAATATCTGTCCCATCGTCAGCTATAACCTGACGGGAAGAGAGAAACTCATAATTCTCTTCTCCTAGGTCATGGCGTATGCGTTGATGTACGATGTTACGTGGATTGTAATGGGTAAGTGCGCCCACAATTGCCCCACAGGCTGCACGGGGTTGTCGCCAAGGAGATTCTTGGGTTTTGCCGTAGATTAGTTGTTCTTCTAAATCTAAACGTCCCACATGGGTTTTTAAATCTAGGGCGGCGAG
Organism: Fortiea sp. LEGE XX443; assembly: GCF_015206815.1. Taxonomy (GTDB): domain Bacteria; phylum Cyanobacteriota; class Cyanobacteriia; order Cyanobacteriales; family Nostocaceae; genus Nostoc_B. The sequence goes on from NZ_JADEXZ010000018.1 coordinate 18,809, forward strand.
GATAAAGGACTGGGAATTCCCTTCATAAATTTGCGTGCGCCAATTTTCGTCTAATTGGTGGGCAATGGTGACATGAGCTAAGGTAGCACCATCATCAGTACCGCCACCCGTAGGGAAAAACGCCTCTGTTTTTAACTCGCCAATTTCCGATAGGGTAGCAAACCGGGAAGCAATCACATCACGATAAACTCTGGTTGACTCTCCTTGATGAATGCGATCGCCACAGTTAGTATATGCCAGGGTTGTCACCACACTGGGCAAGGTCAAATCTGCCCCACAAGCTTTTAAATCAGAAATACTAGCACCGGCAAACTGTAATTCATCTCGGAGTATTTGCAGGCCATTGACCAGAGTATAGCGATCGCTGACAATCTCATTCAAGTAAATGTTTTTTGAACTATCCTCCTGCCCAAATCTGGCAGATAGTTCCCAAAACTTTTTAATTCTGGCACTCGCTAAAGATGGATCAAATGTTGAAGAAGGCATGGTTTTTGGCTGTAGAGATTGGATAAGAAAACGAGAAAGCAAAAGATCAACCCAGTGAAAAACCTCTAGCAACTGTCTGTGTCTTGGTGCGAAACTTTAATCAGGTAACTCATACTCCCCAACAATCCGCTTGGCAAACTCTGGTACATGCGCCTCCAACTTCTCCTGATGATGCCGCTTCACATACAGATAATTTCTTGTAAAGTGCGAATCAATGGAAAACCGTGCATATTCCAAACCTTTGGGGCCGATTTTATCAATCACCACAGCCATCAGTTTTGCCACCCACATCGGTAATGTTACAGCCTTGTCGTAAGCAGGAATACCCTGTTGTACAGCTTCTTTGCGGTTTCCTTGGGACATGACTGGCTGAGTGTCTATCTGGTCTTTTACTAAGTCCAGCATTTGTTTACCTGTATCATTTCTCACTACAATCCATTGCCAGCCAAAGGGTGCGCCCATATAACCTACAACTAAATCTGCTAGGGAGTTGACGTAATCGAAGCAACTCATACAGGAAGGGGCGAAGACATCTTTGAGTTGATTGGTTTTTAAGCCAAAGAAGGGTACTTTCTCGATTGAGCCATCTTCATGCTTGAAGTGAATGCGGAAGTCTTGCATAAATTCGTAGTGTACTACTGTGTCAGGCGATCGGCTGGTGGTTTCTAAGAATTTTTGCAGTCCGGCGCGGGTCACATTGTCTACGCAAGGTGTCCCTAAAACGTATAATTTTTCTAATCCCAGTTGCTTTTCTACTGCCCTGAGTGCCTGAATTTGACAACCAACACCAATTACTAATAGTCGCTTCATTCCCGATTTTTCTACCTGTTCCAAAATCGAAAGGTTGGGAGAGAGTGTTGGTTTATTTACCCGCGCTGCTAGTATTTCTGCTGGGGTACGGGCAATTACAGGCATGGGTTGGAAGCGGTCTTCTTTGGTATTTTGGACACAGACAACACCTTCTACTAAGCGGCGATTCAGCATTTCTATGGCAATGGTGCTGACAATGCCTGTCCATTGTGCGCCTTCGATGGGCTGCTGTTTCCGCGCCGCCATCATGTCTTGATGCACACCAAAGTAGAGTTCATCGGGGTTGTCGAGATGGCGAGAACGAGTGTGGGTTTGTGCTTCGAGGGTGTCTATTTGCTGATTGATAAAAGCGCAGGCTTCCTTGACATAGTGAATATAGTATGTATCACATAGTCCACATTCGCTGCACAGTTCTTTGGCAGGACGACGACTACCGGGTTTTAAGGCTTTGGCTTTTGTATGCTTGCCAGAATCAACTGAGGTCATATATATAAATGTTTGTTTTATCCAGGAATCCTTTTATTACAATACCTTTACAGCCTATAAACTTGACGATAGAAATTGAAAAAGCATTGCTGGCAGAATATTTAGATTCATGCTCTTAATATTTCGCAATAATAACTAACTGTAAACCGAAATTTATCTGATTGTTTGTTAACAAGTATTAAGCAAAAATTGGTAGATAATCTGTATAACCCCGTGATGTAAGATCCAGGAGATAGTAAAAGGCGATAACAGAGTCTGAATAGCAATGGCACAGGATCGGAAGTCAACGGTTGTAATCACAGGTGCATCCTCTGGGGTGGGTTTGTACGCTGCAAAAGCATTTGCTAGAAGAGGATGGCATGTTGTCATGGCCTGCCGAGATTTGGCAAAGGCACAAAAAGCTGCCCAAGATGTAGGCATACCCCAGGACAGCTATACCATCATGCACATTGACCTGGGTTCTTTAGATAGTGTGCGCCAGTTTGTCAATAACTTTAGAGCCAGTGGCAAATCCTTAGATGCATTGGTGGGGAACGCAGCTATTTATATGCCATTAATCAAAGAGCCGTTACGTAGCCCAGAAGGTTACGAGTTAACCATGACCACCAATCACCTTGGTCATTTTCTGCTGTGCAACCTCATGCTTGAGGATCTGAAAAATTCCTCGGCTGCGGATAAGCGACTGGTGATTTTGGGAACTGTCACCCACAACCCAGACGAACTGGGCGGTAAAATTCCGCCGCGTCCTGACTTGGGTGAATTGGAAGGCTTTGTGGCAGGGTTTAAACCACCGATTTCGATGATTGACGGCAAGAAATTTGAACCTGTCAAAGCTTATAAAGACAGCAAAGTTTGTAACGTGCTAACCATGCGGGAACTGCATCGGCGCTATCACGAATCAACTGGTATTAGCTTCACTTCTCTCTATCCGGGATGTGTGGCAGAAACGCCCCTATTCCGCAACCACTATCCTTTGTTCCAGAAAATCTTCCCCTTGTTCCAGAAATACATCACTGGGGGATATGTGTCTCAGGATTTGGCAGGAGAAAGAGTTGCCGCAGTGGTTATCGAGCCGGAATACAAGCAATCTGGTGCTTATTGGAGTTGGGGAAATCGCCAGAAAAAAGATGGTAAATCTTTTGTGCAGAGAGTTTCTCCTCAAGCACGAGATGATGAAAAAGCTGAACGCCTGTGGGATTTGAGCGAGAAGTTGGTTGGGTTAGCGTAAACAGTGCTGAGTCCCCAGCTTTTAAGCAAGGTTGGGGGCGATCGCATCACACAGCCGAGAAACTTGTTAGAGTGAAAAAAACTAGAAGATAACTAACTGATTTCACACTTCAGACTTCATAATTGACTCTAACTTAAGACAGATGTAGTATTTTATTAAATCGAAGGGGAGTAGCTACTGGCAGAAAGTTTCCAGCCAGTTCGTCTGAATCAACATACTGGTGATGAACCTGGTTCAGATGTCAAATGTTAAATATTTGAAAGCGAGACCTTCACTAAGTTCACAGACAAGATGTGAGCTTGGTGAGGTCTTTTGGCTCTCTTCAAGCTCACATCGGTAAGGATTCTTCAGGAGCTTGAGAGAGTGATAACAGCTTTTACCGCAGGTTTATTATTAATTACCGTTTCAGAGCTTGGTGATAAAACATTTTTTATCGCTGTGATTTTGGCAATGCACCATTCGAGGCGGTTGGTGTTTGCTGGGGTGACAGCTGCCTTAGCTGCCATGACCATCCTTTCGGTGCTATTTGGGCAAGTTGCATCTTTGCTGCCAAAAATTTACATTCATTACGCCGAAATAGCTTTGTTTCTTGCCTTCGGTATTAAGCTGTTGTACGACGCTAGTAAAATGCCTACTGCTACTTGTAATACAGATGTGGTAGAAGAAGCAGAAGCGGCTGTCAAACAAGCAGACTTGCAACTACCAAAGCGAAAAACGCCTTGGGCAATTATAACAGAAGCTTTCTTATTAACATTTGTAGCAGAGTGGGGCGATCGCACACAAATTGCCACCATTGCTTTAGCCGCTGGCAATAACCCGATTGGGGTGAGTATTGGAGCTATTTTAGGACATGCTATTTGTGCTGCGATCGCAGTTATCGGTGGTAAATTCATTGCCGGCCGTATTTCCGAACGTCAACTCACCTTCATCGGTGGATGCTTGTTTCTGATTTTTGGTGTGCTTGCTGCGGTAGAAGGCGTGTGATTTAAGGCAAAAGTCAAAAGGTAAAAGTAAAAACAGAAAATTTCTTTTACCTTTTGCCTTTTTACTTTTTACTTGCAGGAGCAGGAGTTGGGGTAGCAGTTGCGGCTTTGTTAATTTCGTCTCTATATTGAGTCGGCGCTAAACCCACAGCACTATCAAACAGAGGTTTAGCTTGCGTCATTTTCCCCTGTTCTTTCAAAAGCATGGCTTTAGCTAGGACAGGGCGGAAATCCTTGGGATCTTTCTTGATGGCTTGGTCATAGACGGTAATAGCTTGAGGATAGCGTTTTTGAGCAGCATAAATATTGCCCAGTAGTACCTGCACGGCCACTACATTCACACTTCCAGGCTGAATGGTATTAGCTTGGTTAGCATTAGTTAACGTGTCTTGCAATAAGCCAATAGCTGCTTCCGGGCGTTGTTGATCTAACAGCAGCGCCACCATACCCTGTAAAGCCTTTAAATCTCCAGGTTGAGTATCGAGAATCGTGCGATAAGCTTGGGCGGCTCCTTCTTTATCACCAATTTGCTGCTTGGCTTGTGCTAGTAATACTCCATACTCCGACCTTTCGGGATTCAGTTTAGCTAGTTTTTCTAAAGGGGCAATTACCCCTTGAACATCACCTTGATTCAGACTTAAAAGTTGTAGCCGCGCTTGTAATACACCTTTAAGGGCAGTTTGATTTTCAGGTTCCCGTTGTAAAACCAGTTCATAGCCCCGTACCTCGTCTTGCAATTTTGATTTTTGGTCAGAGGAGGCTAAGTTACCTTGAGGACTTGCAGTATTCTGGTTTATAGATGTCGTGTTATTAAATGCGCCAATTATGGGAACCACGGATACACCCACAAACATTAGAACTGCTAATGCCAAGATGACCCGAACTATCCAACGATTACGCGATTGAGACACAGTTTTGTAATTCTCCAGAACTTTAATGACATTATCTATTGACACAATTGGGAAATTAAAAATTTCCAAAACTTTGCGGAATACCGCCAATTGTCTGTGAATTTTATAACAAATAACTATTTACGCTGCTAAAGTAAGTGATGACTTTAGGGGGAGCCGTCAGAGTTGTACCTATGATATGCTTCCGAAACTGGTGTCTAGACGCTAGATTAAACATTTAGAGTATAAATGTAAATTTAGCGTTTTTAAAATTGTATTGGGCGCTCTCGTGTGGCTTTGTAGAAAACAAATATACTTTACATCAGCCGCACAAACGCTCTTTCCATCTGCTTAGTAAAATCCCACAATGGGATGTGTCTCCGCCGCAAGGAGTTTTTATGAATTCCGACCTGATGCCTTCGCCTGAATCTTCTAATTTGCCTGAGTCCAATCAACCTGAAACCAATATTGAGACGACCGCTAATGTACCAACACTAGCAGCCCCAGTCTCTGAATCGGAAAATTCAACTGTTGACCCTAGCGAGACCACCAGTGATGGGAACTTAGCCAATCGACAGCAACCGATTCCACCGCCCAGTGAACCAATGCAGTACAGAGCCATCGGCTTAGTCCGAGGTCGCTACATTGCAACTAGTGAACAGTTTACTCAAGGTACGCTCCTGACTGCTGATGGGGTGGAACTCCAAGCCGTTCTGCTCGGTCGAATTATGAGCTTAGTCAAGAACCACCTTGATTTAGAAAAAAATCATCTGTGGGTAGTTTATCCCCGGACTAAACAAGAAAACGATGCCTTACACATCCAAATCGTTGGTGTATGGGAACCAGAAAATCTAGCTAAACAGCAAACACAAGATTCGGCGGCTAGTGAATTGCCAACAGCCGATGCTGCTGTAACTGAGAACTCTGAAGCAACTAAAAGCGACATTAAACCCTCATCAGATATTCCCGATGGTGGTTTTTCTGTGCGCGGCGAGGTAGTTTACCAGTCTTTCGATGACAAGAACTTAGTTGTCAAAATTAAGCAGGCTCCTCGCAAACAAGATGAAAAACCCAAGTATTTTAAGCTAAAACTCAAAGGTGTCCTGACCACCAAAGCTGTGGGCAAATTTTGGGACTTCCAAGTAAAACGAGATGGCGATTTATTAGCTATAGAAACGGCTGAAGCGATCGCAGATTTGCCCAAAAAACGCAGACCACCCCTAAGAGGAGGCGGTGGTGGTGGGTTTCGTGGTGGTGGTGGCGGTGGTCGCCGGCCATTCCCTCCCAGACGCAATGGAGACAGCCAAAGCCCAAGCCCACGGCCAATCAAGAAAATAGGCGGTGGCGAAGCTTCTGCGGTGTCAAAACCCCTACCAAAAACCTCTACGCCTGCTCCTAAGCCGATTAAGCGACAAAAACCAACGCAAGAGTAGTGCTGAGTAGTGAGTGCTGAGTGCTGAGTAGTTTTTTTCTACTCAGCACGTTGGTTTAAAAATCTGTCCAACGGTCTTGGGGTAAAAACGATCGCTCCATTGGAATTGGGGCGACTGGTTCTGTCAGAGTAAAAGTGCCAGCTGCAATCCATTGTTTTAACTCTATGGCAACTTGCCGAGATAAAAACATACTGGCTAAAGGTGCAGTTCGCACAGTTTTATTTTCAATGGTGAGTCGCCCAGATTTGAGTTGGGCGTAACTCACCAAACCAAAGGTAGGACGCACGCGCCTGGGAATAGAAAAATCGACGATTGGTGCTACTAAATCTTTGTCTTGCACTGCACAGCGTTCAACTACAACTTCGTTTAATACGGGGAATGGTACACCAACACCCAACATCAACGAAGCCCCATAACTTTTGAAGTAACAACCACGCACCCATCGCTCTGCCATTTGCTTGGCATCCCCAATTAAGGCTAAGGTTGCAGATGGGCCGATGGGTGTACGATTGGCTAACCGCTTTTGTAAGGGGAAGTGTTGTGTACCTTCCCAAGCTATGTAGCCGATACCGCCGCCTAAGAAAATCCGCGTTCCAATACCCACTAGTTGCAAATCGGGGTCGTTGAACAGAGGAGAAATTGCCCCTGGGTTAGAGTAGACTGCGTTTCCTAAATGGGGTTGTAAGGAACCGAGATAGGTAAACAGTGGGCGATCGCCACCATTCACACCCACGATAAAATTTTGATAAAGGTTGCGGGGATTGAATAAATAAAACTGATTTATGGTGTCACGGGTAATTGTAGTTTCAAATGTTGCCCGTGGGTAACAATCTGTGACTTGTCCCTGCGCCCTGACGTGTACTTGTTTACCTGCAATCAAATCTTCAATAACGTGACCACCACCACGTTCCCGGACTTCTTCTCCGTCCATTGTATCAACAGCACAACTAGCACCCAGGTATAAATCTACAGCCCCAAAACCTGTATATGCGGGTACACCATCTATCCAACAACGGCGAATTTTGATTGGGGGATCAGTGTGTCCCAAATTAATAATCGCACCGCTGGATTCCATTGGCTCAAATGTGCCAGTGGTAATCACATCAACTTCTTTTGCCACTTTGCTCACGCCGACTTCTGCGACTCGTGCTTTTACTTCTTCAACTGTCAAAACGACTGCACGCTGGCGGCTGATTTTCTCGTTAATTTCGGCGATCGTTCGCATAATATACCAAATTGGGATGGGTAGGTATTTTACCTTACACAGTTTTTTTATTATGGGGTCTTCAACTGTTAACGCTTATCTTTCCCCTGTTCCCTTTTAATAGGCTGACACAGACTTCGAGGAAGTTAAATTGCGATCGCTCTCTCACTCAAAAACCCAGTCATCCAGACTGGGTTTTTGATGGGTCTATATTCACCAATAGACTATAATAATCCCAAGAGGAAGAGGCTTTCTTTACTTGTTAGAGGCGATAGTGAAATCAACTAACAAGGGTATTTTACAAGTTCATCACATCATCTGTTTACTTCAAGTCATGCTTGTTGGTCTATCAATTCATCATGGACTTGTGAAATCCTACTATATTCAGCCACTTTCTGCTCAGGTAAACGATTTTCTGGTATCTGCGGATCAACAAAACATCCAGCAGAAGAAGTAAAACGATTCACTTCTACTCGTAAACTTAAAGGTGTGACGTGTACAGTAATAATTCCATCATACTTTGTCAGCACAGCTAAAAAAGTACCGAACAAAGTCAAATAAACAAAATACTTATAATAGCGATTGCTTAGTGGACTCACTTTCCCCTCCAGATCCTTAATTTGGTGATTATGAAGTCGGGTGTCTGCCAATATACTTTGCCAGTATATTGGCAGACACCCAAAGATAAAGCAGACAGTTGAAGTGGTTAGCTGCTTCTGTCGCTAAAAGCCTCACTTAAAAGACTATGTTATTCATATAACATAGTCTTTTAAATTTCGTCAAGTAAAAGCCTCATATAAAAGAAGCATTTAAAAAACACATGTTTTTTTATGAAGAGTGGCATAAAAATGCTATCTTATCGTGAGGTGCAAATAAGTGAGGCTTTTGTAAGTTAGCAGGTTCACAGATGACTCAAATTTCGGAAGACACTGTTAAAGACTTAGTTGCCAAAGAAGGTGTAACTGATAGCGAGCTAGAAGTTCTAGTTTTAGCTTTAAACGGTAAGTTACCAGCAGAGATTAAGACAATCTTAGGAAGGCAGTCTGAGAATGCAGTGCAGAAAACAATGTCTCGAATTTATACCAAATTCCGAATTCCTGGTGCCGGTCCTGGAAAACTATCTAAATTGCAGAATATTCTCTTAGATCGCCTTCAAGCCAAGCAAGGTAAGCGAAAAGTCCTAATTGCTTGGGCTGGTAGTAATAGTAAGCACCAAGCTGAACAAATTCGAGATGTCATTTTTAAGCATCCACAGATTGAAACCTTCATTTTAGATATTGATGAAAGTTTAAACCCAGCTTGGCTTTCAGACACTGAACAGCTTATTTCAAATATAGACTTTGGTATTCTGTGCTTGCCCAAGGAATGCTTTGAATACACATGGGTCAATTTCCTTATAGGCTTATTTTATGGAAAACTCCAGAATTTTAGGGTTTTACGCTTCATTAAAAAGGTTAATTTTAAAGCTCCAATGTACTATCCCTCAATTGATGGTACAGATAAAAATAATTTAATAGATTTACTGCATGAAATAATCGGTGGGGATGTAGAAGAAGCAAAGGATTGGATTAACTACAAACTTTCTACTTCTAACTGGTTTAAAAAAATACTTGAAGAAGAATTAGATGATTTCTATCAAACTGAACTTTCAACAGATGGAATTATCTTAAAAACCTTACAGCCAATATTAAAAAATAATGATTTTTATCAAACAAACAAAATATTCCAGCAAGTTATCATTAACGATATTACTAATATAGAGCGACGGATTGAATTTTTGGTTTCCAATGGCTTAGTTTACAAGATGCCATTAGAGTTATATCCGCGCCATCTTGCTGCTTTGCAGCAAAAGTACCAAGTTCGCGTAAAAGCAGTGGCAATTGTTGATGGAGTAGAATCTTTTTGGGCAAGTGATGAAGGAGATGAAGTTGCAAAAACTGCTAATCCTGAAAGTGAGAGACTTTTTGTTTTTTCAAATGAGAGAGATTTTGAAAATAGCTACCATTTTCTACTAAGACACGCCTCTTATTACAAGGTATTTGTAACAACAAAAGATATATATATGCCCTATGCACAAGAATTTTCTATTAGAGATGTTTCCAATATATTGAATGTTAAGTATTTAGATTCCAATCTACCTACTACAGAATATGCAATTATTGAAAGTAGCGATGAAATGTATCAATTAATTGTATGGTACGACCAGGACAATATTAGGGAAAGTAGGAGTATAAGGGTGGTTAATTTCTCTCCTCTAGAGGGTAATATTTCCCAGTACAAAAAAATTCTCTCAGATTTCTTAGCACGAGCTAATAGGAATAATGAAAAAATATATCAGATCACATTGCAAAATTCAAATCAAAAAATCAAATCAGGAAAAGCGCTGGAGCAAATAGTAGCTCAAAAATTTGAACAAATTAGAGATAATCTTTTCAGGAAATCACTAGATGAGTGTCTGAAATATCCAAATAAATTGCTAAAAGATTTACAAAAAGTCAGAAATAGCTTAAAGCGTTTAGATGATAAGGATCATGTTATTGAAAAAGCTCTTCAACTTGTACGCGAGAGGCTCAATTCTCAAACTGCGGCTATTTTTTTATTTTCAAAGGATGGATACTTACATCGTCAGAAAATATTAGGTGTTGATGCAAATAGCTATGAAATTGATGAGAAATGGTTTGAAGATGAAGCTTATAAACCTGGTGAAAGTTTCACAGGTAAAGCGGCTATTCCTAGTGAAGATAGTTTTGGGAAACCTTACTCAGCGAATGATCTGAGTGAAATACTGCTAGATACTAAAAGCAAAGAGAAGTATTCAGAAAAACTTGGAGGTATTTATTCTGCTATTGCTGTTCCTTTAGATGGTGAACACAAAACTTTTGGAGTACTTGAGGTTATTAATAAATTTGATCCACTCAGAAAACAACCTATTACAGATTCTGGTTTTTCTCAAGAAGAAATTCATTGGTTATCTACAATAGGCTTATCAGTTGCTTCTGCAATATCAAATTTACGAAAAAAAATTCAGGTAAAACTGCTTGGAGATTTGTCAGATTCTTTAGTAGGCTCTTGTAATAATGATTCTGATATAAAAGAAGCATATAGAAGTGTTGTTCAACGTCTAATTTCAGAGAATACAGCTTTTGAAGTATGTATACTACGAGTAAAAAATAAGAAGGGTTTCCTTGAGGTGGTGGATAAAGCAGGTGTTGAGAGAATTATCTGGAACAAAAGATTAGATGAACCTAGAAGTAATGAAGATGGATTAGTGGGAAATGTCATGAGTATAAAAAAATATGTCATAATTCAAGGAATAAATAATCAAAATATAAAAGAGTTCAAAAATCAGGATTGGATAAGACTTAACGAATTCAAATCTTTTGGCTGTTTTCCGCTTATCTATAAAGCAGAAGTAGTGGGAGCAATTTCTTTATATACCGGGTACGAATATGATTTTCATCCTGGCTGCCAAGAATTCTTGCAGAGAGTAGCATCCCTAGTTGCTGCTTTTATAGGAAGAGTAAAAGAGTCAGAGGCTGTGAATCACATAGTCCAAGAACTTGACAATTGCCCTACTCAATCTATGGATTTATTACAGCTTAAGGAAGAAGAGTTACGTGAGCAATTGTTTGTTGTTCAACAACGTTATGATACTATTCGGCAAAGACTTGGTGAAACCTTTGGGCATCCACAGGAATCCAATAATTTAGAATCTAGTGAAGAACCTCCTCAAAAGATAGCCACCAAGTACTGTTCTTAACAATGCTTAATTAGCTGTACAATCCACTCGTAACCTGCTTACTCCAAGCTTCAGGCGTGTAGTAAAGCTTGTGCTTACCAACAAAGCACTAAACCTTCACTGTGACCTGTTCTCTTTTACTAAATTGTTTCTGGGTCAATATTTAATTCTCGCAGTTTAGCTGCTAACCTTTCGGCTCGTTCTTGAGCTATTTCTTTTTGTAGGCGTTCTGATTCTGCTTCTTCTTCGGGAGTGGGAACTAACTGACCTTCTGGTGTAAAAAATCGCAATAAATTCTCATAAATACCCAAGTATAAACCTAACTGCTGACTCCACAAATGTCCTTGAGTATTTGCATCTAAAGCTTGGTATTGACCATCGACTAAATGAAACCCAGCAAATTCTTGAGTTTCTGGGTCAAACCAAAAATAATCGGGTGTACGGAAGGTGTTTTGGTAAAGTTTTTTCTTCAAATCTTTATCTGTTTTAGCAGTTGATTCCGAAAGAATTTCTAAAATTATGTTAGGATACTTGCCTTCTTCTTCCCAAACTACCCAACTTTTACGGGTTCTGCGTTCGGTGTCTAGTACAACAAAAAAATCTGGGCCTCGGAAGTCTTCTGTTTTGTGTTTGTTCCAACTATAGTAGATGGTAAGATTTCCGGCAGTGTAAAAATCATTTCTGTCTCGCCACAACCACTTAAGACATTTTAGTAAGAGCATAATCTGCTCAAGATGCAGTTCTGTTTCCGAGGGAGGTTCGTCGCTATATAAATCACCTGGGGGAAAGATAACATCTTCTGGAGTCGCTTGAGGAGCGTCTAATTCTTTGGCGAGGGACATGAGGAGATTACTGCATCTGGTAGTGATGGGTTCATTTTAGCTCCTGTATTGTTTGACATTGAAAATGCGATCGCTAAACTTTGCGTTCTCTCTAAGAGACCACAGGCAAAAAAGCACCTGCTAAAATCTACTTCAGAATGTGCCTAATGTACCATTTGAATGGTACAAATGAGAGATACGATTCCCAGCATCAGCGCTATAACGGTAAACTTGTATCGCAAAACCCACCTACAGCCTAAAACGATGAAAGCATCTGCTAAGTTCGACTTTGAAGACGAGAAATTTAATGCACCGCCTTCTCAAGTCATCCCCTGGTGTCAGATGATTAATCCTCGGTATGGCAGTGATGGTATGCAAACCTATGGTCTTGCAATCAAGCTAGATAATGCAAATGCTGTGGGTTTTCAGCCAGATGAAAATTGGCAGCAAGTAGAGCATGAATTTAGCTCTGGTGTCGAAACAGTTTTTATGACTACAACTCCGCGCTTGGTGATAGTGCGCCGTGGGCCTTTGTCAGTCAAAGATCGAGAAACTGGCATTAAATTAGGTACGCTGAAAGAAAATTATGATGCCTTTTTAGCTGACAAACTTAAATTTAAAACTTTTACTCGCTATTTAATTTTTTTAGTCAGCGAAAATAAAAAATTTTTACATGAATTGCCACTGCAATTAACTCTCAATGGTGCAGCAGGAGCAAGTTTCAGCAAAACTTATTGTGAATTTCAGCAAGGTAAAGTCGTCAGTGGTTTTGTTTGTGAATTAGAAAGAGCTTATGCAATATACCGCAAGCAACCACTAACTCCAAAAGGGCCATTATTCCACGCGCATGGAATTTTCTGCCCCATAATCGAGTGTGAAGAAAGAGGTATTGAACCCAATACAGTGCTAGTTGCTTCTACTGTGGACTACAAACATCCAACAGTTGGAACATTAACACAATATCTTATTGCTTCTGATGCTCCTGAGTCTACAATTATTTGCAAATATTTTGAAGAATACAAAGAATTTGGTAAGGAACCTGTAAGAACAGAAACCAGTAAAATATCTATGGCAGGTGTTTCCAGTTCCTATATTTATGCTGATGAAGAGGATTTTGCCTATCCGCCCTACTAACAGAGCTTTTCACGAGTGACTATAGTCACTTAAGTTGTTTGATTCTCAAACCACGAATCATTAGTAGACAAAAAAGAAAATAGGGAACATTCAAAAAGTATCGAGTCTTACTTTCAGGACTTACGCAAAATTATGGAAAAACGAACCGCAAAGGACACAAAGGACACGAAGTTAAGAGGGTTTCAGAGAGTTATTGCGTAAGTCCTAACTTTGATTCTCATACTTCAATAGATATGCTGGTATTAAATTTAGCTGTGCCTCTCAATTTCTAATATTTCTTCAACCTGCATAAATATTTGGTGAAGCTGCAATTCATCCTGCCAGCAAAACACTATTAATTGAGGTTAATAATGCCATGATTAAGGCCTACAAATTGACTTTATCCCTGGTAGTTTTAACATCTCTAGAAATAACACCCTTAGAATTAGCGCAAAGTACACCTACTGATATTAAAAGTAACTGGTCGCAATCATGTATTATCAAACTATCCGAGCAAGGCATCATTAGTGGATATCCAGATGGCACTTTTCGGCCTAATGCTCTTGTAACTCGCGCAGAGTTTGCAATGATGGTGAGTAAGGCTTTTCCTAAAGCTAAAAAAATGCGTGATCCAGTCCAGTTTGTCGATGTACCCTCGAATTACTGGGCTGATAATGGGATTAAACAAGCTTCTCAAACAGGATTTATATCAGGTTATCCTAATCAAATTTTCAATCCTAACCAAAATATTCCCCGCGCTCAAATCTTAGTCGCTTTGGCAAGTGGGTTAAAATATTCTACGACTACACCTGTAATTACAACTTTAAATGCTAATTTTATTGATGCAAATCAAATTCCTGATTATGCACAAAAAGGGATAGCAGCTGCAACTGAAAAACAACTTGTCGTTAACTATCCTGATGTTAAATTACTCAATCCTAATCGATTAGCAAATCGGGCTGAAGTATCTGCTCTGTTGTGTCAAGCTTTAGCAAATTCTAAACAAGCTGGTAGTATTTCAGAAAAGTATATTGCAGGTGGTGCTATCTCTTCATCGTCGATATTTGTCACAGTTCAACAAGGCGCAAGACAAAAATTTCAAGGCTTAGGATTTAGTTCAACTGTTGGTGGTGGTAGAGGATACGCGAAGTTAACACAGCCACAAAAAAATAAACTGCAAAAATTGCTGTGTACAGATGCCAAATTTAAGATTGTCAGGCTATGGTTCAAACCAGATAAATACGCGCCGCAGCCTGGCATAGAAGACATGTCTGTATTTGTAAATCCTTACGTAAAATCAGGATTTATTTCTGATGCTTTGGCAAATGGTTGCACTACACTTTTGATAGGGCCGGATAGAATTCCTGATTATATGGCAGCGTCTAATAGTAGGTATATTCAAGATTCTCAAATCAAAAATTATGCCGCGCTTTTGGTGAATTTGATAGATGACTTGAAACAAAATTATAAAATTAAAATTCATGCCACAGGTATACTTAATGAACCGAATGATGGGCGAATAAGGATCTCAGATGCTCAGTGGCCAATCATGATTCAAACCCTGCGCCAACAACTGGATCATCGTGGTTTGAAAGATGTGAAAATAGTTACCCCAGAACTAGCTAACGGTGATGCTGTGGCTGTGCGAATTATCAAAGCTATAAAAAATGCTCCGAAAGCGTGGAAAGATTTAGCAGCCATTTCGACTCATTCTTATAATATGGCAGCAACACCAGCGATCGCTAAATTTATTGAGGGAACAGATAAGGAGTACTGGATTACAGAGGTTGGAACTAATGGTAAGGAAGAACCAGGAAATGCTTTAAATGCTGCTTCTGCAGCTGCTCGCTTTCTGAGCGATATGAATAATCGAGTAACTCACTGGATTTGGTTTATTGGACATGCAAAAGCAGATCCTCGTGATAATGCTACACGCATAATCCGTTATTCTTTAGATCCATTTCAATATGATTTGTTCCAGAAATATTATTATCTCCAGCAATTAAGTCAAACATTTGACATCGGAGCCGGATTTAGGAGAAGTATTAGTTCTCTTGACAAAAGCATGACTTGGACTTTCGGTAAAAAACCGCGTATTACTGTCGCATCTGCGAAAAACCTTGATGGTTCGTGGGGAATAGCCATCAGTAACTATACGGCTGAGAGATTTGCTGATCCTGTTATTTCAAAATGGGAAAAAACGCAAGGTGGCTATGCAGCCAAAAGTTTTGAAGTGACAGTATATGTAGAAGAACTTGCTCAAGCTGGAGACATCAAAATGCGGATGTATCGCTCAAACAGCAATATAAATAATAAATATATAGGCGCTCGCGTCATGCGTAAAGGCAGAATTACGATTCCAAAAGTAGAAAGTTTGGATTTAATTACTCTGCGTAGTCGGTAGAAACGTTGCAATTGAATAACAAGATCCCCGACTTTTTCAAAAAATCGGGGATCTGAGTCTCTCTACAAATCCATATCTATTTTTTCAGCAGTAAATAATATAGTGAACCATTGCCACCTGTAACACCAGCGCGATCGCCTGCTAGTTTACCAGTTCCCATAAAATAGTCTACCCGTCCAGGGCCTTTAATGGCACTGCCTGTATCTTGATCAAGTACAAAGCGGCTAACGGTGCGATACTCTAATTTACCCCCAGCAGCCGGATAAGGTAAGGAAGTATTGATCAGCGCTAATGCACCCGGAGGCATAATTGATTTATCTGTGGCAATGGAACGTTCTGCTGTCACAGGGACATTCAGACTACCAGTAGCTTTTCTACCACTAGTTTCTTTGAAGAAAATAAAGCGTTCCCAACGGGGTAAATAATTATTCAACTCTAGAGGATTTTGCTGGAAGTAACTAATTAGACGCGGCATTGTTAATCCACTGAGTGGTAATTTACCATCTTTGGCTAATTCTCCGCCGATACTAGTCCAAGGATAATCAGTTCCCCCGGCGTAACCCACAGAAGTAGTCTTACCATTGGTTAACTTGATTTGAGCAGAACCTTGGATGTGTATCAAGTATGCGTCTAAGCGATCGCGGAACCAGAGAATTTCTAAACCGCGCAACTGGCTTTTGTCTCCCAACAAACCATCTTTTCCTTCCAAATTAATCCTATTTGGGTGAGGTTTAGCCCATTGGTCGAAATTCTGCGGTAGTCGATAAAGGGGATACTTATATATAGAAGTCCTAACGCGACTTGCTTGATAAACAGGCTCATAATAAGCAGTAAATTTAACAGTACCCTTGCCATCATTGCCCACAGACTTATAAAACACAAACTCTCGACGGATAGCAGCTTGGAGTTGGGTTGCAGATTTAGCAGTTGCAACTATTTGCCGAAAACGCAGCAAACTGCGACGCACGCGATCGCTTGTAATTCCTGGAACCGGATAATTTTTATAGGAGGCGATCGCGCTATCTTTTGCCAAATAACGTAAACTGTTGTCAATGGCGGCTAAGACAGCCTTGCGATCACCTGGTTTACCTTTACTACCAAAAATTTGCTCATCCCATCCCAAGCAAGTAGACACAGGCTTACAAGTATTACCGATGTTGATTGGTTGGAGTGGTAATTGTAACTCCGGTGGAGTGCTTGGCTGTGTTGGTAACGGTACAGGTAATGTTATTGTAGGAACTTGAGCAACAGCTGGCCAAATTGTGCTTACAAGGGCAATTCCCAGACTCAAAGAAGCCAAAGCAAGGGTTTTTCTCATGATTTAGTCGTATCTTTCAACACTAGAGCTAAACAGTGGTTCTACCCGGATTGCGACAATCCGAGATGGGCGGACAACCATATACTCTCCTTGAATATTCTTGATCGGTACGCTAATAAAGTCATTCGAGGCCGACTTGGGAACAAGTTCGCCACTATACCATTTTTGGAATTCTTGAATAGTCGGAAAACGTACTTCTTCACGATGACCATTTTCCAGCAAGAGGTAGACAGCATATTCGTTCGGTGTTCTAGGCATAAAGTTGAATCATGATAAATATGTTCAACCCATGTTAACCACGTCACCCCAGAATGAAAAGGGTAAGCATACGGGAGCAAGAAAAGCTGACTGGAGAGTTTTGCATTAATCAACCATGAGTTACTACTCCTATGTCTTAAGTTTGATTGTCCCTCTAGACGGCCAATACTTGAACCTGTTCCTGAAAAAGTTGCTGAGTAGAAGTGTGAAATTAACAGATGGTATAAATTGCGATCGCTCACAATTAAGTATTAAAGTCTGATAAGGTTGAATACTGAACGTTAAATTTCAATATTATGTACATTCCAAATGCCTTTCGAGAAGAAGACTTTGAGAAATTAGTAGCCTTCATGGGTGGCAATAGTTTTGCTACATTAATATCGATTCAAAATAATTTTCCTGTTGCTTCCCACATTCCATTTGTAATCACTGTGCAGAACAATGTTGTCAAGCTAACAGGTCATCTTGCCAAACAAAATCCACAGTGGCAGTTTTTTGGTATGAGTGAATCACTGGCTGTGTTCACTGGGCCTCATGCTTATATTTCACCATCCTTATATGAAAAGCGCGAGAGTGTACCAACCTGGAACTATATCGCTGTTCATGCTTACGGTATTCCGCAACTTATTACTCTCAGTGACTCACCGGAACTAATGGATAATATGATAGATGAAATGATCGATACCTATGGTGCTGATTACAAATCACACTGGCACAGCTTATCTGACAACTTTCGCCAGGGAATGATGAACGGGATTGTGGGTTTTGAAATGACAGTTACCCGACTAGAAGGGAAGTATAAACTTAGCCAAAATCGCAGCTTTACAGACCAATATAATGTTGCTCATGCCCTGCTACAAAATGCAGATCCAGACGCTCAAGCTATAGGTTCAGCTATGCAAACTAATTTGGAAATCAATCAACAGTAATAACAGTAAATTTCAATTAACAATAACAATATAAACCTCAATAAAAATTAGCAATGCCATACTTGAATGCTGCTAACAAAATTCGTGACATCATTGCTGAATATACCACAGCTACAACCCTATGGATAGATACAGAGGTCGCTGAATATAACAGTCGTAATCCCAGATTATCACTCATTCAAGTATTAGATGACCCTGATGACATGAGTGGCGATCGCGTTTTACTTTTGGATGTCCTAGATCAGCCTGATGTCGTAGCTAATTTTATTGAGCAAATTATGGTCAATTCAGGCATAGAAAAAGTATTTCATAATGCTGGTTATGATGTAAAATTTCTGGGTAATAAAGAAGTTGAAAATGTTACTTGTACTTTAGAAATAGCTAAAAAAATTCCTTACCATTTATTGCCAGCTTCTAATTAACAACTCAAAACATTAGCTACCACGCTGTGTAACTTTCACTATATTGATAAACAGGAGCAAAGTAGCGATTGGGGCAGACGACCTTTAACTGAAGAACAAATAGATTACGCTTATTTAGATTGTATTTATCTTGCTCAAGTGCATAGGCGTTTGTTAGAATTACAAACAGAAAGTAATCCTAATCCAGAAACAGAAGATTTAATAGCTCTCGGCGCAAGATACACACAAATAGAAGAGCAATGGAAACTATTAAATTCTGAGTTTGAACATTTGCAAGAGCGCGTTAAAAAAGCCATGCAGGTTCAAAATGTGCCAGAAACTTCTTTATTTAAGTTGACTACTTATGAACGTAAAACTGTGAAAACGCAGTTTGCCGAATTGGCAAGACTGGTACAAAATCAAGGATTAAGTTTAGATTTCCCTGTCACGTTAACTCAAAAACTCCAAAAAGATTTAGGTGAAAATCTAGAACAATTATCTGTAGATATAGATACAAGTAACGCTTTGCGGCTAACCTCCAAATCTCAAGAAACTAATCATGAGGATGAGTAAAAATAGTTACGGAATTGAAGTCTAAAATTTTAGTAGAATTTGAATATTGATTAAAGTATTATTTAAGAAATAAATAGTAATTTTTAAAGCAAGTCAAAGTATAATAAGCTACATAAAATTTTCTTCCTAGAAGCCTAAAAAGTAACTTCTAGAAGACATGATTATACATGTAAAGTTGATAAACTTCCCGGTTGAGGCGATAGATAACCGTTATTAAACCTAGGGAATATCAGTTAGACGTGTTAATTAACATTGCACATCTACATTAAATATTTAATTAAATTGGGTGCTAATTCAATCTAGGTGGAATGGTGGTTTAAAGCAACTTATGAAGCTGCGGTTATTGGAGCAAAAGCGGGTGAAGGTTAAAAAAACATTGACTATAGTTGTGCTTGCTATCTTGAGTGCAATTACCCTTATCTCTTGCAATAGAGACAAGAATGTGTTGGTGACAGAAATAGGCTTCACTCCCCCTAGCCGTCGGACAATTAAAACATCACAAGCCGGGACGCTGTATCTTCAAGGGCAAAATCAGCACCTCAAAGGCGACTTACAAGGCGCGATCGCTTCTTATACTAAAGCACTAAACCTCAATCCTGAATATAGTTCTGCCTACAAAGGACGAGGACTCGCCTACTTTGACACTGGAGACAAGCAAAAAGCGATCGCAGATTATAACGAAGCCTTGCGCTTTTCTCCCAACGATGCAGAAGCCTTTAACAGTCGCGGAAACGCCCGCGCCTCCCTCGGAGATAATCGAGGTGCGATCGCTGATTATACCCAAGCCATTAAGCTCTCACCCAACTATGCCGAAGCTTATAATAACCGAGCAAATGCCCGTGCAGCATTGGGAGAAAAAGACGGATCACTTGATGATTACGACCAAGCCATTATCCTTAATCCCAGATATGCGATCGCCTACAATAACCGTGGCAACGCTCGCGCCACAAAGGGAGACAAGCAAGGCGCAATATCAGATTACAATGAAGCTATACGCCTCAATCCGAGCTTTGCCCCTGCCTACAATAATCGCGGTAACGCTCGTGCCGCCCAGGGAGACAGACAAGGTGCAATCAACGATTTAGAACAAGCCGCCGCCATATTCCAACGTCAAAGTAACAACGAATTGTATCAACAAGTCATGAATAATCTTCAAGAACTTGGGCAATAGTAATTTTTAAAAATGCCAAGTTAATTGCCTTTCAACAGCGATCGCAGCTTGTAGTGCTTCAGGAAATTAAATAATGTTCATCTGCAATGGCTAGAGTAATTTCCGTAAGTCTGTTTTAGGAAATTGGTATAACAGCATCTTAAATTGGTAAAATTACAGGTCTAGAGAGAAGAGAACATCCAGACATGGTAGCTGCCCATACAGATTTAAATATTACTGCCTTAGAAGCAGAATATAGTCAGAAATCACCAAGGGAAATTCTTAAATTTGCCCTGAATACATTTGACAACATGGCAATTTCCTTCAGTGGTGCTGAAGATGTTGTGTTGATTGATATAGCTGCAAAAATAACCAAAGACTTCCGAGTTTTTACTCTTGATACTGGGCGTTTGCACCCAGAAACATACCAGTTTTTGGATAAAGTCAGAGAACATTATGGAATTAAATTAGAAGTAATGTTCCCCGATGCAGCCGAAGTACAAGCCTTGGTAGAAGAAAAGGGACTGTTCAGTTTTTATCAAGATGGTCACAAAGAATGCTGCGCTATCCGCAAAGTCAGACCACTGCGCCGCAAGCTGAATACCCTTGATGCTTGGGTTACAGGACAGCGTAAAGACCAAAGTCCCAGCACGCGCAACCATATTCCTGTAATTGAAGTTGATACCGCATTTTCTACCGAAGACCATCAATTAATCAAGTTCAACCCCTTAGCAAACTGGTCTTCCACACAGGTGTGGGAATACATTCGTGGTTTAGACGTACCTTACAACAAATTACACGAACGCGGTTTTGTCAGTATTGGTTGCGAACCCTGCACCAGACCTGTCCTACCTAGCCAGCATGAACGTGAAGGTCGCTGGTGGTGGGAAGAATCAACTGCTAAAGAGTGCGGTCTGCACGTAGGGAACTTACAAAAATAGTTAGTGAACTACCTACACTGACCTGACGGTACAGTGTAGGCTTCCCAATTCATTGGGGATTACCTCGGTCTTCGTAGATTTTTTACGTCCAAAAGACTTTGGTCTTATAGCAGTAGCCAAGGCAGTTAGGACATCGGCCAATGATAAAACTCATGCACTAAAAGACTCTTAACCCTGTCACCTGTCACCTGTTCCCTGTCACCTGCTATACATTCCCTCCAAGAGCAGAAGCGCTAGTTCCTAACGCCCATAGTCGCAAACCTTCGTTTTTAAGATTAATTGCCGCATTAATGTCTCTATCATGCTGTTTCTGACTATGAATTGCTGTTTTAGGGAAAAAATACCAGATTTTGTGATTTTCATACTTACCACAGCGCTACTTGTTGTCTGAGTTCTTCTATATTTAAGTAATCATGAGCAAAAGCTTTCCGTAATAACAAATGTGGAATAAATTCATCATATTTTTGCATTTCTGGGGCTTCTGCGGTACTAACTAAATCCTCTGCTGAAATTCTTTGCTCACATAATGCAGCAATTTCTGATTGTAGATATTTAAATTTACCTTTGCCTAATTTCAAGGTTAAATAATAGGGACTAGTTCCACCGATACTACTAATTTCTAAAGATTCTCGACAAAAAGTATTAATTAACCTTTCTAAAGTGCGATAACTGACTGTACCCATCCAAGGAAAGATACAGCATTTATTTTTGTCTAATTGCAATATATTAGATTTTTCTAATCCAGCAGATTGTGTCAATTGTCTGACTGTTTGTAGACGTTTTTTAGCATTATTTTGTAAATAGCTATATTCTACATCTTCCAGCAAGACCTGCCGCATTCGTCGTAAAATTTTAGTATGAATACTGCCACCACCACCACGCCAATAAACAGTAGCTTTACCATCTACTTGTTTGGCTAAAACTAGCTTTCTTTTAAAATCAACTTCTAAAACTTCCCAAGTTCTGCCTGCTAAACCAAATTGATTACCTACAGGTGGTGGTGTAACGATACTGCCAATTTCTGTTGTACCTTGCTTAACTAGATATTCTTGATTATCAGCAAACACAGCATAAAATTGAAATTTACCTACTATCCTTTCACCAGTCAAGCCGAGAATTAATTTACCTTGCTCAGTTTGCTGAATATGGTCAATATCAATTAAATAACGTAATAATAATTTGAAATCTTCTTTAGACAGAGCAGCAAAAGGTGGTAGGTTTAAAACTTGTTTAGCTAAATTAGCCGGGGATAGTTCTTCTGCGGCTAATAAAATACTCATTGTCTGATGATAAAGCAAGCTCAAAGGATATTTAATCGGCTTTATTGGTTCAATCCAACGTTCTTCTAAATAAAGTTGGATAATAGCAATACACTGCAAAAGTTGCCAGGGAATTTGCTCTGGTAGATATGCTTCTGATAATGGTTCATTTTCAGCACAGACAAAGCGCATATCAGCAGCTTCACCTCTTCTCCCAGCACGTCCTAACCGTTGTAAAAAGCTGGCTACAGATAATGGCGATTCTAACTGAATAACTCGCTCTAAATTACCAATATCTATACCTAATTCTAAGGTGAGTGTAGCAGCAGTAACAGCAGGAGTATAAGGTTCACGCATGGCATTTTCCGCAGCTTGCCTCAAGCTTGCTGATATACTACCGTGATGTACATGATAGATATCTGGCTGTGCTTGTGCTGTGCCAATTTGACGCAAGGAAGCAATTACCGATTCGGTTTGGGTGCGGTTATTTGCAAAGATGAGACATTTTTTATTTTGGCTAAGATTAAAAAGATAATTATCATATATATCTGATGAATTAATATCATCACGAATATAAAAATGTTCTACAGCAAGTTTAATTTGACGTTTTCCTACCTCAATTTTGGGAGTAATTACTTGTTTGTCAGTTCCAGAACGCAACCAATCTTCTGCCAATGAGTAGTCACCAAGAGTTGCTGATAAACCAATGCGTCGGGGTTGTGATTGAATTACATTTGCTAAACGCTGCAATTGACAAATAATCTGACAACCGCGCTCAGAACCCATGAAGGCATGAATTTCATCAATGACGACAAATTGTAATTCTCCAAATAAGTGAACTAAGTCATGATGTTTGTTAATTAACAAGCTTTCAAGAGATTCTGGGGTAATTTGCAGAATGCCTTTAGGATTTTTTAAAAGCTGATTTTTCCGACTTTGAGTAACGTCTCCGTGCCAGTGATAAACAGGGATATCTGCTGTTTTTAGTAAACCATTGAGGCGTTCAAATTGGTCATTAATTAAAGCTTTAATTGGGCCAATATATAATGCACCTATAGTATTAGTAGGGTAATTATGTAATACAGTTAAAACTGGTAAAAATGCTGCTTCTGTTTTTCCCGCCGCCGTGGCTGCTGCTACTAATAAGTGAGCATCTGTGTCAAAAATAACTTCACAAGCTGCTTTTTGCACTGGTCTTAATTCAGTCCAGTTGTTATGATAGATATATTCTTGGATGAAGGGTGCGAGTCTGTTGAAGGCATTACTCATATTTAATTAATCACAAACTAAATTCTGCTGCGTCATCTTCATCTACACCTAGATTTTTACCTACCGCTACAGGCTTAAATTTAGAACCCTGGATTAATTCGCTAAATGCCACTTTAGGATTTTGATGCAGGATATTCAGCACGCTAATAAAATCTCGGATAATTTCGCCAGGTGTGAGTAATGCTTCTGCACCCAAGCGACTAACGATTTCTTGCAAAAATTCTTGTAAGTTGCGATCGCTCAATGTCTTATCATAACCATAGTGGAGTACATGGATCTCTTTGAGGCGTTGTAAAAGCGTCAAAATTTCTGCTTCACTCAACGGATTTAACCGAATTACAGGCCCTAAAAACTCCTGAGCATTAGCTTGGGTAACAAAACGACTTTCTTTTGTCCGCCTTCGCCAAGCTTGGTCAGCAAACAGTCCGCGATTTGGGTCTTCTAAAAATTTGGTCGTGCCGCCAATAAAAATACCCAGATGTTCTGCTTTGCATTGCATGGTATCATTAAACATTGTCAGCAGTCTGTTATAGTTCTTCTCTCGTGTAACTGTAGTAGATATTTGGTATAGATTTACAGCTTCATCTAATAAAATTAATAGACCTTTATAGCCAATCTCTGCAACAAATTTGGCAAATAGTTTGATGTAGTCATACCAACTTTCATCATCAATAATAACGCGCACACCTAAAGCGGCTTTGGCTTCTATTTTTGTAGTAAATTCACCACGCAACCAACGCAATGCAGCATTTTTTAAATTATCATCATCTAATCTATAACCACGCCAATAAGCAATAATTACGTTACCAAAATCAAAGCCGTGGACTAAATCTTCAATATATTGAACAACTTCACGAATTTTAGCTTCAACTTGGTCATCAAAACCCTCGTCATTAGGGCGCAAATTAGTCTCTTTGGCAACTTCTTGTTGAATTTTATTAATCCAGCCTTCTAAAATTGAAATTAAAGCACCACCATCAGGACGTGTTTTTGTCGAAAGGTGACTCATTAATTCTCGATAAGTCGCTAAACCTTCATTATTACTTCCTGCGAGGCGACGTTCATAAGATAAATCAGCATCAGCTACTACAAAACCTTGCTCCATTGCACGGTTACGAATCATTTGTAGGAGAAAGCTTTTACCTGAACCATAGTTACCAATAATAAAGCGAAATGCTGCTACACCTTCTGCGATGTCATCAAGATTTTGGATGAGGCTTTTAAGTTCTTGTTCTCGACCAACTGCTATGTGTTCAACTCCCAGTCTCGGTACTACTCCCGCAGCCAGGGAATTAATTAAAGCAGTGGAAATTTTCTTCGAGATTTTGAGCTTTGCCATGTACTTCACTAGATTTGATGTTCAACGCGGGTGTATATAGCCCTATGTCACTAATAATTTTACGATACAAGTAATATTTAATTTGATGAGGCTGGTCTACTCATCAGGTCTTCGTACATAGCAATCATTTTTTGCACATTTACCAAATGTTCTTGATAAACTTCAGGGATATCGTCACCTGGGTCTATGATTAATTCACCAATAATATCATTTGCACGGTCATTAATAGAATCAATTAATAGATTTGGCATTGTAATATTTGCTTCGGAAATCTGTTTAATAGCAGTTTTTGGGTTATCTTCTTGTACGATTGCTTTTAATACTTCAATTTCATGACCTGGTAATTTTTCTAACAAATTAGTCCATTCTTCAGGTAAATTGTCAATAGTATCTTCAGAAGATGCTATTAAGGCGGTAAAAGGAAACACTTCGATTTCATCTTCTATTTGGGTATTTTCATGCACATGTTCTAAACCAAGTGTTTCAGTTTGTTGAAGCAATTCCCAAACTTGGCTTTGCAGTAAATCCCGTTCTCCTTGTAATATTAAATTTTGACTATTTAACTGTTGTATTTCTGATTGTTTTTCTCCTATTTGTTTATTTAATTCATTCAAATTACTAGCTATGTTGTCTCTTTCTGTTGTTGTAGCTGCTAATAATTGATTTTGCTGATTAACTACAAGTTCCATCTCTTGAATTTCAATTCTTAGCTCATACATTTTTTCCTCTAACTGAGGCTTGAGTCTGCCTAGTAAGGTTAAATTTGTTTCAATTTCTTGTTTGTCTTGTCGCAGCTCACTAATTTGAGTTTGTAACTGGACAATTTCAGCACGAGAAACATTATTATGTACTTCTAAACGGCGTTTTTCAGATGTCAGGTT
The DNA here is from genome assembly GCF_015206815.1 of Fortiea sp. LEGE XX443. Taxonomy (GTDB): domain Bacteria; phylum Cyanobacteriota; class Cyanobacteriia; order Cyanobacteriales; family Nostocaceae; genus Nostoc_B. The sequence continues at coordinate 44,724 of NZ_JADEXZ010000018.1, forward strand.
AGCGCAAGTGTTACTAAGTTCTGTGGTGGTTTTTTCTAAGGTTTGAATTGTATTTTTCAGGTTATTGCTTTCAGTTTCCAATTGCTTTTTCTGCCCAGCAAAATTACCTAATTCTCGATGAAGACTATCTCTTTGATTGCGAGATTCAGCGATTTGATTTTGTAGTTGCTGTGACTCGGCGTATAATAAACTGCGATGCTCTTCAATTTGTTTGATTTCTCGAAAAATTCGAGCTTTTAGCGCTTCTTGCTCTTTAATGCGTTTGCGTAAGGTCACTAACACCAGCATTTCATGATTTCTACGTCGCTTATCGACAAATAATGCTGCGGAATAAGTAGCCAGTACAGTAATTGTGCCTGTAATGAAGGCTTTATTAAAATCCCAGTTGGGAACAAGACTAAGACCAAAACTGACACTAAAGGCAACTATGCCTAAGAGAAATCGATTGCTGACCATTACTGCTTGCATATTGCTAGTGTTAATTCGTAATTCGTAGTTCGTAATTAAGTTTTTGGCTGAGTATCAAATTTAATATTAAGTAGAAAGGTGCAAATAAACGGAACTATGTAACGGAAAGTAAAGTAGCTTGAAAACCTCTTCCCTTCTGCCTTCTGCCCTCTGCCTCCTGCCTTGTCATAACGACAATTTTTAGCACCGACCTACTTAGTTGTACTAAATAAGGATATATCTGCTTTAATAAAATCAATAAATTGTCTGGCTGTGCGTCCAGAACGACCATTATTACGAGTTGCCCACTGTAATGCTTGATATTCTAAATCTTCTGGGCTGAGATTAATTTTGGCTTGTGTTGCTAAATGGCGAATTATTGTTAAATAAGTCTGCTGATTAGCTGGCTCAAAGGTTAATGTCAGACCAAAGCGATCGCTAAATGATAACTTCTCCTGCATGGTATCCCAAGCATGGATCTCTTCGTGGTCTTTGGGGGCAGGTCTATCGGCGAAATACTCCCGAATTAGGTGGCGGCGGTTAGAGGTGGCGTAGACAACTACATTTTGAGGTCGCGCAGTTAAATTGCCTTCTAAAACTACCTTAAGGGCTTTAAAAGCATCGTCATCTTCTTCAAAGGAGAGGTCATCCACAAATATGATAAATTTTTGGGGCAACCCGCGTAATTGTTCCACAATTTTTGGTAAATCTTGCAAATCCGATTTGGCTACTTCCAGTAAGCGGAGGTGGTGTTCTCCATACTCATTCAACAAGGCTTTGACTAAAGAAGATTTCCCTGAACCTCGACTACCGTAAAGTAATACGTGCAGTGCAGCCTCACCTGATAATAAAAATTCTGTATTTTTGAGCAAAGCATCACGCTGCAATTCATATCCCACCAGGGTACTTAATTTGATGGGGTCAGGATAAGGAATACCAACAAACTGCCCATCTTGCCAACGCAAGGCGCGATACTCGGCAAATAAACCCACACCAAATTTTCGATAACAAGCGGCTAACTCTTCTACTGCATCAGCCCAGTTTTCCCAATCTGGCAAACACAGGCTTGTATTGTTATCTGCATCATTCTGTTCTTGATACCAGACAATAGGCGAAACTGGCAGGTGAGCTACAGTCTGTACCCACTCGCTTAGAGAAGCGGTGCTGCATTCGTAGAGGGATTGTAATATCTGTAAATCATTTTGGGCGGCGGCAACTAACGCTGGAGGTAAATCTTGGAAGTCTCGCTGTTGTGCCAGTCGGCTAAAGGGGTTATCACAAATGAGAATTTGCGAAATTAAGTAGTCTTCCCAATTTTGATTTCGTGCCGCCAAGGAGTGAAAGTAATTGCCATAAGCTTGAAGACAACCCCTCGCATCAGCATCAGTGTAACGTATTGCTTGCAACAGTTCCAGAAATGCGATCGCGGCTTCGCTCTGGAGAACAGATTGGTAAAGTAAAAGAGATGCTGCTTGACGCTGGAGGAATTGAACCTGGGCATAAGACGAATTACTTGCCGTTGGCATCGCTGGAATATCCATCAATCAACTGGGTGATGTAGCTAAATAGCTATGGTAAATTGTCTGCTGACCTTGGCTGTAAAGTCAAAATCTACATAGGTTTTAACAATGAATTTAGGTATAATCGCTGCTTTCGCCTACGGCATCTTAGCAATTTTCGGTGGGATTATGGGCTACGTTCAGGCTCGTAGTCAGGTGTCACTCCTCAGTGGTAGTGTTAGTGGGTTGTTACTTATTTTATCTGCTTACTTGCAACTCCAAGGGCAAACCTGGGGTTTGATTCTAGCTGCTTTCGTGACTGCTATTTTGGTGGTTGTCTTTGCTGTGAGATTAGCTAAGACACGCAAGCTTATGCCTGCGGGATTAATGACTGTTTTAGGTGTGCTGACACTGGCTGTAATTGTGCATCAGCTGTTAGTAAGATAAAAACTATTTTCTCTGCGTAAATCTTCCTGAGCGATAGTACATTTATATTATTGCATTACTTTGGCGATCGCTAGAAAACTAGGCTGAATTGGTCAAAAATATAGCTTCCTACTGAAATCTAGATGATAAATTATTAATATTTAACCGGAAAAAACTCATCATCGTCCTTCTAAAACATCCGGTTTTGTTTATTAAGTAATGATAAATAAAAATAATAGTGCATGAAATTGCCGCAGTTTTGAGGGTCTACCCCTTTGAGTAGCCAGGGTTTGTAAGTTTAGTAGCGCCATTTCAGGATAAATAACAGTCCTTACTGAGCGCTAAATCCTGATTATTGCAAAACATCAATCTTTAGATAGTGTTTTTTCTTTAACTAAGCAATTAGCAAAGCATATTGCTCGGTAAATAAAAGTAGTCTAACTGTTATAGCAATCCTAAATAATTTGTGAGCAACAAGATACTCAACTTTTTTGAGATGTCAGTAATCTGCCATTTTGGCTTTTCACAGATCAAATAATAATTGCTATATTAACTAACCTAATAAAAAGGTCTTTTAGACTACTAAATATTTATCATCATAGGGAGATAAACTACTGTAAAAAGATTTTCATGGCTTTCATTAACAAGATAAAACCTGAATTAGCAAGACCTTGAGCTAAGTGTTATGTTGTGAATACTAATCTATTAATTACTGGTTTTAGTTAGTTAAAATCATAAATACAGAAAATTAAATTTTAAATTTTCCTGATATCGATAAATGTTAACGCATTAAATAATAAACTAACTAAATATGTGATTTTTGATAGGAGTATATAAAAAATTTTAACGTTTTGTGGGGTTTTATTAGCAGTGGTAAAAGCAAATAAAAGATTGTAATGCCAGTTTGGCAGTTTTATATTTTGAAAATGAGGTATTAGTATGGTAGAAGAAAGATGATTGATATTTTAGACACTTGTTGCTATCTACTTAAGGTCTTCCAGTAAAAATAATCCCGAAATTAAGTAATTGATTATCTCAGCACTTTTACGAAATAGGAAATAATACATGTTATTACCACTATCTTCTCAAAACGTTATCCAGTATCTGCAAGCAGCAGAACTGTATAGCTTAGAAGATGGCAATTCAGTCAACCCTGAGTTGCCAGGAAGTAGCAAAAAGAATTTCAATTTACTAGTGACTCTGGGAAATAATCACCAACTGCTAGTTAAACAAGAACGCCGCCAAGCAAATGATGGAAATCCCCACGAATTTTTTAATGAGTGGCTATTTCACCAGTTATTGCGGCAGTTTCCAGTTTTAGGTAATATTGCAGCGATCGCATCATTAGTAATACATTTCGATGAGGACAATTCCATCCTTGTCCGCAATTATTTAAGTGAATATCTCGAATTAGGTAGTTTTTACCAAAATAATTATAATTTTCCTCCAGAAATTGCCACTGCGATCGGCACTACAATTGCAGGGCTACATCGCACAACTTTTCAGCGCCGAGAATATCGAGATTTTATGGCAACTGCGCCAGAAGGACAATATCGGTATAATTTCTACAACCCAGCACAGGGTATAGAATCACTGACTCCAGATATTTTTGGCGCAGTTCCCAAAGAAGCACTACAATTTTATACTTTCTATCAGTGCTATGAGAGTTTAGAATTTGCGATCGCAGATTTAGCCTATGAATGGAAACCTTGCTGTTTAACTCACAATGATTTGAATTTGAACAACATTTTGCTTCATTCTCGCTGGGATAAGTTAGATAATTGCTTAGTACGTCTGATAGATTGGGAAGCTTGCGCCTGGGGAGATCCAGCATTTGATTTAGGCACTTTAATCGCCAGCTATTTAAGAATTTGGCTTTCTAGTTTACTCATAGATTCCATGCTAGAGTTAGAAGAATCATTGCAGTTAGCAGTCATACCACTAGAAGCTATTCAACCATCATTAATGGCTTTAATTCAAGCTTATCTGAATGCTTTTCCCGCTATTTTAGAACATCGTCCAGACTTTTTGGAGCGTGTCATCCAGTTTGCTGGACTAGGGCTAATTCACCAACTGCAAAAAACAATTAAGTATCGACAACACTTTGATAATACTGATATGTGTGCGCTACAAGTAGCACAAAATCTGCTAACTATGCCTGAAAAATCTGTACAGACTATTTTCGGTGTTACCAAAGCAGAAATTATTGAACCTATGGCTAAACAGCATCAACTTGCCCAACCGCAAAAAGAACAAAAATTAGTTCGTCTGTATTACGAAAAAACCCGTTTGCGGGGGTGTTAACGGATAGTTTTAAAAGCCTTGATACTCCCCACTCCCTATTCTCTATTAAGCAATGCTAGACTCTTCTACCAATCCCCTGTTACATTCTCTATTCGATATTGCTAGGAATATCCACATTGAATCCAACTTCTCGATTCATCATCCTCACTATCAACCTTTTGCCTTGCCAACTAAAGTAGCAGATAGATTTCAGCAAAATTCTGTGGCTTTACAGCAGAAATATCTGACTCTGCTATTGCGAAACTTCCTTTATGGGATTTATTACAACGGTTCCCTACAGAGCATTTTAGCTGTCAATACCGATACACCTAATTGCTTGACACACCAAAATTTAGCTAATAATCATCATTTGGGTATTGATTGGGAATTTTACGAACAACTGCACAGCAGCAATCACGGTACAGGATATTTTGATCCTAGTTGGCAAGTGTTACGTCAAGAACCTGATGGTAGTATGGCAGTAACAAAATGTGGTTTAACACTGTATATTGAGCCAGATTGCCATCTCAAACCTAAAAGCAAATCTGCCAAACCTGGGGAATCAGTATCGATTTGGATGCCTAAAAATCATCTACAAAATGGCTGTTATGTGGCGGTAAGTGATGTCGGACAAGAACAGCAGAGTTTAGATGCTGATTTGGGAACAGGAAGAATTTATTTTAATATTACGGCAGATGGGGCGATCGCACTCATGGATAGCCTGACGCTGCAACTCAACAAAGCCGCCATTCAATTTACCTTTCAAGTACTTTACAACCCTTCAGCCTACGGACGCTACGACTCAGGGTTACTCTACTTTGAACGAGACGACTACCCAGCAATTCACCGAATTCTTCAGGCTGTCTACGCAGAACATCAATCTCATTTTCAGCCAGAAATACCTTTGTTCACTAAATTTTTAGCTCCAGGACTAAGTTTAGCCGAAGAACCAATTCAAAAATTCGCCGCTCAAGAAAGTTTTGGCATGAACCGTTGTCAAATTGTTGCTCATGCTTTATTAGAAGTTTGGCAAAAAGGTAAGAATGCAATTGAGGAGCGCATGAAGTCAATTGAGCAACACTTTGCACTACACTCAGTTGATCTGCAACGCCCTTACCTAAACCCTACTTCTGATGATATATATTACCCCTTAAATTGATAACTGTCGCCGTTACAGTAATATGATTTTGGATAGCAGGCTATCAGCCTGCTATTTTGGTTTTTTAATTTTTAATTTTACAAAATGTCTTTTATCTATAACCGTACTGTTCGCTTTCCAGACACCGATGCTGCGGGTGTAGTTTATTTCGCTAATGTTTTGAGCATTTGCCATGAAGCTTATGAAGCATCTCTAGAAGCATCGGGAGTTAATCTCAAAGCTTTTTTTACTAATCCTTCCGTTGCGTTTCCTATTGTTCATGCCAATGTCGATTTTTTACGTCCAATGTATTGCGGAGATCAGTTAAATATTAGTTTAATTCCTCAAAAATTAAGTGTAGATAAGTTTGAAATTACTTACGAAATTACCATTGCAGATGTATTAGTTGCTAAGGCTATTACTCGCCATGTTTGTATTGATGTAAATAGTAGAAGTAAGCAAGAATTATCTGATGAAATTATGCAGTGGCTAGAAACGAAGCGCAGAGATGCGGAAGGCGCAGAGAGGCGGAAATCAAGAGAGGTTATGTGAGAGAATTTTTTAAAATTAAGTGTTGCTGAATCGAAGTAAGAATCTGGATGTAGAGACGTTGTATTGCAACGTCTCTATTCTCTTCTCTATAAAGATTTTGAAGTATTCTTTTCAGAAATCAAAGTATAGCAACAGCCAAAGTGATTAGGACATAAACAGATGGTAAAACTTAGATAATAAGTAGAAAGGTGCAAATAAACCGAACTATGTAACGGAAAGTAAAGTAGCTTGAAAACCTCTTCCCTTCTGCCTTCTGCCTTGTCATAACGACAATTTTTAACACCGACCTACTTAAAAGACTTTTAACCCTGTCACCTGTCACCTGTCACCTGTTATAGTTTCTATAACCTTGCACACTGATCTTCTTTACTACCTTGGACGATATTACCGCCACCAGTTGGACTAGGATTATTTTCCTTACACTGCAAATTGCCGTTAATGCGATTTTGCCGAATCGTCACCCCTCCAGTATTTTGAAAGGCTTGTAAATTTCCCCCAATCTGATTTTGGTTAGCAACCATTCTTCCTGAGTTTGACTCGAACTGCACATCTCCAGTAATGCGTGTACTCACCACACGAGCAGCACTACCTTGCTTTACTTGGATGCTTCCACCCACGGTAGTACTAGAATTGACATCAACTAGAGTTGCTCCCTCTGCTTGAATATTGCCATTTACTTTTGCACCTATGGCGTTGAGGGTTGCGCTGCGTTCAACAACAATATTTCCTTTAACAGTTGTTCCTTTGAGTGTACAAATCTTACCTTGGGGTACTTTCACATTATCAACGGTGATTGCACCTAAGTTTCCTTGGCAGGTAATTTCTTCCGCCATTACCAAATGAGGGAACATTAAACTAGTGCTAAGTCCGATCAATGTCATCGCAACACCAGAAATTGGTTTTAGCATCATGGTTAAAGTTTTTGTGATAGTTTATGGTTATTAATGTCACATTGATAGATGAAACTTGCTTAAATAATTCATGAGAAAAAGTTCATCAATAATTTTGCCAGTGTATTGTAGACATATCCGAAAATGATTGTAGGGCGCGAATAACTTTGAGAGTACCAGTAAAACCTAATGGCAATGGAGATATCTCAGCAGCAGTGGCGGCTTGAAATATTAAAGTGCGAATTGCGTAATGGCTTAAAAGCCAACCGTAGATTTCTTGAACAACTTCGCGGGGTTTGAGGAACGAATAGGAGTTTTACGCCCATTGAGATGAGTTTTTAACTCATCAATAGTATTTTCGATTTCCCAACGTTGATGATATTCAGTAGCTAACAACAAAGCTGGGAATAGAGCAATGTCCACCAAACTGGTAATTAAACGATAATTTTGTTGTTCATTGTCTGAGTCGATAGTATACTCTATCACCCGCACTTGAATCTTTGAACCACCTTTATTTCTACAATGTGCTGCCCTTAACCGCATGATTCAGCTAGGTAAGCCTGACAGTTACAAGGTGGAATAATTACTACTCCAATCATGGATTGGTGTGTCTTTTTTTTCATTCACGCAACAACGCCCTTAAAAACTACTATTTTTTCGTGGCTTTACTGTAATTAATATTAACTTTTCACAAATTTAGATATTTTTACGAGCCTTTCTAAATATAAATATACTATAAACAACAATATGCTATTTCAAGCTTATTCAGCATTTTAGCAGAGCAGATACACCGATATTTTAGATATTGATTATCATAGAATTATTAACCTTCAGATTGAGTTAATAATTAGAACAATATCTGAACTTAGCAAATAGGTTATTTTAATATGCTGCCACACAAAATCCTAGTTGCTGAGAATGAAAACTTCCTAGCTCTTAATTTCCAAAAAAGTCTAAAGGAGTTAAGATATAAAATTTCAGAGAATCCCTTTTCAAGAGAAGAATCCGTAAAATTAGGAGAGATTTATCCAGACTTAGTATTAATTAGTATATGGTTAACCAGGAAAGATAATGGTATCCAAGTAGCAGATATTATTCGTATATTTGTATTATATTTTACTGGGTATTTGGCATCTAAAAAATTACATAATCAAGAGCTAATAAAATCTTGTAGTGATATTGTAAAACCCTTCGCAGAATCAGAACTGCATATTGGTGTCGAAATGGCTATTGACAAGCACCAAACTAACAAAAAATTGCAGGAAGAAAAGCAAAAAATGGTGGCGATTATTAACAGTATGCAACATGCTGTAGTTGTCACATATCCTGATGCTTGTGTTCAATTTATGAATCCAATGGCTGAAGCACTCACAGGTTGGCAGGAAGGAGAAGCACACGGAAAAAATTTAACGGAAGTCGTGAAACTAATTGACAAAGATATAGAAGAAACAATTGAAAATTTAGCTACGCAAACAATAGCAACAGGAAAAGTGTTGCATTTACCAGATAACTGTGTGTTAATTACCAAAAATGGTAGAGAAATACTAGTAGGAGATTATGTTGCACCTATTCGTGATAGTAATGACAATATTACTGGTGCAGTGCTAGTTCTTCAAGAAGTGACCCAACGTAAACGGATGGAGGCGCAACTGCTCCAGAATGCTTTTTATGATGGATTGACGGCATTACCTAATCGAGCTTTATTTTTAGATAGGTTGAAGCAAGCCGTGGAAAGAAGTAAACGCCGAATTGATTATCGTTTTGGTATTTTATTTTTGGATTTAGATGGCTTTAAAGAAATTAACGATCGCTTTGGACACGCGGTAGGCGATGATTTATTAGTAGCGATCGGTCGCAGACTTGACTCATGCCTACGTAGTGGTGATAGCGTAGGACGGTTTAGTGGTGATGAGTTTGCTGTACTGCTAGAAGATATTAAAGATATTAGTGATGCTATTAACGTTGCGAAACGAATTCAAGATACTTTAGGCTTACCCCTTACCCTGAATGGAAATCAGATTTCTACCACAGCCAGTATAGGTATTACTATCAATCAAGGAGGTAGTGACCAAGCGGAAAACTTGCTCCAAAATGCGGATGCTGCAATGTATCATGCTAAACAGCAAGGAAAAGCTCGTTATGCTGTATTTGATGTAATCGCCAATAATTAGTATTGCAGCAGCCTTAAAATTATGGCACTCAAACCGAGAAGTGCGATCGCATTCACAAAAAACACAAAAAAAGGCGGTATGTTACCACCCTAATCAAAATATTGAATTGTGAATTTCACACCTCAAACCTAAACCACAGCAGATACTTGCTCCTGAAAGTAAGCTTGCAAAACTCTTTCAGCGATTTGGCGGCTAGTTAAACCTAATTCTGCCTTAGATTCATCTGGGGTAGCGTGTTCAACCAAAGTATCTGGGATACCAATCCGCTTCACAGGTACAACGATATCAGCATCTAGTAAAGCTTCGGCTACAGCAGAACCAAAGCCACCCATCACACAACCTTCTTCTAAGGTGACAACCCGGCCAATCTTTTTAGCCAACGGCAAAATCAATTCTGTATCCAAAGGCTTGACAAAACGGGCATTAATCACCGTTGCTTCAATGCCATGTTCACTGAGAATTTCTGCCGCCTGCATACTGGGATAAACCATTGTGCCGTAGCCAATGATTAACACGTCATCACCATTGCGGAGAATTTCACCCTTACCAATTTCCAAAGGTTCCCAACCTTCTTCCATCAAGGGTACACCGTGACCATTACCACGAGGGAAGCGCATGGCGATCGCGCTACTGGTATGGTTAATACCAGTTACAATCATCCGTTGTAGTTCTGCTTCATCCTTGGGTGCCATCAACACCATATTAGGAATGCAGCGCAAATAAGCAATGTCATACATGCCTTGATGGGTGGGGCCATCAGCACCAACAATTCCCGCCCTGTCTAAACAGAAGAACACGGGCAAGTTTTGAATACAGACATCGTGAATGATTTGGTCATAAGCCCGTTGTAAAAAGGTAGAGTAGATAGCAGCCACAGGCCGCATACCTTCAGATGCTAAAGCCGCAGCTAAAGTAACAGCATGTTGTTCTGCAATCCCAACATCTATATATTGATTGGGCAATTTAGCTTGTAGTTTGTCTAAACCTGTTCCTGTGGCCATTGCTGCTGTAATCCCGATGATTTTCGGGTTTTGTTCAGCTAGTTTGACTAAGGTGTGGGCAAAGACTTTGGCATAAGCAGGGGGTTTTGGTTTGTTAGAAGGGATTGCTTTGCCAGTGGTCAAGTTAAAAGGAGTTTGGGCATGGTAGCCTACTTGGTCTTGTTCAGCTATTTCATAGCCTTTACCTTTAATTGTGGCTACATGTACCAAAACTGGCCCAGGGATTTGATGCGCTTGTTGGAAAGTCGCAATCAATTCTTCCAAGTTGTGTCCATCAACTGGCCCCATGTAGGTAAAGCCTAGTTCTTCAAACACTGCCCCTACTTTAGGAACCGCCAAACGCTTCATCCCTTCTTTGATGCGTCCGAGTTCGGGAGACAAAGATTCACCTACGAAAGGAATTTGCTTGAACTGTTCTTCAAAGTTATCTTTGATGAACTGCACTGGCGGACTGAGACGCATTTTGTTGAGATAGCGAGGAATTGCGCCCACGTTGGGAGAAATAGACATCTCGTTATCGTTGAGAACCACCAGCAGGTTAGTTTTGGGCAAGTGTCCAGCATGGTTGATGGCTTCTAGTGCCATACCACCAGTTAAAGCACCATCACCAATGACAGCGACAGCTTTAAATTTTTCTCCTTTGGCATCTCTGGCTAATGCCATACCCAAAGCTGCGGAGATACTTGTAGAGGCGTGACCTGCGCCAAAGTGGTCGAACTTGCTTTCGCCACGCTTGAGATAACCTGCAATTCCGTCTTTTTGTCTGAGGGTATGGAAGTTACTGTAGCGTCCTGTGAGCAGTTTGTGGGGATAAGCTTGGTGTCCTACATCCCAAATAACTTTATCCCGATCTAAATCTAAAGTCTGGTAAAGCCCTAGGGTTAATTCTACAACACCCAAACCTGGCCCCAGATGACCGCCTGTTGTTGCTACTGTTTGTAAGTGTTTATCTCGAATTTGGCGAGCAATCTGTTGTAGTTGCCGGATAGATAAACCGTGCAACTGATTAGGATGGGTGATTTCACTCAGATGCATATTATAAGGTTTTCCTCTCTAATTTCTACTTCTGGTATTCTGATTTTCCCACGGTCGGGTTGTCCCCATAATTATGGAGAGTTGCAATTCTGTTACATAACGTGTAAAGAATTAGAACTTACGCAACGAGACTCTTTACTTTAGGGGATGTAAGGGTTTTGAATACCTACACCTATATACCCTTACCCGACCAAACCCTTGATTTTTTGTTTTTATGGGTAAGTCTTAAGAATATGGCTACGTTACTTCTGTTGTTCAGGGGAGTCTGTATTATTAGGCACACCTGGAACTTCTGGTGTATCTGGTAGTTGTCGCTGTCGTTGTAAATATTGACTCAATACGTAAGCTATATCCCCACGAGTCATGGGCTGTAAAGGGGAAATATTGCCTTGACTATCTGTGTTGATAAATTCTTCAGAAATTACGGTAGCGATCGCTTTTCTCGCCCAGGTCGGAATTGATGTAGCATCGGGATGGGATGAGAGAATTTCATTGACGGTTTCATCACTAAACTGAAACACACCGTAAGCCTGGGCAAATATTGCTAAAGCTTCTGCCCTCGTCACTTTTTGGTTAGGAAAAAACAAATTACCCCGATAGCCTTTCATAATGTCTGTTTTTAAGACTACCTGAATATCTTTAAATGCCCAATGGGAAGATGAGACATCGGGAACTACAACGTTCTCTTTACTCACAGTTTGTCGTTTATCTAGCCGAAATACTTTGACCATTATCGAGGCTAATTCTGCCCGACTAAGCAACCTTTCGGGATAAAAATTGCCATCTGGAGAGTTGGTCATCCATTTGGCCGCAATTACCTGTTGAATGGTATCTGATGTTGTCGGAGAAGCGGTTTCTGTCGATTGTGCCTGAACAATTGGAGGAAAACTGTGGAGTAGCACAACTAAAGAAATGGTACTAAGACACTGGCTGATATTTCTCGTCATTTTTCAGATACTCATGCGAACACAACAAAACTGTCAGACTGAGTTTAGATTCAACTTTGGTCTACCTGGATTCGGAAACTCATTAATTTCTTATTGAGTGACGAATAATAGTTAAGTAATGTTGCTAGGCTAAGTTGAAGATAGCAGCATACTGGAGCGATCGCCAATCTAAGTACAAGCGAACTATTTAGATTATATATATGAATCAAGTAACAACCCCGATCAATCAACCTGGATTAGTCTTGACACCAGGCCCAGAAGGCTGGTGGGACTCCGAACGAATTTCTTCACCACAGGTCTTGCGCTGTCTTGATGGAACTTGGAAGATGTGGTATTACGGTCGGGATGCTTCCTTTGACCGTCAAATTAATCTGCCTACAGGTCGCTGTGGTTTAGCAATTTCTGCTGATGGTATTCATTGGCAACGTGTCCAGGGATTGTTAACTAAAGGGGCTGTCTTTGAACCGCACCCAGATTATCACCGCTTTGACTCAGCCCATGTTGGTGTCAGCAATGTCTATTTCCGGGATAGTCTTTATTGGATGTGGTACTTCGGTGGTGACCACACAATGGTTGAGATGGGGAATTTTCAAGCGAAAGGGTTGAATATGCGCCCCGGTTGTGCTATTTCACGTGATGGCATCAATTGGGTACGTTTGGAAAGTACTTATCAAGGCGCTGTTCTCGATTTAGGCAAGCCAGGAGAATTTGATGCTTTATTCTGCGCCTGGCCGCAAGTGTTATCTGATGATGATGGAACTTGGAAACTGTACTACCATACCCTCAATCCCGATAAAGGATTTTTGGTCGGTTTAGCCTTATCTGGCGATGGTTTACGTTGGGAGAAATTCGGTCAGATTTTAGCCGCGGGTGAATCTGGAAGTTTTGATGAAAGAGGCATTGGGACTCGCCATGTCGTGAAAATAAACGGACAGTACGTGATGTTTTACGAAGGTGTCAATACAAGTGGTTATCACTCCATTGGTCTAGCTATTTCTGACGACGGTATTCATTGGCAAAAAGAAACAGGTGAACAACCAGGCGGTGCTGTGTTTTCTCATGCCCAAAAGGGTTCTGGTCGTTGGGATGCACTGGCAGTAGGTACGCCTTGTATAGTACCAATGGATGATGATAGTTTTCGGATGTACTATATTGGCGCGAATGAAGGTGGTTACGATGAACTATCTTCGCAGCACCAGATTGGTTTAGCTGTCAGTGCCGGAACTAATTTTCGCCAGTGGTATCGCTGGGGTGAATAGACAATCAAGCTATCACATCTGCTGTTCGGGAGATGGATTTAACTAGCACAGTTAGACAATATTGAATTACTTCTATCAAATAAAACTAATTTTAGTGGGCGCACAAGGCGTTACACCCCTATAAATTTAACAAGATTTACATCAAAAGGATTCTTAGAATGCAGCAGCAAACAGTACAGCAGCATCCTAGATTGGGCAAGGAAATATTACAAGGTTGCAATCTAACACAACTTACAACCCCACAAATACAAGAATTTAAACAGTCTCTCTGGGAACATGGTGTAATTGTCGTCAGAAATCAACATCTGACAGCATCGCAATTGAAGGAATTTAACAACCAGACTTTTGGTGAATCAAACTTTAAGTATCAGCCTAAACCTTTAGACCCAGGCATCGACCCAGATTTACAAAGTCTCGGTGTAGCTATTTTGGGAAATCCTAAAGAAAATACTCAAGAAATCGTCGGACAGTTTGCTTGGCAATGGCATCATGACAAGGACTTTCTACCAAGAACAGAAGGTCTGGATATGAATTCTTTGTATGTGGTAATGCTGTATGGTGTGGAAATACCAGCCGAAGGAGTTGATGGCCAACCCCACACAACTGAATTCCTCGACATGGTAGAAGCTTACAATAATCTTGATCCTGAACATCGGCGGCAATTAGAGCAAATGTCAATGTATCATCTGCCGCCAAGAACCTATCAGCCAGCACCTGATGTGCCGATGAAAAAACATCCTATTGTCTCAACCCATAAGGTAACTGGGCAGCGAGGATTATATCTTGGTTCAGATACATCAATTCCTGTGGGGATGGAGGATGAACTGAATTTGGCTAAACAGTTTTGGCAGAAACTATTTCAAACTGTTTTAGAACGTACACCAGTTTACGCTCATGTTTGGCAGAAAGGTGATTTGGTTGTTTGGGATAATTCGCAAGTCATGCACGCAGGTATTCCTTATGATGCCAACAAGTATAAACGTATTGCATTACGTGTAGCAGCCGTAGACAACACCCAAACTTTTATTTAAAAATACAAAATTTGCAGATATAGCAGTAGCCACATAGATTAGGACATCAACAAATCACAAAACCCTTACTTCAAAGGGATTTTAACCCTGTCACCTGTCCTCTGTTACCTGTCACCTGCTGTGTTTAAACCAATTTTTTTGGTAGAGACGTGAATGTTCACGTCTCCATTTTCTTGAAAGTTTTTCTCGTTTTTTTACCGATTTCTTGTTTCTAAATCTCTAATTCTTACTTCATTTTCACGCTTACCAGTCTTGATATAGTCTTCGTCCTTTCTGGCAGCTTTTGAATGTTGACGTTCTTTAGTGGCGTAATAGGGTTTGTTAGACTCGTTTCTTGCTATTCTCAGGTCTTTAGTAGTGTAATAAGGTGGCATTCTTTCGACACTGCGACTTTTACTAGAATAATAACCATCAGCCAAAACGGAATTAGTAGGTAAGCTAATCAGCACAACTAAGCCAGCTATGATGAATATCGCAATTTTGCGACCTAATTGATGAAGTATGCTTTGGATATTTAACATGGAAAAATTGAACTCCTACATCTTAAACAAATGCCTAAATACTAAAAAATAGCCATTTGCCTAACGTCTTCCTCTAGGCTAGTTATAGCTATACAAAAAGGAAGGTAGATATTGATCACCTTCCTTAATTTATTAGACCTTTTGCCTAATCTTAAGCTATAGTTACATCTGGTGATAAATAAACATCTTGAATGGTGTGAAACAGTTTCACTCCTTCTTCAAACGGACGCTGGAAAGCTTTGCGTCCAGAAATTAATCCTGTACCACCAGCCCGTTTATTAATGACAGCAGTGCGTACTGCTTCGGCAAAATCATTTTTACCAGATGCGCCACCAGAATTAATTAATCCTGCCCGTCCAGCGTAGCAATTTAGTACTTGATAACGGGTCAAATCTATGGGGTGATCAGTTGCTAATTCTGTATAAACTCGCTCATCTGTTTTGCCATAACTTTTACCTGTGGCTTTAACAACTGCACCATAGCCATTGTTACATTCAGGTAATTTTTGCTTAATAATGTCGGCTTCAATTGTCACACCTAAATGATTCGCCTGTCCAGTGAGGTCAGCCGCAAGATGGTAATCTTTATCTTGTTTGAAAGCATTATTACGCACGTAACACCAAAGAATAGTTACCATCCCCAATTCATGGGCGCGTTCAAAAGCGTGACTAATTTCTTGGATTTGCCTAGTTGATTGTTCAGAACCAAAGTAAATTGTTGCGCCTATTGCTACTGCACCTAAATTCCAAGCTTGCTCAACACTGGCAAATAATACTTGGTCAAATTGATTGGGAAAGGTTAAGAGTTCATTATGGTTGATTTTGACAATCAAAGGAATTTTGTGGGCATATTTACGTGAGATAATGCCTAATGTTCCCAAAGTTGTAGCAACAGCATTACACCCGCCTGCGATCGCTAATTTGACTATATTTTCTGGGTCAAAGTATATGGGATTTGGTGCAAAAGATGCACCGGCTGAGTGTTCAATGCCTTGGTCAACTGGCAGAATCGAGAGATAGCCAGTATTTGCCAGACGACCAGTAGAATAAAGTTGTTGGAGATTACGCAAAACTTGAGGATTGCGATCGCTATTAAGCCAAACTCGGTCTACAAAGTCTATCCCTGGTAAATGCAATAAATCTTGAGAAACCTTGGCTTTGTAATTCAGCAAGTCTTCCGCTTCTTTACCCAACCATGACTCGATAGAATTAGCCTCTATCAGCGTAGTAGTCATAAAACTTTCCTCAAACTTGAGAAAATAATTTTGCCTTTACGATAGCATTCTGACACTTTAAGTATCAGATGGTTTACCATCTCAGCAAAAACTTATTTTATTAAACTATAAAATATTGTATATATTTATTAGGATAAAATAATCAATAAAGCAGATAAACACAGATGATTTATCCGTGCTTGTCTGTGGCTTTGAATAACTTAAGTAGAATTCTTGCCGATAGCCTATTTTATATTTATTATTTTTAATAAGTCATATACCAAAAGGTACAAATACTTATAACTGTAACGATGATTGACATCAGTAATTGATTCAACAAGCATCCGTCAAAAGTTATATCTACGAGCAAAATTTTATCTGTAAAAAATAAAATAAAGATTAATTAGGCAGATCCAAATGCTGTGCTGGAATCTGGCAAATTAGTTTTATGCAGAATAATTTATTTGTACATCTTTGGTTATGTTACCTAAACCCAAGAAATATTGGACACCCCAGCACTGGGCAAGTTGGAAGCCCTTCGGCATTGGCGAACAGTATCCAAACAACTACTGGGAAGTATTTCGAGCAATTTGGCTGTCCCGCGACAAACTACCCTATGCCTGGAATATCCTCAATCAAGGTGTATGTGATGGCTGTGCTTTAGGGACAACTGGAATGAAAGATTGGACGCTAGATGGTATCCATCTCTGCAATGTCCGGTTGCGGTTGTTGCGGATGAACACCATGCCAGCTTTAAACCCGCATCTGCTTAAAGATGTATCGCAATTACAAACTCAAAGAAGTTCTCAACTACGCGACTTGGGGCGACTTCCCTATCCGATGATGCGCCAACGAGGGGAAAAAGGATTTTACCGCGTTAGCTGGGATGAAGCTTTAGATTTAATTGCCAGTCGTATCCGCGCCACCACACCAGAAAGACTCAGTTTTTACATTACTAGTCGCGGCACTGTCAACGAAACTTATTACGCTACCCAAAAAGCTGTACGAGCAATGGGCAGTAATAATATTGATAATGCAGCCCGCATCTGTCATTCTCCAAGTACCGCAGCCCTGAAAACATCTCTGGGTGCGGGGGCTACCACTTGTTCTTATAAAGACTGGATAGGCACTGATTTATTAGTTTTTATTGGTTCCAATGTTGCCAATAATCAGCCAGTCACCGTTAAATATCTCCACTACGCTAAAAAAGCTGGCACGAAAATTGTGGTAATTAATACTTACCGTGAGCCAGGAATGGAAAGGTATTGGGTGCCTTCAATTGTGGAAAGCGCTTTGTTTGGTACTAAGTTTGCCGAAGATTTCTTTTTGGTAAACGGTGGCGGTGATATGGCATTTTTGAATGGGACAATCAAACACATGATTGTTCACGGATGGGTAGACCAGTCATTTATAGACAGTTACACCACAGGATTTACAGAACTCAAGGCATCTTTAGAACAACAATCTTGGGAAGAATTAGAAAGGCTTTCAGGCGCAACCCGCTATGATATGCACGCCTTTGCCAAAATGGTTGCAGCAGCCAATAAAGCTGTGTTTGTTTGGAGTATGGGCATTACTCAGCATGAATGCGGCGAAGATAATGTCCGCAGTATCATCAATTTAGCGCTGACTAAAGGTTTTGTCGGGCGGGAAGGTTGCGGTTTAATGCCGATTCGTGGTCACTCTGGGGTGCAAGGCGGTGCAGAGATGGGATGTTATGCTACGGTGTTTCCTGGTGGCAAACCCATCAACCCAGAAAATGCAGTTCATTTGAGTCAACAGTGGGGCTTTGAAGTGCCTAGCACTAGAGGTTTAATAGCACCAGAAATGATTGATGCTGCTTACGAAAGGCAGTTAGATGTGTTGTTTTCTGTGGGGGGGAATTTTTTAGAAGTCCTACCAGAACCAGATTATGTAGAAGGCGCTTTGCAACGTATACCGCTGCGAGTGCATATGGATATTGTGCTTTCTAGCCAAATGTTAGTAGAACCAGCAGACACAGTTATATTGTTACCTGCAACAACTCGCTATGAAGTACCAGGGGGAGTAACAGAAACCTCTACGGAACGGCGGATAATTTTCAGCCCGGAAATTCCCGGTTCGCGTATTGGCGAGGCGCTTCCAGAGTGGGAAGTGTTTATGGAATTGGCAAAGCGGGTGCGTCCAGATTTGGCAGACAAAATAGGGTTTAAAAGTACGGCAGCTATCCGCCAAGAAATTGCTCAAGTCGTGCCATTATATGCCGGTATTCAACACTTACAACAGGCAGGTGACCAGTTTCAATATGGTGGTTCCCATTTATGCTTTGGCTGGAATTTTGCTACACCAGATGGCAAAGCACATTTTACACCTTTATCTCCATCCCCAAAAGAAATCCCTGAAGGCTGTTTCTTGGTAGCTACACGTCGAGGCAAGCAATTTAATAGTATGGTGCAAGAACGCAAAGATGCAATTACTGGGGCATTACGCGAGGCGGTGTTAATGAATGTTGCTGATGCAACTAAGTTGAATTTAAAAGATGGAGATCAGGTAATTTTGAAGAACGATTTGGGGGAATTACTAGGAAGGATTTATATTGCACCTATCCAACGCGGAAATTTACAAGTCCATTGGCCAGAGGGAAATGTACTGCTTGATAAAACTAAGCGATCGCTAGAAGGAGTACCAGATTACAATGCTGTCGTAAGGCTGGAAAAACACAACTAAATAATATCCCAGAATATCAGTATGCTAGGCGCGATCGCAGGTGACATTATTGGTTCGGTATATGAAGTCAACAATATCAAAACCAAAGATTTTCCGCTATTTAATCGGCAATGTCGCTTCACAGATGACACTGTGCTAACTGTAGCAGTGGCAGAGATAATTCTTGATGCTGGTGAGTTGCTGCACAGCAGTCAATACATTGAACAATTTAAGTCTTATTTCTGTCGCTATCCCTACGCTGGTTATGGTGGCACTTTTAGAAATTGGGCAACCTCTAGCAACAGTGAGCCATACAACAGTTGGGGTAATGGTTCTGCAATGCGAGTAAGTCCGGTGGGATTTGCATTTAATAATTTAGATGCTGTGTTGCAAGAAGCAAAACGCTGTGCTGAAGTTACTCATAATCATCCTGAAGGTATTAAAGGCGCTCAAGCCACAGCCACAGCAGTATTTCTGGCGCGTACAGGCCATGATAAACCTGCGATTAAATCTTATATTCAAAATACTTTTGGCTACGATTTAGAAATCACCCTTGACCAAATTAGACCTAACTATAAGTTTGATGTTTCCTGTCAAGGTTCTGTCCCCCAAGCTATTATCGCCTTCTTGGAATCTACCGATTATGAAGATGCCATCCGCAATGCCATTTCTTTAGGTGGTGACAGTGACACCATCGCTTGTATTACAGGTGGTATTGCCCAAGCATATTATGGTGGCGTACCAAAAGCGATCGCAGAACAAGCACTATCTCATTTAAATGAGCATTTATATACAATTACCGAAAAATTTATGTTGCGATACTGTACATAGAATTAAATCTGGCGCTGCTTGATTGGTTGAGCCGGATTACCTGCATAAATAGTCATCGCTTCTAAAGAACGCCCTGTAACTCCACCCAAAGTCAATACTGCTCCTCTACCAATGGTAACTCCAGGGCCAACTACTGACTTAGCCGCAATCCAGCTACTTTCTTGAATATAAATTGGGGCAGTAATTAACTTAAAATTGGGATCACTCCAGTCGTGATTGCCCGTGCAGAGATAGACACCCTGAGATATACACACATGGCTTTCGATAGTTACAGGCGCGAGGTTATCAATCCAAGTATCTTCTCCAATCCAAACATGATCACCTACAGTCAACCGCCAGGGAAACTTAATCCGTACTCCAGGTTTTATCCGAACGTTTTCACCAATCTGTGCGCCAAAACTGCGGAGTATCCAAACCTTGAAGCCTGAGACAGTCAACCAACGATTTTGTACTAAAGGTGAACCCAGAAAATACCACAATACTTGTTTCCATAAGGGTGCGCCAGGAGTATAAGTAGCAAGGGTGTAATTATCTAACCGCATATATCAGGCTAATAAACATTCTATTAAGCAACTGCTCCCATATAAACGTGATTATAAGTACCTATTGGCTAACGCACCGAAAATCTTCAATGGTGCGTTGGGATTGTCGTCCATAACGAACTCTACCAGATGAAAACGAAGCAGAGTATGATTTTTAGAAAAATAGGTTGGGTTGAACAACAGTGAAACCCAACAAATTATGCGCGGATGTTGGGTTCATTCCTCAACCCAACCTACACCTACGCCTGAATTTTTATAATAAATGCTTGAGTGTTTAACTTTTTTTATTATTATTTAGAATTCAGCAAGAAAATAGAAAACACACCAAATTTTGAGAAAAGTGATTTATGTCAAAGTTGACCTTTCTTAATTATTAAAATTCTGATTAGGCAAGTGACATATGTTTGAGAGAATCTAGCCTCACTGTTATCTTAATCAAAGTTATTTAAACTGTGATTAAACTGCTACTTTTGCTTTGGCTTCTTTGTTGCCGTACTTGCGCTTTAAGACACCCATACCTATAGTACCTACACCAAGACCAAGCATGGTGATAGGTTCAGGTACTGGTGTAGAGGAGTTAACGAAGCTATCACTACCATTCGGAAACGCGGGTACGTGGATACCAGCTAATAACGTACGACCAAGAATAGCGTTGATAACAGCTTGGTAGTTACCATGAGCCGTGAAGCTAACTCCTAAGGTTTCGTTTGTTTGCACTGAGTTGACGTTATTTTGCCCTGGTACTCTAGTTGCACTAAAGACTGTAGTACCCCATTCTAAAATATTTCCGCTTTGTGGCAAATTAGGACTATTGTCTATTTGAAACTCGACATCCCCAAGGTTATTAACATTGACTTGGAAGTTAGATAGTAGAGTAGATGCTTGTGAACCACCAAAAGCAACCTGATCAATGCGGGCTTGGTTAGCAACAGAGTTGTTAAATGCAAATCTGACTGTATCGTTACCCAGATCGCTTACATCTAATCTAAAGCTACCAGCAAAGGCATCGCCATTTGTGTTATTTGCTCCTGAAATGTTCTGAAAACCAAAGGAAGTAGTGATAGCAGCCGCAGGTCTAGCAACAGTTGTTACAACTGCAACGCTTGCTCCTACCAACAAAGCAGAAAAAACTGGACTAATTTTCATCATTTAAAAACCTGAAAGAACAGTGTGTTAAAAATATACGGTGAAATTTTCCGTAAATCAATGGGTATACGCCGCAACTTCATCAATTATTCATCAAAATAAAATATTTAATTATACTAAGGTTTAATTGTTCTTCACTGACTCTGCTTTTTCCTCAAGGCTATTGGGTATTGTGAGGAAAAAGCTTAGATATAGTAAGCACTTTAACAATAAAACGCTGTTACTAGCAGCATAGTTATTTGATGGCTGTTAAAGCTAAATATGTAAGTATATTAAAGTGCAGAAAATATGTGATGTTACATTAGCCTACGGCATAACACACCCTACCGATGCCAGTATTTTATAAACATCCATTAAACCGCTTTTTTAACTGTTAGTAACCACACCCAATATATTCAACGGCAAAATCTTTAAATAATCTAAAGCTTGCTCTATCACTGAAGCATCTGTTTTACCTACCCTTACAACCATCAAAACCCCGTCTGTATAGGGTGATATCACACTAATATCAGATAATCCAAAGAAATGAGGAGCATCGTAAATTACTAAATCATAATCATTATGAAATTCTGTCATTAGTTGCTTCATTTTTTCAGATGCAAGTAATTTTATCGGATCATCCGGTGCTGGGCCAGCAGTAATCAAAGATAATTGCTCCATAGAAGGTAGTTTATGAATAACTTCACTTACTGGTAAATTTGTAGATAGTAAACTACTCAATCCCCATAGGTTTTTTAAATTTGCTAGGTTGTGAATCATGGGGTTGCGAAGGTTTGCATCTACAAGTAGTACTCGCAACCCCATTGCTGTGACTGTTTGAGCTAGATAAAAAGCAACTATAGATTTTCCATCACCAGCCATAACTGAACTAATGACTAAAGAACGTACTTGGGAATTAGGTTTAATTTGTTGAATATTTGTGTACAAGAATCTTAAAGCATCTAAAAATTCTGTTGAATAACTGCTATATTCTTGAGCAATTGCAACACTTGAATCTTCATTACCTTCTAGCAAGGAATTAAATAGTTTGACTGGAAAAAACTTTGATTTAGAAGTACGCGACTGAAGAGCTTTGACTTCATTATCAAAGGGAACATTCCCTAACAAAGGGAAGTGTATCTTCTTTTTAAGTTTTAGTACATTATGGTAAGTGTTGTCTGTTTTTTCTAGTAATAAAGCGACACCAATACCTACTGCTATACTTACAAACAAGCCTATAATTAAGTTGCGTAATCGACTAGAAGCAGTAACCAACATTGGCTGACTAGGTGGTTGGATTAACTGCCAACCTAACTCTGTTTGTGATATCTGAATTTGTAAATTTTCGCGGTTTGATAAAAAACGATTTAGGCTTTCATTAGCGAATTGTAATTTGCGCTGTATTTCTGTATATTGTCGTGCCAAAATTGGCACTTGCTTACGTTGTTGTTCAAGTTGCTGTGATATTTTGGTAATTTCTCTGCTTTGCACTTCTAAGGATTGAAGTTGACTGTTTAATTCTGCTGCTCTTACATTTAAAAAACGCTTTTCTTCCTGAAGTAACACTGGCAGCAAACTGTTTCTTTTTTCCTTCAAAGTTTGCAGCCTGGGGTTTTCTTCCTGCAAAACTATTGACTCTGTGGCAATTTGAGTGTCTAGCTGCGTTATCTGATTTAAAAGTTGCTGATATAAAGAAGCGCTATTGAGTACTGTTGTTTTTCCCTTTTCTGTCTGAAGAAGGCTTAATTGATTACGCGCTTGTGTCAACTGTAGATTAATATTCTGTCGTGCTTCAGCTAAGGAACTAGCTTGTCTATCAATTGAATCTACTTGGCTCTCTGGGGTATTAAAATTGTATCTTTGGCGAAAAATTTGCAGTTCCTGTTGAATTTGATTAACTCGGCTTTGTATGGATGGTAATTGTGTATTAATAAATTGAATCCCTTGGCGTAGTTTGGTTTGTCGCCTTTCTTGGCTATATTCTAAATAATCTTTGACAATTAGCTCTAATACTTTTTTAACCTGAGTTGCATCGTTCCCTCGATAACGCGTTTCTATAATTTTAGTTTCGCCTAACTGATTAACAGTTAGAGATTTGAGTAGAGATGGATAGGTAATCTCTGGATAAGAAGTTCTCAATTCCTGAAGTGTGTTTCTCATTACTTCAGGGCTTTTGAGAACTATGATTTGACTGTCGTAATCTAGTTTTGAGTTGCTTGAGTTGGTATCTTTAACAATATTCACTACCTCGCTATCATCATTAACCGGTTCCACCAACATAAAAAAATTGCTTTCATATTCTATTGGCTGTTTACTGAACATTACATTCACAACCACAGCTACCATCACAGTCATAGATACTCCTACTATGACTAGTGATCGCCGTCTTAATACATTTAGCCAATCCTGTATACTAAAACTTTCTTCTTGTTCTTCGCTCCAGGGAACAGGAACAGGCTGTGGTTGAGAAAATAAAAGTTTAGAGTTGCCATTTTGTTCAGCGTTTAAGCTTTGGTAAGGTTGGTTACTCATTATGTTTTAATTATTTGTAATAAGTAAGTCGGCGTGAATATTTATCATTGGGATGAGGCAGGAGGCAGAGGGCAGGAGGGAAGAGGGTTTTAGCTTTATTCATATTTCTTTACATAGTTTGCTTTTATTCTGCCGACCTACTTAAAATAACTAAGATTTTAGTATGGAAATGTTTCCATCTCTCTATTACACATAAAGTATGCCTGTGCTAATAATTACTTTTTAGTGGCCATTTTTTATAAAAAATACTGATTAAAGCAAATGCAAAGTGCTATGTTATACATTTTATACACAGAAGTATGCCCAGACTAAATAAACTTCCGCAGAAGTATCTACACAGATCCTAATTGACATAACACCTCTGTATTATAAAGATTTAATTATTCTATGTGTAGATTACCTTTAGAGCAGCTTTATTTAGATGTTGTGTAAGTGTCAATTACTCGGTTAATGAGATGATGTTGGAAAAATCATAAACGGGCAAATTTTGCGCCAATTACCTCACAATAATCCCAATCATGGCCAGGTAAATAAGTGTCTCCACAGTTGCAAAAAGTTAGGTCGCAGTCTTTGTTTAATCGTTAACACCAAACGAGCCAGCCCATCTTTGCTCTACTACAAGGGCGATTGGGTAGCAAAACAAACCTCTTGCGTGTAATCTTTTTGCGTATCGCCGGAAGTTGATTTAGTAGCTATATTTACTTTTTGGTACTTGCTCTACATAAAATTTAATATAAATTAAAACATGGCTTTTATGAAGAAACATCTAAAAAATGTTCTAGGAAAATGAACTTTATATAAAGGATACCAGTCATCTTTAAAACATGGTATCGTATATCTCGTGATCACACTTAGTAAACAAAAACATTAGGAGATTCGTAACTATAGAGAAAAATTATTAAGTAAGAGCGAATATTCATGATTAACAATGCTTTTGTGTTCCTCCCTTGTGTTCCCAGTGTAAAAAAAAAAGCATTAAATCAGAATTTAAGCTGGAGAGATAGCCTAGATACAACAAGTAATACAGGTAATTTTCAGATGTTGTTTAGTGGCATTCAAGAAATTTTTTATAGCCCTGGAAAAACGGAAATTAAAAATTAATCAAAAATCGTTAATCTAGGTTGTATTTTTATGTCTATAAGATTAATGGCTTGAGCAGTTCGGTGGTGTCTTCAACAAAATTTATAATTGATCAACTATGACACAGCCGATGAAACTAAATGAATGGATTAATAAAAAATTTGTACAATCCATTTCTATCCCCATAGAAGGTGAAAATGCACCTTCTATAAAAGCACCAAAATCCATAAAACTGTCTGTAATCACTCAGTTCTTCCCCCCTGATTATGCTGCTACAGGACAGTTGATTGAAGAACTTGTGAAACAGCTAGGGCAACAAGGGGTAAATATTGAGGTATTTACAAGCCAACCTGGCTATGCGTTTCAATCTCAGACGGCTCCAGCCGTTGAATTGGTGGATCGAATAAGAATTCAGCGATCGCGCACGGCTCAACTTTGGCCAGGACGAATTCGTGGTAAAGCTGTTAATGGTGTACTCTATACATTACGCACTTTACTATATCTGCTCAGGGCTTGGCGACGTAACAACATATTATTAGTCACAACAGCCCCTCCATTTTTACCAGTCTTAGGATATTTGGCTCATTTATTGTTCCGATTGCCCTATGTCTGCATACTTTATGACTTATACCCAGATATTGCGATCGCCCTAGGGGTAGTATCCAAACACAGCTGGCTGGTGCGCTTATGGAATGCAATTAACAAACAGGTTTGGCTAAAAGCTAAGGGGATTGTGGTACTTAGCCCGGCGATGAAGCAAAAGATAATATCACATTGTCCTGAAGTTGCTGATAAAATTTCGGTAATACATAGCTGGGCTAACCCAGATGCGATCGTGCCGATTCCTAAATCAGAAAACTGGTTTGCCCAAGAGTACAATTTAGTTAATAAATTTACCGTCCTCTATTCTGGAAATATGGGTCGTTGCCATGACATCGACACCATGTTAGAAGCTGCAAAGCAATTGCAGGACGAACCAATTCAGTTTGTCTGCATTGGTGGTGGTGCCAAACGCGAAGAATTAATCAAGGAAGTAAATCAGCTAGGGCTGAAGAATTTTACCTTCTTACCTTATCAAGATAAGCAAGTGCTGCCCTATTCCTTAACAGCCTGTGATTTATCACTAGTGAGTGTGGATGCAATTACAGAGGGTTTGGTTGTGCCTAGCAAACTTTACTCTGCTTTAGCCTCTGGAAGACCAATTGCTGTCATTTGCTCCCAGTCTTCATATCTGAGAGAAATGGTGGCTGAAGCTGACTGTGGTGGCACCTTTGAGAATGGAGACGGTCAAGGTTTAGCACAATTTATTCGCTTTCTTAGCCGTGATCCGCAAATAGGCGAACGGATGGGCAAGGCAGGTCGTCAGTATTTGCGATCGCACTTCACACCAAAAGTTATATCTCAACAATACTTACGTGTTTTGCAGCAGGCAGTATCTTCTGATGAAGCTATGATTGTATCGGAAAGCAATGTAAAGTAAGCATATTGGAGTTATTAAAGTTCCGTAATTTCCTAAAAACACGAAATGAATAAAGCCACAAATCTTCAACGACATGGTATAAAAATATTATGACATCAACACAAGGTTAAGAGCTTGATTGGAATAGAATTTATTTCAACATAAATCAAGTTCTCAATCTAGCAGAGAAATTGCTTTGTAAAATTTCTAGAGTTGCGAAATAACTAAGCAACAAAAATAGCAGAAACAAACAAACTCATAATTCTAATTGAATATTTTGGCAGTATTTTTCGGAGTTGGGCTTTGATGGTCTTATTGATCTCAGTCCCTCCAACTTAGCCTTCCTGGCTCATGGTTTTTATGTATACAGGGGGTAGAATTGCAGAAAAGGTGTGACCGAAATCGGAAACGTTCTAAACGACGGGCTATTTACTGTCCGATTCATGGCTGCTATCTCGATAGCGTTAGTCAAAAACATAAAATGTTCGCTGACCAAGCAGGTCAGTTACAGCAACGAGGTATGAGTCGGCGAAATGCCTTAATGTTAGTAGCAACTCAGACTACAGTTTCTATAGAAGGGGAATGGTTAGAAGCTTTTTGGTGTGAAGAGTGTCAACAGACGAAATGGTATTACGTTCGTAAATCTGGCGATCGCACCTATGAAATTTCAATAGCGCCACAAGAATTGTGGCAGCAAGTCACAGGAGTGATTGATTCTCAGGGAAATCCTTCTGTAGGAGAGTTTACGAAGAAAAGTGCCAGAGATGTTAACTATCAAGGTCTTGCTGGATTTCAGTTTGTGACTTAATTTATTTATCAAAATATTAATCTTCAATCAATAACTATGAGTAGTACGAAAAATGTCTCCAAACAAGAGTTGGTGATTGAAGCGGGGCGCACCGAACAGCAGTATTGGAAAGATATATGGCGCTATAGAGAATTATTTTATTTTCTGGCTTGGCGTGACATTTTGGTAAGGTACAAACAAACAGCGATCGGTATTGCTTGGGCATTAATTCGTCCCTTTCTAACAATGATTGTGTTCTCTGTTGTCTTTGGACAATTAGCAAAACTACCTTCTCAAGGTGCGCCTTATCCAATTTTAGTGTTTTCTGCCATGTTACCTTGGCAGTTTTTTGCTAATTCCTTATCAGAGTGCAGCAATAGTTTGATTGGCAATGCTAACTTAATCTCAAAAGTCTATTTTCCCCGTCTCATAGTACCGACCAGCGCAGTTGTAGTCAGCTTTGTAGACTTCATGATTTCGGGGATAATTTTGTTGGGGTTGATGGCTTGGTATAACTTTGTTCCTAGTTGGCGGATTCTGACATTACCATTGTTTATTGCTATTGCCTTTGCTGCTTCAATGGGTGCAGGATTATGGCTGGCTTCTTTAAACGTTAAATATCGTGACTTTCGTTATATTGTTCCCTTTATTGTGCAGTTTGGTTTATACATATCACCAGTAGGATTTAGTAGCACCATAGTTCCAGAACAGTGGCGATTTCTCTACTCTTTAAACCCAATTGTTGGCGTAATCGATGGTTTTCGTTGGGCAATTTTAGGGGGAGAATCAAACTTATATTTACCGGGATTTCTGCTATCACTGGCACTAGTATTTCTACTATTAATTAGTGGAATTTGGTACTTCCGCAAAATGGAACGGACATTTGCAGATGTCATCTAGTACTGTTGTCTAAGCTCATCGGTCATCACATAAAATTAAAGTAGATCATCCTGGGAAATAAAGACCGTCATGTACCAAACAAACCCACCGCTTCCCCCCAGTGAAGTCCTACCCACAATGTATGATCTTCCCAGCGAAGACCCAGAAGATCAAGATACGCCTGAGCAAAATCATCCCCGTCCACCGTGGGAAACGATGCCCACCATGTATGATCTTCCTAGCGAAGATCCAGAGGAGCCTGGTTTGCCTGACGAATTTCACGACTTCCAACCCCAACTATTGAGAGAAACCTGCCAACCACCAAATTATCCCTCTGGGGAAATGTTCATTGGTACAGACTTAAATTTGTATTATGATGCCCGCAATCGGTTGTGGCATAAAAGGCCAGATTGGTTTTTAGTATTAGGCGTATCTCGCGCTCAACAACAACAAGAAATGCGCCTCAGCTATGTTGTTTGGCAAGAAGCGATCGCACCATTTTTAGTAGTAGAGTTACTCTCCCCCGGTACAGAAGCAGAAGATTTAGGACAAACATTAAGGGATGCCAACAAACCCCCGACAAAATGGCAAGTTTACGAACAAAACTTACGCATTCCTTACTACGTTGTGTTTGACCGTTACCAAAACTTGTTGCGAGTGTTTCAATTAACAGCAACGCAATATCAAGCAGTAGCACTTGCAGAGCCGAAATTCTGGTTTGAGGAATTACAGTTAGGCTTAGGGCTTTGGCAAGGACACTATCAACAAACAGAAGGTCTATGGCTGCGTTGGTATGACGTTACAGGTAACTGGATTCTAACTCCAGAGGAACGAGCCGAACAAGAACATCAACGGGCTGAACGATTGGCTCAAAGATTGCGATCGCTTGGTGTAGACCCAGATGAGTTGTAAATAGCAAGGGTTGCAAAGCTTCATGTCTGATTCATCTCTCTATCAACAAGATTTTTTGGCTTGGTTAGCCCAGCAACAATCAGCCTTAGCTAGTCGAGATGTCACAGTTCTGGACTGGGAAAATTTGGCAGAAGAGTTAGATGCTATGGGCATTCGAGAAAAAAATGAGTTAAAAAACCGCTTAGTAGTTTTATTAGCTCATTTACTGAAGTGGCATTATCAGCCCATGAAACGATCTGTTAGTTGGTTTACAACAATTGCTAACCAACGGGATGATTTGCAAGATTTATTAGAAGAAAAGCCTAGTCTATATCAGTACATTCCTGAAATTCTGCCAAAAGCCTATCGTAATGCTCGTCGGGAAGCATCCGCAGAAACAGGAATAGGGTTAGCGGCTTTTTTAGAAACTTGTCCTTATAAAATAGAAGAAATTTTACATTCTGAGTTTTTGTGTAATACCACAGATGATTTTGATAGAGCAATATCTGAGTAACTATTTGTCTTCTCTAGCCCTTATATTCAATACAGGCGATCGCATCGTAAAGTTTTGTATGTGCGCCTTTACTCATTGCTTGTTATTAAAAAACGAATCTATTAACTGATAACTAAAAAAACAATGTCGGATACTATAATTCGAGTAGAAAATCTGGGTAAAAAATATATTATTGGACACCAACAACAGGAAAAATACACCGCCCTCAGAGATGTCATAGCTAACGGTGCTAAAGGTTTATTTAAGTCGTTTCAAAATCAAAAATTTAAACCTGCAAATTATCAGGAAGAATTTTGGGCGTTAAAAGATGTCTCGTTTGAGATTAAGCAAGGTGATAGAGTTGGAATTATTGGACGCAACGGTGCAGGTAAATCTACACTTTTAAAAATTCTCAGCCGTATTACTGAACCCACCCAAGGAAACATCAAAATTAAAGGCAGAGTAGCTAGTTTATTGGAGGTAGGTACAGGCTTTCATCCAGAGTTGACTGGGAGAGAAAATATCTACCTCAATGGTGCAATTCTGGGGATGAGTAAAGCAGAAATTAAGAGTAAGTTTGATGAAATTGTAGCCTTTGCAGAGGTCGAAAAATTTTTGGATACACCAGTCAAACGATATTCATCCGGTATGTATGTGCGCTTGGCGTTTGCTGTAGCTGCTCATTTAGAGCCAGAGATATTAATTGTGGATGAAGTGTTAGCAGTGGGGGATGTAGAGTTTCAAAAGAAATGTTTGGGCAAAATGCAAGATGTCGCCCAAGGTGGACGTACAGTTTTATTTGTTAGCCATAATATGGCTGCTATACGCCAGCTTTGCAATTCAGCTATTCTTATGAAAAATGGTACCTTAGTTTTTGAAGGTGGAGCAGAACAGGTAGTTAATCATTATCTGAATGCTGATCAGAGTAAACGCTTATTTTCTGGAGTAATCAGTCGTTACGGAATTGAATTAACTGAGGTATTACTCCAAGATTCTGAAACAGGTGATATTATATATTCTCCTATTTTTAATCATAATTATTTATTGAAACTAAATTTATATGCACATGAGCCACTAACAGATGCAGCAATTGTTGTGCGAATTTATGATGCAATGGGTACTCTAGCTTCTAGTATTTGTAGTATAGAAGAAGGTGTAGCTCCTTTTGTGCTAACAAAAAAGGTAGAAATTGTATTTACACTATCTAAATTGCAACTTTTTCCTGGTCAATATCGAGCTAGTGTACTTGTTTATCGTACGAATGATCCTGTGTGTTACCTAGAAACAGAAGATGCTTTGACCTTTGAGATTTATCCTGCCATTGTAAATGAAGCAATGTGGTCATATCGCTCTGATCATGGTCTTGTGAGGATTGCTGATTGCGGGAGTGTAGTTTACCAATGAAGATTATATTTATTAGCTACGAATATTTACCTTACATAACTGAAAATTACTACTACATACTTGAGTGGCAAAGAAATATCAATGTTTTAAATTTTAGATTTGATGTTTTTTTTGCTCCAATGTTTGCATGAAGTTACTATTCATCATTCCCGAATATCCACCTTGCTCTGGTGGTGGAATTGCAACTTTTTACTGTAGCCTGTTAGCAGAACTATCTCTTCAAGGGCATCAAGTCCATGTAATAGTTGGTAGTGCTTTTTCACCAGCATTAACCGACTATCAGATAAACGGATTGATTGTAGAATTTCTCAAACCCCAGGCGATCAATGCTAATCTTGCTAAATTTGATCGTTACCATGCAATTCCAGAATTTCAACGTCATCTTGCAGCAGCATGGACAGCCTGGGAACAGGTAAATGGAGGTCAAGGCTATGACTTAGTTGAAACAACAGATTGGGGTATGTTGTTTGCTCCTTGGATTGTCTCAAAAAACAGTCCACCTACTGTTGTCCAACTCCACGCCAGCATTGGTCAAATAGATTTTCATGATCCTCAACTTGATAGCCAATTGCAAGGCAGTTTAGTTCGCTTATTAGAATCAAGCTTACTCTCAATTGCAGATGAGTTACAGACTTACAGTCATGCCAACGTGAAAGCTTGGAAACAATTGATTTGTAGAGATGTTACCTATGTTCCTCCTGCTATACCTTATAAACCCATGACTAAACCATTAGAAAAATCTGCCAATGGTTTAGTGGTAGGGCGGATTCAGCACTGGAAAGGCCCAACAATTCTCTGTGAAGCCCTAAAATTACTTGGAGGAAAAGCCCCTACTATCGACTGGATTGGTCGTGATACAGTTTATCGTGATTCAAAAACTTCAATGTCTGCTTATCTTACACAAACCTATCCTGATATTTGGGGAAAAAAAATTCAGCCATTAGGAACATTCTCTCCAGAAAAAACTTGCCAACTTCAATCGATGGCAAACTTTATGCTTGTACCGTCTATTTGGGATGTATTTAACTATACTTGTGTAGAAGGAATGGCTCAAGGACAGCTTGTATTGTGTTCTCAAGGGGCTGGAGCAGCAGATTTAATTACTGATGGGGTCAATGGGTTAACTTTTACAAAAGGAGAACCGCAGAATTTAGCAGACAGGTTGGATACTCTACTGAGTTGGAGTATCGCAGAACGAGAAGAAATTGGCAAGGCCGCTCAAGAAACTGTCAAGGCAACACTTGAACCTAATGCAATTGCTCAACAAAGATTAGAAATTTATGAAAAGCTGATTAATAAAGGCAAATTTTCCATTCGTCCTAATTCTTGGTTAGTGGATGCTGTTTCTCCTAAAAAACCTTTAGAAAAACCATTATCATTTCTTGACCATCTACCTTTGCGTGAGTTGAGTAATTATCTAGTGAAACGCAGTTTGAAAAAATTTCTGAGTTGATAGCTATGAGTCATCCTTCTTTAGCTTTGTGTATTCCTGCTTACAATGCTACAGCTTACCTCCCAAGATTGCTTGAGTCTGCCTTAGCACAGACAATTTCGTTCGATGAAATTTGGGTTTATGACGATTGCAGCACTGATGAAACGGGTAAAGTCGCTGCTGAGTTTGAAGCTAAAGTTATTAGAGGAGAGATAAATCGCGGCTGTTCTCATGGCAAAAATATCTTAGCAGAACACACAACTTGTGAGTGGATTCATTTTCATGATGCCGACGATGCCTTATATCCTAACTTTGTAGAACAAGCTCGCAAATGGATGGTTTTAGACAATTCGCCAGATGTTGTTTTATTCAACTATGAATGTCGGCGAGATGATACTGGAGAGTTGATTGGGATTCGTCAGTTTGATGATGCTGAATTAAGACGAGACGCGATCGCCTACACAATTCGAGAACAAATTAATCCGTTTTGTGGATTGTATCGTCGTTCAGCATACCTACAGGCAGGTGGTTATGATACAGATCCCTTAGTCCTTTATAACGAGGATGTAGCATTCCATTGTCGGATGGCGATCGCAGGTTTAAAATTTGCTGCTGACTCTACAGTTACAATTATCAACTACTGTAGAGCTAATTCTATGTCTGCCGCTAATCAAATTAAATGTACCAAAGCACAATTTCATGTTATGCGAAAGGTTGCTGAGTCTCTCAATGGGAAATACTCTCACGAAATTGCTCAAAAGCTTTGGGGGATTGCTGGAGTTGCGGCTGCTTATTTAGATTGGGAGATTGCTGATAACTGTGTGGATCTCGCTATATCCATACACCATGAAACCCCAAATAATTTAAGTGCTTTGTTTCGATTTTTATGTAGTTTTAATCCTTATTTTGCTATTCGTGTAAGAGAGCGGTTAATCAGATTTCTTAAACCACAGCTTCGTCAGCAAATCACTACTTGATTTTCTTATAAAAATTATTGTTACATTAGTTAATAATTAAATTTATGAAACCTTTAGTTTCTATACTTATACCTTGCTACAATGCTGAACCTTGGTTAGCAGAGACATTAGAATCTGCTCTACAGCAAACTTGGAAAAATATAGAAATAATTGTAGTAGATGATGGCTCAATTGACAGCAGCTTGCAAGTTGCTAGAAAATTCGAGTCACCCAATGTTAAAGTTATCAGCCAAACTAATCGGGGAGCCAGTGCCGCTAGAAATAAAGCACTTCAAGAGGCGCAGGGGGACTTCATTCAATATTTAGATGCTGATGATTTATTAGCATCTGATAAAATTGAACTGCAAATGCAACTTCTGGAAACAGAAACGTCAAGTACTATTATATCAGGAAAATGGTCTCGATTTTGGCAGTCACCAACAGAAGCACAATTTATTCCAGAACCAGTTTGGAGTGATATGTCTGCTATTGATTGGTTAATTTGTTCTTGGGAGGGTGGGGGTATGATGCACCCTGCTGCTTGGTTAGTTCCACGTGTAATCGCTGAAGCAGCTGGTTATTGGGATGAAACTCTATCTCTCAATGATGACGGAGAATACTTTTGTCGTGTATTACTTGCTAGTAAGGGTGTAAAATTTTGCTCTAGAGCAAGAAGTTATTACCGTTCCGGTATTTCCAGCAGTTTAAGTTTTCAAAAATCCAGAATGGCATTGGAATCAGCTTTTCAATCAATAAAACTATGTTCAAGTTACTTGCTTGCTGTAGAAGACAACCCACGCACCCGTCATGCCTGTGCTACAGCTTTCCAACGCTTTATTTATTCCGCATACCCCAATGTACCTGACTTAGTAAAAAAAGCAGAGGCAAAAGTTCAATCTTTTGGTGGTTCAGACATTAAGCCTGATGGTAGTCCTCTATTTAAGTTTATGAAAAGCTTTATAGGTTGGAAATTAGCCAAAGAAATTCAAATAATTAAAAAAACAGTCTTAGAGGCAAAATAAAAATTATGAGATTAGAACTTTTTTATAATCCAGCTTTACTAATTGAACGTCTAGCTATTGAAATTCAACGACGACGACGTTTAAATAAACTTAGAGGAACAGTTGCATTCTCATTAAAATTAGGACATATTGATTCACTTGAGTTTTTAGAAATTATTAAAACAGATTACCCTAAAATTATTTATGATATAGGTGCTAATATTGGAACTTGGACGCTATTAGCAAAAGCAAATTTCCCCCAAGTTACTGTTCATGCTTTCGAGCCATTGATAATACACCACGATAAATTTGAGCAAACACTACAGAATGTCCCTAATGTTTATCTACACAAAGTAGCTTTAGGCTCTAGTTATGGTTCAGTTAATATGCAAGTAACTAGTTTTTCTGATGCTTCTAGTGTTTTAGAAATTGCTGAAGCTACTAAAGATTGTTTCGGCATTACTACAGAACGAGAAGAGAAGGTCAATATATTTCCTTTAGACGCATATATTCTAGAATA
Source organism: Fortiea sp. LEGE XX443 (assembly GCF_015206815.1). GTDB lineage: Bacteria > Cyanobacteriota > Cyanobacteriia > Cyanobacteriales > Nostocaceae > Nostoc_B. Next base: position 79,754 of record NZ_JADEXZ010000018.1, read on the forward strand.
TAATTTACCTTTGCCAGATTTAATAAAATTAGATATACAAGGGTATGAGTTAGAAGCTTTACGCGGTGCTATAAATTGTCTTATTAATGCTAAGTATATAATATGTGAGGTTAGTTTTATAGAGTTTTACAAAGGACAAGCATTATTTCATGAAATTGTAGAATTTTTACATCAATATAATTTTTACTTGTACGCTCTAGCTATAAACACTCCTATCGGTAGAAAATTATCCCAAACGGATGTTTTATTTTCCAAAAATTAAGTGAAACCATAATGACATCATGAGGATATTTCTGAGTTGTCTACAATCGCAACGACAACATCCCGTACCTGCATACCAGTTCTGGGAAACCTATTTCAAAAATGGAATTGAAGAAGCACAACATGAATGGGTAGAAGCAAAGAAGGTAGATTGGGCTGAAGGTTTAGTTTATTTAGAAAAGGAAGCATTAAGGGAATGGCGTGATCGTACTTGGAACCTTATTATATCATCAATAAAACAACACCATCAAACTAAACCGATTGATTTGTTTCTTGCTTACTTGTTCCCTAAACAAGTTGAGCCAAGAGCAATTCAAGAGATTAAAGCTTTGGGTATACCCTGTGTCAATTTTTTTTGTGATAACGTCAGAGAGTTTACGCGGATTCCTAAAGAATTTTACTGTTTTGACTTACATTGGGTTCCAGAATTTAAAGCTCTCAAAATGTATCAACAGGCAGGACTTAATTATATTTATGCACCTATGCCTGTTTGGATTCCACCTCATCAAAGAAATTGTAACCACCCAGAAAATTACGGTGTGAGCTTTATTGGTTCCCGTGATATACAACGTGAAGTATTGCTTGCTCAAGTTCTAAAATCTGATATTCCAATTGAGATTCGAGGTGCTGGATGGAGCAAAAATACATCCACTTTATCTGATTCCTCTAAACAGCATCAAAACATATTGTATACTGCTATAAATCAATTAAAATTTGTGAATAATCAAGGTATTACAGCGTGGGTTAGGAAGATACAAGCTAAGTCTCTACCCAGAATTTCAGATGATACCTTTTCTGGCTTTATTAAAAAACAACCAAATACTGACGAATACCCAGCTATTATTCAGCAAAGTACAATTAGTTTGGGTATCAACAGATACCCGAGTTATCAATATTCATTTTTCAAACCTAATACTTACTCTCGGATGCGTGATATAGAAGCTCCAATGATGGGAGCTTGTTATTTGACTGAGTGGACTGAAGGGCTAGACCATTTGTATGAGCTAGGCGAGGAAATAGAAACCTATCGCTCATGTGAAGAGTTGATCGAAAAAATACGAATTTTAAAAGCAAGTCCTGAGAAAAGAAATAAACTACGGTGTCGAGGACAAAAGAGAGCGTTAACAGACCATACACTATCTACTAGTCTCAATAAAATTTCTTCTAGTTTAGGTCTCAATCAATGAAATATCCAGCACATCCTGAACTGCTTATCGAATTTGCTCGTTGGTGGGATCAAAATCAAACTGGTGGATGGGATTGTACTTGGCGGCGTCGACCCGTTTGGGTAGCACAATTACTTCAAAAGATAGGAATGCACCAAGAAGTATCAGTTCCACTGTTTTTTGGTGAGCAGATGCGAATCATTACAGGCGAAACGGTTTCCACATCTATTCTGAGTTTCGGATACTCTGAAGTTGCAATTACAGCATTAATGCTCTTTTTAGTCCGTCCAGGTCAAGTTTTTGTAGATATCGGGACACATTTCGGCTATGAGGCACTTTTAGCATGTAAGCTTGTCGGTAGACAAGGGCAAGTAATTTGTTTTGAACCCAGTCCAGCAACTTTCGCTATTGCTCAAAAAAACCTAACTCATTTTCCGCAAGCTAAATTACACTGTCTAGCAATTGCTGAAAAACCTGGAAGTTTAAAATTTCAAAATCGAACAATTTTAGAGTCAGCTTTTAATAGTCTTGTTATGGATCAAAAACATGGTGACTGTGTAGAAGTATCTGTAACAACTCTTGACCAGATCCTGGAAAATCGCACTCAAACTATTGATTTTATAAAATGTGATGTTGAGGGATTAGAAATAGAAATATTGAAGGGAGCAAATAAATTACTTGGTGCTGACTCTCCAGTTATAGTATTGGAAGCTGATATGCCTTCACCAGACGGTAAAGTGTCCCCAAGGGCTTTAGAACTAGCAGCTTATCTTGAAGCATACAACTACCAAGCACTCAGCTTTGACTTTGATGGCAATCTTCGATTAGGTGAAATTAATAGCTTTCCAGTTTTTCATGCAAATATTGCATTTATTCCACGCATGAGGGTTGATATCTTAGCTTTTATTAATAAAAAAATTAGGCATTGCATAATAGAGAGATGAATTGAGGTCATCTACTGTGCAATGTCCATACTGCGGCTCTACGGAAATCAGAAAGAATGGGAAACGTAAAAGTAAACAAAATCACATTTGTACTCATTGCAACC
>NZ_JADEXZ010000019.1 GCF_015206815.1 Fortiea sp. LEGE XX443
GTTGAGTGCAGACATTTATCTTGCATATATTTGGGAGGAAAGAGCAGTTGCCGACGGCAACTGCTCTTTCCCCCTTCAGAATGATTATCATTTTTATGGCTTGTATATCTTATTCTCTGGAAGTCCCTTTTGGATTTTCCTAGAAAATCGCAGGTTTCAAAGCCTCTACCCGTTTCAGGTAGAGGTACTCTGTGGGTTCGCGGTAGCATCTCGTAAGAGAAGCAAGCTATGGAGAGGGGTTTTTAGCAGACTTGAAGACTTTTCAAACACCCTCTTAGAAAACTCTTTCCCAATCTCTATTTCTGACTTGGTTTGAGCGCCAAGAGCATTTCTAGTTGACTGGTTGATTTGTCGGGGCTAGTCGCAGTCGCAGCAAAACCCCGAATTGAACTCAGAACGGCGTTAGCGTCAGGGGGAATGGGTCTACCTTGGGCTGCAAAACGGTTAACTAAAGATGCAGTTTTATCCACATCTAGGTAGAAGTAGCCACCATTAGGCTGTTGTAATGAACTGGTGACAGTTTTAAACGTGTCGCTTTTATCGAGAGATGAGGATTTAGAAGCGGCTAACGCGTCAGCAACAGGGCCACCAACTGCCAAAAAGACGGTATCTTGATCTAACCAACCGTGGGCTAATAAAGCTCCTTGCTGAGGTATTTGCCATTCAGTGACATCTTTACCGCCTATATTTCTTTTAGCGATGTTGATTCTTTGGGCTTTGGCCAGGTTATCAAGTTTGGTGAAGGTGGCTTCTGCGGTTTTACGATCGCTTGTGTCAAAGACAAACGCACCGCCAAAACCAAGACTCGCTAACACGCCTTGATTAGATGGAATTGCACCAAAGCCAAATTCCCCATCCATCCAGCCAAAAATCTCTTTATCTAAGTCAATATCGACAAATTTCAACTGTCCGCGTACTTGTTGCAGTGTTTGTTGTGCTTCTGGATAGTCTTTTGACTGTTCTACTAGTGTTTGCCAGCCACGGCTGATACCGTTACCACTAATTAAAGCAAATGTCTCACTGGGAAATTGCGCCAATATTTTTGCGGGTGTATTTTGATACTGAAACTTGTTCAGTTGGGGATCTAGATTAGCGATCGCTTTTACCCGCACTCCCATATCATCCACACCAACACCTGCCACCATTGATTTTACTTGTTTTAATTGTGACAAGGTTTGTGGAGGTAGTGGTTTACCCTGTGGGCTGGCTGCTGCCAATTGCTGTACCATACCTGCGTAGTCTGGTACATAAATTTGAGCTAAGGTGTTTTGCAGATTTACGCTCTGACTGAGAATATTATTAGCGCCTTCTTTACTAGCAAAAGAAGGTTGACCTTTATAAGTATCAATTGCTTTTTCTACAGATTGTTTTTCTGGAGCTAATAGCAAATAATTATTATTTACAACTACACTAAATGTTGGTTTACCATTTTCTATAGTTTCTGTAATTTTTTCACCTTTGTAGTCAAATTCTTGAGTTTTAACATTTTTTTGAGTTTTTAATTTATTGGCAAAATTCAAAGCAGTAAGTTTATCTTTGATCCCTACCACCATCAGCATACTTGTTTTTTCTGGCAATTTGAGTGAGGGATTCACTTCATTACCAGGAGACTGCAACTGAACAGGTTTAGTTTTACTGGGTGGTAATACTGCAATCATCACACCACCAACCCAAGGCTTGATATCTTTGTCATAAGAAATATCACTGCCTTTAAATACATCTTTGTTAAAGTCTTCTAGACTTTTTGTTAATAACTTTTGGGCTTCTGGTGTGCCGAACTGCTGCAATTTTGACCAAGCTTGTGCATCAGTAGTTACATAAGTAGCCATCAGTGCCGAGACTGGAACTAATTTAGCACTCCCTAAAGCACCTGAGCTATCTCCAGCCGGGCCTTTAAAAACATAGGTATATGCTGCTACACCTCCCGCCACAATTACGGCTGCACCAATAGCAGAAAATAAAAACTTTGACTTACGTTCAGGCATTGTTATCGTCCTCTTTTCCTCAAATTTTTACTGAGGTTAGTAAAAACGTCATTGTTGAGTTCTCGGAATTCTGAATAAACTTCATTAATTATGCGGTTTTTACTGATAAAATTAGTAAATCTACACACAACTGTTAAAAAACTCTAAAAAAATACTTCAACGAGATGAGCAGCAAATCCGTAAATGGGAGGTTATTCATCTTGAGAGATATCCTGTGGGAAAGAAGCAAGGTATCCTAAGCTAATAAGTAAAATTGGAGAGTATTTGTACTCAATGGAAATCAACCAAAAACATCCACACAAAAGATGGAAAGATTAATTTAGAATCTGCCAACAATTGCATCTTTCCTACCCACTGTTTGGATTTGGAAACACAACTAATAGCGCTATTCTCGTAAACATACTCAGATTTTTTAGGATTAAAAGGCCAGTCAGCATCAATGTCGCATTCCTATTTTGATACAGAAAATAACGGACACAAATCTTTTGAGTTACCAGGAGCCAGACCACACTATAATCCAGATCGTCCTGGACAGGTAGAGCATATTTTTCTCGACCTGCATTTGGATATTCCCAAACAAAGTTATAAAGGCGTTTGCAGTATTCGTCTGTCACCGATACGTAGTGGGATTGAGCGTTTGACACTGGATGCGGTCAACTTAAATATTCAGTCTGTACACGTGGATGAAGAGGCGCAAAAATTTGACTACGATGGCGAACAGCTTTCGATCCAGCTTTCCCAACCAACAGAACTAGGCAAAAGGTTATTAATTGCGATCGCCTATTCTGTAGAAAAACCCCAACGCGGTATCTACTTCATTCAACCAGACAAACACTATCCCCACAAACCAACCCAAGTCTGGACTCAAGGAGAAGACGAAGACTCGCGTTTTTGGTTTCCCTGCTTCGATTATCCCGGACAACTCTCTACTTCTGAAATTCGTGTCCGGGTTCCCAAACCATTAGTAGCAATTTCCAACGGTGAATTAATTGACACCGCCGAGGAAGGCGCTGATAAAATTTACCATTGGTCACAGCAACAAGTTCATCCCACCTACTTGATGACTCTGGCTGTTGGTGACTTTGCCGAAATTCGTGATGAGTGGAAAGGTAAACCCGTCACCTATTACGCAGAAAAAAACCGGGAAGCCGATGCTAAACGCAGCATGGGCAAAACTCCCCGTATGATCGAATTTTTGAGTGAAAAATATGGTTATCCCTACGCTTTTCCCAAATATGCTCAAGTTTGCGTAGATGATTTCATTTTTGGCGGGATGGAAAATACTTCCACCACTCTGTTAACAGACCGGTGTCTTTTGGATGAACGCGCCGCTATAGATAACCGCAACACCGAAAGTTTAGTCGTTCACGAACTGGCGCATCAATGGTTTGGCGATTTGCTGGTGATTAAGCATTGGTCTCATGCTTGGATTAAGGAAGGTATGGCTTCCTACTCAGAAGTCATGTGGACAGAACATGAATACAGTGCAGAAGAAGCAGCATACTATCGGTTGTTAGAAGCACGGAGTTATTTAAACGAAGATAGTAACCGCTACCGTCGCCCGATGGTGACACATGTTTACCGAGAAGCCATTGAACTATACGATCGCCACATCTATGAAAAAGGGTCTTGTGTTTATCACATGATTCGGGCGGAATTGGGGGAAGAATTATTTTGGCACGCCATCCAAACATTTGTGCAGGATAATGCTCATAAAACCGTCGAAACAGTAGACTTACTCCGCGCCATTGACAAAGCAACAGGACGTAATTTAGCGTTTTTATTTGACCAGTACGTTTATCGTGGCGGTCATCCTGATTTTAAAGTGGCTTATTCTTGGGATGGAGATGCGAATTTAGCCAAGGTTACAGTCACCCAAACCCAAGCTGATAATAATAACAGTAAAAATTTATTTGATCTGAAAATCCCCATCGGTTTCGGCTACGTTCAAAAAGATTCCACAGAAAAACTCAGCACTCAGCACCCAGCACTCAGCACTTTCATAGTCCGGGTACATGAACAAGAACAAAGCTTCTACTTTCCCCTGTCAGCCAAGCCTGATTTTATTAGCTTTGATGTCGGAAATCATTTCCTAAAAACAGTGTCTTTGGAATATCCCATTCCAGAGTTAAAAGCACAGTTAGAATTTGACCCTGATCCCCTTTCTCGGATTTACGCAGCCACAGCTTTAGCGAAAAAAGGCGGTTTAGAAGCAACCAAAGCATTATCAGCATCACTGAAAAATGATCCATTTTGGGGTGTGCGGGTAGAAGTGGCGAAACAACTCGCAGAAGTCAAGTTAGATCAAGCTTTTGATGGGTTAGTTGCGGGATTGAAAGACAAAAATCCTTATGTGCGTCGTGCAGTAGTTACCGCATTAGGGACAATCAAAACCTATGACAGCTACAAAGCAGTTAAAGAAGTCGTACAAGAAGGCGATCGCAGTTACTATGTAGAAGCGGCAGCGGCTCGTGCAATTGGCGCGATCGCAGCTGCTAATCTGGATGAAAAGCCCAAGGAAGAAAAGGTTATCAAGCTGCTGAAGTCGGTTTTAGAAGAAAAAGCCGGTTGGAATGAAGTAGTTCGCAGTGGCGCTGTTGGCGGTTTAGCAGAACTCAAAACCTCAGAAGCAGCTTTAAATTTGCTTCTGGAATACACAAAACTGGGAATTCCGCAAGCTTTACGTTTAGCAACTATCCGTGCATTAGGTAAGATTTCTGTTGGTCAAACTCCAGTCAATCTCGAACGGATTTTAGATAGATTAACAGAACTCGCCAAAGACACCTTCTTCTTAACCCAAATCGCGGTAGTCAACGCCTTGGGACAGATGGAAACACCAAAAGCAGTAGGCATTTTGCGATCGCTATCTAATCAAACACCAGATGGACGGGTGCGCCGCTATGCTGACGAAGAAATTGCCAATGTCCAAAAGCGTATCGGATCAGAAACAGCTTTGCGACAAGTACGCGAAGAACTTGACCAACTCAAAAAACAAAATCAAGAACTCAAAAGTCGCTTAGAAAATTTGGAGGCGAAATCTAAATAGAGACTAGAAATTAGCAAGTAGGGTGTGCGATCGCATCAGCGTAACGCATTGCAAATCTATGGCGATGCGTTATCACCCTACCAAACTACAAATTAGATATCTTTATTAATCGGAAATCGCTTATGCACTAGTAAACCTACACCCAATACATTTCGGTTAATATCTCCATCTTGTTCAGATCCCCCCAACCCCCCTTAAAAAAGGGGGCTAATAACCCTCTTTTACCCACTTTTTAAGGGGGTCGCCGCAGGCGGGGGGATCTGAATCTAGAATGACCAAACCTTTATCCGAAAAGTATTGAACCTACACCAACAACTACTAACATGGCAGGTATGGAATTTAATTCAGGTACTGGCACAATTTGACCCGAACCACTGATTGTGTTGGTAAAAGCACCAAAGTCAGCGACTCGACGGCCAGTTGTGACTAAAAAGTATTGTCTTTGAGCATCCAGTTCTCGGCTCAATGCAACAGTACCATCGTTGGGAGCAGTACTTGCTACGAGAGCATTGGTTAATTGTCTGGTGGGACTGAAACTATCTTGATATAAAACTAAAAAATTATCCCAATCTCCATTTGTAGGTGATGTAGCCCCAGGTACAGCACTTGTAAATGTATATAAACCCGATTGGTCAACTATAAACTCAAAAACACTGTAGCGTACACTCATACCCAGTGTTCCATCTCTTTCACCAGTGATGAGGATGGGAGGATCGCCCGGTGCAGTACGCCGCCAGATTGGTTGATTTGTCGTATCTCCTTGATAAGTAAATACAGACGCTGTAGAAGGTTTAGCTGTCAAAAAAGTAGCTAATGTTAACCCCAGAACCACAATTAATGGCTTTTGGAAAGACTTTGTTCTTAACATCAAACTAATAGTTATTGAACGCAAAGGTTAGTGCAGAGTTACGCAAATATTTTATACTGAGCGTTTTCTAGGTATGTCAGCGCCAACAGCATTACCAATTGGCTCTCCTAATCCTTGTTCTGCATCACCATTTACAATAAAAAAGTAGGGGGGAAGGGAGCTCTTAGCAGGGGAGAAAAGCCACCTACAAGAGATGGGGTTTTAACCAAAGGTGAAAGGGAGCAAGGGAGCCTGAACGAAGTTCGGTTTGTACCTACAGTCCCCTCTTCTCCCTGCTAAGAGCCCCCTGCCTCTAATCAAATTCTGACCGAGAGTAGCAGCATGAGTAGGATAGGAAAGTAATAGGCTAGATACCAGTCCTACTATAAATGCACTTGAGAGCATATGAGAGGATGTATATTTGCAGGCGTGTAGGCTTTGGCGTAGCCTTTCGTAGAGAAGCCCGTCGCAAGACATCGCTACAATTTCTCGCAGCTACAGCAGTCCTAGCCGCTACTTTCTTTTTTGAGGAGAATTAATTGTACTTTTATAAAGTATAATTAAGAAAAAGATAAAAAACCTGGGCAGAACCATAGGCTTTAATAGCTCCATGTCTACCCGAAAAAGTTAAAGTTTAATAGTTTTTTATAAAAAACTACGGTTATTCCCAACAAGTAATTAGCTTGGAATGGCGAATACCACAAAAAAAACAGTGTAGATTTCCCAGTTGAAGAGGCAAACAAAAGCGTGGGTCAGTATCAACCTGCTCAGCTAAAGCGATACAATCCAGAAGCGATCGCTCGTCACTATCGTTACCGCCCCTGGCTGGCATGGGGACGCTTGCTGAGAATTATCTGGTCTTTTGCTGGATTCATTTTAAGTTTAAAGTGGGATGAATGGCAAAATCAAGTTGAGCAGAATCGGGGAAAACGAGCTACCCAATTACGTCAACTGCTCACTCGTCTAGGCCCCACCTTCATTAAAGTAGGTCAAGCCCTCTCTACCCGGCCTGACCTGATCCGCAAAGATTTCTTAGAAGAGTTAGTGAAACTGCAAGACCAACTACCACCTTTCGATAATGCGATCGCTTACGCGCTGATCGAAAAAGAACTTGGCTGTGCAGTCACAGATGCTTATAGCGAATTATCACCAAATCCAGTAGCTGCGGCCAGCCTAGGTCAAGTTTACCGTGGTCGTCTACTCAGTGGCGAAGAAGTAGCAGTTAAAGTCCAACGCCCCAACTTACGCCCAACTCTCTCCTTAGACCTCTATTTAATGCGTTGGGCGGCGGGTTGGCTTGCACCTTGGCTACCCCTAAATCTCGGTCATGATTTAACCTTAATTGTGGACGAGTTCGGCACAAAGTTATTTGAAGAAATTGACTACATCAACGAAGGTCGCAACGCCGAAAAATTTGCGACCAACTTTCGTAACGACCCGCAAGTGAAAGTCCCAGCTATTTACTGGCGTTACACCAACACTAGGGTCTTAACTCTGGAATGGATTAACGGCTTCAAGCTGACGGATACAAAAAATATTCGCGCCGCCGGTTTAGACCCAGAAGCAGTTATTCAAATTGGTGTAACTTCGGGTTTACAGCAACTCCTAGAACACGGTTTCTTTCACGCTGACCCCCATCCTGGTAATTTATTTGCTATGCCCGATGGTCGGATGGCTTACATCGATTTTGGCATGATGGATCAGTTAGAAGAAACCACCAAAGAAACTCTGGTAGATGCGTTAGTCCATTTAGTCAACAAAGACTACCTCGACCTCGCCACAGATTTTGTGAACTTGGGTTTTCTGACTCCAGACACGAATATTTGCCCGATTGTACCAGCATTAGAAGCAGTGTTAGGTAACGCTATTGGTAAGAACGTCGGGGACTTTAACTTCAAAACAATTACCGATGAATTCTCGGAATTGATGTATGAATATCCCTTCCGAGTTCCCGCCAAGTTTGCGTTAATTATTCGTTCTTTGGTGACACAAGAAGGAATCGCCCTCACCCTCAACCCAGATTTTAAAATTGTTGAGGTTGGTTATCCTTATATTGCGAGACGTTTGCTCACCGGGGAATCTCCGCCATTAAGGAGGCGGTTGCTAAATGTGTTGTTCAAAGATGGTAAATTCCAGTGGCAGCGTTTAGAGAATTTAATTGCGATCGCCCGTACTGATGGTAACTTTGATGTCTTACCCACAGCACAAATGGGCTTGCAATTTCTGCTGTCAGAAGAAGGTAAATTCTTGCGGCGACAGTTAGTATTAGCGCTGACAGAAGATGACCGCTTGCATACTGAAGAAGTACAACGCCTGTGGGATTTAGTTAAAGATGACATCAAGCCAAATCGTTTATTAGATGTGGCGATCGGATTTTTGGCAGAGTTATCTAGAGAAGGAGTAGCCGCAATTTTACCAAAAGCTACCGCCTTTGTTAATTTGGGCAACCCGACTTCAGGAGTAATGCGCTGAAATTTCAAACTCAAAGTTTTGGTAAGGAGGTAATTTTACCTCCTACCACTTCATTATAAAAAACAAATTTTTCTACCTTTTAGGATAATTCGGAGTTTTCATGTACTATTTTCCTCAACAACCACCTTATTTTCTCCTTGTTATTGGGTTGTTTATAGCTGTAACTTCTGGCTTTGGTTTATCTGGAACGCTGAAAGTTATCGTCCAAAAATGGCGCAAAGATAGTGCAGAAAAAACCGAATCTCGTTCTTTATTAAAGCCAATATTTGTACCCTTTTTGGGTATAACTGTTGGCGTTAGTTTATTTCTCTATTCAGGTTTAGCAATATTTGGTTTTCCTACCTTACTCGCCTTGGCGATTGGTTTACCTATTAGTCTGTTAACTTGCTTACTTGTATGGTTGCAGTTGGGTAGTATGCTGACTTTTATTAAAAATAAAGGAATGCAAGCTCTCGATTTAGATTCTTGGTCTTAGACAAAAGTCAACTGACAAATAGAATTATTAGAATCTTTTGATGCAATATACCTAACGTACAGTACAAGATGCCGAATTGAGTAATGGGCTATGGGGTGTGACAGTGGGTGCTTGAGCCACTAAAGTCACATTACCTTTGTCATCAATCACCCAGCCTTGGGCTGGGACAATTTGAGTTTCTTTATTGACAGAATTAAGTTTTTGTAGATTGATCCGATGGGGCTGAGTGCGATCGCTACTCTGACTCTTATCATCTAGAGTGATCCAATTTGCGAGGACAGAATCATCCATTAATGGGTCTGTGGGACTGGGTGCAATTCCTCCCCTTCCTGTAGAGACAAGAGAACCTCTTCTGACTTTACCGCCTGGTTTACAACCTGTAGCAATTTGTCGAGAGGCATCAACTGTCTCTGCGGGTAATTCTAATCCTCTGCTGGGGTCAATATCGGGGGTGTTGATTTGGATAATACCGTTTAATGCGGGGTTTTGGAGAGAAAAGGCGGTAATATCGCTGGTTGGGACTCTGCTGGGGTTTAGTTGGGTGGGATCTTCTGTACCTAAGAGGCGGATTAAGTCGGTGCGATCGCGCTGCACAAATCCAAATATACTATTAGTGGTGATTTTAATCCTACCACCAGCACCAGAGAAGGCATTGGCTGTAATGTCGTTATTTCCTAGAGGAGTAGCGACTATAAAACCATTCGGTGCATTGATGGTAATATTGCCACCATTCCCTGGAGCATTGGCTGTACCTGCATTTGTAGATATTTGACTATTGCGGCGTAATAATAATACATCCCTCACCTGTAGCGTAATATTTCCGCCTCCTCCTGTTTGACTATTAGAGGTTATTTGTCCTCTGTTGTCCAGCAGGATAGAGTTAGCGTTGACATTTATTGCACCGGCCGGCCCTAAATTACTGGGATTGCCTAAATAAACTCTGAATCTTGGTACTCGACTACTAACATTGATTACAGCGCCATCTCGGACAGTCAATCTTCCTGTCGTTACTGTCACTTCTCCAGCCTTTCCAGAACCTAGAGTACTAGACGACAAGCTACTACCAAAGCCGTTAGGTGAGGTTCCAACTAGTTCTACAGATTCAGAAGCATTGATAGTTAAATTGCCTGCGTCTCCTGTAGCTGGTTGAAATTCGATATTTTGGGGAGGAATAGCAAATCCACTGGATTGTGTTGATATCTGTGCGCCATTTTGAAGCCGTAACCTTCGGGTATTGATGTTTATATCGCCAGCTTTTCCTTCACCACTAGTTGCACTAATCAAGAAACTAACTTGATCGAAATTAGTATTTGGTAAGGGAGAGCTACCAATTAACTGCACAGAGTCAGAAGCGTTGACAAATAAATTTCCTCCCCTACCCTTTCCATCTGTAGAAGTATCTATTTGTGCGCCATCTCGAACAATTAATTTTTCAGCATTAATTGTTAAATCCCTGCCGTCTAAACTACCTGTAGTCCGACTGATCAAGGTAGCAAGATCACCAGTTAATTCTACTGTCTTACCCCGTACCTGGATACTACCACCACCTTCACCACTGACATCAACCGTAGACGGAATTTCAGCAGTTCCCTCGATTAGTTGAATATTCCCGAAATTCTGGACTTTTTCATATCCCAATACCCAACCTTGGCTAGTATGGTTAAGGCTGACCAAACTATTACTAGCAACACTTCCTAGCTCAATTCTTCCTGACTTTGCTGTTAAACTTCCACCTTCTAGTCTAATGCCACCGCCCACAAGTGCTAAAGTTTTACCTGCTTGTACTTGTAAACCTACAGGTTGCCTAAAGATATTAATTGCACCACCTAGACTAGCTTGAGATTGATTGCGGATGGGAGCCGCAGTCTGTCCAAACTGTAAACCAATAGGAATATTGATTGACAATGTAGGTGTTGTTTGGGGTTCTGTAGCACTAAATTTTTGACCATCGGCAAAGTTAATACTACTGGCTGTAGTCGCTAAAAATGAACCGCCAATATCTAATACAGCATTAGGCCCAAATACAATGCCGTTGGGATTAATCAAGAATAGGTTAGCCGTACCTTGGGCTTTTAGAATGCCATCAATTTGAGAGACAGAGTTACCCGTAACCCGACTAATAATATTTTGAACACTATCAATATTTCTAAACTCAGCAGTCATGTTCTCGCCTACAGAAAACTGCTGAAAACTATGGAATAAATTGCTGTTTACCCGCGTTCCACCTTGAATAAACAAAGTGTTAGCATCGCTATCTGGTATTACAACAGAATTATTAGGTAAAGTCCTATCTGGAATAATTTGAGCAACAACAGAACTTGGAGAGATAGCTATCGTAAGAGCTACTATAGATCCTAAACTTTTAAAACAGACACAAAAATAACTCATAGCCTAATGTAATCTCTTCCAGAAGTTCTTATTCTACTATCTCTTAATAACAAGTAAACTTTCAGATATTGAAGAATTTCTGGAAAAGACTACGTTAGCGAATCTCTTTTATACTAAGTACAATATTTTATACCATTAATGAGGACACAACTGTTGTTTAGCTTCTTAACGCCAGTTAGAATTTTACTATCCAATTTTTGAACTTCTTCCTGGTTATCACGATTAGGTAAATTAACCTCTTGATTAATAGTAGCAATAGCCACATTTCCATAGAAAGCTATGGCACCACTGACTGCAATTACTAAAGCTTGAGCTTTTATCATGTTATTACTCATGGGTTACTTTTTTCCTTTTCTAAAACTGACCTAAAATTCTATTAGCAGGCAACCCATTTGCCATTAACTAGACAACCATCCTTTAGTTGCTTACCTAGTGGCAGTTCTACTTCATTTTCTGTAACTTCTTGCTCACTAGCATCCCCACTAATTCCAAATTCATTGGTGTTGGTGCTGCCCTCTAATTCAAAACCACTAACTTCTGACACTACATCATTTTCAGTTACAACATCTAAGTCAGAGTTATTCAAGCTTTCTTCGGTTTGTAATTGCTCTACGTTTTGAGGTTCCATGATTACTTCCTTGCTTTGTTGATTGTATGAATGAATCGTTTTGTTGTTCTAATAATAACTACAGCATGGCTCACAAGAATTACGCACGAGTTAACAAAAGTTCATGTTTTTTCTGCGAAATTACCCAAATACACGTAAAACTGCGGGTTTCTACCATTTCTACATTCTCAAAAAATGTATGGTGGGCAAATACCCACTCATACAACAGGCTCGCCAGAATTAAGCTTGCCGATATGCTCCTGGTTGCCCATCTTGGACAACAAAAGAAGCTAAGGTGCTGATAGTGGTATTGGTGGAATCAACTATGCTAGAAACAGCCCGATAGTCACTTTGCCACTGTGTAGGAGTGAGTTGACAACGGACGTAACCCCGGAATGCACCATCGAAAAACTTAGTATGGGGATTACCACTCAAAGCGGCTTGTACTGGCGCAATGAATTGGCTGGGAAAGTCAGAGGTAATAGAAGTACCGACGAACTCAGTAGCTACAGTTGGTGAGGATGGGTTATTAAAATCAAGTTTTATGTCGTGTACCCAACTGGAATGGATATCGCCTGTAATCACCACAGGGTTAGAGGGACGGCGCTGGTTAAGGAAATTCACGATGCGATTACGTGCAGCTACATAGCCATCCCATTGATCTAAGATAAACACTCCAATCTCTGGACGTGGATCAAAATCGAATTGAGCAAACATTGTTTGCTGGGCAATAATATTCCAACGGGCGGAGGATTGGTTTAATCCTTGGAATAGCCACTTTTCTTGCTCTTGACCTGTCATGGTGGCATTTTCGTCAAAGGCTTCTGGACAACGTGGCTGGAGTCCATCATTACAAGGTTGGTCTGTGCGGAATTGACGTGTATCTAAGACATGAAACTCGGCTAAGTTTCCAAAACTCAAGCGTCGGTAAAGCTGAAGATTAGCACCATTAGGCAGTGAAGACAGGCGCAACGGCATGTGTTCGTAGTACGCTTTATAGGCGTTGGCGCGTCGTTGGACAAATGCTTCTGGGCTTTGGTTCTCTTCGGGGATAAAGTTGGCGTAGTTGTTTTCTACTTCATGGTCGTCCCATGTAACTATCCAAGGAAAGGCTGCATGAACTGCTTGCAGATTGGGGTCGGTTTTATAAAGTGCGTGGCGGTTGCGGTAGTCAGCTAAGGTAAAAATTTCCGGGCCATTGTGCTGACGAGGCCCGCCATTTTCTGGCCCGTATTCGTAAATGTAATCACCAAGATGTACAACAAATTCAATATCTTCATCAGCCAGATGTTTGTAGGCTGTGTAAAAGCCATTTTGCCAATCTTGGCAAGAAACAAAGGCATAGTTGAGTTGTGGGACAAAACTATTGAATGCTGGCGCTGTACGAGTCCGGCCAATGGGGCTAAGTTCATTACTAACGCGAAACTGATACCAGTACCAACGGTTAGCTTCTAAACCTTGGACATCAACGTGTACTGAATGTGCTAAATCTGCGATCGCTAAAGTTGTACCACGTCGGACAACTCTTCGCATATTCTCGTCTAGGGCGACTTCCCAGTGTACCACAACATTTCTGGGGGGCATTCCACCGCCATTGAGGGGGTCGGGTGCTAACCTTGTCCATAACACCACGCTATCTGGTAATGGGTCGCCAGAAGCTACACCCAAGGTAAAGGGATAGCTAGAAAATCTCGATCTGGCTAATGCTGGTTGCCATTGGCTAGTTAATGCTAAACCTGTGAAAAATCCTGCACCTAGTAAAACACTCCGTCGTTTATACGGTTTTGATAATAGGCGATCGCAATTGGTAAAATCCATATCTACCTTTAGTTAATTTCTAAGTTTTCCGCACAAATGCAATGAACCTATCAACCGACATTCAAGCGAAGATTAAGAAAGCGTTAAAAAGTCTGAAGTGTGAAATTCTACCTTTAGTTTTTATCTGATGCTCAACCAAGACCAAACACCTTTGTTAGATGCCATCAAAGCTTGTATGGCAAAGCCTCACACTCCGTTTTATACCCCTGGACACAAGCAGGGTCAAGGAATTTTGCCAAAATTGGCTGATTTACTGGGTGAAGCTGTATTTCGGGCAGATTTAACAGAATTAGCCGAGTTAGATAGTCTTTTTTCACCCCAAGGTGTAATTCAACAAGCACAAGCACTTGCGGCGGCAGCGTTTGGCGCTACACAAACATGGTTTCTTGTCAATGGCTCTACTTGCGGTATTGAAGCGGCAATTCTGGCTACCTGCGGTACAGGCGATAAAATTATTTTGCCTCGGAATGTGCATTCTGCGGCGATCGCTGGTTTAATTCTCTCTGGTGCGATGCCGATTTTTATTCATCCTGAATATGACTCGGTGTTTGATATTGCTCACAGTATCACGCCAAATGCTGTAGAAATCGCATTACAACAACATCCTGATGCTAAAGCGGTGTTAACAGTTTATCCCACATATTACGGTGTCTGCGGAAATTTAGCTGCGATCGCTAAAATTACCCATCAATATAATATTCCTTTACTGGTAGACGAAGCCCACGGCGCACATTTCACCTTTCACTCCGAATTACCTACTCCAGCTTTAGCCGTCGGTGCAGATTTAACTGTCCAGTCAATTCACAAAGTACTCGGTGCGATGACGCAAGCATCGATGTTACACGTTCAAGGAAAGAGAATAGATAGCGATCGCATAAGTAAAGCTTTGCAACTCCTTCAGTCTACCAGTCCTAGTTATATACTGTTAGCTTCCTTAGATGCAGCACGTCAGCAAATGGCGGTGGATGGAAAAAAACTCATGTCTCGCACTTTAGAACTTG
Source organism: Fortiea sp. LEGE XX443 (assembly GCF_015206815.1). Lineage (GTDB taxonomy): Bacteria > Cyanobacteriota > Cyanobacteriia > Cyanobacteriales > Nostocaceae > Nostoc_B. Next base: position 14,640 of record NZ_JADEXZ010000019.1, read on the forward strand.
CAGACGTAGCGAGAACCAAAATCAGCCAAATTCCGGGTTTAGCGATTTTGCAGCAACAATTATCACCTGGCTTTGTGGAATTAGATAAAACTCGGTTAACAGTTAACGTTACTGGTTTGGGTTTAACTGGATTTGAAGCTGAGGAAATTTTAGACGAAAAGCTAAGTGTAACTGCGGAATTCGCTTCATTACAAAATCTGACTTTTATTATTAGTTTAGGTAATACCGCAAGTGATATTGAGCAATTGGTACAAAGTTGCAATATTCTTGCCGAGAAGTATTGCCGCAACAAAGTAATTGTCAATCCTCAACTTGGGCAGAATTTTAGGGAATATTCTATGCAGATATCTCCCCGTGAAGCTTTTTTTGCTGTGGGTGAAACTTTACCAATAGAACAAACGAGCGATCGCATTTGTGCCGAAATTATCTGTCCCTATCCTCCCGGAATCCCTGTTTTAATGCCAGGAGAAATCATTACCACAGCAGCTTTAGCATATTTACAACAAATTCAAGCAATGGGTGGGATGATTAGTGGATGTGCAGATTCTAGTCTGCGAACTTTAAAAGTTGTCAAAAATTGGGGCGCTGTTCCATCGACTTAATATTTCGCAAAATACTAAAACTTAGTCATAGTGGATATTCTGTCGATGAGTGTTTTGTCTTTATCTAACGCAATGTGCGACTTATTATTTCGGTGTTGCATAAATGCGGGATGATTTCCTGATATTTATCTCTCAAAAACCTCTTCTTCTCTACGAGACGCTGCGCGTAGACTTCGGCGTGATATCAGTCTAACGCTTGCTTCCCCGCAGGGGTATGTGTACTTTGCGGTTGATTATTTCATCCCTAAATTCAGTAACGTTATATATGTAGATTTACTGATGCTTCATAACTTCTTTAAAAAGCATATTGCTAACTCAATTAACACCAAAGAAATTAATACTGTAAAAATACAGTCTGGTTATTTAAAATTTTTTAGTTGCATCTGCTTTTGCTATGGCATTATGCTTGATGACAAATAAGTGCATAACATTTTTTATCTTTATTAAGTATTTCGGTTTTTACGGAAAAAAGACAAAGTTTATATTTTTCTAGCATTAAATTTGGTTAAATAAATAGATTTTTCATAAGTAGCAATATAGTTATTTTATCGTGTGCATAATTTCAGATAACTAACACCTGGAAACTACAGTTAGCCTTTTAAGGCTAGATATAAATTCCGTATTTTTACTGTTTTAAAAAAAATAGATAAAGACAGACAGTAATTATCAGAACTAGGGAGTTCACGGGTTGTATTCAGTGTCAGGTATTAAGATGATATTAAAATTATCAGGATACGGTTAATTTAAGGTTATGACTATCAAACATAGAGAAATCTATCAAGAATAAGAATACTGATAGATTAACTATTTCAAAAAATAGCAGGAAGTTTTAGCTTGAAATAAGGCAGAAAGCACAAAAATGAATATTTCTATTCTGGTCTTTGGAAGTGATAAATTTGTCGCCAAACTTCCCGATCAGATCCTGAATGCAACCGCTTTTAGTTTAGAAGTTATTGCTGATTTTCATCAGGCAATTTCTCAAATTCAAATTTCTCCGCCTGATGTCATATTTGTGCAAGCAAGCCTGGATAGAAGTATAGAACTATGTAGTTGGTTGAAAAATCAGTCCCAGCTATCTTGGTTATACTGTATCCTTTTTGAGGATCGTTCATATCAGCTTGCTGCTAAAAATAAGCAGGATTTGGGAGGGGAATGGGAAATGACTGCTACTGCGCTCAGACAAGGTGCTGATGCTTATATTTGGCACTTGTCAGATGAAATAATAGACAATAGACCTGCAAGTTTAGCAGCCCATCATCAGGTAATATTAGCTCAATTGAGTGTTGGTTTACGGAAAGCTCAAAAATACCGTGAACTGATGCGAACAAATGATTTATTATCAGCGATCGCTTTAGCGGATTCGTTAACAGAAATTAGTAATCGTCGTGCAATGGAATGGGATTTACCTAGACAAATTAAAAAAGCCCGCACTCAAGGAATGCCCTTGAGTTTGATTATTCTAGATATAGACTATTTCAAAAAAGTTAACGATACATATGGGCATTTAGTTGGCGATCGCCTTTTGCAATTATTATCCTATCGATTGCGGCATAACCTGCGCTCTAAAGATACTCCCTTCCGTTATGGTGGCGAAGAATTTGTAGTTGTTCTCACTAACACCACTGGTGAAGAAGCAATGATAGTCGCAGATCGCCTAAATCGCATAGTTGCGGAACAACCATTTGCCATTAACGAAGAAGTAGTTATTCCAATCACAATTAGCTTAGGTGTTGCTAGTTTGCAAGCAGATGATGATGGTAAGGGTTATAGCTTACTAAATCGTGCCGATCAATGTTTGTTAAATGCTAAAGCTTTAGGACGCAACCAAGCTGTTAGTTGGGAATATTCCCATTCCCCTCATCTCAAAGTTGTGTCTTAGTCAAGAGGATGTATCACGCTCCAAATCTAGGCTAAATACTCCTGCACAGTGGCGATCGCATCTAACGCACTCTCCACAATATAAACGTTTTCTGGCGATAATTTCTTAAAGAAATTTTTGCTTTCTTTGTCGTCAGTTAACAAAATCACTGGCTTATTTTCTTTCAAAGCCAAGGCAATTTCTGAAGCCGTTCCTGCACCCATACCGCAAGCAATCACAACATTACTAGAAAGAACATTGATATTATTCCGTGCATTTCCCATGTCTGTGAAAATTGCAATATCTACCGCTTCAGAAATGCCATCTTCTTTACTACTGGGGAGAATTCCTAAAGTTAAACCATCAAGAGACTTTGCACCCTTATTTGCTGCATCCATCACCCCTATATTTCTACCACCAGTTAACAAAATCCATCCTTGTTGGGCAATGAGTTCGCCTAATTTATAGGCATTTTGCAAATCATTTATTGTTGCTCTTTCTCCAGGCCCCATTACCCCAATCACGATTTTTCTCATTCAGACTTACCATTTTTCAGCCCAATAAACAATTTCTGAGGCTGTACTATCAATGGCTACACCGTAGCTATCACCATGATTCCATTTAAAACCTTGGGTACCTCTATCTTCAGCATTCAAAACTAAGATTTCATAGGAAGGTGGAAAAGATGATCCCGCAGCATCACCAGTGTAGAAAAAGGTAGTTGGAACACCGTTGGGGAAGTTGGCATGATCGTTGGTATCACCGCCGATATATTTATGTTTGGCAAGTTTTCTGTATTGTGCAAGTAGTTTTTGAATTTGTGTCGGTGATTGTTTCTCTCTCACTTGCAAGAAACTACTTGCTTGTGCAACTCCTGAGGAGTAAGCAATCCGCACATCTTTTGTGTTAGCTGTAATCTCGCGGGGAAAATGCTGAATTTCTGCTTGATTTGGCCAAAGTTGATTGCGGATTTCACTGTAACGAGATGTATTAGTAATGATTTTTGCTTCAGTACTACTACTAAATGCTTTTCTGATAAAAAAACTACCCCCAACAATTCCTAGACTGCCAAGGGAGAGGAAAACTATCATGGCGGCTTTAGCAAGGTGCGATCGCTGCATTGAGTTGGGTGCTGCTAAATTTCATAGGCATATACCCAACAAATAAACTATCTTGGTAAGATTGCGGAGCTACCACCAATAATATTGATGAAATCTTTTTGTAATCAGGGGAAATACTGGATATTTATAAAATTATTGTAAATTGATTCTGTAGAGACGCGATATATCGCGTCTCTATTATTAAACTGAACCAATAATCATTCCAGCCAGCAAGATAAAGCCAATCCAGACATTCTGCCGAAACATTTCACCGTAAGCAACATTAGGCAAGTCGTTCTGTTTTAATCGCCAATACTGCCAACTCCAGCCCGTAGTAGCTAGTGCTAGAGTTATCCAAAAAGCAAGGTGAATGTTGATTGTCATACCCAGCCAACCTAGTAACAAGATTGTGCCAGCAAAGAAAATACCTACGGCATCTGGGGCGTAATTGCCAAAAAACAAGGCGCTAGAATTAATACCTATGCGTCGATCATCTTCGCGATCGCTCATAGCATACACAGTATCAAATCCCAATGTCCACAGTACAGTTGCGCCCCACAATAACCAAGTTGGACGGGAAAGGCTTTGAGTCACTGCACTCCAGCTAATTAACACAGCAAAACCCCAGGCAATGGATAGTACCAACTGTGGCACAGGGAATACTCGCTTTGCCCCTGGATACAGTATAATTACTGGGACGGCCGCCACCGATAGCCAGAAACTCAAAGAATTAAGATAAAATGCCAGAATAGCCGCACATCCTAGGGCTATGATAGCTACCACAACGCCAACTTTGATCGATAAGGCACGAGAAGCCAAGGGGCGATCGCGTGTTCTCTCAACTTCTGGGTCGATATCTTTATCCCACAAATCATTCACCACACACCCAGCAGCACTTGTGGCGAGAGTACCCAACACAATCACTCCCACCAAAGGTAAAGGCGGTTGACCACCCGCCGCCAAAAACACAGCCCACAGGGCAGGAATCATCAAAATTAACCGCCCTTCCGGTTTATGCCACCGTAAAAGCCGAATAATCACCAACCACACAGGTTCCTGGTTGCTTTCTGGCGTACTCAACATAGAAGTTAAGAAAAAATTACTAAATTTTGATAAATTAACACTTCTTTACATCTATAGAATAACTTTATTTGATATTTGTAAAAACACAACTTAAATTTGCAACGATAAATACATTTCCGTCATCACTCAAGTTGTAAATGGCAGGGTAAATCTACTTATCTCAGGTAGCGTCTCGATACGGTCAGCCTGAGAGTGCATCAGAGTCCACAATCTCGACACACCATCTTTGATCGTCCTTCTTAAATAGAGAGAGAAAACTAGATGCCGAATTTAGTTTCAGCTGGCTGGGAGAGTGTGAAAACTCAAGCAGTTCAGCAACACCGGATTATTGCTGCCATTGATTTGGGAACCAATTCTCTACACATGGTAGTGGTTAAAATTGACCCAACACTACCAGCTTTTAGCATTTTTACCAGAGAAAAAGAGACTGTGCGACTGGGCGATCGCGATTTAGTCACTGGCGAATTAAAACCAGAGGTGATGGATAGGGCGATCGCTTGTTTAGGACGCTTTCAAACCGTTGCTCAAACTTTCAACGCCGAAACCATCATTGCTGTGGCCACTAGTGCAGTGCGAGAAGCACCCAATGGCAAAGATTTTCTCCACAGGATAGACAGCGAATTGGGTTTAAGCGTTGACTTAATTTCTGGTCAAGAAGAAGCACGCCGCATCTATTTAGGTGTGCTGTCGGGGATGGAATTTAACAATCAGCCCCACATCATTATTGATATTGGTGGTGGTTCTACAGAAATTGTTTTGGGAGACATTCAAGAACCGCGCACACTCACCAGTACCAAGGTGGGTGCGGTGAGACTTACGAGTGAATTTATCACCAGCGACCCCATCACCAACAGTGAGTTTCAGTACTTACAAGCTTACGTCAGGGGGATGTTAGAACGTTCTGTAGAGGATGTTTTAGCAAATCTTCAGTTTGGTGAATATCCTCGATTGGTGGGAACATCCGGCACTATTGAAACTTTAGCCTTAATTGATGCCCGTGAAAAATTGAGTATGATGCCTTCTACACTCAATGGCTACCAATTAAGCCTCCAGGATTTGCAGGGCTGGGTGAATCGCTTGGCAAAAATGACCAATGTCGAAAGAACAGCCATACCAGGTATGCCAGAAAAGCGGTCAGAAGTGATTTTGGCAGGTGCGATCGTCCTTCAAGAAGCCATGATCCTGTTAGGTGTAGATGCAGTCACACTTTGTGGACGGGCGTTACGAGAAGGCGTAATTGTTGATTGGATGCTAACTCACGGTTTAATCGAAGACCGATTACGTTATCAAAGTTCGATTCGCCAGCGGAGTGTGCTGAAACAGGTCAAAAAGTACCACATCAATTTTGAACATAGCGATCGCGTAGCTGTATTTGCTCTGAGTTTATTTGACCAAACTCAAGGCATCTTCCACACCTGGGGAGATGATGAGCGACAACTTTTATGGGCAGCAGCAATTTTACACAATTGCGGTCACTACATCAGCCATTCATCCCACCACAAGCACTCTTATTATCTAATTCGGAATGGCGAATTATTAGGCTATACCGAAACCGAAATCGAAATCATTGCGAATTTAGCTCGTTATCATCGCAAATCTCCGCCCAAGAAAAAGCACGAAAATTTCCGCAATTTGTTGGGTAAAAATCATCGGCAAATAGTCGGCCAATTAAGTGCAATTTTAAGATTGGCAGTGGCTTTAGATAGGCGACAAATTGGCGCAATATCTCAGGTTAAATTTAAGTATTATCCTGATACCCAAGAAGTACATCTATCAGTTTTTCCCTCTCATCCTCATGATGACTGCGCCTTAGAAATGTGGAGTTTAGATTACAAAAAAGGAGTGTTTGAAGCAGAATTTGGTGTGAAATTAATTGCGTCTTTAGAATATTCTAAAGTAGCTATTAACTAATACTACACAGCATTCCTAAATTATTCGTGATAAACAAGCTTACCGACTTATTTAAAAAGTCGGTAAGCTTGGCGGCTAGATACAAATTTGTTCATTTTCCAAAGCTTTGAGAATTTTGAAATATAAATCCTCGACTCTTTTGACTTGAGCTTCACCAATTGCAGCATAGTGAGTTAAACTAGGTGAGCCATTAACTTCAATAATTACATAATTATTCATTGGCATAGTTATATCATCAGCAATAATATCTAAACCAGCTAATCTTAACCCCATATCTTTGGTGACATTTATTGCTAATTTTTTAAAGTCAGGGTGGATATTTTCGGTAACATCTACTCCATCTCCTCCACTGGATAAATTGGCGTTATCTAAGAGATAGACAGTTTTATTTTCGGGTATTACACTATCAAATTTGAGTTTTTGTCGTTGTAATTTTCGTTTGATGCGGAAATCATTAAAATCTATAATCTTTTTTCTGCCATTAGCAATACAACATTGTTCTTTTCGTTGTAGCAGTTCTAAAATAGTAGACTTGCCATCACCTAATACACATAGAGGAATTCTTTGATAAACTGCACTTACTTCATCATCAATGACTACAATTCTGTAATCATTACCTAGATAAAATCTTTCTACAATAAACCCTGGAGTGATGCGTAATATTTTTTTAGCAACTTGATAGTATTCTGTTTTATTATATACCTTTGCTACAAATTTTCCTTGACTGAGATTAATGGGTTTAACAATTACTGGAAAACCTAATTCTTCTTTAGCAAACTTAAATCCTGCATCAATATTTCTCTCACTACTTAGTTTTGCACATAATTTATTGCTAAAAAAAGTTTTTCCTTCAGTAACTTTATATCCAAAGTGCTTAAGAAAAAAGTTAGAGTAAGCTTTATCTTTAGCTATTTCGGCAGAACCGAAACCATTAATATTTAATTTACTATTACTAAAACAAGCTTTATTTCCGTTTTTAAAGGTAATATGTCCGACAAAAGCGTATTCAGGGTCTACTACAACTATTGCACCTATTTGAGGAGCAATTTTTTGAATTATTGATGTTACTAATGGCATTTGCTGTATCCAAAAGTATAATTCGCAGAAAGAAATTTTAACGAATTGTCAAGCATTGGTCAAGATAATAAAAATTAAGCACTACAAAATACCTTTTTTCAAAGCAACCAAAAAGTTAGATAAAATTAATTCACATGATAGTTTATAAAAATTAATATTATCGTCTAGTCTAAAAAAGTTTTTCTCTAAGACATTTTCTATACAGAATAATTGTTTTGTATATTTCGAGACATATATAAAATTTTCCTGTTGGTATTAAATTTGCGTGTAGAAGTAAGTAACCCTAGTAGAGATGCCACACTTGTTGACAATTCTAAATTTGGATTTGTTTTTTCCTTTTTTAGTTGCTAATCAAGGGTTTGAGACCGATCGCAAGTGTAATTTTCAAGAGCCATTTCTTGTAAAATGTTTTGCTAAGTCTTGACAATCCAAAAATAATGGAATAACAAGGTGGCAGCAGCTTGAAAAAAGGCGTTAGTGCATCCCCGCCAAGAGAAGTCAGTAACGCCTTCACTGAAAATTACACACGGATATCATAAATCATGCCACAAAATACAGATTACAAAGCTACTAGCCACGGAAATCAAGCGATCGCTTACAAAGAACGCCTAAATGGTTGGGCAATTGCTCGCTTACAGCCTGATGCACAACGAGAAATTGTGGCTCGCTTCCGCAGTCGTTCAGATGCAGACGGTTATATGCAGCGCCTACGTCAGATGATGCCTGATGCGTCTTTTATGGTTGTCTTTGATCATCAACGCGAAGAAGTTGTGGCTTAAAGTTTCAATCCGTTATTTAACTATACATTTGTAAGCAGGATTAAGGGTAAGGGTGCGATCGCCATTATTATTTAGGTGCGTTATATCCCTGTTAACGCACCGAATGATATTAAATATCTTATGAAAATAGGGAATGGGGAGTACTGAAAAATCATTGCCCCTAATCCCTGGCCTTGGTTGCAGCTATTTAAGTAAAACCTGTTGCAGTGCTTCTATCAGTCTATCAACACTTTCTTTGCGGCTATTAAAGCCCATCAACCCAACGCGCCAGACTTTCCCTGCAAGTTCTCCCAATCCACCACCAACTTCAATACCGTGTTCTGTTAATAGCCGTCGTGCAGTTGCTTTACCATCGACCCCTTCAGGAATGCAGACAGTCGTTAGAGTTGGTAAACGATATTCTCGTTCAACGTGCAAACTCAATCCTATCCCTTCCAAGCTTTCCCAGAGATACTCGACATTCTTTTGATGACGCTGCCAACAGTTTGCCAGTCCTTCTTCTGCCACTAAACGCAAGGCTTCTCGCAGAGCATAATACAGGTTGATTGGTGCTGTATGATGATAAACTCGTTCATTACCCCAATATTTACTCAGCAAAGTCATATCTAAATACCAGTTTGCCACCTTCGTGCTACGGCGCTGCAATTTTTCCCAAGCACGGGGACTCATGGTAAAAGGAGAAGCACCAGGGGGACAACCCAAGCCTTTTTGGCTACAACTGTAGGCTAAATCTACTCCCCACTCATCTAAAAATATCGGCGCACCACCAAGACTAGTAACAGTATCAACTAATAACAACGTGCCGAATTCCCGACACAGTTCACCAACTCCTTCCAATGGTTGACGCGCACCTGTGGAAGTTTCGGCGTGAACCAAAGCCAAAATTGTTGGACGATGGGTTTCCACAGCAATACGGAGTTCCTCTAAAGAGAAAACTTGCCCCCAAGGTTTGGTAATAGTACGCACATCAGCACCATATCGCCCAGCCATATCTACAAGGCGATGACCAAAGTATCCAGCCACACCGATTAAAATCACATCACCGGGTTCTATAGCATTGGCGATTGTTGCTTCCATTGCAGCGGAACCTGTACCACTAACGGCAATAGTTAGGGGATTGTTTGTTTGCCAAACGTAGCGCAGTAACGACTGAATCTCATCCATCAGCGCGAGAAAATCTGGATCAAGATGTCCCAGGGGGGAAGTATTCATAGCCTGGAGAACAGTAGGATGAGCATTAGAAGGCCCTGGCCCCAAAAGCAGCTTGGATGGGATTTCTAGAGGTTTGAGTTGTAAGCGTTGACTATCGTTAATCGAGATTGTTTGGGACATAATTTGTTCTCCCTAGACGGTACTTACCGGATCATAGAGCGATCGCATCACCGTTGTATCATCTTGAATTAATACCTCATTTGCTAGAAACAACAACTGTTGCAAAGTTTTACAGTAAATGTTAAGTCCGTGTGACAAATATGTAATGAATCAAAAACGTTCGAGTTTAAAACCTCTAAAAGGAGCAAATCGCCGGTGGCGACGCAGATTAAATCTCAAGGGAGAGATAGCCTTGGTAACTTTACCGACGGTAACTGTACTGACTGTCATGGCTGTAGTAGAAGGATTAACTCAGCAGCGTCTACTGTTTGCGTCCCTTGCTTCTAGTGCGTTTTTGATTTATCTCGATCCCCAGCACGGAACAAACTCTGTACGAACGCTGATTCTTTCTCAAATGATGGCTGCAAGCATTGGCTTTGTCACCTATCTGTTATTTGGTGGGGGATATCTCTCTGGGGGTATTGCAATGGTAATTGCGATCCCACTTATGATTTTCTTAGATGCAATGCACCCTCCATCTGTAGCTACTTCCTTAAGTTTTGCTTTAAAAGCTGGCAATGTCAGTAATCTAGTTTTATTTGCTTTGGCGATTGGGATTACTACTGTGTTGGTAGGATTAGAGCGTTATACCTTATGGCTACTCGCACATTATCATCATAAATAAAAAATAAATCTGGTTGGATATTAAATCCTGGATGAACGATGCCTGACCAAGCAATAATCAAGTAAGACTTGACTTGAACCTCAAGATTGACTTATGACTATTGACCAAAACTAGGGTGTAAGTAGAAAGGTGCAAATAAACCGAACTATGTAACGGAAAGTAAAGTAGCTTGAAAACCTCTTCCCTTCTGCCCTCTGCTTCCTGCCTTGTCATAACGACAATTTTTAACACCGACCTACTTAGGCTGTGGGGTGTGAAGGGAGAAGAAAAAACTTTCTTTTTGTACACCCCACAAGACGAGCCACCTTGGTGTCATAGCCTCCGCCAAATCTCCGGTTTGGTGGTCTTTAATGAGTGGTGGGTTCAAGCCCCCACTCATTTCCCCGACACCCGACACCCAACCTTGTATCTTAAGAGAAGTAGTAGACCGTCCCAACCTTGGTCATCATAGACCGCATCGTAGTAAGGGTCACTACAACACCCTTCTTTGTGACAAATCATTTATGACTCGCGTTATTGGTTTAATCAGTGGCACATCCGTAGATGGTATTGACGCTGCTTTAGTTGATATTTCTGGTACAGATTTAGATATCAAAGTGGAGTTGTTAGCAGGAAAAACATATCCCTATCCCGCCGAACTCAGAGAAAGTATTTTAGCTGTTTGTGCAGAGAAAGCCATCTCAATGGCAGAATTAGCAGAATTAGATGATGCGATCGCTTTAACTTTTGCTCAAGCTGCCCAAAATATTCAAACTGGTTATCAACCAGCAACTTTGATTGGTTCCCACGGGCAAACAGTCTACCATCGACCACCTGTGAAAGCAAGAGGGCAGAGAGGCAGGGGAGCAGGGGAGGATAACTCCTTTTTAGGCTACACTCTACAACTTGGGCGTGGTGATTTGATTGCATATCTTACAGGTATCACAACTGTCAGTAATTTTCGTGTTGCTGACATTGCTGTTGGTGGTCATGGCGCACCGCTTGTACCCAGAGTTGACGCTTATTTACTCAGCCACCCGGAAGAAGCACGGTGCATTCAGAATTTAGGCGGTATAGGTAATGTAGCTTACATACCACCCCGCCGCGATCACTGGTTAGAAAAAATGCGCGGTTGGGATACTGGCCCAGCAAATAGCCTCTTGGATTTGGCGGTGGAGCATTTAACTGCTGGTGCTAAAACTTATGATGAGGATGGTAAATGGGCAGCGATGGGTACTCCTTGCCATGCTTTGGTGGAACAATGGTTACAGCAAGATTATTTTCATCTACCGCCACCCAAATCTACAGGGCGTGAATTATTTGGTGTAGATTACTTGCAGCAGTGTTTAAAAGCTGCCGAACCATACCAACTTAGCCCATCTGACTTTCTGGCGACACTAACAGAACTTACTGCGGCTTCCATTGTTCAGAGTTACCAGACTTTTTTGCCTCAAATGCCACAGGGCGTATTTTTATGTGGTGGTGGAAGTCGCAATCTGTACTTAAAACAAAGGTTACAGACATTATTAGGAACAATCCCAGTTTTAACTACTGATGAAGTCGGGTTGAGTGCAGATTTTAAAGAAGCGATCGCTTTTGCTGTGTTAGCCTACTGGAGACAGCTAGGTATTCCTGGTAACCTCCCATCCGCAACAGGCGCACCCTATGAAGTTCTGTTAGGAGAAATTCACCAACCCCTTCGGGTAGAGAGGAAATAGTAAAAAATGCTCAAATGACCTCGTGGCACTGCGCCTATTACCTGTCACCTGTAATCTGTCCCCTTTTTAAAGCCTGACATTTTTGTGTTTCAAATATATCTTTGAGTCATATAAGTACTCGATTAATACAAGGAACTGAGAAGGTGGCTCACACTTTTTTAATGGAACCAGGACGCTGGACATTACAAGGCAGTTGGCTAGAACGCAATGGAATGCCAATCAGTGTTAAAGGTATGACCTTGGTTGCTTGGAATCGAGATAACTGGTTCACAATGGCAACAAAGCTAATATTTCCTGGTAGCGATCGCTCGGAAATCTCTTTACAATACAAAGGGCGTTTGCATGAGGGCGAACGCCAGTATACTTTTTTGCTTCAGCATAATCTTTTGGGGCAGATTGAAGGTGAGGGCTGGATCGGTCTAGATACAATTGTGCAGCGCTATTGGGTACTGAGCGATCGTCAACGTCGTAGTGGCTTTGAAACTGTACATCGTATTTCAAATGAGACTTACTATTTGAGTTGTGGTGTTATGGTAGGTCATTCTTTAACTAGTACTATGGAAGCCAGCCTAGAACGTCAGCCACTTACATAGTATAAAAAGGTAAAAGTAAAAAGGCAAAAATAAAAAGAAAGATTGCTTATACCGCAAGCTTTTTAACCATTTCAAATGGTCTGCTTACTTCCGCCAAGCTGTACTAAGCTCATAATCATTCAAATTGCATCCCCGTGTCTTTCTGAGGCTAAGGATTATGTAACTTCAAGGCGGATTAGCTTAGTGCTATCCCAAGAGATCGCAAATCAATAGAAATCATAGATATTTATTTAGTCAAAATTGGGCAAACTAAAAATAAATCAACATCAGATTGCGGAATGCTAGAAAACGTCAGGATGAATCTACCATTCCGTTGGTTTGAATTGGCATCTTCCACCAGTCGTAAAAACCACCCCCAGGCTAATGCTAGAAGTCCTCGCAAATAGGACTAAAAACTGCTTCAGTTCAAATCAATGAACTTTAGTGATGAGTCTAGAAATTGATTTCTAGAGCGAATAATTTGCATATACTTTTTTTCCCACACACTTACAACCTGCTTTTGGAGTCGAATATTTTATGTCAGACCCCAACATTGGACGCTTACTCGGCAAACGCTATCAACTCCAAGAGTTAATTGGTACTGGAGCTATGGGTCGAGTTTATCGTGCTAAAGATATTTTGTTGGGGGGTGTACCTGTTGCTGTCAAGTTTCTCGCTCTATCGATTCAAAATGAAAAGATGCGCTTACAAGAACGCTTTGAGCGAGAAGCAAAAACCTGTGCCTTGTTGGGACAAAAAAGCATCCATATTGTGCGAGTTATGGACTATGGCGTAGATGAAAACAACACACCATTTTACGTCATGGAATATCTACAGGGATACGGCCTGGGTCAGATTATTCGTCAGCACAATCTAGCTTTACCCAGATTTTTTAGTATGGTGCGTCAAATCAGCCTGGGGTTACAGTGCGCCCATGATGGCATCCCCGTTGATGGCACTGTTTACCCAATTATTCATCGTGATATTAAGCCCAGCAACATGCTGGTAATTCAAGACTCCAGTTTTGGGGAATTAGTAAAAATTCTAGATTTTGGGATTGCTAAGTTACTCCAAGCAAATAGCGACCAGACAAAATTTTATTTGGGAACTCTGGCTTATTCTTCTCCTGAACAGATGGAGGGTAAGGAATTAGACAATCGCTCGGATATTTACAGTTTGGGTGTGATGATGTTTGAAATGCTCACCAGTAAGATGCCATTGGTAGCACCAACTCACTCTTTTGGATCATGGTATAAAACACACCACACTCAAGAACCGCGCTCTTTTTCTGAAGTGAATCCTGGGTTACAAATTCCCAAAGAAGTACAAAATTTAGTCATGAGTTGTCTTGCTAAAGCACCAGGCGATCGCCCCCAAAAGGTGAGCGAAGTTTTAAGGGTGCTAGAATCTTTAGAACAAAATTATCGATCACACATAACTCAGCAAGATCACTCTACGCCCAAACCTCTAGCTACTCATACCATAACCATTCCCGTTGAGCTTCAGCCAAAAACAAAGGCTGATGTACAGGTATTACCTTCACACGACGAAATTCTTCGCTCTGTTTCTTGGCCAGATAATAAGCCAATTGCCGATATTGTTTTCCCCCACACGATTCGCGTCAACGACGAAGTTTTACCGGCCCTATGGGTGATGTTACCACAACGGGAAATTCTCAAAAGATTCGTATGTAATCGTTATAATCAATTTCTTTTTTTGCCTGCACCCCATCCCATGCTGCTATGGATTACCGTTATCTACAATCGCAAACATGGTGTTAAGTGGTTGCCTTATTACCTCGATCTTAAGACGAGTTTAGGCCAAGACATCGCTAGATTACTGGCAAAAAATGGTTACTATCGGTTGTTATTTTTTGCACGGGAAGCACCGAGTAACTGTTTTCATATTCTACTTTGCAGTATTGCTACTGCTCAACGCAAGAACCTAGAACAGTGGGCAGAAGAAAGTAAAATCTCAGGTTCATCTGTTGATCCACAAATTAGTAAAAATGTTCTCAAAAATGAGTACGAAAAAATTAAACCCCAAATTTTGTCTAAATTAGAAGCGATGGCGACAGATTCTCCCTTCGACCTTTCGGGCTAGGGTCTGATTGATTGCAAAATGTAAACTTTTATAACAAAAAATCTATATTCGGTTGTAAGCTCTACGTTATAGCAAATATAATGATTATCGATGGCGAGTGATCAGCTAGTATTTATTGGATCTACGCAAAGCTTGCACTGCATCCAATACAGCACATAAATTAGTTTACTTAAACAGCCACTATTAATATGGTTTAGTTTTAGTGACTAACTTACTCCCTACAATACAGTTTATTCTTAACAAATACATGCAGCCGTCAGGCTTGCTTTGCACATTGTTAAGTTTAGAATGGTTAATCTACAATTGCTGAATTAAAGTTGACGCCCCAGCATCCCCAGCTCTTTTCCTAGTTGGAACCAAGCAAGAGAAGGAGGTCGCCCACTGCGACACAAAACAACTCTATGCCAAAGTGGAACCAGAATCTAAGCCCCACTGGTGCTTGAGTAGCTCTTGGTAAGTAGCTTCACGGACAACCATTTGTTCATATAGCTTGACTAAAAAATCTTTTGCTTGGTCATGGCTCATATTCTGCACTTGGGTAGCAAATGAGCGGATGCTGAACTGTTGTTCCAAAGATAATTCGATTGGTTGATTCATAAGTGAACTCCGAAAACAACGCGTAAAAGTGAGATTTTAGTGACACATATCCCAATAGGTCAGTAATGGGATAGTTGTTCTACATTTGTTCCTATGTATTAAGAAAGATAACAATTGTTTGACAACTTTGCCCACACTCCTTGGGATAAACTTCTGATATCCGTAATCGCTTTTGCCTAAACCTACTGGTATACAACTCAAGTATGCTGAAGCCGATTCCGGGAAATTTCACGATTCGTGAAATTAAATACCTGATTTTAAGCCGGCCCAATTTCAGCGAGGGAGATACTGATTAGAGGGATGGGTCAATAAAAGGTATTAAACCTGAATTATATGCGCCATATCGTATTATGTGCAAGATGTCAATTGAACAAATTAGATAAACTTCGCCTCCAACAGGCAAATTTGGAGGTTAAAAACAGTTGTATCAAGTTGTAAACAATAAAAATGCTCAGACTGAACAAATTAGTGAGTATATTTACTTGAAAAAATCAAAATGCGAAAGCCCAGAGCCAAAATTACTTTTGACCCTTGACCATTGTCTTTTTACCGTTGACTATTAAGTGTCTTGCAGTTCAACGATGACAACTGTGATGTTATCATGTCCGCCTTGCTCTTTAGCAGCTTCTATTAGAGAGATAGAGGCTTTTTCTAGCAAAGGAATGTTTTGTAGACAATCAGCAATCTTCTCGTCCACCAATTCTTCGGTTAGACCATCACTGCACAACAGCAAGCGATCGCCTTGTGTTACATTTAGCGGTTGCACATCAAATTGGGTAAGGTCTTCCCGACCTAAACAACGGGATAACACATGGCGGAATGGGTGAACTCGTGCTTCCTCTAAAGTGATATCGCCAATCTTGATTGCCCTTGCAACCCAAGTATGATCTTCTGTGATTTGCTCTAGTTGCGATCCTCGCAAACGATACAATCTAGAGTCTCCAATATGAGCGCACCAAGGGGCTTCTGGCTGACGAAAAAGTACTGCTACAACAGTAGTACCCATATCAGCACGTTCAGGATGATGTTGCTGATCCTGCAAAATTGCTTCATTGGCCTGCCACAAAGCTTTTTCTAGCAATTGTGCATCGGATTCAGGAGAATGCCAGTTTTCTACTAAATGGGCTTGAATTTCCCGTGTGGCAATGTGGCTTGCTTCTTCACCTCCTGCGTGACCGCCCATTCCATCAGCCACGATAAAAAATCGTCCTTCGGGATCGACATAGTAGGCATCCTGGTTACTAGAACGAATAAGTCCCGGATCACTAAAACCCGTGAATTTCAATTTCATAACTTTTTATTGCAATAATTAATACATACGTTCATAACGGTCGAGGCGAAGAAGCAAGCGGATCAGTATTACTGAAACTGCTGCTGCTACCAAACCAGCTAGCAGCGACAACCATACATAATGATTCACTAATAAAATGGTCGCTGACAGAGTAAATCCACTGATTATCAAAGCGTAGCTTATTCCTAGTTGAATATTACCCTGTCGCCGCAGCAGACGTTCTGATTCTATAGAACGCACTCGTACCCGCATGTCACCGCGCTCTAATTTCTCTAGGGTATCTTCTAGCCTACGTGGTAGTCCAAAGGCAGTCGTACTCACCTGAACTGCTTGACGACTTAATTCATTCAGGAAGCTATTACTGTCAGCACCATTCATATTTGTCATAAGTTGCATTGCATAAGGTTGGGCAACTTCCATAAAATTAAACTCTGGATCTAAGCCCTTACCTACCCCCTCTAGAGTGGAAAAAGCTCTCATCACAAAAGTGAAAGTTGCGGGAAATCTAAATGGCTGATTATAAGCTATTTCGTATAGATCATCACTAATTGCTGCCACCGATTGGGTTTCAAACGGCTTATCCATAAAGTTATCCAGCATATACTGAACAGAACGCCGGACTGGCCCAATATCATCGACTGGGGCGATCGCTCCCAAATCAATTAGAGATTGTACAACGCGATCGCCATCTTTTTGGGCAATCCCAAACAGGGTTTCCATAAGTCCTTCCCGGATATTGGACTTAATTCGCCCCATCATGCCAAAATCGTAGAAGATCAAACCACCATCTGCACTTACAGCAATATTACCTGGATGGGGATCTGCATGGAAAAAGCCATTATTGAGTAGCTGATGTAAATAAGCCTGAGCGCCTTGACGGGCAATTAACTTGCGATCTAAACCCGCAGCTTCTAAAGCTTCATATTGACTTATTTTAATTCCAGGCAGATATTCTAAAGCTAGAACGCGTGGGGAAGTGTAACGCCAGTAGATCCTTGGCACTTTCACCCAGTCATAACCGCGAAAGTTGCGGCGAAATGTATCAGCGTTACGACCTTCACTCAGATAATCAATTTCTTCCCAAAGAATACGACAACATTCTTCGTAAATCCCCAGCCAATCTCGGCCTTTACCCCACTTGGGATGGTTTTGGAAGTAGCGAGCAATTCCCTTAAGAATTTGTAAATCTATCTCAAATAACTTCTTCAGTCCAGGACGCTGTACCTTGATAACAACAGCTTCCCCATTGTGCAGCACAGCTTTATGTACTTGCCCTAAACTCGCAGCAGCTAGAGGAATAGGTTCAAAACTTTGGAAGAGTTCAGGAATTTTCTTTCCTAATTCTTGCTCGATAATTGTCTCTACTTGCTCATAGCTAAATGCGGGGACTTTATCTTGCAACTTCGATAACTCCTCGACATATTCAGTCGGGAATATATCCGCACGAGTTGAAAACAACTGCCCAACTTTAATAAAGGTAGGCCCTAAGTCTAGTAGAGTATTACGCACCCAAATTGCTTGAGCTTTGCGCCTTGCAGCTTGTTTTGCTTCCGTTACACCGCCTGGGTAACTCCAAGATTTGTTATAACGCCACAGTTTGAACATAAAGGTCAACACAAAAGACCAAATGTCCACAAAGCGGCGTTTGCTAGAGTAGTTTTCACGATTCCAACGGTATGCTTTGTCTGAATAACTTTGTTCCATATCTTTTGCGTACCGTTGGTTTGTCACCGAATCAACTGGAAGATAAGACACTCTGATTCCTAAACTGTTTTTGATGAAGGTGTCATTTGCTAATGAGCATTGACTGTTGACTAAACAGAACTACTGCGATAACGCTGTAATTCATTCCGCAATAGAGCAATTTCTGCTCGCAATTCATCAATGTTTGCTTGCAAATCAATTGAATCGGAAGCACCTGTGCCTGTTTGACCAGCATTAGCCGCTTCTGCTGCCCGATTTGCTCGTTCTGTGACTTCTTCTGTAAACTGACGCAGGTGTTCTCTCGCTTCCGCATCAAATTTACCGAACTCACTCAACGCATCGGTCAAGGCAACCTCTAGACGCTCATTCATCACTTCAGCTACCGCTCTGCCTACGAAAAAGGCTTGTAAAAGGGGGTTACTCATAAATTTTTGTTACGCTCATCCGCAAGAGAATTATAACTTGCCCGTATGCTTCACTGCTTCTATCTAGAAGTTTGAGGTTAACTTTACAAGTTAAAGTTAGATATTTTACAGTTAATAATTATAATCACATAGATATATAATTATTGAACTAAGTATTAATTACTATATTAAGAAAATCTAAAAATATTTGATTAATCTGCTTAAGAGATATTCTGATTTGCTTAATTTCTTTATTTAAGAGGGCTTTATGGCGTTTCGTGTTTTAGTGCGGCACATTTCGTTGAAATTAGGGGCTAGAGGCTAGTTAGGGTTTACATCATGTCGTTGATAACTGTTATAAAATTAGCTTCCTTTTGAATACAAGATTGAAGTTTATGTTTATTTACAGTTTTAATTGTTATACCAAAAAATCAACGATTTTTCTCACATTTACATCAAATCCAAGTTCATATTTTAAGGTAAAAAAACTAATTTTATTTAAGTAAAAAATATAAGCAACAAGGGATTATAGTAACAAATGTGGAAGAAAATTAATTTACAATATTCACATCAAAATTAATTATGTTTGAGAATTTTTATGATTTGCAAAAAAACACACTTCGTAAATTCGCTTTAATTTTTTCTGCTATTAGTTTAACTATTAGTAGCTGTACCCCTGAAAGAAGATCCATGCTCAGAGCAACATCTGAAAATTTCCGCAATCAAGCCGTTGAAGCTATTACAGCATATAGAGAAATTAATCAACTACAGTTAAGAGAATCAACTGAGGATAATATAGACTCAACTATTGCTGAACTACTAAATAATCCTATCCTTGAGAATAATGATGAGGGCATCGATTTTCAACAGCTAGATTTAATTATTTTAGGAGATAAAAATCAGCCATCAGAACTTGATACAGCATTAAATAATTTACAAGCAGAATATGATAAAGCTGTAGAAATATTTACTAACCTAGAAACAATTGACATTGGAAGTAGAAAGATAGTAACTCAAGCAGTTCAACCAGCCCGGTGTTTAACAGTTAAAATGCTACGCCTTGCTCAACTCTTACAAAAAAATCCACCAAAACCAAAGAATCCTGAAAGAGCAGTAATTGGGGTAGAGCTAATTAAGCTGCGTCAACAGTACAGACAAATTAATATATTAGAAACTCAGAAGAAAGAAATTGAAGATCAAGTTAGTATCCTAATCAATAAGTGGCGTAATCTGGATTTAGAAGAAAAAGAAATGGTAGAGACTGCGATCGCTAAATTTATAGTAGCAGCAGATAAAGGTCAAAGGCTCTCAAAACTTATTGATGAATATCCTCATCTTAGCTTTGATGTAATTTCGTTTAGAGTTACTCAAATTTTGAGTTTAACTACAAATATTACTGGCAATAACTACAGTTCACTGACAGGAAAAATCAACACTATTGAGCAGGAAATAAAATCAGATCAAACTCTTAGTAGTTTCTTTATAGATGTTGTTAATGGTCAATCAAAGCCAGATAAATCTCAACTTAAATGCCAACTTTAAAAAGGTGTGAATAATGAATAATGACCCTATGGATAGTACACCGGTAGATAATAAAACTATAAATGGGCTAGTTATAATCATCAAACAGCTGCAATCCGAACCTAGTGATAGTATTGATTTACAAAAGCTGCAACAACTAGAAGATAAATTAGAAGATATATTACTAACCCTACAATTTGAGTTGAAGCAAGCTAAGGATAAAAGTAATTGGGACTCAGTAAATAAATTAAGACCAGCGGTTCGGGAATGTAAATACACAATAGATAGTATTAGAGCCGCGATTATCAATAAAATTGTGATTGGAGTGAATTCAGAAAATCTCCAAGAAATGCAGAAAATTTTGCAAAATCTAGAAGAAGCGCATCAAACTCAGATGCAGATTAATGTTGTAATTGGTTTGTTTGGGTTTTTACGTAGGCTATTATCTGGTAGAATTTTATTCTAGGATAAAGTTGGTAATGTACATAAGCCATATCTCTACTTACTTAAATTCGTAATTAAACATTATGAATTACGTTCTCCTTGCGGAGGAACAAGCGTTCGACTGAGTTCACGCCGAAGTCTACACGTAGCGTCTCACAGAAAGCGTCATTACGAATTGCTAAATTCTACCTGCACTAACAACTGGTAAAGAATTTACACTGATACCACGGACAAAAACATCTACACAGGTATCGATATATTCATCACAGGTATAGCTGTTTTTCTTGAGCTTGACATTACGGCAGAGCATACCTGCTAGTAACACTCCTGTAAACATATCGATCGCTGCCACTGGATCAAGTTCCGGTCTAACAGTACCACGTTTCTGACCGAATTTGAGGTAAGTAACTAGTTGTTCGCTCCAGGGTTGAACGGCTTCTTGGATAACTTGCTTGGCTGCTTCTGGATGACGTTTAGCTTCCCCAATGAAGGTACGAATCAAATCTTCTTGGGCTTCCAGCATAGTATTGTAGAGTTCGGCATAGCGTCTCAAGTCAACACGCAGATTTTGTGTCCAAGTTTCGGGGTGAGCTAAAGCTTCTATTTGGAGTGCTAGAGCATTTTCAAGGACTGCTTTGAGGAGTTGTTCTTTGCTGGCAAAGTGACGAAATAAAGTTACCTCATTCACCTCAGCAACACGAGCTATTTCACGGGTAGTTGCGCCTTGTACACCTAAACTAGCAAATACCTGTGAGGCGGCTTCTATCAAACGTGTACGGGTGAGAGTCGATGAACGAACGTTTTTAATCATTTTGCTTGTAAGTACTTGCTTGCATTATAGAATTTAAAAAAGATGGTATTAAGCAACTTAATACAATGTTTAGCAAAAAACGGCAAAGCTCAGAAAAGAGGTATGGTCAAGATTAATAAAGCTTTACTAATCAATACTGCCTACTTGCGGGTGTAGCGATGTTTAACGCCAATGGGGAAATATTCGCGATCGCCTGTTGCTGTTAGAGTAACCTGTGGTGTTTGATATTCTGAGGGGACGTAATTAGCAAACTCGCTGTTAAGGCGTAGTAATTGCGTAAGAATTGCAGCAGCTATGGCTTGGCGTTTATCTTCACTACTTTCAACGCCTGGTGCTAGTTCTACAACTACAGATAAAAATCGGTTCTTGTCGTCATCTTCCTTGACTTGCAACACGAATTTACCTGTAACCCATTTTTGAATGACTGGTTGTTCTAATCCTACGGTGACATTTTCTGGATAAATATTTGCGCCAAAGTAAGAAACTGTAAAGTTAGAGCGTCCAAAAACGTAGACGAAAGGTAATGAGTGAATTCCTCTTTTTGAGTGCTGAGTGTTTGAGGGGAGATTTTCTAGTGGGTTAAATTTCCATTCCGCCAAAAACTCCAGCATGGCATCATAGCTAATAATTCCACCAGTGTCTAAGATGTCATAACGCACTAAAGGAATACCATTGTCTCCAGAGAACAGCAATGAGCCATTTTTCACCTCGAAAAAACGACTCGTGGGGTCATATTGTACTAGTGTGGGTAAACGAGATTCACCAAATAACGTTCTAGCAGCATCAGGATTTTCGGCTAAGAAACGACGAATGCAGATACTCAAAGGGGTTTCATTACCCAACACACCAGCATCCGCAGTTCCATAAAGTGAGGCGAAATCGTAGCAAGGATTTTGCGAACCAACTCTTTCACCGACTAAACTGCGCCATTCTTCGCTGAATACTTCTCCCGCCATGACTAGCTTCATGTGATATTTCTGCCATTTCACACCACGGCTAACGCCAGTGTCAATCACATCCTTAAGGAATGGCGGATATCCTAAAAGTACAACTTGCTCAAAATTTCCACCCAGTTCTTGAACTACCCGCAAGATTTCTTCTTTGTTGTTACCGGGAGTAATAACTGTGATGGGATAACCTTTACTCGCAAGATAGCGACAGCAATTGGTGGTGAACATCCCGCCTACCCAAGTTCCTAGGGTGAAACAAATCACTGCGAGGGTGCGTCGGGTATCTGCATTAAAACTATCATGAAAAATTTGCTCAAAGCGTATGGCGATTTGCAATTCATCTGTGAAGAAGCGAGGCCAAAATGTTGGTTTACCTGTGGAACCGGAAGAAGCGGCTATCATATCGCACGCGGCTAACTGACCGTTGCGGCACAAATCAGACAAAGGATAATGCAGTATATAATTTTCTTTGGCGATCGCAGGTAATTTCTGAAAATCGTCCAGAGTTTGAATTGTCTCAGGATTAATCCCGCTTGCTGCTAAAAAAGCCTTGTAAGCCGGGACATTAGCGGCTACATCGTGAAATAACGTTAAGACTACTGATGAACTAGCAGTGTTCAGATGCCTTTGTAGTAAGGTTTCTATAGGTATAGATACAAAATCTACAAATGCTCTGATAGCCCGTTGCTGTTGTGAATTGCAGTTCATCACGCTGACTCATCCTAATGTTGTGATTTAACTTAATGCGCTAGTGTAGAAAAATAACTTTTATTAACAAACATATATAAATAAAGCTCTATTCTGCCGATGATTCCTTGATCTGGCCTCTGTTTGCAGGCAATTTTAGACAGCATGTCCGTAAACAGAACCGCATTTGTTGTAGTAATTTATAAAAACCCTAATTTATCCTTCAGCACCATGCAAGTTTATTGCAGTAAACAACACACAAATCTTGGCAGTAATCGGTTTTGTACCTCTTGCGGTGAACCATTGCCTCTTGCTGTTGGGCAAATCGTGGATCAACGCTATCAAATTATACGTCAGTTGGGACAAGGTGGTTTTGGACGTACTTATTTAGCGGACGATAGACATAAGGCTAATCAAGTGTGTGTGCTGAAGGAATTTGCACCCCAAGTGCAAGCACAGCAAGATTTACAAAAAGCCAAGGAGTTATTTGAACGGGAAGCAAGTGTGCTGAAACAACTCCAGCATCCGCAGATTCCGCGTTTTCACGCTTCTTTGCAGGTGAAAGTAGGCAGTAAAGATTTTTTCTTTCTCGTTCAAGATTATATAGAAGGTGACAATTATTACCAGTTGTTAGAACAACGTCAAACTTTTAGTGAGGCAGAAATCATTACTCTTCTGCAACAGATTTTACCTGTGTTATCTTACATCCACTTACAAGATGTTGTTCACCGTGATATTTCACCCGATAATTTGATTTGGCGGCGTTCTGATAATTTACCTGTGCTGATTGACTTTGGTGGTGTAAAGCAGTTACCAGCGTCTCAAGGTTTTTGGTTTACTAAGTTAGCAGCCAATCACACCTTATTAGGTAAAAAAGGCTACGCGCCAGAAGAACAAATTCGGCAGGGAAAGGTATTTTTGAGCAGTGATTTATACTCTTTGGCGGTGACAGTATTAGTATTATTAACAGGTAAAGAACCGCAAAAATTATACGATAGCTATCAAGGAATGTGGTATTGGGGTAAAGAAATTCAGGTTAGTCCCAAGCTAGAAACTGTGTTAAAAAAGATGCTGGCTTATAAACCGAGCGATCGCTATCAAACAGCCGAACAGGTTCTCAAAGATTTACCATCGCCAGATGTGACTCAACTTAGCCACCCATATATTACCAAACTGAAGACTCAGGTAGTTTCTCCCGGACGACAACGCGCCAACGCTATAGTTAGTAAAATTCATCACAGGACTCAAGCCGTTACCCGCGCTCTGTCTTTACCTGTTTGGTTGCGTCCATTTGCTGTGAGCCTCGGCGCTACAGCACTGGTTGGTTTAACATTTGCTGGGACTTTGGCTGCGGTAAATGCTGTGGTTCGAGGTATAAATTCAATTAGCATACCTGCAATTTCGTTGCCCCAAATACCATCACTTCCAAATCCTATTAGCCTACCAGTCAGTGACAAAGGACGTAAAAATAATGCTGAGGTGATGGCGCGTCGTCAAGAGCTAAAAATACCAGAAGTTTTCTTTACTCGCATGGTAGACAATTTATTTTATGATAAGAGACCAGACATGCAAGGGCGGAGCCTGACATCTAAATCGGGAGATACAGCTTTGCGAGATGAATGGTTTAGAATTGCTGATGACTTGTTGGATAAACTAGAACAGGCTGAACTTAGCACCGCCACACATCAAAAATTAGGAAGCTACAGTCAAAAAGATTACGAAAGATGGAGACTGCAAGCCAGAACAGGAAAGTTGGGTAACTATACAATCAGTCAGTTAAACAAAGAGACAAATCAAAAATTTGAGCAGTTATTTCCTGGTAAACAACGGGAGAAACAGAATCAACAAACTTACGGTCAAATTTGGTATGCGATCGCGGCTGATAAAGTGAGTAAAATACAATCGAACAATTAATTAGGGTGTAAAGGTGATGAGTGAGGGGATAAGGAAGCAAGGGAGCAGGGAAAGAATATCTTACTTAGCACTATTGACTATAGACCAATGACTAAATTTTATTGTTCTAAAGGTCATGAAAACCCCGCAGGTAGTAGATTTTGTCTCCAGTGCGGTGAAAATTTGCAAGATTTACCTGTCAGTTATAGTATCCAACCTGGATTAACTTTAAGCGATCGCTATGTAGTTGTGCGTCAAATCGGGCAAGGTGGATTTGGACGTACTTATTTAGCTGAAGATATCAACCGCTTCCGCGAACTTTGTGTTTTAAAAGAATTCTCTCCCCAAGTTCAAACTGCTTACGTTTTACAAAAAGCCGAAGAACTTTTTCAGCGAGAAGCAAGTGTCCTCTACAAATTGCAACATCCCCAAATTCCCCGCTTTCGGGAATTGTTTCGCACAAATCTGCAAGGTAAAGAATATCTCTTCTTAGTGCAGGATTATGTGGAAGGGCAAACATATAATTCTTTATTAAATACTCGCAGACAGCAAGGCTTACGCTTTACAGAAGCAGAAGTACGCCAACTCTTACAGCAAATTTTGCCAGTTTTAGAGTACATTCACTCTTTGGGTGTAATTCATCGAGATATTTCGCCAGATAATTTAATTTTACGCGCCGCAGACCAGTTGCCAATATTAATTGACTTTGGTGGTGTCAAACAAGTAATTGCCACTGTTGCCTCTCAATATTACCAACCAGGTGTAGCAGCACCGCCTCCAGCACCAACCTTATTGGGAAAAATCGGCTTTGCACCGCCAGAACAAATGCAAACTGGTTCCGTATCTCCCCACAGCGACTTATATGCTTTGGCAGTAACGATATTAGTGCTGTTGACAGGCAAACAACCACAAGAATTACTAGATAATTACACTCTCACTTGGAAATGGCAACAGGAAGTTAGCCTGAGTCCGATGTTAGAACAGATATTAAATAAGATGTTAGCGCCTCGTCCGAGCGATCGCTATCAATCTGCCAGTCAAGTTTTACACGCACTTAATCCTACACCTGTTAACTATTATCCGACTCAACCACCAGTTACACCGTCTCCTGCAACATCAGCCACTTTTGCTGTCTCCCCTTCTCCTCCAGTTACCCCAGCACCACCTCGTCCTACCCCTGTATCTCCCATACCCATTCCGCAACCAACTAACTGGTGGACACCAACCAAAACCTTTGCTGCAACATTAGTCTTAGTTGGTGTTGTTGGAGTATTTTGGTTGGGTACAAATCGCAACAATAACAATGGTGGAAATACTGTTTCT
Organism: Fortiea sp. LEGE XX443; assembly: GCF_015206815.1. Lineage (GTDB taxonomy): Bacteria > Cyanobacteriota > Cyanobacteriia > Cyanobacteriales > Nostocaceae > Nostoc_B. The sequence continues at coordinate 41,043 of NZ_JADEXZ010000019.1, forward strand.
ACACCCACCCCAACTGTTACCCAACCTATTGATCCTTTAGCGAATTATTCGCCAGAAGAAAAGCAACGCAAAGAAAAATTAAGCGATCGCCGCCAAGAATTAAATATTGATCAAAACTTTTATGTAAACTTAGTTAATCAAGTTTTTTGGCGGAGAAACCCTAGTTTGCAGGGACGCACTCTTAGCGATGAACCAGAAAATGAGAGTTTGCGAGCTGCATGGGATCGAACTGCTAACGAATTATTAGATAAGCTTTCGCAATTGAGTACTAAAGCACGTCGCCAACTAGGAAATTATACCGCAGCCGATCGCGATCGCTGGAAAGCAGCAGTTAATAAAATTAACGTCGGCAGTCGCGCTTTGTATGATTTAGGTGATGCAGCTTTCTACAATATATTTCCAGAACAACGCGGGAGAGATTTTTTAGGTGAACCCATCGGCCAAGTTTGGCATGGGTTTGTGAGCGATCAACTCAATGCTATCCTGGCTGGTAGTGCTTTTGAGAAGATTGTCTTTGCTCCAGAGGCTACCAGTAAAACAGTTACTGGCACTCTCAAACCTGGTAGCGGTAAAATTTTTATCGCCGCACTTTCTCAAGGGCAAACATTGGACTTAAACCTCAAAGCCAATACCAAAGTTTTGTTATCAGTTTATTCGCCTTCGGGAAAAATCAAATTTTTAGATGACTCGACAAAACGCACCTTGTCAACAAAATTACCAGAAGATGGATATTATGAGTTTGCGATCGCGTCTACAGCCTCAACAGCAGTAGATTATCAACTCACCATCGCCGCCGAAAATCCCGTCCCTGTAGAATCACCCACGCCAACACCTACGCCAACACTCACACCTACTCCCACGCCTACTCCCACTCCCACGGAGATACCCACACCCACGCCACCAGAAACAACACCGTAGTACCGTGCTGTAGTAGTCTTAAATGTTTTATAGCAATTGGTATAAATCCGATTAAGATTAACTTATGATCAGCAAAAAACACAAAAAAATGCCGAGATCAAAAGTTTGATTATTTACTTTTGATCTCGGCATAGTTATAGCAGTAGCCAAGGCAGTTAGGACATCGGCCAATGATAAAATTCATGCACTAAAAGACTTTTAACCCTGTTACCTGTCACCGTTCGGCTGACGCTCACGGCGGAAGCCTGTTACCTGTCACCTGTTATAATTTTGGGAAGTCCTTAATCTGCTATCCTTTCAAAATTTTCAAACAGAGTACCAGGCCCAACAGTAGATGATGTATTGACTCCACGGATTTTCTGTCCCCTATCAAGGATCACGCCAAACACATTGTTAACACTTTGGGTTCCGTTTAAATTTAAGAGACTAAAAGTAATTTGAACCGTGCAATCAGACTGAACTTGATAGGTTCCTAAAATGTTACCTTCTGCAACACCACCTGCAAGAACACTAAAACCACGCCCATTGAAATTACCCTGTCCATCAAAACGAACAATTCTGACTGCGGCTGCGGGAGAGAAAGGAGCTTGATCACCAAAAAAACCGCTGACTTCAAAGGCGTAAGTTCCCCTTAAGTTAGCATTTCTACACTGTGCATTATCCGCCAATACTTTGCCCGAATTGATGAAAAATGAAAGAGGCAATGCTGACAAAAGACTAATAGCTAATGTTGCTTTCATACTAGTTTGTTTTTACTGTAAATCTGATTACGAGGCGTGATGCGTAAAGCCCTCTTTTTCTAAAAGAGGGAATATCAGAGTTAAAAGCGTCAATCCTACAGCCTATTAAATGCACACAAGCTTATGCGGCTTTAACGGTTGCTCAATCTTATGTTTTTGTGCATAGGCCAGCAGTTCATCCATTGATTCTGTGAAAGCTGTAAACCATATATTGACTAACTCAAGTAGTTCTTGACGAGTTTCATCTGTCAGTTGTATCTGTTCAAAAAAAGGCACCACATCATCTGTAGTCAGATTGTGGTTATTTTCCATTTCTACGTGATGTCCCCCAAAATAACGGTATTGTTTTTTGGTAATTGGTTGAAGTTCTGTAATAACTGGTGCTGTCATTGAGAAAAAAACATTTGCTGCTGCTTCTGCTACTTCCATAGCTACTAGCCTCTGGAGAGGCTGAGATTTGAAAATATATCGTTCAATTTGAGGGCAAACTTGGCGTGTTTTCTGGGTTTCTTCACCCCAAAGAAATCTCAAAGCATCAGTGAAGCTAAGTGATTCATCAAGCCCCAATTTGTGAATATCTTCTAGAAGCCACTGCCAATGGTTTTGTTCTTCATAAGTGTGTTGATTTATTAATGCCTGAATTGTGTTATTGGTTGGCTCTTCTCTAAAAACATATGTGCATAGCTCTGCAAAACCCATAACTAAAGGAGAAAGGCAAGGAGCAAAAACCAATCTTTGTCTTGGATCTATACTTTTGTCTTGTAAAAACTCAAATAATGGCAATTGAGCAAATTCTTGTTTTCTCTGTTCAATCAAGGCAAAGACTTCTTTCATGTATATACCTTTCTATTATTCTATTACCAGTACTAAATTTTGTTTAATTGGACAAATACTGGTAGAGTTATTACTAGAAATGTATGCCGATGGAGTTTGGTATTACATCAGAGCATCCAACTATTTTTTATTCAATAGAATTATGAAATATTTATGGAAATTAGTATTTATCTACTTGAATACATGGAAATAGGACTGTACATTATTAACCCGGATTTCTCACAAATGATAAAAAATGTTCACTTGAACAAAATTTAGGTTAATTTAATTGGTACATCTTTAAATTAAAATTAAAAATAGAATACATCAACGTATAAACCGAATATATCAAGATAAATGAAATACAAATGATTTAGTAAATAGAGTAAGGGTGATCACCAATTGCCAACTAAACTGTTTAGTTTAAATACCAGGCTGCCAGTACACAGAGGTATTGAACAAAGCCTCGAAACTCCTAATTTTCTTATCATATAGCTGTAGCGGAGCGTTGAGTAATTAACGCTCCGCTACAGCTAACAGCGCTTTGCTAGAAATCACGCTTTTAGCCTTAGCTAAACCGTATTGCCTCATCACGATGATCATTTTATTGTTTATTTTCTGGAAATCTCTTAGGGACTTTCAAGGGGAATTAAAATCGCAAACTCTGTTCCCTTACCCAGTTCTGACTGACAACTCAAGGTTCCACCATGCTTTTCCACAACAATTTGACGAGCAATAGATAATCCTAATCCCGTTCCTTTACCCACAGGCTTAGTTGTATATAAATGGTCAAAGATTTTTTGCCGGACTTCATCTGACATTCCCATCCCATTATCTTTAATCCGAATTAATACAGCAGAATTGTCCTCTGCATTGAGAGTAGTCTGAATTGTAATTTGATTGGGATTTGCTTGTAGTTCACTCAAAGTATGCACTTGATTGGACTCCTCTAGAGCATCAATAGCATTGGAGAGCAAATTCATAAATACCTGATTGAGTTGTCCAGGGAAGCATTTTACCAAGGGCAAATCACCATAATTTCTGAATATTTCAATGTCAGGATAAGTATCTGACGCTTTCAAGCGGTGTTTGAGAATCAAAATCGTGCTATCGATACCTTTGTGAATATCAAAGGGAATCTTGAGATTGTTATCTGCTCTAGAAAAAGTTCGCAAGCTGACACTAATATTTAAAATGCGATCGCTACCTTCTTTGATTGAGGAAATCAGTTTGGGTAAATCTTCTCGCACATACTCCAAGTTAATGGCTTCCGTTTCCTCTTGAATTTCTGCCACTGGGTTGGGATAGTGTTGTTGATAGAGGTCGATCAGATTAAACAAATCCTGAACATAATCCTTAGCGGGTTGGAGATTTCCAGCAATGAAGCCAACAGGGTTGTTAATTTCGTGGCCAACACCCGCGACGAGGTTCCCCAATGCGGACATTTTTTCGCTCTGTACCAACTGTAGCTGCATCTGTTTCAGGTTTTCCAGGGAGTGTTCTAGCTGTTGGGCATACTCTTGAGACTGCTGATAAAGACTAGCATTTTCTAAAGAGATGGCAGCTTGAGAGCAGAGTAAGTTAAGAATGGTGAGGCGATCGCTTGTAAATGCTCCTGAAATCAGATTATTTTCTAAGTAAAGGATACCAATCAATTTCCCTTGTCTAAGAATCGGAGTACATAATAAGCTCTTGGGTTGCTGTCGAATCATGTAGGGATCAGAAGCAAAAGCAGTCTCCGCCGTTGCATCATCCATCACTAAACTTTCCCCAGTGCGTTCGACATAGTTGAGGAGAGTCACAGGAATTTCCTGCATTGCTTCGACTGGGAGAGATTGCCACACTGTAGGAAGTTGATCAACGGTAGAATCTTGACGCGAAGATTTTGAGAAACCTGCTCCTACAGCTTCAATTACCCAATGATCATCTTTAACTAAAATCAAGGCGCATTTTTCAGCACCTGCATTTTCAATTACCACCTGCATCAAAGCCGAAAGCAACTTATCCAGATGAATTTCACTAGAAAGGCTTTGAAAAGCTTTGATGATGGTGATTAAATCCAAAGCTTCGGAAATGCTTGTACTGCTTGAAATTGTGCTTTGAATAGTAGACAGTGAATTACTGCCGGAATTTGCGATCGTAGTGATGGGATTGAGGCGGATTTTTTCTCGTTCTAGAACAGTAGCAAGTAATTGGGGATAGCGTTTTTCTAGGTCTTCAACTTTGGTCTTCGCTTCCCAACGAGCATAACCGTAGTAAGCATCGCTGAGATACAGTTGAGCAATTTTCTCTTTGCCCCATTTTAAGTAAAATTGAGCAGCAAGTTCGTTGGCTAAAGATTCTTCTTGGATGTATTCATTTTCTTTGGCTTTGGCAATAGCGCGATCATAATAATCCATTGCTTCCAGATTATTACCTAAAACTCGATGCTTTTCTGCTTCCACCAGCAGGAATTTATGCAGGAAATTACCAGGAGCATGATCCGCCCAAATCTGCATTTTTTCTTGGTTAGCAGTTACCTTTTCTAATATTAATTTTTGCGCTTCATTAGTAGCGTGAGAAGCTTGCGAAAGCTGTAGCAAAGAATCATAGAAATAGAAAACAGCAACAAGAATTGTGCCAATGACTCCTGGTAAATATTGTTCGGCTATTGCTGCATTTTCCACAGCTTCCGGTAATTTGCCAAATAAATAACATAAAATGAATTTATTAAAATATAAGTGAAATATGCCAGTGATGTCATTGGTTTGTCTTAAAAACGGCAGTAATTTCTCCTCATCATATAATTCACCAATTAAATAACATGGATTTTCTGCACCACTCATCAGGTTTATAACTGTGTGTCGGTAAGTTTCGTTATAACTTAGACCTGTTGTTAGTTTTAATTGCCTAAGAGCATCACTATATCTGGCCATTTCTTGTTCAAGTTCTTCCAGTTGCTCACCCATGAGGTATAAGTTGTAGCAGTAGCAGTAAGCACAATAGCCAGCAAATTCTAAAGCACCTGCTTCCAGCAATCCAAAATAAAGTTCCCGTAAAGATATATCTAAATTCTCCCTAGCATTTTCCTTCCAATGTGTTACGCAAGCATGGACTATAAATGATGCGCGATATCTAAACTCTTTTGCAGCTGGGAATTTGTCTGACAAACTCAATGCCAGTTTACCAAATTGATAACCTGTCTCAATATCTGTCATGCCGCCACAAAGAATTGCAGCATAATAGGCATAAGCAACGGTAGATGCTGCAATATTGCCGTGTTTAACTGATAAATTGATCTGTCTATATACAATCAGTGGTAACAATTGGGGAATAGCATTATAGGCAGCACCAGCAACCATTGATAAAATTTTCATGGCTGCAAGATGGGTAGGTTCTGTCATTTCTGGCAAGTTGATTAAGTCTTCAACCCGCCTTCCCGCCAAATTTGACGTAAATTCCGCCAATTCCATCTGAAAATCTGACTGTGTAGGCTGTTCTGGAATTTCCATCCCCAAGAGTTTTAAAACAGCCAGTCCAGTTTTTACTGCTTCTAGTAGTTTGTTTTGTGCTGTGTATGCTTGGATTTGGATGTCATACACTTTCACTTTTTCTAAGAGAGTTCTGGCTTGTTGCAGTACAACTTGTGACAATTGCTCCATGTCCTCAAAGCTACCGCTTAAGTGGGCGGCCTCTGCTGCATCCTCATATAAAGCTAAAGTGAGGTCATACTGACTTTGCCAGCTATCTACTGCTAACAATTCTCTCCCGATTGTGAAATACTCGACTGCCGCGCTGTAAGCCGTTGAAGCTTTTGCTTTGCGTCCAGCAATCAGATTTAACCCAGCAAGTTCGTCTCGTTCGCTTTGATGGTTAATTAATCCCATCCCCATATTCAATTGATTGACAATCTCAAAAATACGCTCTTCTCGTTCTGCTTCGGGAGTATTGCTCAACAGCAGTTGCCCAATTCTGAGGTGAGTGGACTGTTTTTTGCTGTCAGGAATCAGAGAATAGGCAGCTTGTTGAACGCGATCGTGGAGAAATTTATAATTTGGGAATTGGGAATTGAAAATTGGGAATTGAGTAGATTCTTCGTCGTTACCTATTACTGACGATTCAGTACCATTTGATTGAAAGAACTTGTAAACTTCACTTGTCGGAATAATTAATCCCTCTTGTAAAGCTTTCCATAAATCTGTCGCTGTCTCAACTAAATATTTTTCATAGACAATTGCGAGATTTTTTAAGTCAAAAGAGTTACCAATACAGGCAGCTAGTTGCAATATTTCTTGAGTAGAAAAAGGTAACTTCTGTAACTGAAGCGCCATAAACTCGACTACATCATCACTGAGGGCTAGACCCTTCATTTTAGCTATGTCGCATTGCCAATAACCAGTCTCAAAGTCAAACCAAAGTACCCCATCTTCATAAAAAGACTTGAGCAATTGATTAGCAAAAAAGGGATTACCTTTGGTTTTTTGATATACCAATTCAGTGAGAGGTAGCGCAATATTGAAAGAACAATTAAGAGTATCTGCAATGAGATGGTTTAAATCAGATTGCTTGAGAGGCGCGAGGGTAATAGTATTAATAGTTGCTGGGGCTTTCCTAATTTCTTCTAAAGTCGATATCAAGGGATGGGTTGGATTGACTTCGTTATCTCGATATGCGCCAATGAGTAATAAATAGCGGTTATTTACTTCACTCATTAATAGCTGCATCAACTTTAAAGAAGCCGAATCTGCCCATTGCAAATCATCCAGAAACATCACTAAGGGATGCTCTTTTGTAGTAAAGACTTGGATGAATTTTTCAAACAATAAATTAAAGCGATTTTGAGCAGCATTACCAGACATCTCTGGTACTGGCGGTTGTTGATTGATAATTCTTTCTAGTTCAGGAATAACTTCAATAATGACTTGAGCATTATGACCCAAAGCCGACATAATTTTAGTTTTCCACTGTGCAATTTGGGCATCACTCTCGGTGATCAATTGTGCCATCAAATCGCGGAAAGCTTGCACAAAGGCAGAAAAAGGAATGTTGCGTTGGAATTGATCAAATTTGCCCTTGATAAAGTAACCGCGCTGTCGCACGATGGGTTTGTGAACTTCGTTAACGATCGCAGTTTTACCAATTCCAGAAAACCCAGCTATCATCATCATCTCAGCATTTCCCTGTGCCACGCGATTGAATGCGGCAAGCAAGGTTTTTACTTCTTCTGTACGGCCGTAGAGTTTTTCTGGAATAATGAAGCGATCGGAAATATCCCGAATGCCCAACTCGAAGGAATTTATTTTCCTAGTTTGTTGCCACTGGTGCAAGCAATTTGTCAGGTCGTGTTTTAGCCCTAGAGTACTTTGATAACGATCTTCAGCATCTTTGGCCATTAGTTTGCTGATGATGTCAGACAAGACTGGGGGAATGTCAGGATTAATACTGTGGACAGAAGGCGGTTGCTGGGCAATGTGACAGTGAACCAATTCCATCGGATCGTCAGACTGGAAGGGTAACTGTGCCGTGAGAAGTTCAAAAAAAGTAACACCTAGGGAATAAAAATCGCTGCGATAGTCAATACCCCGATTCAAGCGTCCGGTTTGTTCGGGAGACAGATAAGCGAGAGTACCTTCAAGGACATTAGGACTGATAAGAACTTGCGTTTCTCTGGGTAGTAATGAGGCGATGCTAAAATCGATAAGTTTTACTTCAAGGGTGGTAGAGTTAATCAGAATGTTAGCGGGTTTAATGTCTTTGTGAATGACTCGGTTGCGATACAGTCCTTCTAAAGAAGAGACGATTTGCAAGGCAATGTGAAAAAACTCGCTCAATGATTCGACATTTTCCCCCATCCCTTTATCGCCCCATCTTCCCAACTCATTCTGGAGGGAGATACCGCCACAGTCTTCCATAATTAAGGCATAACCGTTGCGGTAGTTTTCTAGACTATAGGTTTCGATAATTCCAGCAAGATGAAGATTTTTGGTAATCGTGTATTGATTGCGGAATTGAACAAGTTCCTTGAAGTTGGGATACTCACTCCGCATGAGTTTAATTACAACAGGTTGTTTATCTGAAGTGCGCTGTCCCCGATAAACCAGGGTTTTACTGCTTTCGTAAATTGGTTCAGTAATGCGATAGCCTGATAGTGTAATCGTGCTGGTAGTGTGCATAAGAAAGCTGTTTAATTGCCGAATCTAAGAACCCTCAATACTTAGAATTCCCTGAAATTTCCACAATCTAACAGACTGATACCAATCAGACTCAGCACTGTAGAAGTCAGACAGCATCCTGGTTTATTTGACTACTGCTCGATCGCTGCATCAGTTAGACGACTCCACTCATTCCACGAGCCATCGTAATTGCGAACATTTGGATAGCCTAGTAAATACTTTAAGACAAACCAGATATATCCAGAACGCCCACCGATCGCACAGTAGGGAAAAATTTCTTTATCAGCCGTAATACTTTTACTGGTATAGAGATTTTTTAAATCGTCGAATGATTTAAAAGTGCCATCCTCGTTAAACATGAGGATATGCTCAAGATTCACTGCACCTGGAATATGGCCAGTGCGTTCACCTGCTTTTGGTGGTTGATCAAAAAACCACTCACCAGAATATTCTTGAGTTGTTCGGACATCTAACAATATGCGATTGTCCAAGCCAATTGCTGCCTGAACTTCCGGGTATAGTACTCTGAAACTGTCATCAGGGGCTTTAGCGTGGTAATCAGTAGCAGGAAAGGTAGATAACTCAGTAGCTAATGGACGATTTTCTGACTTCCATTTTTGGTAGCCGCCATTGAGAACTCGGACATTTTCATGTCCAAAAACTTTCAACAACCAGAAAATCCAGCCGCCTGTTCCAGGGTAACTGCCATAGGCAATTAGTGTTGTATCATTAGTAATGCCTGAGCGTTGCATGAGCTTTTCAAAAGCGATCGCATCTAAATTTATCCTCAAATCTGGCAATAGTAAGTCTGTAAAAATGTTCCAAAATACAGCACCAGGTATGTGAGCATTTTTGTAAGGTTCTGGACTCACATCCACTTCAATAATCCGAACATTTGGATCATTGAGATGATCTGCCAGCCATTGAGTATCAACAATAACTGATGGATAAGCGTAATCAGAATTTACAGTCATAGTAAAGTGATCCAAAAAGGTGAATATTTGATCCCAATTCCTAAAATTTGGCAACAGATTCAAACCTTGAAATCTAGACGCTGTTGTACTTTCATAATTACGAATTGGTATAAAGCTAAGATAAATGTGCTGGTAATAATACTTCTAGACCTCAAAAGTGTACAATTTACCAATTATGGTTGCTTTAATCGCTCTATTTCGGGCAATTGCCCAAGCTAAAGATGAACAGACATTGCGATCGCACATATCCACAGACATGAGTCAGTATTTTTCAGCTACAAGATGCGGGCTGTTTTTCTTTGATCAAATTCCTCTAATTGACATTAAGCTTCAAAAAGCACTAAAAATTGCATTATCACCCCAACACAACCCAGTTGCGCGCTACTTATTAGAACGCCATGCTCCTGTTCATGAAGCTTTGGTAACAGAACCGAAGACATGGAGATTAATTTGTCCGCGTGCTGATCACTGGCACGTTATGGCAGGGCCAATTGTCAGCAATGGCCAGTTAGTGGGTGTAGTAGGTTTTACCCGTAAGCAAGGGATGCCGGCATTCGATTCACAAAATCTCACAGATTTGAGTGCGATTTGTTTGCATATTTCTACTTGGGTGTCAACAGCAAAATCGCAACTTCCGCCATTACAGACAGCGCGTTTAACACCTCGTGAAGTAGAAATTGCTTCCTTAGTGGCTCAAGGACGAAGCAATGCAGAAATTAGTAGTGAACTTTGGATTACAGAAAACTCTGTTAAGCAAGCTTTAAAAAGGATGTTTCGCAAGCTTGAGGTTTCATCTCGTACTCAAATGCTGGCCAAGCTTACCACAGTTTTACAGCCCAGCCTACTGCCGAAATAGTAATTGCGATCGCCGAAATAGTCCAGTAGGGTGTGCCTAGGCTAAAATGCTGCAATAGAATTCTCTTGTGGGATGGCATCTTGCCTACACCACAAAAAATATATTTTTTGCACTATTTAAGGCTTGCCACGCCACTATCAAACTCTTTCAAGCTATGGTTTTTTCGCCTCTGGTTTCTGATACTTGCCTGGATATTTTTTTTGAAAGTAGTCTTCCATAATTTGGTAAATCATTGGGGCGGCGATACTACCACCACCACCACCAGAATGTTCTGCAAAAGCGACAATTACCATTTCTGGATTATCGGCTGGCGCATACGCACCAAACCAAGCATGATTTTGCTTCACCCGACGTTTCCAGGCTTCCGCTGTGCCACTTTTACCAGCTACCGGGGGAATTGTCGGCTTGTTTAAAGCCTTACCCGTACCTTCAGAAACAACCTTGCGTAATCCCTCGCGTAGAATTTTAATAGTTATCGGCTTCATATTTAAAGATTCACGCCAGCTCTTGGCCTCTTCATTATCTTTGAGTAAATGCGGTTGGACTCGGTAGCCGCCATTGGCTGGTACAGCAAACATAATAGCCACTTGTAAAGGTGTGGTTTGTAAAGCACCTTGACCAATGGACATATTAATTGTGTCGCCTACAGTCCAAGGTATTTTCCAGGCTTTCTGCTTCCATGTTTCATCTGGTACTAAACCTTTGGTTTCTTCTGAGGTGAACTCAAAGCCAGTTTTTTGACCAAATCCATACTTGCGCGTCCATTCAATTAAAGTCGGGCCGCCAACACCTCTACCGATTTGATAGAAAAAGGTATCACTACTCCACTGCATCGCGCCAACAAACCCTAAAGGCCCGAACCCGGCGTGGTTCCACTCGCCAAATCGTGTCCCACCAATGTTTAAGGAACCGTAGGTTTGTAGTACTGTGTTAGGAGAAAACTTGCCTGATTCCAACCCAGCAGTTGTGGTGACAATTTTAAAGGTGCTGGCAGGAGGAAAGGCACTCAGGGCGCGATTAACTAGGGGATATTCTACACCTTGCACAGATTCCCAATCTTTTTGAGAGAGTTTTTGTTTAGAGAAGATATTGGGATCAAAGGTGGGATGAGATACTAGGGCTAAAACTGCACCATTTTTCGGGCTGATCGCCACAATAGCACCATCGCGATCGCCTAAAGCTTTTTCTGCTGATTTTTGAATATCTAAGTCTAGAGTCAAGTGCAAATCATTGCCTGCTTTAGCTTGTTTCTCTCCTAAAACCCGCAGTGGTCGCCCAGCACCATCTACTTCTACCTGCTGACCTCCCCATTCACCACGCAATGTTTTTTCATAGGCTTTTTCTACTCCCATCTGTCCGATGACATCACCTAATCGGTAGCCTTCTTTTTGTCTTTCTTTTAACTGTTCAGCAGTTAACTCTCGTGTATAACCCAGTACGTGGGCTAGTTGCTTGCCGTGGGGATAGTAGCGAACGGCTTCTGTATGGATTTCCACATCTGGCAGTTCGTTTTCATACTCCTTCATAGCTGTGACTTGGGCTTCATTCAAATCACGCGCAATTCTAATCAAAGAAGAAGAATTTGCACCTGCTTCGTCCAGTTTTTTTTCAATTTCTGTTTCGGGAATGTCTAAAATTTTTGCTAAACGCGGCCCCACAACTGGCCAAGAAGGTTTAGTGTGTGCCATTGGCCAAAGATACACAGAACGAGGATAGCGTGTACTCGCCAAAAGTTTGCCATTACGGTCAAAAATATTACCTCGCTCTGGCTGTTTGGCAATCACCCGAATGCGGTTTGCCTCGGCTCGTTTGCGGTGCATTGCCCCCTCAACAATTTGCAAATATGCCAAGCGCGCAGCTATTCCACTTGTCATCAAGAGGGTAAATATGATTAAAAATATGGATTGGGAATTTCTTCCGACTGTACGTGTATTTTTTTTTCCACCAAGAGGAGACGGGTGTAATACTGCCATAGGATAAAGATTAATCTATTAACAAATACTATATGTATACAATGGTTCTAGACTTATACCGGGTCTTATGGTGAATAACAATGTGCGAGTCGATGTCGCATGTAGTGAGTCAGAATGTCCCAATTCAAGGAAATTCTTCAAGCTAGTGTCCTAAGCTTGTCTTAATCTGCAAGGGGCGAAACAAGCAATTGTATCGTCTCACAGCTATGGAGAAAAGCCTAACCTATTCTCAATACCGTTGCCAAATTAAGAGGGTTCAACGCCTGTAGAAACGGGATGAATACGTCTCAAAGAAGTAAGCTTGGCAAAAATCTGGGTTAATAAAATAGGCTCAGGCATTTGCAGAAGCATTTTTAAGATTTCATGGACATATCGAAAACCAAGATCAGGGCGAACGCACGGGATTTCTGAAATTCCTGCTGGATAAGGATCTTGACAAAAAAATAGGCTAAATCTAAAAACGCTGAAACCCTTGCTATTAAAGGATTATAACACTTTAGATGCGTTTGCCCTGACCTCAGAATTAACCCAGATTTACACAAAACAATTGCTGTCAAAGCAAAGAAAGAAGGTCAAAGCCTGAATTCTTGGATAGAAAAATGCCTGTGTGAATATACTAGTTAAGCGCTTTACCCTTGACCAATGACCAAAAAGCCTAAATTTCCTTACCTAGTAGGTTCTAAGTGGACAGCACAGCAAAAAGTAGACGGTTGGAGACACTTCCAAGTAGTTAACCGGAAAAATCAGAGTAAATGGGTTTATGCTGAAATGGTGGCTGCTTGCGACCCTAATGTTCGTTTTTGGATTAACGCCAAACTCCTACAAGACCGCTCTCAGTGGCTGGCTGGATGGCAATCATTACAAGAAATTGAAGCAATTTATAGCGTTTCTGATTTTAGTAAGACACCTCTCGTTGATTAGAGGCAGGGGGCTCTTAGCAGGGAGAAGAGGGGACTGTAGGTACAAACCGAACTTCGAACTTCGTTGAGGCTCCCTTGCTCCCTTTCACCTTTGGTTAAAACCCCATCTCTTGTAGGTGGCTTTTCTCCCCTGCTAAGAGCTCCCTTCCCCCCTGCTTTTTTATGTCAGAGACTAGGGGTTAGGGAGGACATATCTTATTTGATGAGAAAATACCATAGTTGATTGAGCATAAATACTTAAATCTAAGAAATTTTAGTTAAAAGCCTTAATTTTATAATTTTTCACAAATGAAATATTAAGCGTTAAAAATCAGTACTCAGATCGGTTAGTTCGTAGCAAACCAAAGCTAATTTCAGCTCTAAAAAACTTCCAGTAGCATTTTTAGTATCGAGTTAGGCATTTATCTCTTGACTGCCAACCCTATACCCATCTCGATTAGGAATCAGAATCAATAGATTCTATACAAAGCATATACAAAGGGAGTCCCGTTATTTTTGTTTATTGTAACTATTTTTATATAAATAAAATTATAAAATTCAAAAAAAAATATTTTTAGAATAAATAAAGGTTTTAATAGGGAATTTTATCTATAAAATGATTTACTGTAATTTCATAAGCTTGATAGCTGTGTTTTATAAATTTTAGCCCCCTTTATTTTCTATGTAATTTCGACAATAATGACACTCAACTACCTCACACATTGCCATCTGCGGTTAGGTCAAGGCCAATGTTTGAGCCAAAAGTTTGACAAAAAACTATAAGAGGCAAACAACAGTGAAACTAGCAGTATACGGAAAAGGCGGTATTGGCAAGTCAACAACTAGCTGTAACATATCTGTCGCTTTAGCCAAACGGGGCAAGAAGGTTCTGCAAATCGGTTGTGACCCCAAACACGACAGCACCTTTACCCTAACGGGGTTTTTGATTCCCACAATTATCGACACTCTCCAGTCAAAGGACTATCACTACGAAGACGTTTGGCCAGAGGATGTAATTTACAAAGGCTATGGCGGTGTTGATTGCGTAGAAGCTGGCGGGCCACCTGCGGGTGCTGGGTGTGGTGGCTACGTAGTTGGCGAAACCGTAAAATTACTGAAAGAACTCAACGCCTTTGATGAGTACGACGTAATTTTATTTGATGTACTGGGTGACGTGGTTTGCGGTGGCTTTGCGGCTCCTTTGAACTATGCAGATTATTGCATGATCGTTACTGATAATGGTTTTGATGCTTTATTTGCGGCGAATCGGATTGCGGCTTCAGTCAGAGAAAAAGCTCGGACTCACCCATTGCGTTTAGCAGGATTAATTGGTAACCGGACTTCCAAGCGCGACTTGATTGAGAAATACATAGAAGCAGTTCCCATGCCAGTTTTAGAAGTTTTGCCATTAATTGAAGACATTCGCGTGTCTCGCGTTAAAGGTAAGACGTTGTTTGAAATGGCTGAGTCTGATCCTTCCCTGAGCTACGTTTGCGACTACTACCTCAACATCGCCGACCAAATTTTAGCTCGGCCAGAGGGAGTAGTCCCAAATGACACTCCAGATCGAGAATTGTTTGCTTTGTTGTCTGATTTTTATTTAAATCCGCGTAAACCACAGGTTCCTAATTCCGAAGAGGAACTAGACTTGATGATTGTATAAATCACCAAGTTCTCAGGATGAGGAGCAATATGGCTTTTTTTAATAGCTTTACGGATTCGATCAGACAAAAGTGGTTACAGTTCTTCCAGGCTAATCGGGAATGGATCACCCTGCACATGGAAGTAGAATCGGTGTACACCCCTGATGGCGGGAAACGACCACCCTCTTACCTCATCCTGGGAGTTGTGAACGCCCTAGAACCAAAACTAGCGCAGTTGATGATGCCCTTTTCCAGACTGAATGCTGACGCTGACACCCTAATTGAAGTCCTGGATTTACATTTTGACCCAGACATCGCCCTTGGTAATCGCTTGAGTCATCCTCAAGTAGAACCAGAGACAAATCAATATGAGTCAACAGTTGTTGCAGATGACAATGTTGACGATGAAACTTTAGCAATTTCTCACACAAACGGTTTTGCGTTAAATGTTAGTGAATCGGAAGAAAGTAGCAATGGATTAGGTGATATCTCCTTATCCAATGGACACAATGGCAAACATGAGTCTCAAGAGGCGATCGCTACCGAAACTGATGATTTTGGCGATGTTTCTTTTGATGCCGATCCGACATCAGCAATAAAGCTAGAGGAAGAAATTCTAGATGATTTGAACACACCAGACGAAAACGCTTTTAGAGATGTTTTGTCTGATGTTTGGGGTGATGAAACTGGATTGCAAAAAGCTGAAGAAAATAATGATTTTTTAGGGGAAGAATTACCAACAGGTGTTTTTGATGACTCAGAAATTGCCCGTCTCTTCCCCAACGCTTAATAGTTACTTTTGAGAAAGTATGAAGTATGAAGGGTGAAGTATGAAGTGGAAAATTTCAACCTTCACCCCCTCAAACTTTCAGTAATTGGGATGTCGCGGCGGACATCAAGCGACATCTGAAAATTAGTAAAAAGCTGTAAAAGAAAGTTTTTACTTTTCCTTTTTTACTTTTGCCTTTAAATAACTAGGGGAGAAAACCAAAATGACTGTCGCTCAACAACCAGAAGCTTTAAACTTTGAGTGTGAAACTGGAAATTACCACACCTTCTGCCCGATTAGCTGCGTGGCGTGGTTGTACCAAAAAATTGAAGATAGCTTCTTTTTGGTGATTGGGACAAAAACCTGTGGCTATTTCCTTCAAAATGCGATGGGGGTAATGATTTTTGCTGAACCCCGTTATGCAATGGCAGAGTTAGAAGAGGGTGATATTTCGGCACAGTTGAATGACTACGAAGAATTAAAACGGTTGTGTGAGCAAATTAAACGCGATCGCAATCCTAGTGTTATTGTCTGGATTGGTACTTGCACCACCGAAATTATCAAAATGGACTTGGAAGGATTAGCGCCCAAGTTAGAAAGTGAAATCGGCATTCCCATCGTTGTCGCCCGTGCAAACGGACTAGATTACGCCTTCACCCAAGGAGAAGACACCGTTTTAGCAGCAATGGCTAACCGTTGTCCTAGTGAGGCTCCAGTGACGGAAAATGAGAAAAATGAGCGCAACGCCATCCAAAAGCTGCTCAACTTTGGTAAGAAAAAAGAAGATGTAGTCCAAGAAGAATCTGAGTACGTAGATCACCCCCCCTTGGTTCTCTTCGGCTCCCTCCCCGATCCTGTCGTTACCCAGCTAACTTTAGAATTGAAGAAACAAGGCATCAAAGTTTCTGGCTGGCTACCTGCGAAACGCTTCACTGAATTACCAGTATTAGAAGAAGGATATTACGTTGCTGGTGTTAACCCCTTCCTCAGCCGCACTGCAACTACCCTTATGCGTCGCCGTAAGTGTAAATTGATTGGCGCACCCTTCCCCATTGGCCCTGATGGTACTCGCGCCTGGATAGAGAAAATTTGCTCGGTGTTTGGTATCACTCCCAAAGGTTTAGATGAGCGGGAAGCACAAATTTGGGCAAATGTAGAAGAATACGTAAAACTAATTCGTGGTAAATCTGTATTTTTCATGGGCGATAACTTGCTAGAAGTCTCCTTAGCGCGGTTCTTGGTGCGCTGCGGAATGACTGTGCAGGAAGTTGGCATTCCCTACATGGATAAGCGCTACCAAGCTGCGGAATTGGCATTTTTAGAAAAAGCTTGCCAAGAAATGGGCGTACCTCTACCCAAGATTGTTGAGAAACCAGATAATTACAACCAAGTTCAGCGGATTTATGATTTAAAACCAGACTTGGTAATTACTGGTATGGCTCACGCTAACCCATTGGAAGCAAGGGGTATTAATACTAAGTGGTCAGTGGAGTTTACCTTTGCACAGATTCACGGTTTTGGCAATGCCCGTGACATTTTAGAATTGGTAACTCGCCCGTTGCGTCGCAATAACAATTTGAAAGATTTGGGTTGGGATAAGTTGGTGCGAGAAGAAGCGAAGATTTAGAATTTGGTTTTTAAATAATTATTTAGAGGCGAACACAATTCGCCTCTTTTTATGTCTGATGCACAACAAGCAAACTTACTTTAACTTGATCAAAGGTTTTAGCCATTCGCCTTTTTCAGTCAATACACCTGTAATATAGTTTTGAAATCCAGGTAATCCGCCATGCTTGTTCCAATGTTCATTAAAATCATTGTTATTTGCTAAATAATGAGCTTTTCCGTCTGGAGGAAAATTAATTGAGTAACCAAATATTTCTTTGTTATGCGGAAGATTTTTCAAATCATGTGTATGGGAAAGATTTTTCAAATCATTTGCTCTCCAAATTATTTCCACTAGACGACCAATGCTAAAGTCATGACCAGAACCATCATCATAAACAGTGTCATTAAAAAATTGAACAACATGCGTTATGTGGGCGTGTTGTCTGATAATGAGGAGATCACCTTCTTCTGGCTTTTCTGCATTAGCTTCATTTCCCTTTCTCCAATGCAAGATAACTATTTTTGAGGTTTCATCTATTTTATAATCCCAGAATTTAATTCTATCATCTTGACAATTTACGTTTTTACTCCACTTTAATCTAGCTAAATCAATCATTACTATCTCTACCTCATTCTCATAAATATAATTTTATATTTCCCTATAATCTGGTTGAACTAACATGTGTAGGTAAGATTTAAGTTGAATAGGAGTTTAAAATATGCACATGCAGGAAGTATGTTTTTTTGAAATGAATACAATTAAAAGGTGAAGCGATCGCACATCACCATAAAATAAACGTCTCATCTAGCAACACATGGCAGAAATTGTCACCCTTCAACCGCCGCTTTCACACATCGGTGTTTAGAAGGCGCTCAAAAAGTTAGAATCAAAATTGATATATTTACTCCACATATAACAGAACAAAAATGAAGCAAAAAACACAAATGACTGCTATTATTGAGCGCGAAGGGAATGGCTATGTAGCACTCTGTCCTGAATTAGATATAGCCAGCCAAGGTGACACAATTGAAGAAGCACGAACTAATCTAGTTGAAGCGTTGGAATTGTTTTTTGAGACAGCATCACCTTCTGAAATTCAGGAAAGATTGCACACAGAAATTTTTATTACACGCTTAGAGGTAAGTATTGGCTAAACTGCGTGTTCTTTCTGCCAGGGAAGTCTGCCGTATTCTTGAAGAGAATGGCTTTATACAAGTACGTCAGCGTGGTAGCCACATTATTATGCAGATGCAAACAGAAGATTCAACAATTACAGTTCCTGTTCCTAATTACGAAGAGTTACGCATCGGTACTTTGCGTTCTATCATTCGTCAGTCAGGTTTACCTCGCGCTCTATTTGAGGTCACTTAAAAGTAAACGTAAATTATGCTGAATTGCCCATCACCAAAAAATACAGATACAATCAAAATTAAACGTCTCACCTAGCAACACAAAGTAAACGTCAACTATGCTGAGTGGAATTAAACAAAAGGCTATTGTCGGTAAACACGGCAAAATTGAACTGTCTACTACAGAACTACCAGAAGGAACTGTTGTAGAAGTCATAGTTTTAGTGGAGCAGCAAACTGAAGAAGATGAAACTACTTATCTTCTCAAATCAGAAGCTAATAAAAAACATCTACTTAAAGCTTTAGAAAATGTAGAACAAGGAAATCTCATCTATGTTGATTTAGATGAATATGAAAAAAATAGCATTTGAATCGGAAGCTTTTGAAGAATTTGGTCAATGGACAAAAGAAGGTAAGAAGGTTTTCAAGAAAATATTAGATTTGATTAAAGATATCCAAAGAGAACCATTTTCAGGAATTGGTAAGTCTGAACCTCTTAAATATGAATTACAAGGTTACTAGTCAAGGCGGATTACAGATGAACATAGGTTAATTTACAAAATAGAAGACGATGTACTGATTATTCTTTCATGCAAATATCATTATGAATAATGAAAATACTGTATGACTCAAGCAATACAAAGGCAGCTAACATTTGATGAATTTATTGTATGGTATCCAGAAAATTCGGATACACGTTACGAACTACACGATGGAGTAATTGTTGAGATGCCTAAACCAACAGGAACACATTCTAATGTAGCAGGATTTGTATCTGGTACATTGTTTGCAGAAATTTTACACTGCCAATTAGCTTACTCGATTCCTAAAGAATGTGTTATCAAAGTAGAAAATTCTAGCTATGAACCTGATGTAATTTTGCTTGACAAACAACAAGTAGCTAATCATGAAAGTCGTTGGAAAAAAGAATCTATAATTACTTTAGGTAGTTCTATCCCTTTAATTGTTGAAGTTGTATCCACTAATTGGAGTGATGATTATGCTCTGAAAATGGATGCTTATGAATATTTAGGAATTTCTGAATATTGGATTGTTGATTATTTAGCTTTAGGTGGGCGGAAGTTTATTGGTAATCCTAAACGTCCTACTATATCAGTCAATAATTTAGTTAACGGAGAATATCAAGTCACGCAGTTTCGTAATGATGAAAAAATTATTTCATCAGTCTTTCCTAATTTAGAAATAACTGCTAATCAAATATTCCAGGCTGCTATATAAGCAAGAGCAAGATTATAAAAATTTCAGGCTGGAGACGAAATAGTAGAAATTGCCGTACGTCGTTTGAAAATAATAATCTGATTACCAACAATCGGGTTTCGTGCGATTAATCTGTCTTGAGAATCGAGAATTTCTAAATGGCTAAAATTTAGTTCTTGAGAACGTTGTAATATTTCAGATGCAAGTTTGTCTTGTTGAGATTCTTTGAGGGTATACCAATCATCATTAATTTTGACCGTTAGATTGCTAGTGCGGAAGTTAGCTTGAATTGACTGTATCAGACCAGAGGCAAAGCGATCGCTAATTTCTGCGACTTGATTCTCGATAGATGCAATCAAAATTTGTTCTGGTGTCAATTCTACGGCTGGTGTTGGTACTGGTTCCGGTTCCGGTGTCGGTGGAAGAGTGGCTTCCGGTTCTGGGGTCGGCGTGGGAGTCACTTCTGGTTCTGGTTCTGGTAGTGGCGTAATTTCTTCTGGTGGTTGCGGTTCTGATGCGGTTGACTCTGGTGGAGTAGTTACCGTTGGCGTGGATATAGGAACTTCTTCAACCGGGGGAGTAATTGCTATTTCAGTCGGTTTACTTGTAAAAACAGTAGAAGTTGTCCAAACCAAAATCACGGCAATTCCAGCAATAATTCCTGTCAAAGCCTTATCTGACAACTGGTTTGAGAAATTGGTGGGTAACAAAGACCGAATTTTAGCTAACAGTCCACTCCAAATCAACTGTAGCTGCTGCCAAACACTTGGAGTTTCTTGCTCTCCTGATGATTCAGCCTCCAGTTTTACCACAGTCGTCTCTAAAACCCCAATCGTTCCCCTAAGAATTCGGATAATAGCCGCCTTCCAAATTGGCTGCTCTCTCTGGTAAGGTGCTTGAGAAGACCGATTCCTTTCCGGTTCAGGAGAAGCAGGGGGTTGCGAATTCTGATTGTCTTGTGACATGGAACTTTCACCAAAAGCAGCGAATCAAAGACAAACAACGTATATGAGACTGCTGCTGTCTCTTCTGCCTTAATGTATCACTTCATTGCTCTTGACTTCGGCTAAACTGACTATTTATTGAATTGGGTGAGTTCGTTCTGTAGGACGTTCTGAGTGGACAGATTACTCTGCTTCTAGTTTGAGTTTTGCTGCTTATGAAGTGTATCCAGATAGAATAGAAGTTAATGCGATCACTACTGATAAGCGCGTGTTTGATCAGGGTACTATTCAGATTAAAACTGTTTAATCAAGTTGGTTAAAATTTCGCGCATAGACGCGAAGCGGCTTCACGAAGGGAAGGTGTAAAGTTAACAATGGATATTATCCACTAAATCAATTAAGTTAAATTTGGTGATAGCTATGAGAGTCAAGCGCCTAAAAATGCAGTCATTTCGTGGAATTGGCGATTTGACATTGGATTTCGATGAAAGTGAGCCAACGGTACTTATAGGTATTAACGGGGTAGGCAAATCAAGTATTCTTGATTGTATTGCTATTTTTATGTCACAGATGACAGCGCATATTCAAATATCTTCTGAGACAATACGTTTTTTTAGTAATAAAGATATCAACAATTGCAGAGAAGAAACACACAATGAAATTACATTGCTCATAAATAGTTCACCTGAAATATTTTTAAATATAACGAAGATTAAAACAGGTGATAATCAAGAATTAAATATAATAGATAGAGAACTTTTTCAGATTGGCCTTTTGATAAAAGAAAAATTACAACTAATATCCAATAATGAATATCATAAATTTCAACCTATATTAAGTTCGATATCACCAATCATTGATAGTACGGTTTTTAAAAATCCTCCTTCTGATACTGATACCCCTTCTATTCTTTCTAGTCTTCAATACTCGAAAGGTCTACAAACTGCGATTGATGACCTACGTCTTCAGTTAAAAACTGTTCCTGAATCTAGTATTCCTCTAGTAGTTTACTACCCTGTAAATCGTGCTGTTTTTGATATGCCTCTAGAGATTTCAGAGAACTATTTGTTTAAACAATTAGATGCCTATGAAGAAGCCTTAACAGGAGGAAAAATAGATTTTAAAACTTTTTTTGAATGGTTTAGAAATCGAGAAGATTTAGAGAATGAAATACGAAGGGATAACTCTGATTATCGAGATAAACAATTAGAAGGAGTGAGACAAGCTATATCTTCATTAATACCAGATTTTTCAAACCTGCGAGTTCAACGTTCACCTCTAAGAATGACTGTACAGAAAAAAGGTGAAGAACTTATAGTTAATCAACTATCTGATGGAGAAAAATGTTTATTAGCAATGGTAGGAGATTTAGCTAGACGTTTGGCAATTGCTAACCCAGGTTTATCAGAGCCTCTTCAAGGTAGTGGGATTGTTTTAATTGATGAAATTGAATTGCACCTACACCCCAAATGGCAACGAGAAATTATTCCAGCTTTAACAAGAACTTTTCCTAATTGTCAGTTTATTGTGACTACTCATTCGCCGCAAGTAGTGAGTCATGTTAAGCCTGAAGGAATTTATATTTTAGAAAAGACTGATGAAGGTGTTATTGCTAAAAGACCAGAAAGTTCTTTTGGTAGAGATAGCAATCAAATTTTAGAAGATTTAATGGATGTTCCAGCACGTCCACAAAATATTAAAGATAGACTTTTAGAATTATTTCGGTTAATTGATGCGGGAGATTTGGTAGGTGCGAGGGAGTTACGTCAACAGTTAGCCTCCGAAATTGGCGCAGATGAACCAGACTTTGTGAAAGCAGATGTACTGATACGGCGTAAGGAAATTCTTGGCCGATGAAGTACATAAAAAAAGGTGAGGAGCCAGAAAAATTTTCAGCGTGGAAGGCTCTAGTAAATGATGATTGGCAACCTAGTTGGGATAATAATTTTCAATCGCCAGAAAAACCTATTGTGCATGATGGACTACTAAAAGAGCAAGGATATATCTGTTGCTATTGTGGGATGCGGATAACTAGAGCAACTAGCCATATAGAACACTTCAAACCTCGCAGTAAGTATCCTCATTTGGCACTGGAATACACCAATCTTATCGCTTCATGTCAAGGAGAAAGTGAAGAACCTCCTCCTGTTCCTGTGCATTGTGGACATCAGAAAAAGTATTGGTATGATGAGACACTAATGGTTTCACCTTTAGAAATGAATTGTGCAGATTTTTTTAAATATTCTGCTTCAGGCGAGATTTTAATAACAGATGAATTAGATAAAAAAGAAGCTGCTAAAGTAACTATTGAGAAACTGGCACTGAATCTTAGCAAGCTACAAAATATGCGTAAGAGTGCAATTGAGGCTGTGTTGTTAGATATTGATGAATTAACTGAGTTAGAAATACAGCAGCTAGTTCAAGGTTATGAGCAGATCGATTCTAGTGGTCAGTATACTCCGTTTTGTGCTGCGATCGCTTATTTACTTCAGAACTATTTCTTAGTTTTGTAAACCATTTTCTTGTGATGGATAGAGTGTTGCAATATTTGATTGTAAATAAAGTGGTACATTAGCACCTTGAATATTTTCTTGTTTTTTGTCAGATGGTTCTAAATAATTTGAGTTATTAAAATTCTGAATTTCTGCTTGGCTATCATCACTATTGACAGTTGCTTGCAGCTTATTTTGTGAATCTAATTTTGCATCTGTAAATTGGCTATGCTCTTTCATTAAACGACTGTAAGTGCGTTGAGGAATAAAGTGGAGTGGATTATATCCAACAAAACGCAAAATTAACACACAAGCCCAGGAATATCTACCATCACTAATAGCGTTGATTACCTGTTCTAACTGTTCTTGGGTAATGGTGCTATGAAAGTTTTTTGGAGAAGAAGGCATCTGGTAGTTCATGACTAACCCTGTAGTGGTGCTTGAAGAAGAATGTAGTATTCAGAATAATGAATGAATTCTTATTCAAAATCGAGATTTGGTATCAGAAAATTGCCCAATTAATAGTTACTTAATACACAGAATACTCTTTAATTGTCGTTAACTTAGCCAAATTGGCACTTTTTACCGGAAAAAATACCAAATATCTTAAGGTGAAATTAAATAGGCTTATGCACTGTCAATTTTTACCGATGTCCAATGGTATCGATAATATTAAGTACTATAAAGCAGCAAATTGCTATTGTTTACACGTCAATTTGCTGCTTTACAAGATGATAGTAGAGTCCTTGAAGCGCCATAAGTTCTTCGTGAGTGCCTTGTTCAGCAATCACGCCTTTGTCTAGTACGATGATGTGGTCAGCATTACGCACGGTGGAGAGGCGGTGAGCAATAATAAAAGTGGTGCGCTCCTCTGTTTCGCTCACGCGACTAATGCGGCGGAGATTTTGTTGAAAGCGTCGCTCTGATTCAGTATCTAAAGAACTGGTAGCTTCATCTAAAATTAAAATGCGGGGATTGCATAAAATGGCACGAGCGATCGCAATTCTTTGTCTTTGTCCCCCAGACAGACTCGAACCACGTTCACCGACTTTGGTGTTGTAGCCTAGGGGTAAAGTTTGAATAAAAGCGTGTGCTTCTGCCAGCTTGCTAACTTCAATTACCTGTTCTAAGCTATATTCTGGGCGATATAGGGTGATATTTTCGAGAATTGTACCAGAAAATAAAAAGCACTCTTGCGGCACAACACCCAATTGACGACGCAGAGATTGGGGCGAAACATGACGGATATCATGGCCATCTACTAAAATTTTGCCGCTAGTAGGATAATATAAACTCTGCAAAAGATTTACTAATGTACTCTTGCCAGAACCGCTACGACCAACAATGGCAACAGTTTGACCAGAATGTGCTTCTAGAGAGATGTTTTGCAGAATATTGCGATCGTCATCTACACTATAACGAAAAGTCACATTTTCAAATCGAACTTCGCCGCGGAGGTTGGGTAGAACTAACATAGATTTTTCGGCAGTTTCTTCCGGTTGAGTGCTAAAAATATCATCTAACCGTTCTACCGAAACCATTACTTCTTGCAGTTCATCCCAAAGATTCACTAGTGATAAAACAGGGCCAATCACGTTACCAATCAGCATATTGAAAGCCACTAATTGACCTATGCTGAGTTTATCTTCAATTACTAATGTTGCTGAATACCACAGTAATGCTGTACTACCCAAAGTATTAATTAATCCACTAATTACTTGTAAAATAATGGCTAATTTCTGACCGCGAAATTTGGCATTTACCGTACTTGTAAAGTGGTCTTCCCACCGCCAGCGCAGTTCGCGTTCGGCGGCGGCGGCTTTGACTGTGGCAACTCCTGTGAGCATTTCTACTAGTGAAGAGTTTTGCTTGGCAGCTTCATTAAAAATTTCTCGTGATACCTGACGTAGAATCGGACTGGCAACTACTGTCAACAAAATAATTGGTGGTAATAATGCCAGCACTAAAAAAGTTAACTGCAAGTTGTAATACGCCATGAGTCCGACATAGACAACTGCTGTTAAAGCATCTAGCCAAGCTGCAACCGCTTGCCGCGTCAGGAACACCTGAATTTTTTGGTTTTCTTGAACGCGGGTGATAATATCGCCTACGTGACGGGTAGCAAAAAACTGAAGCGGTAGATTTAAGGTATGAGTAATAAAGCCAGTAATCAAACTCAGGTCTATTCGGTTAGAGAAATAGTCCAGCATATATTGGCGAATACTTCCCAAACCAATGCGCCAGATACTAAATACCAGCGAACCGATAATAAAGACATGTAGAGTACTGAGACTTTTATGCACTACCACCTGATCAAGAATGATTTGAGTCAACAGAGGTGTCACCAAACCAAAAACTTGCAGCAGCAATGAGGCAATGATAATGGGTATCAGCAGTGAACGGTAAGGTAAAAATGCGCCCCAAAATCGCCTTAAAGATGGTTTGGTAGATTCTACAGCCTGGAATTGAGGTGTGGGGGTTAGTAGAAGTGCGTATCCAGTCCAACCAGCCTGAAAATCCTGTAAATTCAGCTTTTTACGCCCAACAGCAGGATCAGAAACAATAACGCAATTTTTCTGCACTCGGTAAACAACTATATAATGGTCGCCTTGCCAGTGGGCAATCCAAGGATGTTTTTGATTAGCTATGCGGTTGAAACTCGCTCGTACTGGTCTAGCTTGAAAACCTATGCTTTCTGCGGCGGTGGCTAAATTTTTGAGGGATGCTCCGCTACGACCAACATTTGAGATATTTCGCAGGACATTGATACTAAATTTTTTCCCCCAGTAGCGGGAGATCATTGCCAAGCAAGCCGGGCCACAATCAGCGGTACTCTGCTGCTGAATAAATGGATAACGCTGTCCAAACCTGGGACGGCTTTGCTTACTTGGTAGGGGAAAGGCGATTAAATTGGAATCGGTTAAGGAAGATGGCTTTTGCAGATTGACTTTGGGTGTGGTGGCGACAGAATTTTTGTGGTGTTGATGAGTCACTGTAGGTTTGTCTGTGATCATCGGTTGGGAAGATACACCCAATAATTGCGGAGCAATAGCTTTAGCTTTCTCCCATTGTTCCCTTGGCAATTTGTAAATTAGTAGATCGGTTTTGGCAATCCAATCCGTTGGTACTGGCTCAGGGTATCCCCAACTGTTACCAACACTAGGGAACAGTGCTGACGGATTTTCCAGACTGTAAATTTCACCACTACGCAACCAGAAATGTCCCGCATCACTGGGAGTTGACTGAGATAGTACTGAACCAGCACTAACTTTGACTTGCTCTAAGTAAGGTACAAATTCCTTGAGGGTATGACTGGAAAGTTTGGTATGTGATTTTGTTACTTGCTGCACATCAACAGTAGTTTTGAAGAATAGCAGAGTTTGTCGAATTGCGCTCACGCGATGCAGGTAGTCTAGCAGTTGGGGTAGGCGATCGCACCACTGTTTAAGTTTGGTAGTGGAGATAAAAGCCAACTTACCTGCACTAGCTGCGATCGCACGATAAGCTAAAGGTTCATCTGTAAACAGTTTATCTGCACCGTAAGTTTCTCCAACTCCTAATAATGAAGCTGCTACTTCTCTTTGTAAGGTTGCATTCCAACTGACTAGCCGCACCTGGCCTTGGCAAATGATGTAACAACCTTGAGAATTTGGAGCTTGATCAACAAGCTCATCTCCGAGGTTAAACTCACGCATTTCAAAGGCTGGAGACAAGTTCCGCACTAACTTCTCATTACCAGACAACCAGATCAAAAGAATATCAGATAATAAGCTGCACTCAGCGCCGGAATTTACTAGAAGACTATTTCCCTCATTTTCTAATATATGCTTCATATTTTCTTGAACAAAATTATTTAATAGACATAATTTAAACTCAAGTATTGATGACAAGTTATTGTCTAATATTTCAAATAACTTGTAATTTCATTTTTTAAATTCAATATCAACAAGAATTTTTTTCCTAAAAAACATGAAAAACATCAAACAATATGTATCTGAATATAGATTTATTTTCTATATTGTCTTGATTGATAATATTCAAAAAATATCTCAAAGAAGAATAGCTGAAAACTTCTATCTCGAAGTTTTCAGCGATTTCTCAATCATCCCCCTAGCATCAGATACTAAGGGTAGATTTATGCTGAATTAATTAAGTGATATCAGAACTTAATTAATAAGTAGCAGAAATTGCTTTACCAAAGGACTCGGAAGAGTAATAATCGGTTTTAGAACCTATCAAAGTATAGGTTTTGGTGTTGTCACCATAAGCATCAGCTACAGCTTGAGATTCAGCAGCATTGCCTTTAACGTATACCTTAGAAACAATTTCTTCGTAGAAATTGTTGTAGATTTTTTCATTTACATCAACATACTTATCAAACTTGGTTGAAAAGTTAATCTTACCAGCACCAACGATTTCTTGAGTCAAATCTTCAAGGTGGTTCAAGTCAGAAATAATCATTGCTTTTTTCCTTTGTTTTGTTTATCAACTCTATTTGAGTTGTTGCTATTAATGTATATGTTTGAATTTTATTTGTATTGCCAAGATGGCGTATTTTTCAGTTTTAATCATAAGTTTAAGAAAACAATAAATAAATAAATTTTTGATTTATTTAGCCAAAACGGCTAAATTATATTCAAATATAATTTATTGTCTTTTTATATGTATTTCTCTTTAATTACTGATCTAAGTCAACGAAGTTGATAAACAAAAATTTTCAGGAGGACTGTATGAAGGAATGCTTAGGATTAGGATACACCAAACATTTTTTACTATTTACTACATCGTTACTAGCCTGTTCTGTTTTAGAAATCTCACCTAGTCAGGCTGCAACTATTGCTTTGTCTCAAGGAAACTTATTGTTTACGAACTTTAGTCAAAGCCCCTCTAGTAGTTTTACTAGCACTGACATCAACGCTGTATCTATTTCTCAAGATGGTAGTGTGACAAGTCAAGCCGATGCGATCGCCTATCTGGGAGCTACTCCACCAGTAGGATTTAATTACACTTCTAATCAAGCATTAAGCGAAAATCAAGGTTCCTCAGGTTTAGGCGAAAGTGAAGCTACAATAAAAGGCATTTTTGATGTAGATAAAAATACCCATTTTTCTTTTAATTTTGTTGCTGATTTAGACCTAACAACGTTTACAGATAATCCAAGACAAGAGAAGGCAAGTGCTAGTGGAAATCTAGGTTTTGCATTAATTGATATTGCTAACAACAATGTCTTAGATTATTTCAACGTTGATGGAAGTTTAACAACAGCAGGTAATGATAGTCTCTCACATAAAAATAGTAAAAATGTTGGATTTAGCACTTTTACTAGGTCTAACCTTGGTGGACAGCAAGAATTTACAACAGCAACTTTTGATGGTTATTTAAACCGTCATTTTCATAATAAAACCACCGTAGCTTTAGTAGCAGTCAACGCAACTAAATCTAACGTTGCAGCCCCTGTCCCTTCTATGTTACCAGCGTTAGTTTTGAGCTGGGGTGTAATTAGCGTTGGACTAAAAAGAAAGCGCCAAAAAAATAGCGGAACTTGCTTATTAGAAAAAAAATAGTATGAGAGTATTAAATTAATTCAATTTTCTGTATTAAAGGAGGTAGCGATCGCTACCTCCTTTAATGGATTAAGCATATAGCAGATAATTTAATTCTGCTGTTAACCATTCCTGAAACATTTTATTTAAAATTTCTTGATATCTTTCAGGCGTTAATTCAGCAGGAATAAAATCTTCTACCATGAAAATATAACTGGTTTGCTTGATTGTCATAGGGCCTAATAATTCTTTTAGTTGGGCGTTAAATATGACTGCGGCTATATCTGGCTCGAAACTCCAACGATAAAATTTCCCCTCATAACCACAGCGATTTCTGCGGATTTCATCAATATCATAAATATGAGCCGCTTCATAAAAACTGAGTTCGCCTTCTTCAATTTGATAGTAAATTTCTTGGGCAAAGTTTTGATATGGTAAAACTATTTGATAAAGTAAAACTTGATCGTAATTAAGTTTATTTTCCCAAAAATATTTCTCTACCTGTTGACCAAATAAAACTTCAGCTAATTTTTTACTTAACAGACTATCACGAATTCCTGCTTCCCAATCTTCAGATGAAATCAGATGATCGGCTAACCATGCCAAGGTATCACTAGCTTTAACTAAACGTTTTTCATAACGTAGTCTCTCAGCTTCTATCTGAATTTCTTCTGGTGTTATTTGGATGTTTCTTTCTTCAGCAGCTTTATTGATGATTTTTTGATATAGAATGTTATTACATAATTCTTTGATTTGCAGATTATTTTTGAGATATGTAATAACTTCTCTAGGAGAAATAAATTTACCTTTAAATTCAATCATAGAGATATGATAATAACAATATAAGCTAAATTTCTAGCATTCAATAGTGGGTTAAAACTACGTATAACCCACTATGCAAGTAACCCAAATTTTTAATTTACAAACTGTTCCCACCTGCTTGCAGTTCTCTCAGTGGTTCAAGCAAAATATCTGCTATGCGTCGGCGACGGATGATAATTTCAGCCGTCGCCGTTTGACCAGCCTGAAATTTAATTGTCTGATAATTAGCTTTGACATAGTTGCGCTCCATAGCAACTTCTACTCGATAGACTGCACCAAGTTGTTCATTAATTATGCTATTTGGTGAAATCGATATTACGTTGCCGGGAATAATGCTGTAGTCTTGATACGGATAAGCATCAAATTTAATTTTGACTTGGTTTCCGAGTTTGATAAAGCCTGCTTCTTTAGTAGGCAAAGTAGCTTCTAGAATCAATGGTGCATTCTCAGGGGCTAATTCAGCTATTGTTTGGCCTGATTGAACTACTTCTCCACTATTGCGGACGTTAAGTGATAAAACCACGCCATCAACGGGAGCAGTAAGAGTCAGCTGTTTTAACTTAGTTTTCGCCTCTTGGATTAGTTTTTCAGTCTGTTGAACTTGAGCTTGCAACTGAGTTTTTTGTACTTGTAGTTTTTGAATTGTTTGTTCAGCCTGTAATTGTACTGTATTACCTTCGGCTTGCTTTTGGGTTAACTCAGCTTGCAACCGCTGTGATTCTGCTAACACTTGTTGTAGAGTCATTTGCTCTCGTTTAGATTCTGCGAGAGTTTGTTGGATATCGCCTGTTTGTTGGGTGATGGTACGCTGACGATCGCTCAAACTTTGTTGAGCTTGAAACAGTTGTTCTTGAGAAAGCGCTCCCTGTTCCACCAAGGATTTTAATCTTTGCAATCGTTCTTGTTGAGCTGTAGCATCTACAGACAATTGATTGAGCAGTACTTGGCTGATTTTTGCCCGTTCTTCACCTTGAGCGATCGCTATCTTTTGACTTTGAATTTTAGAAAGAGCTTGAGCGATCGTCGCCTGGTGTCCTTGAATTTCTGCTTGATTAATTACCATCCGCGTTTTAGTTTCCAAACGAGTTTTATCAATCAAGGCTTGTGTTTGGATAACTTGAGTTTGGTAAGCTGTTAGTTCTTGCCTTAACCGTTCTAATTCATTCAAGGCAATTTCTTGATCTAGTTGGGCTAATACTTCCCCAGCTTTAACTATCTGACCTTCTTGAACATAAACGCGAGCCACCTTACCAGAAATTACAGGATGAACTTTATATGCTTCTCCTAAAGGAACTAATCTCCCTCTAGCTTTACCAACTTCTTCAATGTGTCCCAAATTTGCCCAAGTAACAACAGCTATACAAAATGCAATTCCGCCTGCAATTAATTGATAGGGAAGAGATGACGGCGGTTGATCAATCAATGTCTGCAACGGTGTTGACCATCTATCGCTTGGGATAGTAGCCGTTTTTAGCATTACTGATGTATCAGCATTGACTAATTTGCCTTCTGATAAGTCAGCCGACTCCTTAGCAACGACTTTTACAGATGTCGCTGTACCACCAGATAAGAAAGCCGCTTCAGCACTTGCATCGATAAACTCTTCAGAACTGGCAAGTGGATATTTTCTGGTTTGTGATAGAGATTTGTATGATAGTTTCATGAAAAATGGCTAAAAATTAATAATTTTACTGTTTCATTAACATTTATTAGCAAAAATCACTCTTAGTTCCACTCATTATTTTTCAGATTAATCAATACATCTGATATTTGGTGATTACTAGAGTTTTTTAAACTTAAATTTTAAAATTTTGACTCATAAACATTTATTGCTAATAGTTGTCTAATAGATAGAGTACCCTTCGGCTACATTTGATTTAAGCCAAGGTGGCACTTTTTTATTAAGAAAATACTTTGAAAATATGAAGTTAATATAATTAGCTACCACACAAGTAAAATCTATCTCAGCAGACTAAGAATTAAAAAAACACACATGTGATGAAAGCAGCACTGCGGAGAGAAGTGTATTACACGATCCCCTCTCTTTATAGTTACGTTGAGGTGGAATAATTTGACCTAGATAACTGAATTAACGACATTATGAGCTTTAGTAAAATGTAGTTTTACATGTATAACTATGCTTTTCAATTACCAGCAACTTTACAGATAATTGATGTGTTAGCAATATTTACTGCACAATTCATACCATAGCTAGAAGCCAAAAACTGAAGCGCTTATTTAGGATAGGAGGGTTGAGAATAACAATGTATCTCTCATACCCGAAAGATAAAACGACCGTTGTTGTTGAGGAGTAAAAAATGAGGTAGCGACCTACTAGAGTTATGGGATTCGTTATGAACGAACTGCTTCAATCTGTGCTAAACAGTGATGAAAAAGCTGCGTTGCAGCAATTGATATCGACATTGATGGCCTCAGGTAAACATTACTTCCTGAGAAATGAAATTTTGCAAATATTTGCAGATTATTGTCATAATTTCCAAAAACCTGCTTATTTTTATTACTCTTCCTCTATTGGCAAGCTAATTCAGTATACACATGAAATAATTTTGGCCGAGGAAAACTTTTGGTTGGTTGTCCGCCCCAAAATAGCCAGCCAAGAAGTATGGCGACTGAGTGCTGACTTAAGCGACTGCAAGTTGATGTCACCACAAGCGTTCTTAGATGTGAGCGATCGCCTAGTCAATCGCTATCAACCCAATATTCTCGAAATTGACCTCGCCCCATTTTACAAAAACTCCCCCTCCATCAATGACTCCAGAAATATTGGTCAAGGTCTAGCCTTTCTCAACCATTATCTGTGCAATCAATTGTTGAATGATCCTCAACATTGGTTAGAGATATTGTTTCGGGCTTTACGGCAGTTGCAATACGATGGGATAAATTTGTTAATTGGCGATCGCATTCGCTCTGGTGTCCAACTCGCTCAACAAATCAAGCAAGCCCTCAAATTCCTGAGTGAACGACCCGCGAACGAACCTTATGAGAAATTTCACTTTTATCTCCAAGACATTGGCTTAGAGCCAGGCTGGGGAAACACTGCGGCGCGAGTCAGTGAAACTTTAGCATTGCTTGATAGACTAATTGATACTCCACAACCAGCCATCCTCGAAGCATTTGTGGCACGTGTTCCGGCTATTTTTCGCGTTGTCCTAGTTTCCATTCACGGCTGGGTTGGACAACAGGATGTTATAGGACGCGATGAAACGTTGGGTCAAGTCATCTATGTCCTAGAACAAGCACGCAGCTTAGAAAACAAACTCAGTAAAGAAATTCAACTCGCTGGACTGGAAGCATTTGGTATTCAACCCCATGTAATTATACTCACGCGACTGATTCCCAACTGTGAAGGTACATCATGTGGCTTACGCCTAGAAAAAGTCGAAAAGACGGAAAATGCTTGGATTTTACGCGTTCCCTTCGCTGAATTTAATCCAGAAATTACTAACAATTGGATTAGTAAATTTGAGATTTGGCCTTACTTAGAAACCTTTACTAATGATGCCGAAAAAGAACTACTAACTTTATTTCATGGCCGTCCAAATTTGATCATTGGCAATTATAGTGACGGTAACTTAGTTGCTTCTCTTTTATCACGTCGCCTCAAAGTCACTCAATGTAATATTGCCCACTCTCTAGAAAAACCAAAATATCTATTTAGTAATTTATACTGGCACAACTTAGAAGATGAATATCATTTTTCAGCCCAATTCACTGCTGATTTAATCAGTATGAATGCGGCAGATTTTATCATCACTTCAACCTATCAGGAAATTGTTGGTACACCTGATGGCATGGGACAGTACGAATCATACAAACTTTTTACCATGCCTCAGCTATATCATGTAGTTGACGGGATTGATTTATTTAGTCCTAAGTTTAATTTAGTACCACCAGGAGTAGATGAAACAATCTTCTTTCCTTATACCCAAACACAACACCGAGATTTTGACTTAATTAAACAGATTGACAACTTACTATTTCACAGTCAAGACCCGCAGATATTAGGTGATTTAGATGCACCAGACAAGCGACCAATATTTTCTGTTGCTACGGTATCATCTATTCAAAACCTGACTGGATTAGTCGAATGTTTTGGTAAAAATCAGGAATTACAAAAACGTTGTAATTTAATATTTATTACAAGTAAATTACATCCATCGGAAGCCAATAAACCAGAAGAAGCTAGAGAAATTCAAAGGCTTCACGACATCATTAATGAATATAATCTGCACAATCATATTCGCTGGTTGGGAATGCGCCTGTCTGGAAGGGAGATTGGCGAAGCCTACCGTGTAATTGCCGATCGCCAAGGAATTTATGTGCATTTTGCCCGCTTTGAAGCCTTTGGCAGAAGTATTTTGGAAGCAATGATTTCTGGCTTACCCACTTTCGCTACTCAATTTGGTGGTGCCTTAGAAATTATTGAAAATCGAGAAAATGGATTTATTATTAATCCTACAGACTTAGAGAAAACAGCACAAACAATTTTGGATTTCCTTGATCAATGTGAGAATAACTCAGAACATTGGCAAGAAGTATCTCAATGGATGAGTCAGCGAATTATTAATAGATATAACTGGAATGCTCACACCACTCAATTACTAATAATTTCCAAAATGTTTAGCTTTTGGAACTTTGTAGCTCCAGAAAATAACGAAGCACGCGATCGCTACATGGAAACTTTATTTCATCTCATCTATAAACCTAGAGCAGAAAAGATTTTAGAACAGCACATGCGAAGTAAAAGATAAAAAATTTTAGTAACTTTTATCTAAATCCAAAACTAAACCTTGAATTTGGAATTTAGCCTCAATGGACACAACAAGTATCACTGGCAATTTTATCTATACAGACTGGTCATTAATTGAAACCCAGTTTGACCCTGAGCAATTGCATTCTAGAGAAACTATTTTCACAATTGGCAACGGATATTTAGGAACACGTGGCAGTTTTGAAAGAGACTATCCTCGTGAATTGCCAGCTACTTTTATCCACGGTGTCTATGATGATGTGCCTGTGGTGTATACAGAACTCGCCAACTGTCCTGATTGGCTACCTTTAGTGGTAATTATTGATGGTAATCGCTTCCGCCTCGATCAAGGCGAGATAACTAACTATGAACGACGGCTGGATGTGCGTTATGGGATTCTCAGCCGTTCTTTGCGTTGGCGTAGTTCCAGTGGAAAAACCATAGACATTCATTTTGAGCGTTTTGCGAGTCTTGCCGATCAGCATGTGTTAGCACAACGCTGTCAATTAACACCGCTAGATTTTGACGGATTGATTGAAGTGCAAGGAAGCATCAATGGTTATCCCGAAAACCAAGGATTCAATCACTGGGTAGAACTAGACCAAGGTA
Organism: Fortiea sp. LEGE XX443; assembly: GCF_015206815.1. Classification (GTDB taxonomy): domain Bacteria; phylum Cyanobacteriota; class Cyanobacteriia; order Cyanobacteriales; family Nostocaceae; genus Nostoc_B. The sequence goes on from NZ_JADEXZ010000019.1 coordinate 76,137, forward strand.
AAACTGAGGAAGGTATTTGGTTGCATAGCCGCACTCGTAACTCCCGCATTGCAATTGGTATGGGTGCAAAAATGACAGTATCAGGAACGGAAGCATCCATCCAAGTTAGTACCGCGCCTGGTTATCCTTCTTTAAGTGCCACCTTTATGGCACAGTCACATCAAACAGTGACAGTAGAAAAAATTGTCACAGTGTTTACCTCGCGGGAAATTGATAACCCAGTTTTAGCGGCGCAGGAAAAACTTGCTCAGTTACCTGACTACAAAACCCTAATTAATGCACATACCAAAGCTTGGGATGAAGTTTGGCAGCAGAGTGATATTTTACTGGAAGGCGATCGCACAGCTGCTTTTGCGATTCGGTACAATCTTTTTCAGTTGTTAATCGCTGCGCCTCGTCATGATGATCAGGTGAGCATTCCCGCGAAAACGCTTTCGGGGTTTGGCTATCGCGGTCATATTTTTTGGGATACAGAAATTTTTATTCTGCCATTTTTTACATTTACTCAACCCGCGATCGCCCGCAATTTACTCAGTTATCGCTACCACACTTTACCAGGCGCAAGACGTAAAGCAGCCCATTCCGGCTATAAAGGCGCAATGTACTCGTGGGAAAGCGCTGATACTGGGGATGAAGTTACACCACGTTGGTCACTTCCTAATGATTTTTATGGACAAGATATCAGAATTTGGTGCCGCGATCGCGAAATTCATATTAGTGCAGATATTACCTACGCTGTTTGGTATTACTGGCTAGTTACTGGTGATGATCAGTGGATGCGCGATCGCGGTGCAGAGATTGTCTTAGATACCGCTATCTTTTGGGGTAGCCGAGTGGAATTCAATCTCGAACAACAACGCTACGAAATTCGCGGGGTAATTGGAGCTGATGAATATCACGAATTCGTTCACAACAATACCTTCACCAACCGCATGGTGCAATGGCATTTAGAAAAAGCGCTGATTATTGATGATTGGCTGCGGCAAAACTTTCCAGAACACGCGGCGGAATTAGACGCAAAACTACAAATTACAGATGAAGTGCGATCTCGCTGGCAAGAAATCATCACTAAAATCTGGATTCCCATTAACTCAGAAACCGGATTAATCGAGCAATTTGAGGGATTTTTTCAACTACAAGATATTAACTTAGATGAGTACGAACCACGTCAGCGTTCCATACAAGCCATTTTAGGTATTGAAGAAACCAACAAACGGCAAGTTCTGAAACAGCCAGATGTCTTGATGTTGCTTTATTTGATGCGTGAATCGGCAGATTTTCCCTACAATCAACAATCTCTGCAAACTAATTGGGATTACTACGCACCCCGCACAGATATAACCTATGGTTCATCTCTTGGCCCAGCAATTCACGCCATCTTAGCTTCAGATGTAGGCAAATCCACAATCGCCTACAAACGGTTTATGCAAGCAGCAATGGTGGATTTAGAAGATAGCCGAGGTAACACTAGTGACGGAATTCACGGTGCTAGTGCAGGTGGTGTTTGGCAAGCAGTGGTGTTTGGATTTGGTGGGATTCAGTTAACAGAAAACGGCCCCGTAGCCAATCCTCATCTACCTTCTTACTGGACGCGCCTCAAGTTTAAACTCCACTGGCGCGGTGAATGGCACGAATTTGATTTACATCCACAACAAAAAACAATGGAAGAATTTACTCAATCCCCAACCCCCGATATTCTCGGCGTGATTTTTGACCTTGATGGTGTGTTGACAGATACAGCAGAATACCACTATCAAGCTTGGCAAAGATTAGCCGATGAAGAAAGTATTCCCTTTAATCGTCAAGCTAATGAAGCATTGCGAGGTGTGTCTCGTCGTGAATCGCTGATGTTGATTATTGGTGATCGGCAATATTCAGAAGCGCAAATCCACGAGATGATGGAGCGTAAAAATGGTTACTATGTAGAACTCATCCACAACATGACACCAAAAGATTTATTACCAGGTGCGATCGCGCTTTTGGATGAGTTACGGCAAGCTGGAATTAAAACAGCCATTGGTTCGGCAAGCAAAAACGCTCATACTGTTGTTGAATTATTAGGCATTGCTAATAAAGTAGATGCGATCGCTGATGGTTACAGCGTAGAAAAACCCAAACCCGCACCGGACTTATTTTTGTACGCCGCGAAAGAATTAGGACTGCAACCAGCACAATGTGTAGTGATTGAAGATGCCGCCGCCGGAGTTGAAGCCGCTAAAGCTGGTAACATGTGGGCAGTAGGATTAGGCCCTGTTGAACGCGTGGGTGCAGCACATATTGTATTACCCAGCCTTGCAGGTGTAACGTGGGCAAATTTGAAAGCTAAATTGAGCGATGTTGTAAAAAAAGTGCTGAGTGCTGAGTGCTGAGTGGAGAGTTCTGAGTAGTAAATTAATGTAAGTTTCCAAGGGAGACGCATTTCTGATTAACAATGTTATTGCATTGCCCTGCATTGTTATTGTGTCGCCTCGCATTGCTTATGTGTCGCCTCACATTGTTATTGTGTTGCTTTACATTATTATTGCATCGCCTCGCATTATTAATGTGTTGCCTTACATTGTTATTGCATCGCCTCGCATTGTTATAGCAGTAGCCAAGGCAGTTAGGACATCGGCCAATGATAAAACTCATGCACTAAAAGACTTTTAACCCTGTCATCTGTCACCTGTTCCCTGTCACCTGCTATATTACATGAGTTCGATGAACTTCACGTTGACTACCGAGAAAGAAACTGGGCATTTAACGCTTTCGTAATGCGATCGCTAGAAAATTCTAAATGGGCTACTGTGTAAATATCCAGTGCTGCACCAAATTGTTTGAGTTTGGTATCAATTGCTTTTTGCAGTTGACGTAATTCATACCAAGCCAGTGTGCGGCCATCTTCTAGTTCATCAGTAGTATTCAACACCATTTCGAGCAAAATATTTAGATGTTCTCGTTGCAGTGAACGGCGAATACTAGAAATTGTTTTTGGTTCTTTTTGGGCTAAAACTTCTTTCCAAATGCCTGTTTGCAGAGTATCAAATAATTCTGGCATAGAAAGCGCTTGTCCAGCTTCAGTTTTTAATTCTACATCTTGTAGACGATTTAGGCGATCGCTATCTAAGAGCGATCGTAATATAGCACTTTGAAAACTGAGAATGCGATCGTGAATAGGATAATCAAGACGGCTGTTGAGTATAGAACTACCCCAATGTTGCCAACGTGACGGTGCAAGTTGATTGAGCAATTGTGGTGAAAAACTAAAAGCATCCTCAGCAAATACATACTCTTGCAGTTTCGCTAATGCTTGACGTTGTTTTAACACTGGCACTTGCACAAAAGCCCAAGAAGTATCATTATTAGCATGAAGCCGCCGAAATGATTGTCCACCAATATATTGAGACAGCAAGCTGGCATTACGAAAATAATATTTCAGCACTCTATTAAATAAGATGCGTAAGCTACTATAACTTTCTCCTCTGGGAAGATCACCTTCATCAAGACGTTGCCACATAACGCGGGCGTTATCCATTTGCCATTGGGAATAAACTAGCGCATCGCTACTCATATCCCACACATTTGCTAGTGGATTAATATCTCGGATATCTTCGTCAGTTGCATAAGACAATTCTGGTTGCGGCGATGCTAAAGCAATCTCTTCCAAAAAGCTTTTTTCCCCTTCCGGCGTAATGAGTTCACCTGCTACATCAGCGCTTTTTTTATAACCATACTCAATCGCCCATTCATCATAAGGGCCGACAACTCTTGAGAAATAGTCACCTTGTTTTACTCCCTGTGGTGCAATATTCACAGGTAAATAATCCATCACCGAACCTGCTAAACCTTTGCTGTGGGTGATTTCTGTATTATTTAATTCTTCTGGCGCTAACATAGTACTGCCATGAAAATTATGCCGCAAACCTAAAGTATGTCCAACTTCATGTGCAATCAAAGAACGCAAATATTGATGCACATATTCTTTCATAGTTTCGCTATTCGGTTTACTATTTTGTAATAGCGATAAAGCTAATGCTCCCATAGCGACTTGTTCTGTAGACTCCGCACCATAACAAAGTTCAGCAGCAGAGATTTGTAGCTGGGAGTGAAAAGTGGGGAGTGAGGAGTCGGGTAAAAGACTAGTCTTATCAAAACTACCT
>NZ_JADEXZ010000001.1 GCF_015206815.1 Fortiea sp. LEGE XX443
CTTTGCTCCTAACTGCCCATCCCAAAATCCTATAGAAGATATTTGGTTACAAGCAAAAACCTGGGTTAGACGTTTTTGCGCTTTAATTCCAACATTCTCTCATTTAAAGTGGATGTTTGAGTGGTTTCTCCGAAACACTACCTTTGATTTTCTCTCTCTCCAGATGTACGGAGCTTTTTCAGAAATCAAATACTAGTCCTATAGAATATTCGCTGTTTTGCTCAAGTAAGCGGTGCTATGACTCTCAAGAGAATAGAATTAATGATTGCCAACGCAAGTGAGCCAAGCAAAGCACTCCAAAAGCCGTATTTTAAGCGAAACCCAGGCACTATAGCAGCTGATAAACTAAAGATAATTGAATTTAAAATCAAGAAAAATAAACCTAAAGTCAGAATAATAAATGGCAAGGTGAATAATGTTAAAACCGGGAGCAAGAGTGCATTCAATATCCCAAAAACTGCGGCGGTAATTAAGGCTTTACCAAAATTGTCTATTTCCACTCCTATCGGTAGTCGAGAAATAATCAAAAAGCTGATAGCTGTGACTAACCAAGTAATTATTAACCCAAGCATAATAAAAACTCCTTCTTCTTTATAAATTGAGCCTAACAAACTAAATTTTAGACAAAAATCACTAAAGTTTGAGTGTTAATAAGTAAATATACTGCATATAAAAATAGTTTTTTATCTATAAATGGGTATATAAATTTTTATCTAACTTTTGACTTCAAAAGTTACCTCATCTGGAGGAAACGCTGATAAATTCATTTTGATAATCTGGATACAGATGAGATTTTTGAGGTCATTATGAATATTCTTGCTTGGATAATATTAGGACTTTTAGCTGGTGCGATCGCTAAAGCTATTTACCCAGGTTATCAAGGCGGCGGAATCCTTTCGACAATGATTTTGGGCATTATTGGTGCTTTTATTGGTGGTAGTTTATATTCATTACTGCAATTAGGAACTTTGCAATTAACCGCCACAAGTTTTAGTCTCCCTGGTTTATTTATTGCAGTAATTGGGGCAATTATCGCTATTTACCTATGGGGACTGCTGCAAAGAAGCAGTAATGTCTAAGCTGATGTCAATAGACGATTATTAAATCGAGAATCTGCTTGGTGAGTTGCCAAATAATACTCTTTCAAGCTCTGAAACACGGGTTCTCACTCATTGTAATGATGTGCCTACTGTAGAAAGCTAGTTTTCAGACAGCAACACACTAATCATATTCTTGGCAGTATCCAAAATTATCTAAAAGCTGCCAAGTTAATAAAATTTATTGCCCACTATATTTTTGTTGAAAATAATCGCAGAGGCATTGCATGTTTTTCCATAAGAAAGAGCCGATTCATGTTGTAAACATTGGTGACAGCAATCCCCGTTTTGCTCAGTTACTCCTTGAGCAATTCGGCGGAGCAACCGGAGAACTAACAGCTGCTTTGCAATATTGGGTGCAATCCTTCCATGTGGAAAATGCTGGAATTCGGGATATGTTGCAGGATATTGCCATTGAAGAATTTGGGCATTTAGAGATGGTTGGTAAACTCATTGAGGCTCATACTAAAAACACAGATCAAACAGAGGCTTATAAAAGTACTCTGTTTGCTATTCGCGGTATCGGCCCCCACTTTCTAGATAGCCAAGGTAACGCTTGGACAGCAAGCTACATCAACGAAGGTGGAGATGTGGTGCGCGATTTAAGGGCTAACATTGCAGCTGAAGCTGGCGCTCGTCAAACTTACGAAGAGTTAATTAAGTTAGCAACAGATCAAGGTACTAAAAATACTTTGGTGCATCTTCTAACGCGGGAAGTTTCTCATACTCAAATGTTTATGAAGGCTCTCGATTCACTGGGTAAATTGACAGATCCATTTTTTGGCAATATTCAACCTGATGAAACGGTCGATATTTACTACAATTTGTCAAGTAATGGCAATGGTCATGATGAGCGCGGCCCGTGGAATTCTGAGCCTGCATTCAAATATGTTGCTAACCCTCTAGAAAGCAAAACTACCTAAGTTTTCTTCCTAATTCCTTTGTCCAACCTCAATGATAATGACTTGAGTCAGTGGGAGTTTATTCCCTGGCTCACTTTATTGTGTTCTTTTGTCTACTTTTTGTGAGTCAGCACTATCTCAGGGAGATTGATTTGTGATTGTTAAGCCTACACAAAATGGTTGGGAAGTTATTTATCATCGCGCCCATGCTTTACTTGCAGCGCAAATAGCAGGACAGTGGCGACGGAAAAATGCTCCATTACGGTTATATGAAACATTGGCAGCAATTTCTCATCACGATGATTTAGAAAAAGAGTGGGAAGAAGATAATCTCACGGAAGCTGGCGCACCGATGGATTTTATGTTGAATCCAAACATTGATGTTGATAAATTGGCAAATCTGGTTAAAAACGCTCACTATCGCGGACGCTGGGTAACTCTACTAATTTCTAAGCATCTGTGTCGGATAAATGAGACTAATCGAGGTAAAGCCCCAGAGTTAGACAAGTTTTTAGACGAGCAAGTTCCAAAGCAGCAATATTTGCTTGAAGAGTTGGGGATTGACAAAGACGAAGCTGATGCAGCTTACGCATTCATGCAGTGGTGCGATCGCTTGTCTCTTATTCTCTGTCAGCACGAGCTACCTGCTGATGAGCGGTTTTTAGAAATTAGCAAGGGGCCTGATGGTCAACGTTATGACATTATGCAACGCAGCGATTCCTTCGTTACGGTTCAGCCTTGGCCGTTTGAGGATGAAAAATTTACAGTCAATGTCGAAACTTGTAATTTATCCCAAGTAAAATTTGAAACTCCATCCGAGCTAGTTCAAGCACTCCAAGAAGCTCCTATTAAGGTGTTGGAGTGGACTTTTGTCGCCAGTTAAAACAATCAAGACAAATGAAAAAGCGCTTGGGAGTGTTGCCGTGTTTCCACCCCAAGCGCCCTTTCTTTTCAACTTGCTCCTCACACAAATATAAAATAGCATTTATTTTTTGAATTAGTAAATCAGTTGTGTGACAGTTTATTAACTGTACAAATTATGCTGTCCTTGCCACCTAAATTAAAAAGCACCTAGGAGTGTTGCCGTGTTTCCACTCCAGGCGCTTTTTATTTTCAACTTGCTCCTCACACACAACTAGAAGTTATCACTGCTTTTCTGGAATGGCAAGTATTTTATGTAACACTTTATTAAGTCTTCAAGCCAACTCTTTATCTTAGTAGCAATTAACCCAATCCGGTTCAGGTAAAATAATTTTTCGATAAATAATTTTAGTACAGGCGTTATATTCCAATGTATCTCTAATAAAAAGCGCCTGGGAGTGTTGCCGTGTTTCCACCCCAGACGCTTTTTAATTTCAACTTGCTCCTCACACAAATAAAAGATAACACCGCTGTTCGATAACCGCAAGTATTATAAGTGACACTTTGCGAACTGCACCATCTTGATGAAAACCTGGGTAATACTATACGTCTTGAAGAGAGGTTGCATTGCAACCTCTCTTCATCTCTTTTCCCATTGACTCCTAACTTCTGTAAAATTACGTGGATGTGAACTCGCACTGTTCCAGATGGAATGTACAGCGCCACAGCAATTTCTTGATTAGTTTTTCCATCTGACGCATCCGTAGGTACTCTGTTTTTCACTTAACCTGATTTACTTGCTGGCCAGAAGTTCTGATACCTCTGCGTGTGCTAACACAACGCTAGGTTCACGCTGGAGAGCAGCATAGTATTTTCTAGCAAACTCATTACCTGCTTCTGATGGTGCAATTAGAATCCGGCCACTGGCGATCAAATTTTGTACATCTTTTAATGATATGGGTTGATCAGATGACAAGGTTTCATCGATTTGCACAACTAGTTCAGAAATACAATGTAGCCAAGCAAATTGCTCATCAGCAACAACCAATTGAAAGAGTTCACTACTTGATACTCGTCCGCGAACCTGTTCATAGGAGATACGTTCTGTATCTAGTAACATCCGATGAAGATGTAGCAATTTATTTCGTAAGTCACGCAGATATTGATGTTGATTTATTCTTTGTAGAAGTGTGTTATCAGTCAATGGAATTTATCCTCTCGTTACGATATGTTTAATTGCTTAAATACTTTTTGCTACCGATACAAAGTGCATTTGTAGAGCATATCTGAAAGCTTGGATAAATCAGCTAATAAAATTTAGACTGCAATAAAATAGTGTTTAAAATTAAGTATTTACTTTCTGCACGCCGTTATTAAAGTCACTCTACTATACATATCTCACACAGAACTAATCATATATCAAATATCTGAGCCATAACAAATAGAGCTTACACTACTTTTATTTCGGAAAACCCTCGGTAAATTAAAGAGAAATGATTGTTGTCAACATTATATTTTGAGAGTTCGATTGCTTTGTACATGAATATAGGAATAATCAAGCCTTACAATAGCGGCTTTCTAGAAATTTTACCAGAGGGTGAAAGCAGCGACTATTGGTTGATTGCAGGGATACACATCAATGGCGAAGTCTTCTTTCCTAGTCCTCAACTTTATCGTTCTGAAGGGGTAGCATTAGCAAGAGCAGCAAAACTTTACGATTGGATAGCTGACCACAAGCAGCAAATTAGTGATGGAGATTACTATTGTTCACAGTTGAATTTGTGCCTGTGGCATCAACCGAAATTATCTTAGGTTCTGTTGGCTGAAAGCGCAATTGCCCTTTGTCTCGCCTGGTTTTATGGCAAGATGCGATCGCCTGCTCTCATCGCTGAGATAATTTCATTAAATTCGCCAACTTGTACACAATTCGCGCACCTACATTGCCATCCCACTCTGCATCACCAACTTCACAAACATCAAAGCCTATAATTTTTCTCCCGCTATTCACTAACTCACGCAAGAGACAGAACGTTTGCTCTAATTCTAACCCACCAGCAACAGGAGTACCTGTATTTGGGCAAAGTTTCGGATCTAAGCCATCCACATCAAAGCTCATGTAAACATATTCTGGCAAATGACTGATAATTTCGCGGCATACATCAATCCAAGTGGTTCCAGAATAAAGCTTTTGCTTGATGGCTGGGTCATAATACGCAACAATCCGACCATGAGATTGGTCAATCATTTGGACTTCATCATGACTAATATCACGTAAACCTACCTGGACTAACTTAGAGATTTGCGGTAGCTTCAAAGCATTGAACATAATGGACGCATGGGAAAATTCAAATCCTTCATAGGCATTGCGTAAATCTGCATGTGCGTCAATATGCAAAACGCCATAGTTGTGATATGTAGTCGCTAATGCTTGGAAACAACCCAATGGCGAACTGTGATCTCCACCAATCACTGCGACTTGCTTACCTTGATTCATTGCTTCTTGACACTGGGTAAATAGCCATTGATTCACCTGTTGAGAAGCTTGATTAATTTCTGTCAGAACTGGGGTTAAGTCTGGCGTATCTGCGAGGGATTTACCTTGTGCGAGTCTTTCGATAATTTGGGCAGCTAAGGTACGATAGTAATTATTTTTTTCTAAAATATCTTGGGGAATGTCAACTAAGAAAATTCCTTGTTTCCAGCCATCAGGGTTGTCAAAGTCAAATAAATCCAGTTGAATTGAAGCATCCAAAATTCTTTGTGGGCCTTTTGCTGTACCTGCACCATAGGAAACCGTGACTTCCCAAGGTACTGCAAAAACGATTAAGTTTGCTGACTCATAATCACATGGCAAACCAAAGAGGTTGCCATTAATTTCACCTACACCACTAGGATTGTAGTTTTGGAATTGGTTAATCATTGATCGCCTGCTGGATTTACCTGGGTAGAAATTATGCTGTCTGTATGTATTTTAGCGATCGCACTGGTCATTCACTATTTTCCCATTCATAAAATCTCAAAAGTTTCGTAATTTCAGCTATTAAAACATTAGGTTCTACAGGTTTACTGACATAACTTTGAAAACCAGATAACAACGCCAGATTATGGCTATATTCCGAATTTAAAGCAGTTAAAGCAATGGCAGGTGTCAGTTGTTTTTGCAACCGCAACATTTGTCTGACTTTGCGAATTAAAGAATATCCATCTACTTTTGGCATCGCAATATCAAAAATTAAAATATCAAATCTTGAATTTTTGATTATTTCCAGTGCTGCTAAAGCTGATGTTGCTGTTGTTACTTGCACTCCGTAGCTTTCTAAAATAAAACTAGTCAAAAAAAGACTATCTTCACTATCATCTACTACAAGAATCTGTAAACCATCTAAAGATTGGTAATTTTTTATATCATCTTGCAGATGCGAATCTTCGTAGTTATTTGTCATGATAAGCTGTGTCTCCTTAGTTGGCCTAATCAATTACGGAGAAATTCCCAGTAGTAGTCAGTATGCGGCTGACTACCACTGGGCAACTTATAATCAAGCTACCATGACATTAATCTTAGATATTTAAAGAGATTGATGTTTAAAGACTTTATTTTGACTATTGCTTATTTTCTCAAAAATTTTAATAGGTAAAAAAATTACAGGTAAATACAGATTCATTACTAGTATAAATCTGTATTTACCTGTTGGCGTTTATGCTTGGGTACTGTTTGTCAATTAGTTTCTATTAGGCAGTTTTAGAAAGATTAGAGTTGTTAACAAAGCGTCTGTAGAAAATCATCACTGCAATATTAGTCAACAAACAACTAATTGCTAGAGACAATAAAATATAGGTAGGAGCCATGACTATACCAATAACAAACCAAGTATATACGTGTAGTATCATCACTAAAGCAAAAATAATGGCAATACTAACGGCTGGCTGTATTTGATGTATTGGGCGACGTAAGACCGTCATGATTATAGTTAATAGCGTGGCAATTAAGTTAGCTGGTACAAGAAATACACAAATACCAACACAGTTGCTGCGAGAAAATTCTGCTAAGGTATGAAAATCAAGCATCAATTTTGTTAGATTAGGATTAACATTTTAAATAAACAAATTAAATATATTTTTATGTATCTCAACTAACAGTAGCATTAATTGAAAGTAAATACTCCGCTAATGTAACATAAATTAAACTATCTCAGTGAAACTGGATGAACCTGATGACTTACCACTAATGGATAAGCAGCTACATCATGTTCTCGTGGTAGCAAGTCTTTTTGAGCCAAATGTTGATGAATAATTGATGTGATTTCCCCATCGGGAGTTGCGGTTGTTTCTGCGTTGATAATCAGGTTTGGGGTTAACTCATCAAGGGTTTCAATCAGATGTACTTTATGTATCGTTCAATTGAGTTCACGTTTGCTAATATTACAAGCTTTATTAAGGAATATGACTCCCTATTCGTCAAGAGTATCCTTCAAGAAAGTCGGGGTTTTGAGCTTCTTGATGTCTACCAATCAACCAGGATTGGTATATAACGCGACGTGCGACTTATTATTTCGTTACACAAGACCAGTGTATGAACAGATATGTGGCATCTTACCAGTCGTCTCAATCGCAAGATTTTAGCTCATAGTGTCTGTTTCTGGCTTAATCGCCACAATTATGGGCATCTTCAGTTCGACGAACTTGTTACAGAATATTAAGTCGCATATAAGTAGGTCGGTGTTAAAAATTGTCGTTATGACAAGGCAGGAGGCAGAGGGCAGAAGGCAGAAGGGAAGAGGTTTTCAAGCTACTTTACTTTCCGTTACATAGTTCCGTTTATTTGCACCTTTCTACTTAGCGTAACTTACCAAAATTAAAGATTTTCACAATTTAGGATAATTATGGGCGCAAGCAAGGGATAACTAAAAATAGTTCCATCTAGGTAACTATTTTATTAGTGCTTCTATGACCTATTGCCTCAGAATTGCCGATATACCTACAAATGAGCGTCCGCGTGAGCGTTTGATGACTCATGGCCCAAAAATTTTAGCTACAGCGGAATTAATTGCAATTCTTTTAGGTACTGGTCAAGGGCCTGGAAAACTTTCAGCCGTGGGTTTAGGGCAGTATCTTTTGCAAGAATTAAGCAAACACCAACGTGACCCATTGGCAGTTTTACGAGAAGTAACCCCGGCTGAGTTAATGCAAATTCCTGGTATTGGCCCCGCAAAAGCCACAACCATTTTAGCTGCGGTAGAACTTGGCAAACGTGCGTTTCAATCCCGTCCTTTAGATAAAACACCAATTGATAGCCCGATGGTTGCGGTGGCCGCACTTAGTCAAGATTTAATGTGGCAGACGCAAGAACGTTTTGCCGTACTTTTATTAGATGTTAAGAACCGTTTGTTAGGTACGCAAGTAATTACTATTGGTACTGCTACAGAAACCCTCGCTTCACCACGGGAAATTTTTCGGGAGGTGATTCGTCAAGGTGCAACACGAGCAATAGTCGCCCACAACCATCCTTCTGGGAACGTTGAACCTAGTCAAGAAGATATAGAATTGACGCGTCAATTATTAGCAGGAGCGCAGTTGTTAGGTATTCCGTTGCTAGATCATGTAATTTTAGGTAATGGAAATCACCAAAGTTTACGCGAAATTACAACTTTGTGGAATGATTATCCTCAAGGTGATTAAAGCTTCAGACGGATAGGGTTAAAGGAAATACCAAAAGATAGAAGATATTCTACACACAACAAATCTATTGTGATCACAAAACCTGTATGTGAGGTTAATGATTGTGACACAGAATGAAAATGTGTATCAGCAGCGACCACTAATTATTGCTGGAATTATCTTAGGTCTTGGATTAAGTGGCTTTATTGACGGAATTTTGCTGCACCAAATCCTCCAATGGCATCATATGCTCAGTAACGTTAAACCTTTGACAAACGATTCGAATATAGATTTAAACATGGTCTGGGATGGGTTGTTTCATGCCTTAGACTTTGTATTGACTGTGACAGGAATCATCCTTTTGTGGCGTGCTGGCGGTCGTAAAAATGTTGATTGGTCATCCGAAACTTTTTTTGGGTCTTTGCTGATTGGTGCTGGATTATTTGATGTAGTTGAAGGCATAATTGACCACCAAATTCTAGGTATTCATCATGTAAAACCAGGTACAAATCAGTTGGCGTGGGATTTGGGATTTCTCGTATTTGGGGCGTTGCTTGTTTTAATTGGCTGGATAATGCTACAAAAGAGCAAAAAAAGTTACTAGTTCCCTCTATGTCCACCGATACATTTGAAAAAACTAGCTGGAGTTGGCAGCTGTCTCAGTTTCAGCAACAAGTCGGAGAATGGATTGAATATCAGTTTGAGCGCTTTCAAGGTTCTTTACCGCGCTTGTCTCCAGGATGGAAAATTAGTCCTTGGCTGAGTAATGTGCTGACGTTTTTGTTTTGGCTAATACTTGCGTTATTTTTGGCGGTTGTGCTTTGGCGCTTGTGGCAAGAATTTAGTCCTTATGTATATTCTTGGCTATTTGGGGGAAAAGATGCTTTTGATGCTGCGAGCAAAAATCGCGCTAGTGATTTATCTGTAGCATTGTTGTTGGAGCGATCGCAAGAATTTTACCGTCAGGGTAACTATCGTGAGGCTTGTCGTTGTCTTTACTTGGCAATCTTGCAGCACTTGCATGATACTAAACTCGTCCCTCACAAATTTAGTCGCACAGATGGTGAGTATTTACAATTGCTCCGCTCAAATGTCACCCCAGTACAGCCTTACGAAACCTTAATTACTATCCACGAGCGATTGTGTTTTGGTAATGCTGAGATTTTGCCAGAAAATTATCAGCAATGTCAGCAAGCATACCAGGAGATTGTTAGTCAACAAGTATGAAGTATTAAGTATGAAATTTAAACGTTTAGCCTTTTGACAAAGGACAAAGGACAAATGACAAACGATTATTGACCAAAATTTATGAAACGTTCAAACCGCATTGCTTGGATAGGAGCGATCGCTCTTGGTGTGATAATGTTACTTAGCCTATTCGCCGCTCCTAACACTAAAATTTACACTGGTTCTACTTATAGTCGGGCTGCTGATGGCTATGGTGCTTGGTATGCTTTTATGCAACAGCAGGGTATTACTATTCAGCGTTGGCAAAAGCCTCTTGACGATTTCAAAGCAGAAAAAACCCCAGTTACTCTGCTGCGGGTTAGTAGCTACCCCAGAGAACCTTATTTGTTGTTAGATGAACAGAAATGGTTGAAGAAAGGCAATACATTGATAATTTTAGGTGTCAAAACATCTGTAACAGAAGCTAACTTTCACTCTTTGCAAAAATCAAGTTTTGGTGATATTAAAATTGCTACACGCAGACGTAATGTAAAAGCCGACAAGCAGCGAATTGATTTAGGCGATCGCTTTGGTGCTATTGTTTGGGAAGAAAAAGCTGATAAAGGCAAGGTAATTTTTTCTAGCACGCCCTATTTAGCTGCCAATGCTTACCAAGATAATTTAAGTAATTTCCAGTATCTAGCAAGTTTAGTCAGTCAAAAAGACAACAAATTATTTGTAGATGAATATATTCACGGTTATAAAGATGCTGACGTGAGGCAAAGTGAAGGCCAAGGTGACTTATGGAGTTATTTTGCAAAAACTCCTCTCTTACCGGCACTAGTTCAAGTAGGAATTTTACTATTAGTGTTAATTTGGGCGCAAAATCAACGCTTTGGTAAACCAATAGCCTTAGATACGCCAGTTATAGACAACAGCCAAGCATATATCCAAGCCTTAGCGGGAGTATTGCAAAAAGCGGAATCCAGCGACTTTGTTGTAGAAATGGTGGGTAGAGAAGAACAACTACAACTGCAAAAAGCTTTAGGATTAGGAACAATACCGCTAGAACAGCAACCACTGTTGCAAATTTGGCAAGAGAAAACAGGTAAAAGTGCAGCAGAACTGGACACAGTATTAAAATCATCAACCCGAAAACAGCGCATCAGTGAACGAGAACTGTTAAGCTGGTTGGCAAAATGGGGAGCTATTAGGAAAATTCAAAAGTAAACCAATATAGACTGGATTTAACTTCTCTTTAAACCTCGCTCCTATTGTCATGCCAGTAAGGTAGGTTAATTTTTACAAGTTGATAGATTAACATTGCAGGTCGATAGATTAACATTGCAAGTCGATGAATTAGCATTGCAGGTCGATGAATAGCATTGCAAGTCGATGGATTAACATTGCAAGGTGATGAATTAACATTGCAAGTCGATGAATAGCATTGCAAGGCGATGAATTAGCATTGCAGGTTGATGCAATTGATGTGTACACCGTAGCTTGTAGAGGAGGTGGAAGTAAGAGGTTCGTCAAATTCACATTAATTTGAGGCATTGTCTAGAATTCATTCTGAATTCTGATTTTTAACTTCTAAATTCTATTCTGAAAAATTATGAGCCAAAACCATTCTGTATTTATTGACCTTGAACAAAAGCTTAATCAAATCATCGTAGGACAATCTAGCCTCGTACAGCAATTGTTAGTAGCGTTGTTATCTGGCGGACACGTAATTTTGGAAGGTGTACCAGGAACAGGGAAAACACTCCTAGTCAAAGTTGTAGCGCAATTAATTCAAGGTGAGTTTCGCCGCATTCAACTCACACCAGACGTTTTACCGTCAGATATTACTGGGACAAATATTTTTGACTTGAACAGTCGCAGTTTCACACTGAAAAAAGGGCCAGTCTTCACCGAAGTACTACTAGCAGATGAAATTAACCGCACTCCTCCCAAGACACAAGCGGCGCTGTTAGAAGCAATGGAAGAAATGCAAGTCACTTTGGATGGTGAAAGCTTACCCCTTCCAGATTTATTTTGGGTAATTGCTACACAAAATCCCTTGGAATTTGAAGGTACTTATCCTTTACCAGAAGCGCAGTTAGACAGGTTTTTATTCAAACTATTAGTAGATTACCCCGACCAAGCCGCAGAAAAACAAATGTTGCTCAATCGTCAAGCCGGATTTGCAGCGCGACGTATAGACATTAGTCGCTTAAAACCAGTAGCTACAGTAGCTGACATTTTACAAGCACGACAAGAAGTTAAAAAAGTAGAAGTATCTGAAAAGATTATCGATTATCTCTTAGCGTTGGTGAGAGCTTCGCGTCAATTTCCCGATTTAGCTTTAGGTGCATCACCCCGTGCTACTGGTGCTTGGTTACAGACATCCCAAGCAGCCGCATGGTTAGCTGGACGTGATTTTGTCACACCAGATGATGTGAAAGCTGTAGCTTCGCCACTTTTGCGCCATCGCTTGCTTCTCAAACCAGAAGCAATGCTAGACGGTTTACAAATTGATGCGATTATTGCGTCGGTAATTAATCAAGTTCAAGTCCCTAGATGAATGATGAAAATTGATAAGACAATTAATGGTTTACAATTGGATAAATATCGAGGTAAAAATGACAATTAAAGAACAGATTAAACAAGAAATAGAAAAAATACCTGAACCTTTATTGCAGGAAATTTTAGATTTTATTCAGTTTTTGCAAGCCAAACACCAACCAGAAAATATATCATTAAACAATCAAATTTCTCAACAAATAATAGCAGCAGATACTTTGACCAATTCCACAGCCGAAGATTTATTAGAATTTGTCGGGAGTTGGGAAGGTTCTGATATCCGAGAATGTCTGCAACTAGTTCATGAAAGCCGACTGCAACTTGAATTTTAATCATGTATCTTCTTGATACCAATCACTGTTCCTTCTTGATGGAGGGTGTACCTAGTGTTGCCAATCACTTGCGATCGCTTGGTCAAATACAACTGGTAACTAGTGTCATTGTTGCTGGAGAGTTGCGCTTTATGGCACAAAATTCGCAACAAAAAGCTGCTAACTTAATAAAAATAAATTCGTTTTTGCAGCGAATTAACTTATATGGAATTGATAAAGAAATCACAGAAATTTATGGCGATTTTAAATCAGAATTAATCAAGCATTTTGGCCCAAAAGAAAAAATTAAACGTAGCACCACTCAATTAAATACTATAGGCATTAGTGAAAATGATCTTTGGATAGCGGCGACAGCCTTACGCCATTCATTGATCATTGTTTCATGTGATAGTGACTTTGAGCGAATGGGACAAGTACGAGAAATTGCTTGGGAAAGTTGGGTTTAGATTTCTCACAAAAATAATTATTTTCTAATTCAACAATCAGCAAAAAATTATAAATATTTTAAAAATGGTTCCTTCTCAAAGACTTTATTTTTTATTGATATCGGGAATTGCGATCGCTCCCATCCTATCCCTATTGATCACCATTCCCGTCAGCATCGCCCTGACTTTATTATTTGATGCGATCGTTCTAGGATTAATGATTGTTGATGGTTTGCGAGTCCGTCCTTTGCGGGTGCAAGTTAAGCGCGAATTACCGCAACGCTTATCCATTGGGCGAGATAATCCGGTGATGTTGGCGGTGACATCGGCCAATACCAACGCGATTATTCAAATTCGTGATTACTATCCCGCCGAATTTGGCGTGTCTACACCTACACTCAGCGCTACTGTTCCCGCAAGCACCACTCAAGAATTAACTTACACTGTCCACCCGACACAACGAGGAGAATTTACTTGGGGAAATATTCAAGTGCGACAGTTGGGAACTTGGGGATTAGCTTGGGATGATTGGCAGATTCCACAAAGTTTGCCCGTCAAAGTTTATCCTGATTTAGTGGGGTTGCGATCGCTCTCTATCCGTCTAACGTTACAATCCTCTGGTTCAATTCGCCAATCTCGGCGCATGGGGATTGGTACGGAGTTTGCTGAACTGCGGAACTATCGCACTGGCGATGATTTACGATTTATTGATTGGAAAGCTACTGCGCGTCGAACTGGAGGTAATACACCACCGTTGGTTAGGGTGTTGGAACCAGAACAAGAGCAAACTTTAATCATTTTATTAGATCGCGGTCGGTTGATGACGGCGCAAGTCCAGGGCTTACAGCGATTTGATTGGGGATTGAATGCTACCTTATCTTTAGCATTAGCGGGGTTACATCGGGGCGATCGCGTTGGAGTGGGTGTATTTGATCGTCAGATGCACACATGGATTTCTCCAGAACGCGGCCAATCTCATCTCGGTAAGTTAATTGATTGTTTAACTCCAATTCAACCAGTGTTACTGGAATCTGATTATTTAGGGGCTGTCACTAATGTAGTGCAACGGCAAACTCGTCGCGCACTTGTGGTAGTCATCACTGATTTAGTAGATGTCACCGCTTCTACAGAACTGCTGGCTGCACTGTCGCGGTTAGCACCCCGCTATTTACCGTTCTGCGTCACTCTCCGAGATCCCCAAAGCGATCGCCTAGCACATACATTCACTCAAGATGTGACAGCAGCTTATAGTCGTGCTGTGGCTTTAGATTTATTAGCACAGCGCCAGGTTGCTTTTGCTCAACTAAAGCAAAAAGGTGTCTTGGTACTAGATGCGCCAGCAAATCAGATTACCGATCAGTTAGTTGAAAGATATCTGCAACTCAAAGCCAGAAATCAGCTATGATACATACGATTTCACAAAAAATTTGATACAAATTTATGTGCATCGTGATTAACGTGAAATGGTATAGCCAAAATTAAAGGAAAGCACTGTAAGAATGCTTTCCTTTAAACTTGCTCTGATCAGCAAGTCGCCCAGATTAACTTGATTTTAGTAAGCTAAAGTTTCTAAAGTTTCTCTTAAATATTTTTTTACTTGCTGTTCCAGGCGCAGCCCTTGTAATTGGGTATCACGTTCTAGTTGCCAGCGTTGGAAACCGGAACTGGTAGCGATCGCACATTTAAGGTTATACCAAATTTCGGTATCAGCGGGAAATTGACGATTAGCAGCAGTAGTTGGAGTCATAGTCCCTTATTCCTTAACTTTAACAGTTATGGCAGTTTTTGTTTTGAGCAAATACAAAGCTGTCCATATAAAACAGTGTGTAATCTGCAAAATATTTATCAGGTTCCAATTTTTAGGGCTGCTGCGAGTTTCTATTGATCCCGATTAAGGATTGAAACAACCTGGGTAAAATTTGATTAACTTGCACCCCTAAAATAGTGAAATCATGCTTAATTCTTTCTAAAGATAACGGTTCTAAGGCAGCAAATTCTGTGTCATTAGTCACTAAAATTCGCGCCACACTCACGGGAATTTGTAAAAATAAATTACTTGCTAAAAAAGCTAAAGCAGCCAATATTAAACCCAAACCGCGCCACTGTGGCAAAAAGCTGGCTAAATGTTGTACCTGGGGAACAGCCTTGTAAAGCTGCCACAACACCAGAGTTAATATTATCGCTGTTACCAAGGACAGTAAACGGTTTAACTTAGTATTAATTAAACAAAGTATCTTACGCTGTTGCTCGGTGAGATTTTCGGGTTTGAGAGCTACTCCCAAAAGAGAATATATATAAAATGGACGGCGTAGCTGCATCCACAACAGTGGAGCAACGCCAATAATAGCTACTAAAAATAGCTCACCCCACACTGGTAAAAGTGGCTCACCCACAGATAAGAACAACAAGCACATTAGCAAAAAAATTGGCAGTGTCGCCAATCCAGCAATGTGAATCCACAATATAGGTTCAGAGCGAAACGAGGACATAAAAAAGTTTTGATTTTAAGTTCTGAGTGCTGAGTTTAAATTTTAAGTTTTAGGTGTGGAACTAACTTATTCTCAGTTCAACACACTTAACTTTTACCTTTTAACTCAGCACTTAGCATTGACCACTATCTTGTCAATGTCAGAGTACGACGCTTAGTAACCATCTGGTAGGCTTCAATGATGTCACCTTCTACCCAGTCGTGGAATTTGTCTACGTTAATACCGCACTCATAACCGGCATTGACTTCACGAGCGTCATCTTTGATCCGTTTGAGGGAGTCAAGGACACCTTCGTAAACCACCTTACCGCCGCGACGCACTCGCAGTTTGCAGTTGCGAAGCAGCTTACCAGATTGCACATAACAACCGGCAACGGCTCCTTTGCCCACTGGGAATACAGCACGGACTTCGCACTGACCGAGGGGTTCTTCCACCAACTCTGGTTCTAACAGACCTTCTAAGGCTCCTTGGATATCTTCGAGGAGTTTATAAATGATGTTATACTCCCGAACATCCACACCGGCCTCATCAGCAGCTTGTCTAGCGCCACTAGCATAGGTGGTGTTAAAGCCAATAATGACTGCGCCACTGGCGGCGGCTAAGTCAATATCTGTTTGGGTGATTTCCCCAGCCGATGCTAACAGCATCCGGATTTGCACCTCATTTTGCGGAATTTGCTTCAGCGAACCGACGATCGCTTCTACAGAACCTTGCACGTCGCCTTTTAAGATCAGGTTGAGTTCTTTCAACTCGCCTTCTTGTGCTTGAGCCGATATGGTTGTGAGGGTGATGCGTCCCTGTAACAGTCGTGATAGACGTTGTTTGTCGGCGCGATCGCTGGCAATGGCACGAGCTTCTTTTTCGTTCAAGAAGACCTCGAAGTCATCTCCGGCTGCGGGTACATCACTTAAACCTAATACCTCAACGGCAAAGGAAGGTGAAGCCACATCGACTCTGCGTCCGCGGTCATCAACCATTGCCCGGACTTTACCAAAAGCCGAGCCTGCAACGAGCATATCTCCCACATGGAGTGTGCCGTTTTGAATTAGCAAGGTAGCGACTGCTCCCTTGGCTTTATCCAGATGCGCTTCAATTACTGTGCCTTTAGCAACGCGATCAGGGTTAGCAGAAAGTTCTCCAACTTCTGCCACTAAGAGAATCATTTCCAGTAGCGTATCGAGGTTTTCTCCTTTGATCGCGCTCACGGGAACCATGATTGTCTCACCACCCCATTCTTCTGGCGTTAGACCATATTGGGTGAGTTCTTGTTTCACTCTGTCTGGCTGTGCGCCTTCTTTGTCTATTTTGTTAATAGCCACCACAATTGGCACTTCTGCGGCTTGGGCGTGGCTGATAGCTTCTACCGTTTGTGGACGCACTCCATCATCAGCCGCCACTACTAAAACAGCGATGTCTGTCACCCTAGCACCACGCGCTCGCATGGCTGTAAAGGCTTCATGACCAGGAGTATCTAAGAATACTATCTGCTGAGGTTTACCTTCATGTTCTATGTCCACATGGTAGGCACCAATGTGTTGGGTAATACCACCAGCTTCTCCAGCCGCAACTTTGGTTTTGCGAATTGAGTCGAGTAGGGTTGTTTTACCGTGGTCTACGTGACCCATAATTGTCACTACTGGCGGACGACGGATCAGATGTTCTAAATCTGCCACGTCGATCATTTCTGTGACTTTACGGGCTTCTGCTTCTGGTTCGGCAGTTTCAACTTCTACTTCTAGCTCTTTACCTACTAAGGTAATGGTCGGAATATCCAGATTTTGGGTAATGCTCACCGCCATTCCTTTGAGGAACAGGACTTTCACGATCTCTGTATCCGCAACTGCCAGTTCATTGGCTAGTTCTTGCACTGTCAGGGAGCCTGTCACCACAATTTTTTCTGGGCGATCGCGTTTTGGCTCTGCTTCTTGCCGACGATTTTGGTTTTGGTCGCCGCGATGAGAACGAGGTTTCTTTGCGCCTCTAGAAGTTGGAGCTGCGATCGCAGCGGCAATTGCTGGCTGTGCTGGTCGAGCCGCTTTCGGTTTGGGCGGACGAGCTATGGAAAGACTTGCCTGGACAGTAGCAGGTATTTCTAGACCTTCTTCATCTAGTAAATCTTCATCTTCAAAGTCATCATCCAGAATCGGTTTGACCCGCTTACCTTTGAGGACTCCCTTGCCAGCTTTTTCTTTAACTTCGTCAATGATTTCCTCTTCTTGCCACTTTTTCCCACCTTTGGCTAGACGAGGCGGCGTTGGCCGCTTCAAATCTAAGAGGTCTGGCACTACAGCATCATCTTCCGATCCGGCTTTCGCTGTTGCTCCTGCTGCTGGTCTACTAGGCGGAGTCGCAATTGGCATTGCTGCCACTTGTTCTGATGGCCTGACTGGTCTGTGGGGACGTGGCCCGTCTCCTGATCCTGGTGCAGTGGGTCTATTGGTTCTTTGCTCTGGTTTAACAGGGCCTGGAGTGGGACGACTCTGCTTCTGCACAGGAGTTTGCGATGTTTCTGTGCCAGATGGTTTACCGGCCTTTGTCGGTTTAACTGGGTCGCGATCGCGTTTCAGGATCGGTTTTTCTGCCGGACTTGACTGATTACTAACTGCATCATCTGTTTCCGCTTCCGCTTCTGGTCTTGCAGGAGGTGCAGATAGTTGCGGTTTTTGGGGTTTTTCCGGTCTAGACTTGGCAACAGCAGTTTTTTCTGGTTTTTCTGCTGCTATATTCTCTGTTGCTTGAGTATTCGGTTTTTGGGTCGTGTCTGTGACAGCAGGTGCTTGTGAAATCTCAGACTGATTCCGGGGTACAGGTCGAGTTGGTGCCGTCGGCTTCATGGATGAGACTGGTGTAGCGAAAGGCCGTGGAGGTGCTGGAGAATTGACTTCAGAGGAAGCAAATTGAGTGTTGGTAGCAACTGATGCCTCTGGGGCATTGGTGTTAGGATTTCTCAATATTTTGGGTTTGCGAATTTCCAAAATTTGTTGTTTGTGTGGTGGTGCAGGTCGGCTATGGGAGCCAGTTTGGTGTGAATTTGGTTTGTGGGTGGTTGTTCCTAGTTCTCTTTTAGGTGTTCCATTCGTTACTGCCAATTTTTCAGCAGCCGTCCGGATATGTTCTGCCTCTGATTCTGAAATTGTGCTGCTATGGCTTTTGACCGCAATATTGAGCTGGTCGCAAATTGCTAATAGCTCTTTGTTATCCAAATTCAATTCCTTTGATAATTCATAGATTCTAACTTTGCCGTTGTTCATCCACTCTTCCCCTTTAATTTACAGTTTTTTGGCGGATGGTTGCCTGGGAGTGCGACATCTCCATCCTTAGATCACTGTT
This sequence comes from Fortiea sp. LEGE XX443, assembly GCF_015206815.1. Taxonomy (GTDB): domain Bacteria; phylum Cyanobacteriota; class Cyanobacteriia; order Cyanobacteriales; family Nostocaceae; genus Nostoc_B. The sequence goes on from NZ_JADEXZ010000001.1 coordinate 18,824, forward strand.
TTTCGGTTGCCCTTGGTAATTTTGCCGGTGCCTCCAATCAGGAAAGAGAGATGTTTCGGGTTAATGTTGGCATCTGTGCCAAAAATGGTAATTGACTAGCCCCCATAAATTTTTTTTATCGGAACTTTTGATGCCTAACTGCGCCTGAGCGCTACCAGGTTGCCATTTTGTAGTTTTTTGTTTTGCTGATTCTGAGTCTTCCACAACACAATCTAGTAAAACTTTTGGGGGTATTGCTTGGTTCCTTTTTAAATTAAAGAGCCGCTTGCTAATTACACCCATTTACTATTCTGGCACTAACCCCAACAATTACAGAGAGTATGTCTTCAGCACGAGGTTTTTCGGCTTTCGGCACAACCCTCTGGGGATTACCGCCACCAAGTTTTTCAACCTGAGATTTGATTTTGGTGATGACTTGGAGCTAGACGTTGCCACAATGTTTGATACAGTGTTTCTGGCACTGTTGCTTGTAGCGATCGCCCTAATTTATTCTTTTTGTTTGCCGCTTGCAAGCAACTTGCTTGCGGACAAATATAGGCAGAACGCCCCATGCCCTGATCTAATTGTACCTTTCCAGATGGAAAGACGCGGACAATCCGCCAAAAGTCTTGCTTCAAGCCAACTTTGCGGCAACTAATACAACGCCGATAATTTGGTTTCATTAGTTTTCTATAGGCGGCCTGCGGTCAAAAACTTTTAGGCGATGGTCAGTCTAGCATAGCGAATTTTTTACTTATACCTCATCTTTTCTCAAGTAGTTATTAAAACTCATACCGAGGTAAATATTAGCAGAACTGTCCAAAGCTAATTTACTCTTCTTCATTAGGGTCAAAAGATTCATCTTCTAATTCTTGTTGATTTTGCTCCTCCATATCCATGTCATCTTCCTCTAGTTCCATTGCTTCTTGCTCTAGTTGAGCTTGAGCGCGGGCTGCGGCAAATCTTGTATCTTCACCTGCGTAGTCGTACTTGGCTTTATCTTTAATATCAATTTTCCAACCAGTTAGGCGGGCTGCTAGGCGCACGTTTTGTCCTTCTTTCCCAATTGCCAAACTCAGTTGGTCTTCGGCTACTAATACGTGAGTTTGTCTGGTTTCTGGATCCATCAGCCGGACTTCATCTACTCTAGCTGGACTCAAAGCGTTGGCAATATATGTTGCTGGATCTGGTGACCAACGAATCACGTCGATTTTTTCGCCGCGCAGTTCATTAACTACGACTTGAATGCGTGATCCCCTAGCGCCAATACAAGCACCCACTGGGTCAACATCGCGATCTAATGTATCTACAGCGATTTTAGTCCGGGGGCCGACGTAACGGGATGGAGGATTGGCTTCTCGCGCTACAGCAACGATGCGTACTACTTCGTCTTCGATTTCGGGGACTTCATTGGCAAACAAATATACTACTAACCCAGCATCTGCACGAGATACCAAAAGTTGTGGACCTCTCTGCTGACCTTGGGACACTTTTTTTAGGTATACCTTAAAGGTGGCATTAGCCCGATAGTTATCGTTTGGTAGTTGTTCTCGCTTTGGTAATTCGGCTTCTACTTCTGGCTGACCAAAAGTACTGCTGACTGCCAAAATCACTGACTGTCTTTCAAATCGCAGGACTCTGGCTTGCAGTACAGTTCCTTCTAAATCTTGGAACTCTTCCTGCACCATTTGGCGTTGTTGATCCCGTAATTTTTGCGCCAGGACTTGCTTGGTTTGCATGGCTGCCATCCGACCAAATTCTCCTTGGTCAGGGGTGACATCTAATACTACAGAGTCACCTAACTGAGCTTCTGGGGCGACTTGTTGTACTTCATCTAAAGAAATTTGATGGTCGGTGTTACTAACTTCTTCAACGATAGATTTTGTTGAGAGGACGCGAAAGCCTTCTTCATCGATATCGAGTTCGACTTCAAAATTATCAAAGTAATCTTCATCAAATTGCTTGCGTTCTAAATTTTGAGCGCGACGATAACGTTCATAACCTTTGAGCAGTGCTTCTCTAATTGCCGATTGCACTGCTAGACGAGGTAAATTGCGATCGCGACTAATACTTTCGATTAATTCTTTTAAACCTGGTAGACTAACCATTGACATAAGCAATCTCCTTTAAAAATTAGGGATTAAGGGCTAAGGGCTAGAATTGAGAAGCTAGGGTTAAGAAAACAGAAATTCAAAACTACGCATTAACGAATAGGGATTAGAGATTAGTTTGACTCTAGTCCCCTGCCCCTAGCACCTAGTCTCTGCTAACTTCTAATCCCTCGTTTACTGACGTTCGTCTAGTTGCACCCTAGTAATTAGAGAACGAGGAATCTCTACTACACGACCTTTTTGGTTTAAATAAATTTTGGTTTCATCCCGGCGAATCAACTGACCATTCCACTCTGCTTGTCCGTCGTGGGGTGGCGAAGTGGAAACAATTACAGGAAATCCTTTGAAGGAAATAAATTCCCTGTCGGTTTCCAGTTGGCGCGAAATACCAGGACTAGACACCTCCAAAACATAGGTATCTGGAATGATCTCCGTTGCATCTAAGCAGGCTTCTAAAGCGCGGCTCATCCTTTCACAATCATCCAAACCAGTATCCTGCTGGAGATTGCGGATGTCTACCCGCAAGACTGGTGGACGTTGGTTGGTGTGAAACACTGCGCCAACGACTTCTAATCCCAGTTCTTCTGCTACTGGTGTCGCCAAATCAATAATTTGTGGGACTAACGGATGAGTCATGCGAAAATTCAATAAAAAAAGTGGGCTTCGACCCACTTCCTGCGATAGGGATATCTTCCAAGAAGTCTTGTAACGAACTGATGATAGTTCGCCCTAAATTGAGTGTAGCGCATTTCTCTAATAGTCAATAGTCATTAGTTCTCTTGTTCCTTTCAAGGACAGGGGGAGGAAGTCGGTGCATAAAAAAAATTACTGCCACCAATGCTGAACGCCATTGGTTAGCGATCGCTTGAGCCTGTGAAAGCCTGTATCTTCTCCCATGGCTCTTAAAAATATGCTGTAAAAGATAATATCTCCACAATGGCAGTAGCTACGCACTATGTAATTAGGTATAGATAGAGTCTACTAAGAGTAAAAATTTGCAATTCTACCAACAAAAAAATTAAAAATTTATGATATTCTCTGGACTTGCTTCTATTTTTAGAATGTTAATATGTAGAAACTAAGCAGTTAAAAGCTATAACTGTGAAAAAGCGAGGAGAACCATGTCTGATACGCAAACTTTGTTACAAAATTTTGGTCAGGTTTATGACAATCCTGTATTGTTAGACCACAGTGTTACTGCTCCAGTTACAGAAGGATTAAACGTCGTATTAGCTAGTTTTCAGGCACTCTACTTGCAGTACCAGAAACACCATTTTGTAGTAGAAGGTGCAGAATTTTACTCACTACATAAGTTTTTTAATGAAAGTTACGACGAAGTACAAGACCACGTTCATGAAATTGGTGAAAGATTAAATGGATTAGGTGGCGTACCCGCAGCTTCTTTCAGCAAACTGGCAGAATTAACTTGTTTCGAGCAGGAATCTGATGGCGTATATTCTTCCCGGAAGATGGTAGAAAATGACCTAGTAGCAGAACAAGCAATCATCAACGTAATTCGCCGTCAAGCCGCTCAGGCAGAGAGCTTGGGCGACCGTGGCACACGCTATCTGTACGAAAAAATTCTGTTAAAAACAGAAGAACGGGCTTATCACTTAGGTCATTTCTTGGCAAAAGATAGTTTAACTTTAGGTTTTGTACAACCTGCCCAAAACTAGAATTCGCCTTGTCTAGTTTAGTCTAGTAGAGACTGAAGAAAAATATCCTAGCACCCGATATTAACAAAAGATAAAAAATGCAGAGAAGTAATCAGCTTCTCTGCATTTTTTATTTAAATACACAAAAAATCAGCATATGGAATAATCGTTAGAGAGACATATTAAAAATTATTCGCAATTAAGTGGCTGCGAAATATTTTTATTTAAAAAATATTTTTGAGATTGGTCAATATTAATACAAGCATGAAAATCATATCTAAATAATTGGAATTATGATTAGCTTAAATAAAAATTACTCTCACATAATCGAGAATTTACTTTTTGAGAATTAATTAAAACTGCGCGCACAAAAAAGTAGAGACGCTGAATCAGTAAACAAGCGTCAGGAGCATAAGATAGTAAAAGATGAAGATATGTAATTGTTTTTTCTCGCCCACTTCTTGATTTCCGGACAGCCCAGGCTTGAAAAAGTGCTGTAAAGCCCTGCGGGCATGGCTGCGCTTAGAGCGTAGCAGGGCGCAGGCTTGTGCTGCGTGGATATTCTGCCTCTTCCTTTTCGATCCAACCCGGAAAAATTGATAATAGACAATATGACTGAGGGCAAAGACCCTTAAAATAATCAGGATTTGTATTCTCTTACTCCAACCCCAAGACTATGCCCCGCCGTCAAGACCTCCGAAAAATACTGCTGTTAGGATCTGGCCCGATTGTGATTGGGCAAGCCTGTGAATTTGACTACTCTGGAACCCAAGCCTGTAAAGCGTTGAGAGAAGAAGGCTATGAAGTGGTGTTAGTCAACTCTAACCCAGCAACAATTATGACTGACCCAGAAACGGCCGATCGCACCTACATTGAGCCGTTGACACCAGAATTCGTGGAAAAAGTCATTGCTAAGGAACGCCCGGATGCTTTACTCCCGACAATGGGAGGACAAACTGCTCTCAATATCGCCGTTACCCTAGCCAAAAACGGTGTCTTAGATCAATATAATGTGGAATTAATTGGTGCAAAGTTAGCAGCGATCGAAAAAGCTGAAGACCGGAAACTATTCAACGAAGCGATGGCTAAGTTAGGTGTACAGGTTTGTCCTAGCGGTACAGCCTCATCTTTGGAAGAAGCCAAAGCGATCGCTCGGAAAATAGGTACTTATCCTCTAATCATCCGTCCTGCCTTTACGATGGGTGGTACTGGTGGTGGTATTTCTTACAACCAAGAAGAATTTGAAGAAATGGCTCAGGTGGGGATTGATGCTAGTCCGGTTTCGCAAATTCTCATCGACCAATCCCTCTTAGGTTGGAAAGAATATGAATTAGAAGTAATGCGCGACTTGGCAGATAATGTTGTGATTATCTGCTCCATCGAAAACATTGACCCGATGGGTATCCATACTGGCGACTCGATTACCGTTGCGCCCGCCCAAACCCTCACCGACAAGGAATATCAACGGCTGCGGGATATGTCAATTAAAATCATCCGCGAAATTGGGGTGGAAACTGGCGGCTCTAATATTCAGTTTGCCGTTAATCCTGTGACTGGGGATGTAGTAGTGATTGAAATGAACCCCCGTGTTTCTCGCAGTTCCGCCTTGGCTTCTAAAGCCACAGGTTTCCCCATTGCGAAGATTGCGGCAAAGTTAGCTGTGGGTTACACCTTAGATGAAATTAACAACGACATCACCAAAAAAACCCCTGCATCCTTTGAGCCAACTATAGATTATGTAGTTACCAAAATTCCTCGCTTCGCTTTTGAAAAATTCCCTGGTTCTGAACCAGTGCTGACAACTCAAATGAAATCAGTCGGGGAAGCAATGGCGATTGGGCGGACATTTAACGAATCCTTCCAAAAAGCATTGCGTTCTCTGGAAACGGGACGCGCTGGTTGGGGTTGTGACAAAGCCGAAAAATTACCCAGTGGTGAACAAATCCGCGCCTTGCTGCGGACACCAAATCCCGATCGCATTTTTGCTGTGCGTCATGCTATGCAAGTAGGGTTAACTCCTGAAGAAATCTACGAACTTACAGGGATTGACCCTTGGTTTTTAGATAAAATGCAGCAATTGTTGGAGACAGAAAAATTCCTCAAGCGCACGCCTTTAAGACAGTTGACAACAGAACAACTTTATAGTGTGAAGCGGCAAGGATATAGCGATCGCCAAGTTGCTTTTGCAACCAAAACCACAGAAGATGAAGTTCGGGCATATCGCCAACAGTTGGGAGTTGTGCCGGTTTACAAAACTGTTGACACCTGCGCGGCTGAGTTTGAGGCATTCACCCCTTACTACTATTCCACCTACGAAGAAGAAACGGAAGTTTTACCTACAGATAAACCCAAAGTGATGATTTTGGGTGGCGGCCCCAATCGTATTGGCCAAGGAATTGAGTTTGACTATTGTTGCTGTCACGCTGCTTATGCGTTAAAAGGAGCAGGTTATGAAACCATCATGGTCAACTCCAACCCAGAGACAGTTTCCACTGACTACGATACTAGCGATCGCCTCTACTTTGAGCCATTAACTAAAGAAGATGTCCTCAACATCATCGAAGCCGAGAATCCAGTGGGTATTATCGTCCAATTCGGTGGACAAACACCCCTGAAATTATCCCTTCCCCTCCAACAAGCACTCAGCACTCACACTTCGGCTTCGCTCAGTGAACATCCCTCAGCACGGGCTGAACGCCCCGCTACCGCTAACAGCACTAAAATTTGGGGTACATCACCAGATTCCATTGACATCGCCGAAGACAGAGAACGGTTTGAGAAGATTCTCAAGCAATTGAATATTGCTCAACCACCTAATGGGATTGCGCGGAGTTACGAAGATGCACTAATTGTTGCTAGACGCATTGGTTATCCGGTAGTGGTGCGTCCTAGTTATGTATTGGGCGGACGAGCAATGGAAATTGTCTACTCTGATACAGAATTAGAGCGCTACATGACATTTGCGGTGCAGGTAGAGCCGGAACACCCAATTTTGATTGATAAATTTTTAGAAAACGCGATCGAAGTTGATGTAGATGCGATCGCCGATCATACAGGAAGGGTGGTGATTGGTGGGATCATGGAACACATCGAACAAGCCGGAATTCACTCTGGAGACTCCGCTTGCTCTTTACCTTCGATTTCTCTCCCACCAGCCGTTCTCAATCAAATCCGCACTTGGACTGTGCAACTCGCTCAAGCACTTTCTGTGATCGGGTTGATGAATATTCAGTTTGCGGTTGTGGGTGTAGGTACATATTCTCCTCAGGTTTACATTCTCGAAGCTAACCCTCGTGCTTCCCGGACTGTACCCTTTGTTTCTAAAGCTACAGGTGTACAACTGGCGAAGCTGGCATCCTTAATTATGTCGGGTAAAACTCTTGAGGAGTTGGGCTTTACCGAGGAAGTTATCCCCTCACATATTGCCGTGAAAGAGGCAGTTTTACCGTTTAATAAATTCCCTGGTACAGATACAATACTAGGGCCAGAGATGCGATCAACAGGTGAGGTAATGGGCATTGATAGCGACTTTGGTCGCGCCTTTGCCAAAGCTGAATTAGCTGCTGGTGAGCGTTTGCCTTTGAATGGTACTGTATTTGTGTCCATGAGCGATCGCGACAAAACTGCGGCGGTTCCTGTAGTTAAGGAATTTATCGACTTAGGCTTTACAGTCATGGCGACTTTTGGCACACGCCAAGTACTTCAGGAACATGGCTTAAATGTTGAGTTGGTGTTGAAACTCCATGAAGGTCGTCCCCACGTCCTCGATGCGATTAAAAATCAGAAGATTCAACTGATCATCAATACGCCTTCCGGCGAAGAAGCTCAAACTGATGCTCGGCTCATCCGTCGTACAGCCTTAGCTTACAAAATCCCCATCATTACTACCATTGCTGGGGCGAAAGCTACAGTCGCTGCTATCCGTTCTCTACAAAATACTACTTTGGACGTAAAAGCCCTTCAAGATTATTCCATGAGGCGTTAGTTGTCTCTTCGCCCGGCGTGGCACTGAATTTAACTGGAGTATGAGGGGTTTGGAGGCAGTTTAAAGATTTATCTTGTCTCCTACCCTTTTTCTATGAATCTGCATTAAGCAGTATTTACAAGGAAAATTAAGTAATTATTATAGAAGAAACATTATAGTTTTCATTGAGATATTTTAACAAATATGAGTAAATTATTTCTGTTCTCTAAGAATATTTATTAATTGACTGGAGCGATCGCGCTAAACAAGATGAGGTGATTATATTTATGCCCAAAGCTTCATATGTTAAGAGTTTCAGCATAATCCCTTAGGAAAAACAAGCGCATGACTTTTTTACACCCATCAACTACAGTCTATGGTTCTCAATTATTGCTTGATGAGCAACAGAGGTTGATTAACTCCTGTGCTTAGACTATTACAACCATTCTCAAATCCAATTATTTTCAGGCTGTAGGGCTTTTCAAGATTTCTCAGAAATGTTACAATTTTTAACAAAGCTTAAAGAGAAAAGGTGTTGTTCTAGCTACCTTTATCTATCCGTAGATACTTGTATAAAGCGTGAAAAAACTGTAACGTCTAGCAATTAAGAGCCTAACTTTGATTAATAAAAGCAACCGAAACCACCGGGCGCGTAAATCGTAAACCATAGCATGGGTTCCCAGTCAACTGGGCAGCACCCCCAACAAACATCTATTAGTTAGTTATCTACTGGTTAATGACTCAAGCAATCAACCCATCATCACCAATGAGTAGCGCCATGAAGACCGCTCAGACAGCCACAGACCTCGTGCGGACTTATCTGCGCGAGATCGGCCGTGTACCACTGTTAACCCATGAAGAAGAGATTTGTTATGGCAAACAGGTGCAGCGTTCAACTACTTTACAAGAAGTTAGAGAATCCTTAGCTAGTCAGTTGGGTCGTGAGCCGACTTTAGAAGAGTGGGCAAAAGAGTCAAAACTAGAAACATCCGCGTTGAACGAAGCGATCGCTGAGGGTGAAATTGCTAAACGTAAAATGGTCGAAGCCAATTTGCGATTGGTAGTATCTGTAGCGAAAAAATATATTAAGCGCAACGTTGACTTACTTGACTTGATCCAAGAGGGTAGCATTGGGATGCAGCGGGGTGTGGAAAAGTTTGATCCCACCAAAGGTTATCGATTTTCAACCTATGCTTATTGGTGGATTCGACAAGCAATTACGCGGGCGATCGCTGAAAAAGCTCGCACTATTCGGCTACCCATTCACATCACCGAGAAGTTAAATAAAATCAAAAAAGCCCAGCGTCATCTATCTCAAAAGCTAGGACGCGCTCCTTCTGTAGGAGAATTGGCTACAGAATTAGACCTAACGCCCAAACAAGTCCGAGAATATCTCGAAAAAGCTCGTTTACCCCTTTCTTTAGATTTGCGATTGGGAGATAACTACGACACAGAACTCGGAGAAATGTTGGAAGATCCAGGCGCTTCTCCTGAAGAATTTGTCATGCAAACTTCCCTTTCTTATGATTTAGAGCAACTGATGGAGGAACTCACACCCCAGCAGCGAGAAGTAATTACCTTACGCTTTGGGTTAATTGATGGTCAAGCCTTAACCCTTGCCAGAATTGGAGAAATCTTGAATATTAGCCGTGAACGGGTTCGACAAATCGAAAGAGAAGCCTTAAACAAACTCCGCAAATCTAAAGCCAGCATGAATGAGTATTTGGCAAGTTAGAGGGCGAAAAAATACCCTGATTTAGGTACGGTTACACCGACTTCCAAGTAAGAATGTGCCTGTTACATTATTTGATAGGAACGCCAAAATGGCAGCTAAGTCAAATACACAACAGGCACTTAATTATCTCAGTTGCAAACATAGCAGCCGGCAACGGTAGTACAGGAGGCAAAACGTGAGTAACCAATCCAATCGAGTCTCAGAATTTTTTAACAGCGATTCCGAAACCGCCAACTTACTGTGGCAGTATGTTAAATCCTTGAGTCCAGAAACAGTTAGCCATCTGTCTAAACCGACATCTCCTGAAGTATTTCAAGTTATGGAGCGCAACATTGTCGGTCTGTTGGGGAATCTTCCTCCCGAACACTTTGGGATGACCATTACCACAAGTCGGGAAAGCCTCGGTCGTCTGCTTGCTTCCGCAATGATTAGTGGGTATTTCTTACGTAATGCAGAGCAGCGGATGGATTTTGAAATTGCATTACAAGAAACCGAAACTAATAACCACGAAATTGAATAGTGGTGGCAAATTTGCCATCAAAAATTCAAAATTGTTGAATTTATCTTCAGTCACAGCCAAGGTATGAAACTTAAAAATTTGTCTCGTGCGAAATCTTTACAACCTACCTTCCCTAAATTCCAAATCCCGGCTATGCGTTAGCGACATCTTCAATACAGCTACTAATCGTTAACGCGCTGGTGATTTGCTAAATGGGAATATGCCTCGTCAAATTTCCAGGATTAATAAATAGCAGTCAAATCATAGCTTGTGACTTTGAGCAACATCTGCGACAATATTTAATAAATTAAAAATAATTTAAACGATAAATTTTTATAAACTCGGCAGCCTATCTTAGTGTCTGCCGAGTTTTTTGATTAGTCACCTAACATCCCCATAAATTATGAGTGAAATTAGTTCTGTTCCCCATAAAATTATTGGTGTTGCTGTAATTTGGAATAACCAGCAGCAAATTTTAATCGATCGCCGTCGTCCAGAAGGTACAATGGGCGGCTTGTGGGAATTTCCTGGTGGTAAAATCGAGATTGGAGAAACGATTGAAGAGTGTATTCGGCGGGAGATAGCTGAAGAATTAGGTATAACAATTGAAGTAAAAGAGCATCTCATCACCATCGACCACACTTATACCCATTTGCGCGTTACTTTAACAGTGCATCACTGTCATCTCCTAGCAGGTATTCCCCAACCGCTAGAATGCGATGAAATCTGCTGGGTAAGCTTAGATGAGCTAGAGAATTATGCTTTTCCCCAAGCTAACAGTCAAATTATTGCCGCCTTGAAAAGTGCTGAGTAAAGCAGCCATTAAAGTCTTTTGACTTTTTACTTAACTTATGATCTTCCCATTTCCTGGGATGAATCCCTATTTAGAGCATCCAGCACTATGGTCTGGGATTCATCATCGCTTAATAATTGCGATCGCAAGACAAGGAGCCATTATTGAATCTCCAACAGATAATCAATGACCTTTACGAGCAAGGAAGTTATGACTTGAGGATAGATTACGCTCGTGATCCCATACCCGCATTATCAGCAACAGATACAGTTTGGCTGAATGAGTTGCTGCATCAGCAAGGTTTAAGGTGAAATGGGGAGATAACAAATGATAAATGACCATTGGCCCATAATTCCTTGATGATACAAGCCACCAGATTTATTTGTGGGGTCAATCTAAAATTGATTGTTCACAAGTAACAATGTATTAACTCAATACTGTTCATCCCGGCAATTTTCTACAATAGTCCTAGGGACTGTAAAAAATGGTGTCAGCAAGCCAATGTCTAAAACTGTTGCCGACGTAATGAGCCGCGATCCAATTGTTGTTCGAGCGGAAACTCCACTGAAAGAAGCTATCCAAATTTTGGCAGAGAAACGCATCAGTGGGCTACCTGTGGTGGATAATGTCGGTAAATTAGTAGGGATTATCTCCGAAACTGATTTGATGTGGCAAGAAACTGGTGTGACTCCGCCTGCTTACATCATGTTTTTGGATAGTGTAATTTATCTAAAAAATCCTGCTACTTACGATCGCGATTTACACAAAGCATTAGGGCAAACGGTTGGGGAAGTAATGAGCAAAAATCCTGTAACTATTTCTCCAAACAAAACATTAAAAGAAGCCGCACAAATGATGCACGATCGCAATGTGCATCGTTTACCTGTACTTGACAGCGCGAGCCAAGTAGTTGGTATCCTTACCCGTGGTGATGTGATTCGGGCAATGGCAGCAAGTTAATCGTAATCAATAATCAATACTCATTGGTCATCCGTAAAGAGTTTTCTTGACTATGGACAGTTAACCCTTGACTATAAACTATAGACTATTTTTTTAAAACATCTTTGAAATTAGGATAATTAAATGAGTATTACTCCTGAGTCTGTAAGACAAATGCTCAGTTCTGAAGATTTGGGCGATCGCTTGCGGGCTGTCAATCAAATCCGCGAACTAGAACCAGTAGTTGGTTTGGAACTGTTGCAAATTGCTATGGGAGATAGTAACTCAAGAGTTCGGTACTCAGCTGTAAGTCAGATGGATACACTTGGTACGCAGGATTTACGGTTATCCTTGGATATTTTACGCGATCGCTTGCTCAATGACCCCGAAGCCGATGTGCAAGCAGCCGCCGCAGACTGTTTAGGAGCGCTGAAACTACACGATGCTTTTGAAGATTTACGACAGCTATACCATTCTAGTGGTGAGTGGTTAGTCCAATTCAGCATTATTGCCACATTAGGAGAATTAGGTGATCCACGCTCCTTTGACTTACTCACAGAAGCACTTTCGTCAGAAAATGAATTAGTGCAAACAGCTGCTATCAGTTCTTTTGGGGAGTTGGGAGATACCGCAGCAATTCCTCTATTAGCTTCCTATGCTACCAATCCCGACTGGCAAATCCGCTATAGAGTTGTTCAAGCCTTAGCTCGATTAGGTGGTACAGAAGCCAAATCTATATTAGAAACTTTGGTGAATGATGAAGTTGAAGCAGTCGCCACAGAAGCGCAGAAATCGTTGCAGACTGTTTAGTTATTCGTCAAGTAGATCGCACCTGGTAAAAATGGTGCGATCGCCTGACGGCATAACACTACATTTACTAATATTATTTCTGTCAACAATTGAGGAAAAGAATATATATCCTACAACCCGCCAAGCACTTATGTGTGTAATTATTTGCTAGTACTTGTCCAATTTCTACCGGTAAATTCAGCTATTTCGTTTTAGTGACATAACTGGCAATGTGTTTATTTTGGCAGGTAATGAACTACAAATCCTTGTATTTCGTGATGGAACTTGGAGATTTGTAAATGAAGGCTAATTTTGCCCAGATGTCTACAAAAGAATTGAGAGTTTATGTACTGGCTCATCGAGAAGATATAGAAGCGTTGGAAATCCTGTTTAGTCGCCGTACTCCCGACTCAGAAGCAATGATATATCCGTCAATCTTTACTGAAGATGGTCAACCCATAGAAGAAAATATTCGCATAGCCGAGGAAGCGATCGCTCAAAGAATCCAGCAGAATCATCATCAGGATGAATAGTGCTGTGTTATTTAATGATTGGCCGTGCGATCGCGTTCAAAAAGGTGATGAGTGAGGTAGTTAATGGGAAGGCGAATCGCACTCAAAACTGCAAACTCAGCACCGACTACGGTAGCCACCAAATTTCGTAGCAGAAGAAGCAATTAGACAGCCCATTGAGCAAACGAATCAAAGAAAGCAAGATTCTCAAAGTTAAGGTTTTAATTTGAGGTTATGCCCCAAATACTTGTGGCCAAGTTGTGACTAGAAAAACTACAACTGCTGCAACTGCTAACAACCCTTGAATCAAATTTCCTACTATTGAACCAACGATAATTCCAATACCGGCTTTAACTGCTGGCCATAATTCTCTGCGGTAAATAAACTCACCGATAATTGCTCCTAATAATGGCCCGATTAACATTCCCAATAAGGGGCCACCAAAAGGTAAAGCTGGCAATAATCCCAAAAATCCTAAAATCAACCCAACAATTGCACCAATTTGCCCCCATTTACTAGCACCTGCTTGTTTTGCTCCTATATAACTAGCTAAAAAATCGACTCCTATACTCAAAAGCAAAACGATAACTGTCACAATTAATGGTATTTTTATCGCTGCAAAAGAACCACTAACAATTCCCCAAATAACGATCGCAATTAAAATCAAACTACTACCAGGAATCGCCGGGACTACAGCACCAATAATTCCCACAAGCATTAAGGCTAATATGAGCCAATAAATAATTTGCATAATGCTTAATTTTTAACTTTCAATTTCTGATTTTTGAAAAGTTACAGCCAATTTATCAGCAATTCCAGTAATCCAATTTTCGTCTTGTTTGGTGTAACTTCTCGGCGCATTTGCTCCTAAAATCATTACGCCTCTATCTCCAATGGGTTGACAAATTACACCTTGAGTATTTTCGGGTAAATAATCAAATTCAATTTTGCCGGGATATATATTTAAATTAACTAAATAAATTGGCTGTTGTTTCTCTAGCACCCGTTTTAAGATTGCTCCGGGTACTACTTCAGATTTAAGTCCCAGAATACCGCGACGTAACAAAACTTTGCCTTGATAAACAACTACCAGCGATCGCGTGACTGTGTTAGTTAATATCAAATGAGATGCCCATGCTAGTTCTGTTTTCACGGTTTCTGGTAAATCGTCGGCGAGGATAAAACCTTCTTCCCCAATTAGTTCTACAACATCAGGCGATCGCGGCTGTACTTGTTGCCAAATCAAACCCGTTAAAATCAAAACAGCACTCAAAATTACACCCAACGCATCGCCACGAGATTGGGATTGTGTGAGTTCTGGTGTTAACAAACGGTTAATTAGCAAAAGTATTGCGCCTAGTCCACCGACAACTATGGGTAGCTGGCGCAAAACTCGATTGGGATCAGGTTTAGTCATCTTTCTAAATTCTGAAGTCTGAAGTCTGAAAAAGAGAGAACGAGGAACAAGTTTGAAAGTCTTCACACTTCATACTTCACACTTCATACTTTTTCCTTACTCTTCTCCTGGCTCAATTATGCGTTGAAACAGATAACCCGTACCTCGTGCTGTCAGGATTAATTCTGGGTTACTGGGATCATCTTCTAATTTTGCCCGTAACCGAGATATATGCACATCTACTACACGAGTGTCTACATGGCGTTCTGGTGTGTATCCCCACACTTCCTGCAAAATTTCCGAACGGGAAAAAGCTTCTCCAGAGCGGCTTACCAGCAACTCTAGTAAGCTAAATTCCATACCTGTCAAGCGAATACGCTCATCACCTTTGTAAACTTGCCGCTTGTTGGTATCGATTTTGATGTTTCCTACGTGAATTACCCCAGAACTGGGTATTCCCGAAGCACCAGTTTTATCTACCCGCCGCAATACTGAGCGAATTCGCGCTTCTAGTTCTTTGGGGGAGAATGGCTTAACTACGTAGTCATCAGCACCCAATTCTAATCCGGTGATGCGATCGGCAACGTCCCCCAAGGCTGTTAGCATAATAATAGGGACATCAGACTCTTTACGTAATTCTTGACACACGCCGTAGCCATCTAGCTTTGGCATCATCACATCCAAAACAACTAGATCGGGTTCGGATTTGCGAAAAGTTTCCAAAGCTTCCTCCCCGTCGCCAGCAGTCACAACATCGTAGCCAATCATAGAAAGGCGCGTTTCTAAAATCCGGCGAATGCTGGCTTCATCGTCTACCACCAGGATTTTTTCTTTATGGCTTTCCAAAGTTTTTCAACGCTCCTTAACTAAAATTTTTCATGATTAATTTTTAATACCATAATATTAAGATATCATTCCCACAATTGATTTGAAAAATGCTGTAAAAACCACTATTCTTCGATTTTAGATTTTTGCGAGAATTAAGAAAAAATTAAGAATAATTAAGTTAATTAAGATTTAATAATGCCTAAGCCTAAAACCTTTTACATTTGTAACGAATGTGGGGCAGAATCCCCTCAGTGGTTTGGTAAATGTCCGAATTGCGATACTTATAATTCTTTACAAGAACAAATTGCTATTCAATCTTCAGTTGATGTACCCACAAGAGGGGGAGTCGGAAGTTGGCACAAAGAGCAAAATAATGGTAAATCCCCTACTAAACCTGCCAAAGCAAGAGCTTCGTTGACATTTGATCAAATTAGCGATCGCCAAGTCACTCGTTGGGAATCTGGCTATGGAGAATTAGATCGGGTGTTGGGCGGTGGTATTGTTCCCGGTTCAATGGTATTAATCGGCGGTGATCCGGGGATTGGAAAATCGACATTATTGCTGCAAGTATCAAATCAATTAGCGCAGAGATACCGCATCCTCTACATTTCGGGCGAAGAATCAGGACAACAAGTAAAATTGCGTGCTATGCGCTTGGGTGTATCCAAATCTGTCAGCATGGTTGAGAATGGGAAAAAAGCTGAAGTAGCCGTAGACACAGAAGAATTGGAAGTGACTGTAAATGCCGAAGTATTAGAAGTTGAAACAGAAATAGACCCATCTGAGCGCATAGGTGCAGATTTGTATGTCTTACCAGAAACTGATTTAGAAGAAATTTTACGGGAAATAGACTCCCTCAGACCAAATGTGGCAGTAATTGATAGTATTCAAACCGTGTTTTTTCCGGCGCTGACTTCCGCACCTGGTTCGGTAGCGCAGGTAAGAGAATGTACAGCAGCCTTGATGAAAGTGGCGAAGCATGAAGACATCACCATGTTAATTGTCGGACACGTCACCAAAGAAGGCGCGATCGCCGGGCCGAAAGTATTAGAACACTTAGTAGATACAGTACTGTATTTTGAAGGCGATCGCTTTGCTTCTCACCGCTTATTAAGAACCGTGAAAAATCGCTTCGGTGCAACCCACGAAATCGGTATCTTTGAAATGGTTGCACATGGACTGCGGGAAGTTCCTAACCCTTCCGAGTTATTCTTAGGCAATCGTGATGATCCTGCACCCGGTACTGCAATTGTCGTCGCTTGCGAAGGAACTCGCCCCATCGTTGTCGAATTACAAGCCTTGGTGAGTCCCACCAGTTACCCCTCCCCCCGACGCGCCGGGACTGGCGTAGACTACAACCGGTTGGTACAAATTCTCGCCGTCTTAGAAAAACGTGTAGGAATTCCCATGTCAAAATTAGACTCCTACGTTGCTTCTGCTGGTGGATTGAGTGTAGTAGAACCAGCCGTAGATTTAGGAGTAGCGATCGCAATTGTTGCCAGTTTCCGCGATCGCATCGTCGATCCAGGTACAGTATTGATTGGCGAAGTTGGCTTAGGCGGACAAGTGCGATCGGTTTCCCAAATGGAACTGCGGTTGAAAGAAGCCGCTAAATTGGGATTTAAACGAGCGATCGTACCGAAAGGAACCAAATTTCCCGACCTTAATATTGAAATTTTACCAGTATCTAAAGTAATTGATGCAATTATTGCAGCCATACCACATCAAACACTAGAAGAAAGCGATTTAGACATAGACGACGAAGAATAGAAACAAACCCCTTAAGTAGAAAGGTGCAAATAAACCGAACTATGTAACGGAAAGTAAAGTAGCTTGAAAACCTCTTCCCTTCTGCCTTCTGCCCTCTGCCTCCTGCCTTGTCATAACGACAATTTTTAACACCGACCTACTTACACCCTTCCTCAACATGACAGCCGCCACCCAAAACTACCAAATCACTTGGGAAAAACTACCTGATGATTACAAACTTCCAGATGAGCCTGTGGACAACATCAACCAACCAGCCTTAGCAGCAGCACTAACCGAAAGCTTACAACTAGCGGGGAAAATTCCAGAAAATGCCTTAACATCAACCAATTACGGTATTTGCGCTACTCTAAGCGGTAGAATGGTGATTAAAGCCCCTGATTGGGCGTATATTCCCAAAATCAGCGTTGATAGAGCAGACGTAATCCGCAGTTACACCCCCCAACTACAGGGTGAAATTCCCGTAATTGTAGTGGAATTTATTTCCGATACAGAAGGGACAGAGTATTCTGCCAAACCAACCTATCCTCCTGGCAAATGGTTTTTCTACGAGCGCATCCTCAAAGTACCAAACTACATTATTTTTGAACCCGATAGCGGCAGTTTTGAGATGTATCGCTTAGACGACAAGACAGATAGGTACACTGTAGAAACACCTAATGATAATCAACGTTATTGGATAGCTGCAGTGAGCCTTTACCTTGGTGTATGGCAAGGTACTCGTGAGAATCGCACAGGTTATTGGTTACGGTGGTGGGATGAGCAAGGAAAACTACTACTTTGGGGTTTCGAGTTAGCGGAACAAGAACGACAACGTGCTGAACGCCTAGCTGCCCAATTACGAGCAGCAGGTATTGAACCACAAGATTAGATTTTTTTGACACTAGGTAGAGAAAAAGTAGAAATCAGGGTGAGTCAGGAAAATAAAAAAGGGTTTCCGGTTTTATAACTCATCGAAATCACGTGAATAATACGTGAGTTCGACGGAGATCAAAAACCCCTCTCCAAACCTCTCCCCTGCAAGGAGGAGCCACTGCGTTGCGCGGGTTTCCCGCGTTGTAGCAAGTGGCGTTAGAGGCTTTAAAACTCTGATTTTTCCGTTGGAAACTAGTAATATTTCTGCGCCTCTCCGCGTCGGAGAGGGGTTGGGGAGAGGTTCATCGAAATCACGTTAATAATAGGATTTTCATAAAAACACTTCCTTAAAAAATTTGTAGGGTAAGCAGATAGCCAACCCTACAAAATTGAAAATTATGAGCAATGTTTATACCAAACCGCCAGCAGCTTGAAAACGAGCGCGGGCGCGTTTGAAGGCTTGATTTGCTTGGATTTGAGCTTGACGATCGCCTGCTGGTACTTGAGCTAGGCGAGTTTGAGCTTCGTTATAAGCTGTGCGTGCAGTTTCTAGGTTGATAGTATCGCCACGTTCAGCACCATTTACTAGGATTGTCACTTCATCAGCTTCAACTTCTGCAAAACCACCCAAAAGAGCGATCGCTTTCCAGTCTTGATTTTTGCTGGGACGGACGCGCATCACACCAGTATCCAAGGCTGTCAACAGAGGTGCGTGTCCACTGAGGATGCCTAGCTGACCAGTTGTACTGGGTAGAACTACCTCTTCAGCTTCAGCATCCCAAACTGTTTTGTCTGGAGAAATTACACGAACGGTTAGTGCCATGTTTCAGTTATCAGTTATCAATTATCAGTGAGAAAATGTTCAGCGAACAGTAATCGTTGTGATAATAACGACTGTTCACTGATGACTGTTCACTGAATATTAGCCTTTGAGCTTTTGGGCTTTGGCGATCGCTTCGTTAATATCGCCTACCAAGTAGAAGGCTTGTTCTGGCAGATCATCTAACTCACCAGATAAAATCTTCTGGAAGCCTTTGATGGTGTCTTCCAACTTCACGTACTTACCAGGCGAACCAGTAAATACTTCAGCGACGAAGAACGGCTGAGACAAGAAGCGCTCAACTTTCCGGGCGCGAGCTACGATGAGACGGTCGTCTTCAGACAATTCATCCAGACCCAGAATGGCGATGATGTCTTGTAGTTCTTTGTAGCGCTGTAAGGTTGCTTGGACAGCACGAGCAGTGTTGTAGTGTTCATCACCAACAATGTTGGGCTGCAACATGGTGGAAGTAGAACCCAGGGGGTCAACCGCTGGATAAATACCCTTAGATGCCAAACCACGAGACAGTACTGTTGTACCATCCAAGTGAGCGAAGGTGGTTGCAGGTGCGGGGTCAGTTAAGTCATCCGCAGGTACATACACCGCTTGGATGGAGGTAATAGAACCTTCTGTAGTAGAGGTAATCCGTTCTTGCAGCGCACCTACGTCAGTACCTAGTGTAGGTTGATATCCTACAGCCGAAGGCATCCGACCCAACAGCGCCGATACTTCCGAACCTGCTTGGACGAAGCGGAAGATGTTGTCAACAAACAGCAATACGTCCTGCTTGTTCACATCACGGAAGTACTCAGCCATTGTCAAACCAGACAAACCAACCCGCATTCTCGCTCCGGGTGGTTCGTTCATCTGACCGTAAACCAAAGCGATTTTTGATTCGTTGAGGTTCTCGTTATTGATAACCCCAGATTCAATCATTTCGTTGTAGAGGTCATTCCCTTCACGGGTACGCTCTCCTACACCAGCAAATACGGATACACCGCCGTGCTGGGTAGCGATGTTGTTGATCAACTCCATCATGATCACGGTCTTGCCGACACCTGCACCGCCGAACAGACCAATCTTACCGCCACGTCGATAGGGAGTTAGGAGGTCAACAACCTTAATTCCAGTCTCGAAAACGGAAGGTTTGGTTTCTAGATCAGTTAATTTAGGAGCATCGCGGTGGATAGGTAAGGTTTCCTCCGCGTTGACTGGGCCTCTGTTGTCCACAGGTTCGCCAAGGACGTTAAAAATCCGACCGAGGGTAGCTTTACCTACTGGTACACTGATGGGAGCGCCTGTATCGACGGCTTCCAAACCGCGTACTAGACCATCGGTGGTACTCATAGCAACAGCGCGCACTTGGTTGTCGCCCAGCAATTGCTGTACTTCAACAGTGAGGTTGATTTGTTGTCCAGCTTCGTTAGTGCCTTTGATGGTCAAAGCGTTGTAGATTCGCGGTAATTTACCGCCAGGGAATTTAACGTCTACAACCGGACCAATGATTTGGGTAATGTAGCCTATGTTTGTTTTTTCTGCGGTGGTGACCATGCTGAGCCTAATGATTGAAGCTATATTTCAGATGAGGTCGTAGATGACAAAAGATTAAGCAATGTCATCTTTCACTCTAGCACCGGAGGGGGACATAACTCCGTTAGTAATTCCTTAAAAAGCAGCTGAAGCGATTTCGCTGTAATTCCTATTTTAATCGAACTATCCGATGCTGACTGCTAAACTGTACCCTAGAGGTTGCCAAACTCATTGAGAGTTAATAGCACGGTGTAATAGTTTAGGCGATCGCTTGCAAAGCTTTAGCATAATTTCTCCTATAAATACAGAATCCCCTAGTGTAGCTAGGCTGCACTAGGGGGAATTCACCAAGTTTAAGAAGATAATTTAGATATTTTTTTGCGTTTAACTTACTCGTGGAGCGTGCTTGGCTTCTGCTTTCTTAGTACTAGATGCGATCGCCCGGATTCATTAATGCTTTAGGCTTTGGTTACTGGGTTTTGTGACTGTTTACGCTTGCGGAGTGATGTTGCACCTAAACCACCACATGCTAATACACCTAAAATTGTAGTAGGTTCAGGCACGTCTCTTGGGGGTTCGCCAGAAAAAGTACCGGCTTGGATAAACACCGCTGAGTCTAAACTAGAATCTCCAGCATCTGCGATCGCTAGTTTAATACGATGTGTACCAGCACTCAATCCCTGAATATTTACAGTGAAGACGTTGGTAAAACCATCATATTGAATGTTAAATAATCCACCAGCATTGTTATTGAAAAACTGCGAATTGCTTGCATTGGTTCCTATTGGATTACCACCGTTGACGCTATTAATAGAAACTGGTGTGGTTGTTCCAGGTATTAGTGCAATGTTTTGCCCATCCAAAAAGAAACCAAATACATCGTTAAAATTCGTATTCACGAATTCGTTGTATTCTTCTGAGGCAAAGACATAGTTGAAAAATAAGTTGCCAGTAGTTGAGGTAAAGTCAAATTCCAGAACACTAGCATCAAGAGTGTTTAATCCACCAAGTAAAGCACTTAAGTCAGCATCACCTGACAATCCATTGATACTTGTAGCATCATCTCTATCATTCAGTCCAACTGCCAATCTAGCATCACCAGTAGTTAAAATGATACCTTGTTCTATGCCGATGCCTGAAGCCAAACCACCTGTGAAAATTCCCGATGCAATTGATGCGCCGTTGTAGGTAGCATTGGATACTGTAATACCTGAACCTAAAATGTTATTAACTAAAACATTAGGATTACTGGTGGTAGTAATATTCACAGCGTGAGCAGGTGCAGTTAATAATCCTAAACCCAATAGAGAAAATGCACTTGTTTTGAGAAAGTTTTTCAGAGATTGCATAGTTTTCAAATGATTAAAAGTGAGTAGTGTAAATTTCCTTGGTTACATCTGTAAAAATCCAGCAATTTTTGTGCCATAAAGCCACAAATGCTATGGACAAAAACTTCCTTAATCTCTAGCGGCGATTGCAGATTATAGATATTGGTGTAACAACTACACCTTAAAATACATTTCTGTATTCAAAATATTAGCGAGGTAATTTTTATTTTTCTCTCGCTCGTATATTTAATTAGATTAATCGCTAATTATTTTTTTGACTAGTATAAACACGGTAGTTTACACAATAATTAAATTCTAATTTCTGTTTAATAATTTAAAAACCTAGATTTGGTAAGCTTTACAAGCAAATACAAGCTAAATTTTAGAATAAAACTTTGTAAATAAATCTAATTCCTTTAAAATCTAAATTATGAACTTTAAGTAACTACAATATAAGATTTATTTGAAGCTCTAATAAACAAAAATTTATACATTTGTGCGAAAATAAAGTTTTGACAATTATCATTTTAATACATTGCTAATAACAGCTTAATAGATAGATTGATGCAAAAATATTGAATTAATTTATGATCAAAATATCTAGTTCTTGTAAAAATCTAAGTAGGGCAAATTGCATTGTTTAACTTGTGGATAAGAAATTGTCCTCCAGACACAAAATTAAATCATAAATTCACCAGCCATCAATGCAGCGGGAGTTTACATCCCCACATAATTTCTCGATTCTCAATTCTAAGTCCTTAATTTAAGGCCATTAACTTAAGATAGAGATAGGTGCAAAAATCGCTCAGTCCCTATTTGCTCTAGCTTCATCTATATACTTACAGCAGAATTTGCTTATGAATTTCTCGTCAGCAAGACAATATTTTTACCAAGAGATTCAGCAACCTGACGAGTATATCAACTTGGCCAAGGCAGCACTATACATCGCCCAAGAAGAATATCCAAGCCTTGACCCTGAGGAATATGCCAATGCCCTCGATACAATGGCACAAGAGGTTCAAGAACGTTTACCTGCTTCACGCTATCCGCTGCGGTTGATTCAAAGTGTAAATCAGTATCTTTATGATGACTTGGGATTTACTGGCAATCGTACCAACTACTACGACCCCCGCAACAGCTTTTTAAATGACGTGATTGACCGTCGCACGGGAATTCCGATTACTTTAGCGTTGATTTACCTGGAAATTACTCGTAGGATTGATTTCCCAATGGTGGGTGTAGGACTACCAGGACATTTTCTCATTCGTCCAGATATTCCAGATATGGAGATTTTTGTAGATGCCTTCAATGGTGGTGAGGTAATGTTTACAGAAGACTGCCAGGAAAAGCTGACTCAAATGTTTCAGCAACCTGTAAGTTTAAAACCAGAATTTTTAGCAACTGTCAGCAATCGGCAATTTTTAGCCCGGATGCTGACGAATTTAAAATACATATATCTGAAACAGCAAGATTTGGCAAAAACGCTGGCTGCGGTTGAACGAATTTTACTGCTATTTCCCACTGCGATGTTAGAAATACGCGATCGCGGTCTGCTGTACTATCAACTTGGGCATCATCCCCAAGCAGTTGAAGATTTGCAAAATTACCTTTTCAAAGTTCCTGATGCTGATGATGCAGTGGTGATTAGGCGGTTACTTACCGAACTGGGTAAATAAGCGCAGAGGAGCAGGGAAGCACACGAGAGGATGTGAAGCTTTTACCCATAATTGAAATAGTGCAACTTGTAGCCACAGCACAACAGTTTAGGGTTAAATCTCAGTCAGATGGCAACTTAAGCCTCAAGATAGTGTCTGCTTGGTTGCTGCATTGCTTAAGCTGGGTCTAGAAATGGTGAGATAAAATTCATGGATAAGCAAACAGTTCCTAGCCAAGCGGAAAAAATGAATCCCGAAGGCGACGCAACGCAATTAAGCCCAGAAATGCTAGATAAAATAAAACATCCAGCGAAAATGGATGATGTGATTCGAGAACAATCAGCAGAAGAACGCAGAAGTAACCCAGCATTAGTTCCAGAAATGCTAGATGAACCAACTGATGAAATGATTGGATTTACACAAGAGTAGAAAGACTACTAAAGCTACAATGGCATTCAGTAACTTGATGATTGCCTCCTATGCTACCAGTCATCTATTCTGATGAGTTTTTGAATCACAAGACTGGAAACTACCATCCAGAAAAGCCAGAACGTCTGACGGCGATCGTCAACGCTTTAAAAGAAGCTGCATTTGCCGATAAAATTACTTGGCGATCGCCTACTCCAGTTTTAGACAAACCATCACTGATGTCTTTGTTGTTACAAGCTCACAGCCCATCCTACGTTAAAAAAGTTTGGGAAATTTCTTCTAGTGGCGGAGGCTATCTAGATGGTGATACACCAGTTTCTCCCAACAGCTATGATGTGGCGTTGTTGGCAGTAAGTGCTTGGTTGGATGGTGTTGATATTGTACTAGCCACAGAAAATCCAGCTTTTGTACTGGCGCGTCCACCGGGACATCATGCTGAAAGCGATGCGGGGATGGGGTTTTGTTTATTTTCTAATGCGGCGATCGCGGCTTTTTATGCGCTACAACAACCAGAAATTCACCGTGTGGCTATTCTCGATTGGGATGTACATCATGGTAATGGTACTCAGGCGATCGTGGAAGCTCACCCACAAATTGCCTACTGTTCTCTACATCAATATCCTTGCTATCCCGGCACTGGTAGAGCTTCCGAACATGGTTTTCATAATAATGTCTTAAATTTGCCTATCCCTCCAGGTAGCGATATCGCCGTCTATCGCCCACTTTTAGAAAAAAAGATACTACCATTTTTAGAAAATTTTCAAGCAGATTTACTAATTATCAGTGCCGGTTACGATGCCAATGCGGCTGATCCTTTGGCAAGTATGAATTTATTGCCAGAAGATTATGGTTTATTCACTGAGTGTTGTCTAGGTAGAACTCGGAAAATTCTCTTTGGTTTGGAAGGCGGCTATGATTTTTTGACTCTTTCCCAGTCTGTTTTAGCAACAATTGAACGCTGTTTAAGTAGCTAAATGTAAATTTACTCAGCACGGGCTGAACGCCCCGCTATCGCTAACAGTACTCAGCACTTTTTCAAGATTTTTCCGTAGCACCTAACATCTGGAAAATTTTCTCGGCGTTATCTAAATCGCCAACAATGCGCCGAATCGGTTGAGGCCAAACTTTCACCAGAGTAGGAGTTGCAGACACCTGATCGATTTCTGCTTGTTCTGGATGAGTTAAAACATCAATCACTTTCATCGTGTAGGGATATCCTAGCGATCGCTCTAACAGTTCGTGTAAATTTTGCAGAATACGTTCTGTGTTAGCACTATGACCTGCCACAAATAAACGTAAAACATAACATTGGTTTTTTTGTTGTACCGTCTGTATAGCTCTGACTGGTGGATGGTATTTGGGAGCTTTTTCCGAAAGGTCTAGGTTAATAATTAAGTCGTGGTCTTCCCAAAGTTGGGGAAAAGTGGAACGATAAGTAGCCAACACCATGCGATCGCACAATCCATCCTGCCAAGGCGCTGCTTGCCAGATTAAATCACCAGTGCCAAAAATCGCATTCAGCAAAGCTTGATATTGGAGAACTGCTGGATAAGCTTCTGCAAAAGTTCGGATTTGCTGAGTATGAGGGTCTAACCAGTGGTCAACTGTCGCTGTATAACAAGGTACTAAAAAGTGAGGCGGTTCTGGTAAATCTAGGATTTCTTGTAAAGCAGCACACAAATGCAAATGCCATCGACCCTGCTTATTCGGGTCGATGCAATAAATTAAATCTCCTCCGGGTGTAAATAAGGCAATGCCTTTGAAGAGTTTAGGTAAAAAGAGTTTATCTGTAGTCAAGTTAGTTACAGGGGTTAGAGAACTCTAAGGTAAAAAGTAGAGGCAGATTACTTTTTACCTTTACTGTAATTAAACTCGTCCTCGGAGAAACTGAGCCATTTCGTTAGGAGTTGGTGACATTTCTAAGGCTGTTTCTTCAGTAATGCGGCCTTCTTGATAAAGGTTGAGCAGTGACTGATTCATCGTAATCATACCGTCGAAACTGGCTTGCTTCATCAGTTCGGTAATTTCATCATACTTACCGTCTTTGACCCATTCTTTAACTGCCTCAGTGTTAATTAAGATATCGTGGAACGCGGCTCGTTTACCATCAGTCGTGCGGCATAATCCTTGAGCGATGACTGCCACCAAAGATTCAGCCAAGGCTACTCGCATAGCATCCTGTTCTTCACCAGAGTATAGATTGAGAATCCGTTCAATGGTTTTCACCGCACTATTGGTGTGCAATGTTCCCATCACCAAGTGACCAGTTTGAGCAGCTTTCAGGGCGGTGTTAACTGTTTCTTTATCCCGCATTTCCCCTACAAGAATCAAATCTGGATCTTCCCGCAAGGCTGCTTTTAAAGCATTGTCAAATTTGCGCGTGTGCATCCCCACTTCCCGCTGTTTCACTAAAGACTTGCGGCTTTGGTGGACGAATTCAACAGGATCTTCGATGGTGATGATGTGCTTGGCCATTTCTCGATTAATATAGTCAATCATCGCCGCCATTGTTGTTGATTTACCAGAACCAGTCGGGCCGGTGACTAAGATCAAACCTTTGTGATGATGACAGATATCTCGGAAAACTGAGGGTAATCTTAACTGTTCCATCGATAAGATTTTTAGTGGAATTAACCGCAGCACCATTGAATGGCCTTTGAGTGAACTAAAGACGTTGATTCGTACACGGGCAAACTCATACTGAGTTGCACCATCAAATTCTAAGTGTTCCTCAAATCGCTGAATCTCTGCTTCAGTCATAATTTCCCGCAACCAACTCATAAAAGATTCATGATCAGTTTCTGGATGCTCGGTTGGTTGAATTTCTCCACGGTTGCGGTAACGCGGAATTTCACCTACACCCAAGTGAATATCGGAATAACCTTTATCAAAAGCTTCTTTAATCATTTGCGCCAAAGTTAATCCTGAAGGATTGCTTTTAACTGATGCAGCATGAGCCATTGCTGGGGGAGTTCCAGGACGATGAGATGCTGGTGGCGGTGGTGCAGGTTGAGTAGTGTTCCTCATAGACATATCCAATGTTTGCGTGTGCTGCCGCTGCGTCGTTAATGATGGTGGTGGCGGTGGCATAGGTGGCACATTCCGAGAAGCAACAGGGTTTGAATTGGCAGGGGGCTGTGATTCTGTCATATATCTTCAAAATTGGGCAGTTATCAACTTGAATCCGCAAAAAATCTATCTTCGTGGTTCTAAGGACGGTAGAAAGCAGGTTTGTTGCTATTCCTTAGCTGAGGACTTTAAAGCAATATTTCGTTACATTTGGCTTGGCTGCTAGTATATTTTGTTATATAGGTTGCTAACCTTGCCACACATATGAGAGAACTCTTAAGTCCATCCATACCTGTTTAGCACACTATATACTGTGACAACCTTCAGTGATAACCAGCAGGCATTATAGAAATAATATATACAACAGCGGAATCTTAAAAATTTCCTGCTGTTAGATGAGAAATTTTTCACCAGAATCAACGTAATTTACTAGCAATTAACAGCCAAATCGGCAGCAGGTATTTTCTTCAGCCACATTTGTAAATTATGAGAAATAAAGCTGTATTTTATAAGAAATGTTAAGGGGATCAATTTGATGAGTTGAAAAGACTCTGGGCAAGTTGATGTTGTGTGGCTTCTACTCCTTGCGATAGATGGCAGAAACTAGTTACCTAGGAAGAAATCAACCGAACTTTACATTCATAATTACAAAAAATTAACTGTAAAGTTAAGTTACTAAATGCTCATTTTTCATAGTCCCTTTTATATACTGGAATTCACTGAAAGAGTCAGTTGATTCGCCAACAGCGGTATCTAACTGAAATTAAATTTATTTGCTGTGTACCTGTAGGAGGAAAAGTCATGGTTTCGGCTCAAAGCTCTAATCTCGGAAAGACCTACTCCTTGATGATGATTAAAAGCTTTTTGATATGGACTTTTACGCTGGCAGTATGCCTGTTGGTTGTCGGTTTTCCCTTAGTTGTTTTAATGGCTACGGTCGGATGTCTGTTGTCGATTGTTTTACAATCTGTCATGCCTGTTAGTGCGGTTTTACTAGTAGGAGGCGGATTAATATTGTTCAACATTTTGGCAGTTGCGATCGCAGCGGCTGTCCTCACCTTTAAAGGTGTGCATCCAAGTCAAATCAAGTGGTTAAGTTGGCTGCATGGAGAATCTGAAAATCTTCACCAGACTACTGTATATGCCGCTTGTCCTTTAACCTGTGACATCAAAGTATAACTATTTAACTAAAAACGACAAACAGTACATCTGCCCGGTTAAGCCGGGTTTTTTCATGTTTATTTGTCAATGGTTGATTTTGAGGATTGACCAATTACTATTAACTAATGGTCACGTGTCTTTAGTCATTTGACTTTTGACCGATGATTCCTTAATGGTACAAGCCCGCGGATTGATCCGTGGGGTCAATCTAAAATTTAAAATCTAAAATCCAAAATTGTCTGACTCTTGACTATCGACCAATGACTAATCAAAAGCGAGTTTATATTATCCTGGGTACGCGTCCGGAAGCAATTAAACTAGCGCCGGTGATTCAGGTTTTCCAAAAGTCTCCTAGCTTTGAACTGCAAGTTATTTTAACTGGACAGCATCGTGAGATGGTTGAACAAGTAATGCAACTGTTTAACCTCAAAGCAGATGACGACTTGGAGATTATGCAGCCTCAACAATCTTTAAGTGATATCACTTGCCGTAGCTTGCGCGGACTAGAAGAGTTATTCCAAAAAAATAAGCCAGATTTAGTCATCGTCCAAGGAGATACGACAACAGCTTTTGCCGCAGCCTTAGCAGCTTTTTATCAAAAAATCCCTGTGGGTCATGTAGAAGCAGGGTTAAGAACTGATAATATTTACAATCCTTATCCAGAAGAAGCGAATCGGCGGTTAATTTCGCAAATCACCCAATTGCATTTTGCACCAACAACTTTAGCTGTGGAGAACTTGCAACGTTCTGGTGTTTTAGGGGAAATTCACTTGACGGGGAATACAGTTATTGATGCCCTGTTGAATGTGGCGGCGATTGAACCAGCTTGTAATGTGCCGGGTTTAAACTGGAATGAATATCGCGTGTTATTGTCCACAGTTCATCGCCGAGAAAATTGGGGAGAACCACTCCAAGCGATCGCCCAAGGTTTTCTGCAAATATTAAATAAGTTTCCTGATACAGCTTTAGTTTTACCATTACACCGCAACCCCACAGTCAGAGAACCATTGCAAGCATTATTAGGTAAACATCCACGAGTATTTTTAACTGAACCTTTAGATTATGCCGAATTGGTGGGAGCAATTGGGCGATCGCATTTTCTTTTGACTGATTCTGGTGGTTTACAAGAAGAAGCACCGAGTTTGGGTAAACCAGTGTTGGTTTTGAGAGACACTACAGAACGTCCTGAAGCTGTGAAGGCGGGTACAGCTAAACTGGTGGGAACTGAAAGTAAGAATATTTTGGCGGCGGCGGCGGAGTTATTAAGTAATCCAACTGCTTACAATGCGATGGCTAACGCCATAAATCCCTTTGGCGATGGACACGCAGCGGAGAGAATTTTGCAGATTGTGCAGAATTATTTGGGAATGGGTTGATAAAAGTAAATATTTTTGAGTTTTACGTAGTCCAGGGACAGGTAAACGGCCTTTCCCGAAATTCAATCAAACAGTTTGATTTGCTTGTAACCAGTTCAGCAAATCAGCGTTCGCACTGAAGTCTAATAAAGCCTCTCCCAGTGCTTCCAATTTTTCTAAAGAAAGATTTTGAATCTGTTGGCGAACTTCTGGTGGTAAATTTCCCACCCGTTTTTGCAGTAACCGTAGTACAAGGGCTTGAGCTTGTTCTCGTTTTCCTTCCTGTCTTCCTTCCTGTCTTCCTTCTTGTTTACCTTCTTCCTTTCCTCGCTCGTAGCCAATGCGCTCGCCCGTGGTAATGTAACTCATGGTAAGCTCCTGCTCGAATAACTTAAAATCTTGCCAAAATTCTGCTTCTAACCCTTTTGGTAAAATCATAACCCAATCGATAAAACGATAGAGGTTGCGAATATCTCTTTCTTCAAGTCCTTGTTCGTACAATCGCCTAATTAAGCTAAATTTCCAAGTTTTCCGTTCTCCTAGCTGTTTAGTAGTTTGCTGCGTCTTTAAATGTGCCATTACCACTGTTGCAAAAGGATTATCGCTATTCTCTAATTCCGTCCATCGTTGTTGATAATCCAGCAGTTTGACAGTTCCAAATCTAAAATGCAGACCACAATCAGGATAATTGTAATTAACCACAGATGGACGCAGATGAACGCAGATGAAAATCAAAAGTTCTGTGTTCCTCTGCGTTGAAACAATAAACAATCTTACTGATTCAAAACTAACTCTGGTTGTGGTGCTTGTTCTTCTTCTGGATCTGGTAAACCATACATTGAGCGATAAAGCTTATCGTACTGCTTGGCAGAGCGATACCAACTAAAGTCCTGAGTCATGCCGCGTTTTTGTAGTTCTTGCCATTGGGGTTTGTAACGAAAACCTTCCCAAGCGCGGATCATGCAGGTAAACAAATCCAATGGTTCATAGCGATCAAAGCAATAACCAGTACCAGCTTCGTTGATGGGGTCATGGTGTGATACAGTGTCAACTAATCCTCCGGTACGGCGGACAATGGGAACAGAACCGTAGCGCATTGCCATCATTTGGCTGATACCGCAAGGTTCAAAACGGCTGGGCATTAAGAAGGCATCAGTACCAGCATAGATCCGGCGGGATAGGGCATCGTTATACAGCAAATAAGTTGCCATCCGTCCAGAATAGCGGGATGCTAATTGCCACATTTGAGTTTCATAATAGCGATCGCCTGTCCCTAGCAACACAAATTGGGCATCTGTGTAGGCCATGAAGCGATCTAAAATTTGGATGACCAAATCCAAACCTTTTTGTTCGACTAATCGAGTTACCATGCCAATCAAAAAGGCGTTGGAGTTGACTTCTAACCCCATCTCTTCTTGTAAAGAAATTTTGTTTGCCTTGCGTTTTTCTAAGGTGTCGGTCGTGAAGGTTTGGGTAATGTATTTATCGTTGGCTGGGTTGTAAACTTCAGTATCAATCCCGTTAACAATTCCCGATAACTTACCACTGATGAAGGACAACAAACCTTCGAGGGTTTCGCCGTAAGCAGGTGTCTTAATTTGCTCGGCATAAGTTGGGGAAACTGTATTTACTTTGTTAGCATATTGTACTGCTGCTGCCATTGTATTGTGTCCTTGCATATACCAAGGACACCAAGTAATTTTCTCTAGATACCAGCGCCAAGGCCCTTGATATGCCAAGTTATGAATAGTAAACACAGTGGTAATATCTGGGTCTTGGTGCATCCACACGGGAATCATCCCTGTATGCCAATCGTGACAGTGGATAATTTCTGGCTTCCAATAATTCCAGCAGAACTCAGCCGCACCATTGGCAAACAAAGTGAACCGCCAATCTTCATCTTCGCCGCCATAGATGCGGCGAGTATTAAAGGCAGAATGTCCAAATAAATACAAGGGTACATCAGTACCAGGCAGAACACTTTCGTAAACTGCAAAGTCCTGAAACATGGCATATCCCCGCCAAATAGGCTCTTTGGGAATTTCCATTTTGTCTGGCAAAAAGCCGTAATAAGGCAAGAATATTCGGACATCATGCCCCATTTCTCTCAAGACTTTAGGTAATGCTCCCACAACATCACCCATTCCTCCTACTTTCGCAACGGGAGCTGCTTCTGCTGCAACGAATAGAATCCGCATGGTATTTGTTGTTTCCCCAGTTCTGCCTAAATTTTCACAATCAAGCCATTTATCCAAATGCTGCATTTAGCATTTGGCAAAGCAAAAATCTGCAATTTGCTTTTTTAAAACGAAGTTACTCTGTTCATTAATTACGAATTACGAATTACGAATTAGTAATTATTTTTATCTAACCACATCTGTTTGCCAGTAGTTTAAGAACCCCGTTGGATTTCGGCAAAGATTTGTTCGAGAATTTCCTGTGCGCCTTGTTGTCGCAGGCGGTTGGCTAATTCTGTACCCAATGCTTCGGCATTGCTGACTGTCCCGGAGACGGTATCTTTAACTAGTTTCTGACCATCTACACTAGCAACCACACCAGTCAGTGTTAAATTACCATCATCAATTTCAGTATTTACACCAATAGGTACTTGACAACCACCTTCAAGATCCCGCAAAAATGCTCTTTCTGCTAGACAGCGATCGCGTGTTTCGGGATGTTCGATCGCTTTTAGTAAGGATATCAACTCTTTGTCATCACTACGGCATTCTATTCCCAAAGCACCTTGTCCAACAGCATGGAGAGAAATTTCTTTGGGGATAACTTGATGAACGCGATCGCCCATTCCCAAGCGCTGTAATCCGGCTGCTGCTAAAATTAGCGCATCGTATTCACCAGCATCCAGTTTAGCCAAACGGGTATTCAAGTTTCCACGCACGTCTTTAAAAGTAAAATGGGGAAATTGATGGCGTAACTGTGCTAGTCGCCGCAATGAGGATGTCCCAATCACTGCACCTGCTGGTAGAGTGTCAATTTGCTTGTCATTGTACTTTTCATGTACAACTAGGGCATCGGCTGGGTTTTCTCTTTCCGTGATTGCCGCTAGTGTTAACCCTTCTGGTAAATTAGTCGGCAGATCCTTGAGAGAATGAACGGCAAAGTCAATTTCCTGGTTGATCATTCCCAGTTCAAGCTCTTTAGTAAATAGTCCTTTATCGCCAATCTTGGCCAATGCTACATCCAGGATTTTGTCGCCTTGGGTAGACATGGTGTGGACTTCAAAATTTATATCTGGGAAGCTGTTTTGTAATTGCTCTCTTACCCAATAGGTCTGAACTAGAGCAAGTTGACTTTTACGAGAACCAATACGAATTGTGCGTGTAGCACTGGAAACAACTGAAGTCATAATAACGATATGTCAAACCAGGCAATATTATTCACTCTCATCTAGACTACCGCAGTGAGTGACTCCGCGAATTGCGATCGCTTCATTCCTGGCAATTTTATTTTTAATTTACTTTACATTTTTTTACTTTATTTTTAATAACTTAACAATACATAATATGTTGAATTAACGGTCGCGTTGGAGATAATTGCGTAATTGTTGAGTACGCTGTTTTGTGATTTCTTCCGAGCAGACAGAATAAATAGCGGGAGCGATACTTCCTCCTTCGTATGCACTTTTTTCAAACTCACAACTAGCATCACGAAATTTAATCCATGCTAACTGTGCAGCAATTAATTTTTGTTGTCTAGACTTTGACAATTTTGGTAACAGTTGTTTATAAACTTGGTTCAATTTTTTATCCGCATTTTGATATGCGAACTGAGCGCAAATATTAATTTCTAATTGAGTTTGAGCATCATTACAATCGAATTTTTGGGCTAAATGTATGTTTGCTAGTGCTACAGTATTAACGTTCAAATTACTAACAATCAAGATACTGACGAATAATGGTAATCCCTGACGCATAATAGCATTTTTCCTCTAAATATAGGTAACTGTGACCGGAACAATAGACATTTTAAACAAATATTTTATGGGAGTTAAAAAGTCAGTCAAAAACTACGTTTGTAAAATTCAATACGAATAAGTTAAAAACGGGCTAAAGTTGCAATAATAAAGTTTTACAGGAATGGATGTAGACATTGCAGGATTAAATACTAAGCAGCAGCTACATACCTGTATCGCTTTTTAGATAAGTTTTTATTGAATAAAAATAAAAACTTACTGCCAATAGTTAATTTTAAAGATTAACAGTAAAATTTACGGTCTAATGAAGCACTAAAATTAAAGCAATGGTCACTTTTTAATGTCTGTATTTACACTGCTTTTTAGTAGTTATCTATTTAATTAATAGAAATTTATGTAGCAGTATAATTAATGCCTTAAACTAGAAAGCTACGGATAAAACAATTATGTTGATTTTGAAATCTTTATATTTTTCCTTTAAACTTTACCGTTTCTTGATAATACTTTTATAAGTCTCTTTTAGGATGGTGGAAGCACACTATTTGTGTCACTATAAAGGCGCTTTAGTGAGTATCTAAATTCTCTGTGTACGTAATGATGACAACAGCAGCAGACTCTAAAAACTGGCTGCAAGTAAGCCGTTATAGTAATCGGGGAAGTTTTTATTTGTTTGCTCCGATGATTAACTTCAACGTGATGGCTGAAGTTGGAGACACTCCCCCCTAAATTAACGTGTTTGTACTTGCTTGGAAATTTCATGAGAAATTCAACAATTACATTTTGATAGCAGCGAGTAAATTTGGTTCCGACTTTGGAACAGTATAAACAGATGTAATTGAATTGAAATAACTACTTTGATATTTGATAACTGAACATCTGAAATTCTAGTAGCTTGTCAAATTTCTAACTAACAAATATCGGTAGTTAGGTATTTGATGTTGTGATAAAGCATTAAGTTTCAGTATTAATCAGTAACGAATATAAAAAAGTATTTTCTCTAATTTCCAAATAAGTACATACACTAAATACTAATTACAGAATTTGCTTGTAAATAAATACAGCATTTCTTGTATAGCTATGTCTAACAATTAAATAGTACCTGTATTTAATAGTTTCTAAATTTAGAGCTTGCCTTGAGTTTTTCAAATATTTGAAAAGCTTGATCCATCTTACTTTTTATTAATCAGCAGCCTAGTAATGCAGATATAAAAATAAAGATGATAAATAGCAAGACTCAAATACAGGATGTTTTTATTGAGGCATTTTACGATTCTACAAATCTCCAAATTCATAATTTAGTTGGAAATAATAGAGCCATGAATAACTTGAAATATTTTGCAAAACTGAAGCGGCTTCAAGAACTTTTATTAATGACTTTTTTAAGTGATGTTCCAACAATTCTTGGGGGTGTCAAGTTACGCAATTGGCTATATCGCACTATTTTTTTGCACATAGGTAGCTCAGTTTATATTCAAGATGGTGTTGAATTTATCAGTACTGATTCTATTGAAATTGGTAATGGAGTATATATTTTTAAAGGTGTACGTATAGATGGAAAAGGACACGAAAATAATATAATTCATCTAGAAAACGGCGTTATCCTTGAGCGTAATGTTGTGATAGGTGCATTAAATAATACTTGTATTCACATTGATCACGATACTTTTATTGGCCCTAGCGTTTGTATTGCAGGCCCTGGAGATATCAAAATTGGTAAACACTGTTTAATTGCAGCCCATACTGGAATATATGCCAATAATCATAATTTTACAGATCCGAAGAAGCCAATTAAATACCAAGGTATTACTTGTAAGGGGATTGTAATTGAAGATGATTGTTGGCTAGGACATGGAGTGAAAGTATTAGATGGAGTAACCATTGGTAGAGGTAGTGTGATTGGTGCTGGTGCTGTTGTTACTAAAGATATTCCTCCATTTTCAGTAGCAGTGGGTGTACCTGCCCAAGTAATTAAAAGCCGTGATGGTAAAGAAGTGGTCAAGTCTACAGAATTACCTCTGCCATCTCCAAACTAAGTTTTTAGGTAATCAACTACTGGTCGTTTTCTCTTTACATAAATGACCATTAGCTAACACAATATGCAATTTCTTTTTAAAAGAAGATAAAAAATAAATGCTTTTTAATTAAACAGGAATTCTACTACTAAGAAAAGTCTGGGAATCTACCATCTAAAACATAGTAGGAGATTAACTCAATGACAAAAATCACAGAAAAATCTACCCAGAAGAGACTCCATCTCCCGTATTTAGATGGTTTACGTGGATTAGCATCTCTGTATGTTGTACTTGTCCATATTGAACCAGCCATTGGAGAGCAATTGCCTTTACACTGGTTTTTGTTGGTCAGGACTATGAAATATGGAGCATTTAGTGTAATTAGTTTCATTGTGCTTTCTGGTTATGTTTTAATGCTGCCAGTAGCTCGTTCTGAAGATGGCAAATTGCCAGGAAGTTTGATTAATTATATCAAGAGGCGATCGCGGCGAATTCTGCCACCTTATTACGTAAATTTATTTATCTGTCTTTTAATAGGAGCAGGAATTTTCATTGTAGAGAAATTCACTGCATTTCAATGGAATGAAGTAGCTGGACTCGGCTCATTTTCACCTAAGTTTTCTTTGATTGATGTTTTATCTCACCTCTTATTAGTCCACAATTTTAGTGAACATACATACATAACTATCAACTCACCTATGTGGACTATTGCCACAGAATGGCAAATGTACTTTTTGTTTCCGCTATTATTGTTGCCTATATGGCGGCGTTTTGGATTATTGATGCTTGTCATCATCGCCTTTGCAATTGGTTTAACACCTCTATACTTGTTAAATGGATTTCTTGAACAAGCCAGTCCTTGGCTTTTAGGCATATTTTGTTTAGGAATGGCAGCCGCAGATATTGGATTTTCTCAAAAACCCAAGCTAGCAGCTATGAGAAATTTTCTACCTTGGGGACGCTTGGCTATCATCTTTACTTGTATTGCCTTCATAACTGAATGGCGGCCACTAGGATTGCACATATGGATTAATCAGAGTTTTGCTGGTTTGGCATTTGCTTGTCTATTTATTTTTATAACCAAATCAATAATTGACGGAAAACAGCCATCTTTAATACTACGGATATTAGAACATCCTTGGGCGATCGCACTTGGAACATTTTCTTATAGCTTATATCTGACTCATGGTATAGTTTTAGTCTTTGTGCGTTACTTCCTGTTTTATCTGCCAATCTCACCAGATATGTTTGCAGCAGCATCTTACTTGCTAGGCATAGTATTTTCACTCATCATTTCTTATTGGTTTTACTTATTTTTTGAACGGCCATTTATGTCCAGTTTCTTAAAAAAGCGGAAAGTCAAAGATGCTGTAGCCTCATCACAACTTTAGACATAATGACAGCATGAACAATATTTCTTTTGTTTCTAGATAGAAGATTTAACTACATAATTGTTGACAGTATGATTAGCGACTCGCGGTAAGATATTTTATCGACCGCGATTTTTAATGGCTAAGTATTTTTTTAAATGAGCCAATTTATGTTCGATATGAAAAACTAAATTTTTCAATCTACTAATTTTTAATATCTGTGCAATTAATTGTGTTTAACAAATTATGTTCAGCTTAAATCCCCTTTCTCTATAGTCATCTTTGTTTTGCTATCTATAGCTTTGTAGAAAAAAAGGAAAGCCAAAGCGTTGTTCAATTTGATGCAAACAAATCTTTTTTAAGCTGCTCACAAGCTTTTTGAATTGCATCTATGCTGCCTGGGTTTACCAATCCATAATAGTCAAAAATATAAACTCGATTATTCTGAGTTGCTTTTAGTTTTTGCCAGAAAGGTTCTTTATTAAATGATTCTAAAATCTCAGTTTGTGAATTTGCTTGTGGAGGATTAACTACAATTATTGTCTCTGGATTAGCTTCTAAAACTTTTTCTGCTGATAGAGTAACATAACCACCAAAAGGACTTTTTCCTTGTAATTCTGCTGCTACATTCTTCACCTGAAAATTTTCTAGCAAATCTCCAGCCCAACTGTTTTTATTCGGCGTTAGAATGGGCTGATTACTCACCAAAACTAGAGTAGAGAGATTATGTGTTGCTTTATCTGGCAAAAAACTTTTGTAGTGATTTAATAAAGGCTGGGGATTCGCACCAATTAACTCAGCAAGTTTTTGAGTAAGATTTTCTAAAGATTCCCATGTCTTCACTTGAGTGAGTAAAGTTGGAACTCCTAATTCCTGTAACCTTTGAATTGCTTGGTTAGAAAAACCCTCTACGCCAATGACTAAATCTGGTTTTAGGGCAACAATTTTTTCCAAATTAGGAGGAGTTTGGCCTTCGCTAACACGAGGAATATCTTTAAAGCTTGAGTCATTTTTAAATAATGTACTTCCAGCAATACCGACTAGCTTTGTTTTATCAAGTTGATAAATAATATCTGTAGCAAGTGATGAAAGGGTAACAACTCTCTTAGCTGATTTTTGCTGGTTAGATGTTGGCGTAATTGTGGTTACTTGTGCCTGTGGCGGCTGAATGGTTGCAGTGCTACACGCATTTAAAACTAGACCTAATATAATTGCTAATGCAGATAATATCCAACGACGATACATATAAAAAAATCACTTGTTATGATTGTGCCTAATATATTATAAAAAAGGCGAGTGGAGACACTAGCCAAAACTCCCCAAGAATTTATAGCTACGCCACTCGCCTTTAAGTATACAAGGTTTATTGAGAAAAGCTTTACACAATATACAGTACTAGCTTAAAAAATAATTGTTAATTAAATAACAATTGTTGATTTTCGTAAAAAATTTATAGTAAAACTTTTTACTAGTTAGAAAGATTAATCAAAACTTGGATTTTCAGTTAATTGCTGGCTGAAATGCTGTTTTTATTGCATCAATGCCCAATCTTCTGGGGTGTTACAGTTAAGTAGCATGTCCGCAGCAGGCAATGGCAAAACTTTTACAGGATGTTGCTGAAGCCACTGCTGAAACGATCGCCCGCCTTGGTTGATAAAATCTAATAGTTGTGGCAAACAACGGCGGCGATAGAAACCACATAGAGGTTCCCAGCCTTTAGTATGATGTGCTAAAGCCGCGATCGCATCTCCTATACTATTACTATCAAGTTCAGCCACCCATGCTTGCAACACCTCAACCTGCAACTTCGGTAAATCGCAAGCTAACAGCATCACCCAATCAGTTTGCACCTGTGCCAAGCCTTGAGCAAACCCCACCAGAGGGCCGTGGTTTAAAGGTTCATTACCAATTGCACCCAACAAAGGCACTTCTTGAATAAACTGACAATGAGGTAAAGGCAAATATTGATAGCGTTCTGGCCAGGGAGTTACAACATACACAGTGTCAGAACAAGCCGCTGCAATGTTACAAACTCTCTGTAATAAAGGGACACCTTTAACAAGAAGCAAAGCTTTATCTTGTCCCATACGAGAACTTTTACCACCAGCTAAAACAATGGCAGATAAAAGTGCTGAGTCATTTATCATGAGTTCTTTTTCCCTTGCTCCTTGCCTGACAGGTGTAGTTTTTTTATAGCAGGTGGCAGGGTTAAAAAACTAAACTGACAGAATTAGCAATTGATAAGTTTGGGTAGAGTGCAG
This sequence comes from Fortiea sp. LEGE XX443, assembly GCF_015206815.1. Classification (GTDB taxonomy): domain Bacteria; phylum Cyanobacteriota; class Cyanobacteriia; order Cyanobacteriales; family Nostocaceae; genus Nostoc_B. The sequence continues at coordinate 57,567 of NZ_JADEXZ010000001.1, forward strand.
CACCCTACCTAAAAAATTAACAGGCTGGTAAATACTAGTACAGCGCTGCGGAAATAAACAACCCATTTCAAATCCATGAAACGTTTATGCTGTATTTCTTTTGACTTTTGACTTCCGCTTTGCGGTACTAGCCCTGTAGTTTTTACTTTTCAAAAATTTACTAAATTGGCTTAAGCCATTCACAGGTAACTCTTGCAAATTTATTTCAAGAATTACAGCCGAGCATTGAGGGAACACATTAAAAAAACACTTCTAAATATTCTCATTAAATTGCCGAAATTTTTACAGAAACTTCATCGAAATTAGAGATATTTATTGCTAAAGGTTCTAAACTGCCGGTTTGCTTATCCTTGCGCTTGTCAGCAAAATGCTTGTCCATCAGTGTAGAAACTTGGGATGTTTGGATGCGGCTGTAGCGAGTTTTGTCTGGCATAACCACGTTGGGGCCAGCTTTACAGTTTTTCATGCAGCCAGTACCTTTGATGGTAACTTGGTCTTCTAAACCGCGATCGCTCAATGCTGCCTCAAATGCCTGACAAACGGCTTTACCACCGCGTTTCCAACAGTCAGACTTTTGACACATTAAAATTGTCTGTTTCGCTTTTGCTGGTTTTGCCTGGGCATCATTACTAGCTGGAGGTTCCTGTAATGCAGTGCTTGACGAAACTTTTCCTAAATCAGAACGCGCTGCCATGACTCGTTCAGCTTTGAGGGTAAACTCATCTTTTTTCGCGTCGTATTTTTTTGTACCAACAACTTGCAACCAAGTGCCTTGTGGTAATCGCCAATCAAAAGCAGCCCTTAAATGTTTCGCCAGCTTAACATAGCATTCACCCTCGCAAGTCTCTAACCTTAAACCTTTTAACTTATAACCATCTTTAATAACAAAATCTATAAATCTGCCCTCAAGGCAAAATTCCGTAATTTCCGTACTGTAGATTGTACCCATATTTTTTGCCCTCTTTTTTACCAAATAATTCTGTTCTAACTACGTGAGAGATTTCAGACATCTGTCCCTAGTTATTACTGTTGGTAGCGGCTGTGCCAATTATGCTCAAGAATCTGAATTAGTTCTTGACGACAAGCCGTAAATCGCTGCATCACACACCAAAATTGAACTACAGCCAAAGGGTTAGCAATTTCAACTTGCAATGGCTGGTTAGTCTCGCAGCAACAGGGAATATCTAGCTCCTTTAAACGTTGATAGACTTGCCAGCGATCTGCCCAATTAACGTCAACAAGGTATTTTTGGTCTATTTCTGAACCGAAACTGAACGATTTCAAGAGACTAACCCTCAAAGTGCGACAAACTTGCAGTAACTAGCGTGCCTTAGCTCCCTGATTTTTGGAATTTTGGGAGTGCAGCCTCTTTAAATAAGAATAACCCAAGTGCGAACTATTCTCAGTTGACATGACAAAAAAATCTGAAAGTTTCGCAGTAATTTTAGCCATGTGAACAAGCTCAACAGCTTATGTCATAAAGCTTTGAGCTTAATCAAAGTTAATAAAGTTTGTGCTAAAAATTTTATTTATAAAGGTTTTCTGCGCCTTTCGACGATCGCAGAACCTTGCTCTACTATTGGCTGAATGAATGGTTGTGTTCTTAGCTGTCTAGTTTGCTCGACAATTTCGTCTATATCTTCTTGAGATAGGCGCTGCACATAGTTAAGCTTGACTTCTTCTAAGAAATCAAACAGTAAGCTTTGAATTTCGGCAATTACATGCTTTTGCTGTACTTCTGCCCCTAAAGCTGTGGTGAAGCTTTGCACAAGTTGAGTTGTGAGTTTTGCACCTACAGGATCTTCGACAGCGCTGACTAAAGCACCATACAAGCTGGTAGTAATTTGGGTGGCTAGTTGTTCGCTGAGTTGAGTTTGTGCTTGTCCGATTCCTGGTAATCCTTGGAGATTGCGATAGATGGGGACTTGATGAAGTGCAGTGTCGATGTTGTGACGTAAAATGGCCACCAATTCCGGCTGAATTTTAGGTAGAACTTGGTAGACGACGGTTTGCACTAAAATGCTGGCGATCGCTTCTATTTCATTAACATTATTGATATCTATATAAGGACGTAGACTTTCTTGTTGCGACACCCAGCGGGTGAAATCACCTTGTTTAATCGAAATTTGAATTTGGTTAATTACTCTGACTACGACAATTTCTGTGAGTTCTTCGGCAAAATTCGCGACTATTGTTTGATTAATTTGGTGCTGCAATGGCTGGAGATTTAATAGTTGTGCTTGGTCAAGGCGCACGATTACAGGTATAACTCGCAACCATCGCCAAAATGGTAATAGCAAAAATATGTCATACCATCGGCAAAATATCGCATTTAACCAGCTAAAACTTTGATGGCGACGTTTGATATAAAAGATACGTGCCAGAAACTCTACGGCAAATATAGTGACAAATGGTAGGTCAATTAGCCAAAAATCATTAACATATTCACCATTTTCATCGATTTGGCGATAGTAGTTGGTAGCAATTAAAGGACTAATTTTTTGATTAAAAAAGTTAATTTCTTGATTCCAGCCTGTTTCGGATAGATAAGCTTGACTCCAAAAAGTGTCAAAGGACTGCTTGGCAGAATTTTCGCCGATGCGATCGCGCATCCGGTTTTTAATTTTTTCTAGAGTACCACTCTTGCCAACTGCTGCAAATGGATTGCTATCAATCATCTCAGCACTAAGACGACTCAGTTCTTCTAGCTTTGTCTTCGCTTGTGGTGATGTTAACCCTGTCTGACTTACCTGTTCTTTTAGTGCATCTACTGCTTTTAAATAACTTTGCGTTTCTCTATGGGGTTCAATGCCCTTAATTGGATCATAGATTTGGGTAATATTGGGTAATCTCCGCAAGTAAAAATCACGCCACTGTACATAAGTCAAATCAAACAGAACTAAGCCTAAGTTTATTGTGGCGATTAATGCCATCAATCTTTCAAACCATAGGTTTTTCCGTTTTGACAATGTTTGAGTAACCATTTTTAGTTTTAGATTATACAAGCTTTAAGTAATAAGTTATAACTTAACGAGGAAAACTGCTCTCTGTTGTCTTTTCCCTTTTAATTACTTTGTCATCTTTTATATACAGTTGCCTAAAGTTAATCATGTTTACTAAGTAGTAATGCAAAATTAAATATACATTCGCAATGACTTTATAATATGTAATTAATTCTGCACAGGTACTTAAATACTTCTCAAGAAAGATGGCAAAAAATTTATATCAATATTTAGTTAACTTTAATTAACAGGACGCTAATTAATCACAAATGATTAAACATTGAGAAAAAAACTTTAGCAAACGTAAAATGCACCTGTTAATCTCTATATAATTCTGATTTAACTCAAAGGAGTTTGAGATATGTGGTGTGAGTTGAGTAAATCTAGCGCAATCATTGCTGCTACTTGCTTAGTAACTGCTGGTGTACTGATTTCTGACAGTACCTTTGCGGCTCGTCAACGTAACTATACGCCACAGGAGTTTCGTGCTGTGCTACGGGGACTAGGTTACAAAGTTAAAGTCACAAACACAACTCTGACAGACGAGGAAACAAAAAAGACAATAAGTGATTTTCAAAAAGGCTACAAGCTTGGTGTTGATGGGATCGCAGGCCCCAAAACCCAAGACTTTGCTGCCAACATTGTGCAAATTCTGCAAGCAAATTTAAATGCAGTACTGAAACCAAATACCCCTCTCCCTCGTGATCAATTCTTTGGACTTCGGACAGAAGAGTTGATTAAGGAGTATCAGAAAAAAAATCAGCTTCCAGAAACAGGAATTGCTGATTTAGCACTCCGTCAGAAGCTAAATGCAGAAGCTAAGGAAATTATAGGTCAGCCTAGGACTCAGCCAACACCGACACCAACGGCTAAACCAACACCAACGGCTAAACCAACACCAACGGCTAAACCAACACCGACAGCTAAACCAACACCGACAGCTAAACCAACACCAACACCAACACCCACACCCACACCCACACCCTAAGTATTAGCCAGACAGTGCCAAAACTTCAAAATCTTTGATTAGGTTCTTCTAAAGGTCTACCTTTGGGTGTAGGTAAAATTGGACGACGGTCATCGTAAGGCATGGGAATGTACTGTACGCTTGGCCGTCCGCCCTGTGGTTGTGGATACAAATCCATAAGTTCGTAAATGGAACGGGGCAATCCGACTGTGACGGGTAACCCCATTTCTGTTGCTTCTTCTACAGTGATGGGATAGTCGTGGGTAACGCGTCCGGTTGTCAATGCTTCGATAATCGGTTCGATATTTTCTGGCTGAACCTTTTGTCTAGGGATATTATCTTTAAGCAGAGTCCGCACAAAGCGCTGTACTTGCTGAATTGCTTTAGCTGAAAGGTCTGCCATGATTAAAGTTTGGTCGTCAATTTCACCGATGGGTTTATCTTTCACCACTTTCAAAATGCTGGCGGCTGGAAAGTTACCCAATTGAGGATCAACTGGCCCCAAAACAGCGTTAGCATCCATAACAATTTCATCAGCAGCTAAAGCCAGCATTGTGCCGCCACTCATGGCGTAGTGAGGTACAAAAACGCTGACTTTTGATGGGTGGCGAATTAATGCCCTAGCAATTTGTTCGGTAGCTAGTACCAAACCACCAGGAGTGTGCAGAATCAAATCTATGGGAACATCTGGAGGCGTGAGGCGAATTGCCCGCAGTATTTGTTCTGAATCTTCAATCGTGATGTAGCGTGATAAGGGAATTCCCAATAAACTAATAGATTCTTGGCGGTGTATCAGCAAAATCACCCGACTTTTGCGTTGCTGCTGAAATTCTTGGAGGCTGCGAACACGCCGATATTCTACCTGACGTTTTTGCCAGATAGGTTGTAGGGAAGAAAGAAGCAGAAAAATCCAGAATAAATCACCAATACCGAAGCCCATAGGATTGATTGTCCAAAAATAACTATTCTCGTCATTAATTGTGACAATTTTTAGGCGATCGCAAGTCTATCTGGGGGTTTATCTCACGTTAAATTAACTCATCAGGATTCACACCCAATTTTCGTAAACGTTCTGCTAATTGTTCTGCTTTTCTTTTGGCTTGTTCGGCTTCTTGTTTGGCATGTCTCGCTTCTTGTTCAGCAATAATAGCTCGTTCATTAGCTGCAACAGTTTCTTCTGTGGGTGCAGGAACTAATTCTCCTTCTAAAGTGAACCACCGCAACCACAACCTTTCAATATCTCGAAACGCACCTTGCCATACACCCAAGCTTAAACTTAACTCTGGCATGAGTACGCGTCCTTCAGTTAGATTCATCGGTTCATAATGACCGCCTACTAACCGAAATGCTTGGAGTTCATTTGTGTAGCGACTAAAAACAATATAGTAAGGAATTCGCAGAATTTGTTCATAAACTTCCCATTTGCTAGGAGGTTTATCATCTGCTCTTTCGCTAATTCCCAAATCTTCTGCTTCTGTCCCAGGAGATAATAACTCCACAACAACAAAAGGATTTGCAGGTTCTTGCCAAGTGACATAACTTAAACGCAAATCCTTACCTTTATAGAGTTTTTTGACTCCGACAACACCAAACCAATCTGGGCGCTTATACCACAAAGGATGTTGAACATCGTAATAGAGATTTAAATCAGCCGCACTATAAACCAGGTCTGGATTCCAGTGAATTGGTTGAAAAGTTAAATATAAAAGTAACGGCTGTAAAAAATGAAAATCGTCTGGCAAACCTGGTTCCTCTGGGTTATCGCTGGGTAAATCATACATTGTTGGTAGCGTTTCCCAAGGAGGTAGGGGTGGATCAGATTGAGGGATGTAGTTATAAGAGATAGTCATAAGTAATCAGACAGAATTAATTACACAAATTTTTGACTGTAACCTGTCCTCTTGGTTGAGCTACCGTGTACACACAAGTTTTTTAAAGTTGCTACGCCAGTAGGGAGGGTTAATTTTTACAAGTCGATGTATTAACAGAACATTGCAGGGCGATGTATTAACATTACGAGTCTAGAACACCAATTCAGTAATGCCGGAAGAACCTCTCCCCCAACCCCTCTCCGACGCGGAGAGGGGAGTTTAGCTCCTCCTTCCCTACAAGGGAAGGGGGTTGGGGGGTTAGGTTTTTGATTACTGAATCGATGCTATAGGCATTAACATTGCAAGACGATGAATTAACATTGTGAGTCTAGGCATTAACATTGCAAGACGATGAATTAACATTGCGAGTCTAGGCATTAATATTGCAAGACGATGAATTAACATTGCGAGTCTAGACATTAATATTGCAGGACGATGAATTAACATTGCAAGCCTAGGCATTAACATTGCTGACTAAGAGACTTGTGTGTACACCATAGCTATGCGCCGTATCTGAGTGCGTATTAAGGTGTGTTTTGTAGCTCTGGCGCTGGTTGAAGTGTGCTATCTACAGGTAGATTGTCGTCGTCAGTTGGAGGTGTTGGTGTAAATGTTGGTGGAAATGTTGGTGTTGGTGTTAGCGTAAATATTGACGGAAATGTTGGTGTTGGCGTTGGTGTTGGTGTTGGTGTTGGTGTAAATGTTGGGGTGGGAGTTTCTGTCGGTGACGGCTGGAGTGGATTTTCTAACGCAACCCTGAGATTATAATCACTTTCACTAACTTCAGGAGCGAGAGTTAACTGTATGGTATAGCTACCATTAGTCGGCAAGATTCCTGTATAAGAGCTTACTTGTTGAGCGCTACTGTCAACTGGTTGGCGATTGGGATCTAAAACAGTCAACGCAATACCTGTTCCTTGTTCTAACATGGTAGTTAACTTGGCTCCTGCTTGCCCAAAAAAGGTATATTCAATAATTTGATTGGCTTTGAGAGAATTTTCAACTGTGGCTGTGTTAGATGCTCCCAATCTCAGACGCTTACTTGTGATAGTGGGTTCAACGTTGGTGGGTGTAGGTGTCCCAAATGTTGTACCTCCAGAAATGACTGGTGATGGGAAAGTTTGAGGTGTGGGTGGTGTTGTATCTGATGATGTATTAGACTGACTGCGAATAGAACTCACCAACGCCCAAGAACCAAATCCAGCTAAGATAACTACCGCACTACCAATTGCGCCCAACGCTAAGGGATTATCTAAAACCGAGTTAGAACGACTGGGGGGGATTACGGGTTCTGGTCGGTTGGATGGCTGTGGTATGACAGCATCGGGACGACGACCGACCGCAATTGTTTGGAAATTTGACACTTCTGGAGATGATTGTACACCAGGTTGCTCGATGAATTTTAATGCTTGGGCGACCTCAGCTGCGCTTTGATAGCGATCGCTTGGTAAAGGGTGTAACATCCGATTAATTACTTGAGCAAATTGCGGACTCACCTTCACAAATCGTTGCCAATTCCAGGTAAGTTGAGTTTCATCAAACAACTCAGATGGTTCTTTACCAGTTAGTAGTACTATCCCTGTGACAGCTAGAGCATACAAATCACTGCTAGGGTAAGCTCGTCCTGTTTGCATTTGTTCGCTGGGAGAATAGCCTAATTTGCCGACACTGGTAGCGTTGATATTACTATCTGGCATTTGCAAACGGGTTGCAAGTTCTTTAACTACACCAAAATCAATTAAGACAGGCAAGCGATCGCTATCTCGTAAAATAATATTTTCTGGGGAAATATCTCGGTGAATAATCCCGCGACTGTGAATGTGTTCCAATACAGGTAATAGCGATCGCATCAACTGCAACACGTCTGGTTCGCTGAAACTTTGACCTATAGATTGTTTCTCAACCAGTAAAGCTCGATAAGTCTTACCTGCAATATAGTCTTCTACCAAAAATAAGCGGTGGTCTTGCTCGAATCTTTCACGGAATTTCGGTATTTGTTGGTGTTCAATTTGATACAAAATAGTAGCTTCTCGCTGAAAAAGCTCTTGTGCCTTTTCCCAAGCAGCAGCCCCCGTAGCGATGGGAATTAATTCTTTAATTGCACAAAGTTCGTTAAAGCGCCGCTGATCTTCGGCTAAATACGTTCTACCAAATCCCCCTTGTCCAAGGATTTGAATTATCCGGTAACGGTTTTGTAAGACGGTGCCGATTGTAATTGGTGGTTGCATAAATAAATTCAAATTTAAGAATATCTGAAGAGATAGCTATCACAAAGCTGAGTCTGGAGTACGACTACTCCCTTTTTCAAGTTAGTTACCTGCGGCGATATTCTACCCTAATAAAAGGTGCGATCGTGTTTTGGTTCAGGAAAGCTTGCATAAATAGCAAAGGAGAAATCATTCAGTCCTCTTCTTGATTCCCTAGCCTAAAATCCAGATTTTTTAGCTTCAAGGCTAATTTTGCAGATTTAAAAATTTTTGTCCAATTTGTAATCCAAAAATTTAGTTTGTCAGTTTATAATTTTGTAGCTGATATCATAAAATATTCTTCTACCCCAAAATTAAATTATTTTGGGTATTTCTACGGTCTGAGTTCCAGTTCTACTTCATTTAAGCTGAAAAGAGTTGGACTCATTAATCAACACAATTGGTAGGAGCATTACTCTACCAGACTAAATCTAGAGGAAATTTGAGTTGTTGAGAACAACTCAACCACAGGGATAAATTACACACTATATGTCAGTTACGAATGCGATCGTTTGTTTACCACTAAAGACTGAAAAATGGACTGATGGTAGTTCTATTGAGAAATGTTTAAAGTTTTTATGAAAGCTTAAATAAAGCTCACAGATGTTTATTTAGCCTATTCCGGTTAAATCTGGTAAATATCTTAAATGATAATCTCGCCATGAATGCACTTCGAGGATCTGCTGTGCTAAGTTCTGCCGCTTTAAAAGTGCAGCCAGTTGCAACAGGACTAACTGAAAACCATCGCCTGCGGCTATTTTCTGGCTCTGCTAATATCCAACTGTCTCAAGAAGTCGCTCGTTACCTGGGGATGGACTTGGGGCCAATGATTCGCAAAAGATTTGCGGATGGAGAACTTTATGTTCAAATCCAAGAATCTATTCGGGGTTGTGATGTTTATTTAATCCAGCCAACTTGTCAACCAGTTAACGATCACTTGATGGAATTGCTGATTATGATTGATGCCTGTCGTCGAGCTTCGGCTAGACAGGTAACAGCCGTAATTCCATATTATGGTTATGCTCGCGCCGATCGCAAAACCGCAGGACGAGAGTCAATCACAGCCAAATTGGTTGCCAATCTGATTACCGAATCAGGTGCGGCTCGCGTTGTCGCAATGGATCTGCACGCTGCTCAGATTCAAGGTTACTTCGATATACCCTTTGATCATGTTTATGGTTCACCCGTCATCCTCGATTATCTAGCCAGCAAGCAACTGCCTGATCTTGTAGTTGTTTCTCCGGATGTCGGTGGTGTAGCACGGGCGAGGGCATTTGCGAAAAAGCTAAATGATGCTCCACTTGCCATTATTGATAAGCGCCGTCAAGCCCATAATGTGGCGGAAGTCTTGAACGTGATTGGCGATGTCAAAGGCAAAACAGCCGTTTTAGTAGACGACATGATCGATACAGGCGGTACAATCTCCGAAGGAGCTAGGTTGCTGCGTGAAGAAGGAGCGCGTCAGGTATATGCTTGTGCGACTCATGCAGTATTCTCCCCACCTGCAATTGAGCGGTTGTCGAGCGGCTTGTTTGAGGAAGTCATCGTCACAAATACGATTCCCATACCAGATAACAAGCGCTTTCCCCAATTAGTAGTGCTTACCGTGGCAAATCTTTTAGGAGAAACCATCTGGCGGATTCACGAAGATACCTCAGTCAGTAGTATGTTCCGTTAGCCAAAAAAAGGCTGTTATTCAAGTTACAGTCTGTCATCAAGAAATATTAAATTTTGAAGTATGAAGTGAGGAAGTTTTCCTCCTTTGTGCTTCAAATTTTATGATGATTTGGCTTAGGACTTACGCACTGTACAAATTAATCATTGTCTAAGCCAAGATTTGGGGGATTCTCCCCCAAGCCCCCGATTGAGGGACGGTTGCGTCCCCCAAACCCCCTCCAAATATTTCTGCGGTTTTTTGTTGAGTCCAAGGAGTGTATTTCCAGTTAGTAAATTACACTACATTAGCTTCAAAGATGTAAGCAGTAGCCAAGGCAGTTAGGACATCGGCCAATGATAAAACTCATGCACTAAAAGACTTTTAACCCTGTCACCTGTCACCGTTCGGCTGACGCTCACGGCGGAAGCCTGTTCCCTGTCACCTGCTATAACTAAATTTGGACTCGACGAGAACCGCCAACACTCCAACTCCCTCACCGTGTGATCGTGTCTGTACATCTCCGTGTCAGCCTTAATTGCCCCATTATTCAGCAACGCCCATAATTCCTATGGCTGCCAAGATTTCGACTTCTGTTACTACTCGTTCTAATTCAGCAAAAATTTCCGTGTCACCAGTTTTTTTAAAGGCATCGACAAGCGATCGGTAATACCACAGAGTACCATCTTTGCCACCTTGAAAGCGTTCCCAAAGTGAATCACCCAACAGGCGATAATCTTTGAGAATAGACCGAGCATTGTAGAGTTTATCGGCGGCTGATACAAGTAAGACTGACTCAGAAGCTGTAGAAAGATGTGTGATGTAAGCTTCCTTACGCGATCGCCAAGGCGGCTTGGGTGTAGTATCACTATCAGTACAACCGTCGACAATTGCTGTTACAGTATCCCCAAAGCGACGGCGAATTTCTGCGCGTGTGGCGGCACCGCCTTGGTCTTCTATGGCATCATGTAGTAGAGATGCGATCGCTTCATCTTCATTAGCTCCATATTCTAGAGCAATACTCGCAACACCCAGTAAATGGGCAATGTAAGGCACACCAGAACCTTTACGTACTTGGTTAGCGTGGAGTTCGGTAGCATAGGTAAGGGCTGCGGTAAAACGATCAAAAAGCATAGAAGATAGAATCAACAAGCAATACAATACTATCTCAGCCTAAAATTGAAATGTCCATCTAGCTCGCCACACCATCATCATGAACAGTGAAAAAGCAACAGTGCAGCCTTGGTATACTGTCACTGATGAAGAATTAATGCTGATGAGTTCGCAAAACCCAGAACTGCGGTTTGAACGTAATGCTGATGGAACTATAGAAACTATGCCACCAACTGGAGGAATTTCGGGAAATAGAGAGGCAAAAGCAATAACCTATCTAATGGCTTGGGTAGAAAGTCAGGATTTAGGCGAAGTTTTTGGTTCTAGTACAGGCTTTAGATTAGCAAATACTGCTGTCAAGTCTCCTGATGCTGCATTTGTAGCTAAAGGACGCTTACCAGAAAATTGGGATCAGCAAGAGGATGCTTTTATCAATCTAGCACCTGATTTTGTCATAGAAATTCGTTCTAAAAATGATAGCTTGGCAAAACTCAAAGCTAAGATGGCAGAATATATCACCAACGGTGTGCAGTTGGGATGGTTAATTGACCGCCAAAATCAGCAAGCTTTGGTTTATCGTCGGGATGGTTCCATTACTCAATATCCCGCTACGGCAATTTTAAATGGTGAAGATATTGTCCCTGGGTTTATCTTACCTTTGGCAAAATTATTGTGAATATCCGTAGATTATTGGCTGGAATTATTAGAGGAGTAATTGCTGATGGCTATATCAACTCAAGTATCTTCTAACCTTTCCTTAGCAGAGTTCTTGAAATTACCAGAAACTAAACCAGCTAGTGAATATATAGACGGACGCATTTACCAAAAAGCAATGCCACAAGGAAAACATAGCATAATTCAAACTCGTTTATCAGCTAATATTAATCAAGTTGGTGCACCTCAACAAAAAGCTTTAGCTTTAACAGAGTTACGCTGCACTTTGAGTGGACTTTCTCTAGTGCCGGATATTGCTGTGTTTGAATGGTCACGCATCCCAACTGACGAAGATGGGGAAATTGCAAATAGGTTTGAAAGCTACCCAGATTGGACTATTGAAATCTTATCACCTGATCAATTTCCTAATCGGGTAATTAATAAAATTATTTTCTGTATTAACCACGGAACTAAATTAGGTTGGTTTATTGATCCTAATGATAAATCAGTGATGGTATTTCAACCAAACCAGCTACCAGAAGTGAAATATAATGCTGATATTTTACCTGTTATTGATGTGTTCATAGATTGGAAAGTAACAGCAGAAAATATTTTTAGTTGGTTGAAAGTTAAATAATCTGATCTGGCTATGTAAGAACTCTGGGCAACGCCGACAAGTAATTAATAAATATAAAATAAGCTAAAATTTCCTCTTACACAGTTTTTTGTCCTAGCCATCAAATAGCATACTTATGCAAGTCGAAGTAAATGTATTTACTGTCAATAAACGATTTCCCTTAACAATTAGTCGTGGGACAACTGCACAGACAACAAATGTCTGGGTAAAGATCACTCAAGATGGGATAGAGGGTTGGGGTGAAGCATCACCGTTTGGTGTCGGTAATCATGCTCAAAAAACAGAGCAAATCAAAGGCGCTTTAGAGCAAATTGTACCATTGTTAGCATCTTTTAGCCCGTTGCAGAGACAACAAGTTGAGCAACTGTTAACTCAACAGCAGGTTCCCTCATCAGTACATGCTGCGTTAGATATGGCGATGTACGATTGGTTAGGAAAGCGTGTCGGCTTACCACTGTGGCAGATTTGGGGCTGCGATCGCAATATCATCGTACCAACTTCAGTAACTATTGGGATCAATTCACCAGCAGGTGCTAAAGCTAGGGCGCGAGACTGGTTAAAATTTATGGATGTCCGGCTTTTCAAAGTAAAGCTTGGTAGCCCAGATGGGATTGATGCAGATCGGCAAATGCTATTAGCTGTGCAACAAGAAGCACCTAATTTAGAATTTTTTGTGGATGTAAACGGCGGCTGGAGTTTAACAGATGCCATTGAAATGTGCAATTGGCTGGCTGATTTAGGTGTAAAGTATGTAGAGCAACCGTTGGCAAGGGGTCAAGAAAGAAGTTTAGCCGAACTCAAACAAAATTCGCCCCTGCCAATTTTTGTCGATGAAAGTTGCTTTACCAGCTTTGATATTCCCCATTTGGCAAACTACGTAGATGGTATTAATATCAAACTGATGAAGTCAGGAGGCTTAACCGAGGCGATGCGGATGGTACACACAGCACGGGCATATAATTTGCAAGTGATGTTTGGCTGCTATTCTGACAGTTCACTAGCCAACACCGCCGCCGCGCAGTTAGCACCACTAGCTGATTATTTAGATTTAGATAGTCACCTAAACTTAATTGATGATCCGTTTACAGGTGCATTGGTGGTGGAGGGGAGAGTTTTACCAAACGATTTACCAGGCTTGGGGGTACAATATAGTGCGTTTGCCACTTAATCAACGAATAGCTATTCTGCTGCATGAAGGAGTTACAGGATCTCAGGGCAAAACAGGGTTGGCAATTTTGCGCTACAGTGAAGCCCCAATCGTAGCAGTGATTGACCGGGAAACTGCTGGCAGATTTTTACCAGAAATCACAGGTGTCAAGCGTGATGTGCCGATTGTGCCATCGGTAGCAGCAGCCCTAGAATACAAACCAGAAGTTTTGGTAATTGGGATTGCGCCAAAAGGTGGTGCTGTACCCGATGATTATTGGGTGGAAATCAAAGATGCGCTACAAGCTGGAATGTCCGTGGTAAATGGTTTACACACGCCATTGGCAACGATCGCAGAGTTAAATGCACTGCTAAAACCAGGACAATTGATTTGGGATGTACGGAAAGAACCACCAAATATAGATGTAGCTAGTGGACTGGCGCGTAATCTTCCTTGTCGTCGGGTTTTGACGGTGGGAACTGACATGGCGATTGGGAAAATGTCTACTAGTTTAGAACTACATTGGGCGGGAAAACTGCGGGGTTGGAGTTCTAAGTTCATCGCTACAGGTCAAACTGGTTTAATGTTAGAAGGCGATGGTGTAGCTTTAGATGCCGTCAGGGTAGACTTTGCGGCTGGCGCTGTCGAACAAATAGTGATGCGCTATGGCAAAAACTATGACATTCTGCACATCGAAGGACAAGGTTCGTTACTGCATCCTGGTTCTACAGCAACTTTACCTTTGATGCGTGGTTCTCAACCCACCCAACTAGTACTGGTACATCGGGCGGGACAAACCCATAACAAGAATAATCCCCATGTACCCATTCCATCGTTGACGAAAGTAATCCAAATGTATGAATCTGTTGCCAGTGCTGGCGGCGCATTTGGCAAAGTACCTGTAGTGGGCATAGCGTTGAATACTGCTCATCTAGACGAGTTTGCAGCCCAAGAAGCGATCGCTCAAACCACAGCCGAAACAGGTTTACCATGTACTGATGTAGTCCGATTTGGCGCAGATTTGCTATTAGATGCTGTAATGAAGTGTGAAGTATGAAGGCTGAAGTATGAAGTTTGAAATTTCAGACTTCACACTTCAGCCTTCCATTGACAGCGATCGCCTAATCTCGAAGTGTTGGCTGTTTAATATCTAAATTGTCGTAACAATGCTCATTTTTAAACCTCCAGGGGCTTCAACATTCGCCAAATTTCCCCATCAATCTGCATCAAATACTCAGGCTCCAATTCACCAATTTTACGAATAATTCGCTTTGGATCGATCGCCCGCATCTGAAAAACCATTGCTACCGAAAGCAATGTCAACCCATTCAGTGCTGATGGCTCAATCCTAACAGTAAACGCAAACCTCAATGCCGCCAAGGAAGAAGTAACTGGGACAATCATCAACATGTGCGAAACCGCAATGTCTGTTTGTACAGCGATCGCAGGACGATTACCCTTTTCTTCTCGTTTATCCGAATCTGGTAAACTTACTAATATAATATCCCCTCTCGCCATCTCATTCTTCCAGAGATGCCAACATTCCTTCCGTACTCAGCCAATCCTCGTCACTTGCTGCTTCCCATGCTGCAAATTCCAACTTTAGCTCATTGGGTATTTGCATCAGCAAAGGAGTCAGGAGTGCTACAATCTCCCGATTCACCGAATGTCCATGAGCCTGCGCTCGTTGTGCGATCGCCTGATATAATTCCATCGGCAATGTTACTTGAGCATCAATTTCACTTGAACCATTCATAGAACTGAGATATCAATAGAATACCCATCCATTGTATTGTAATCGCGCTGAAATTTTAGACTTCAGACCTCAATTGTACAGCGATCGCCTGATTTTGTAGGGTGTGTTAACAAAGCAACGCACAGAATTAATCATCAGGTGCATGACGACGTAAATCATCAAAATATTTTAATTTACCCATTTAGTGATTCAAGAGGGTTAATTTCTTGGTGTTAGCTGCTTTTGTAACTGAATAACTTGCTCTAAAGTTAACTCTGTTACTCGCACGATCACTTCAGTTTCTATACCTTCGTGTAGTAAATTTAGTGCGACTTTTTCTAAAGCTTTTTGAGCGCCTTCCTGTTCCCAACTAGTAACAATTTCCATGATTTCCTCCTGTTCGTCTAACCCCATTGTACTTATTGTTGCTTGAAAGACTTGTTTCTCAGTGTCATCCAGGCGCAAATATGTATCCACAAACCCAGAAATTAACTGCATTCGGGCTGGATCTAATTTTAGCGTTGCCAGCAATCGCAAACATTCCGCCTTCACCTGCGGACGCTCATGCTGAGGAATATTCATTTTTGCCATTAACGCTGCTGCTACTGGATTTGGCTGAGTGAGAAAATCTCGCCAACTTAAACGATTTAATTGAATGGCTGCAAACTGAAATTCTAGTACGTTTAAATCACCAAACGTCACGCGATAATTTTGCGGCTCAGGGCGCTTTGGTTCATCAAAAGAAAAGATAACAACTGGATAAATCGGTAAATCATATTTTTCGTGTAACCGAGCAAAATACTTAAACATCCGTTTGGCAAATGCTGTTTCAGTATAAGATTGATTTTCAACGTGAATTAAAAAATAGGTTTCCTGCTCTTGATAACGCACTTGAGCCAGTAAATCAATTTCTTTCTTCTCTCCCAATGTCACATCAGTAAATACTTCCTGGGGGAAAAATTGAATGGAATCACGATCTATTTGGCTGACTACTTGCGGTAGAAATAAATCTAAAAACTCAATAAAAAAAGTAGATAATAATTCTTTGAAGAGACGATCATGGTCTATCATATTTTTGATTTTCGTGTTGATGATGAGCAGGCGATCGCACTGAAATTTCACACTTCATACTTCACCTGACAGCGATCGCAACTTCCTTGAACAGTCACTTCATACCGTTCCGCTTTTAATCCCAACCGCAGTTTGCTCAGATCAATACATTGGAATGTATTCCAATCAATATCTTCAATTGCACCACAACAATTGCAGCGAAAGTGATGGTGTGGTGCAACATTAGCATCATAACGCGATACGCCTTCTTCTAGAAGCACTTCTCGCACCAAGCCAACCTCGCGTAATGCTTGCAGCGCCGCATAAACGGTGGCTTGGGATGAAGTCGGCGCATCCTGATTCAAGTTTGTCAGAATTTGCTCCACAGTCGGATGGTCTTCTCGTTCCAGTAGATTTGCATATACTGCGAAGCGCTGGGGAGTCACTCGCAATCCTTTACTCTTGAGTGTTTTGACAATCTCATCAGCTTTTTGCTGCATAGCATTGACTTGAATCACTTTAACAGACTTGGATCACTATTATAGTGTTTCTTCTCTCAGCCCCTAACTTTTTTAGGAAAGATAAAATTCAAATAGTGTTTATCATTACTTTTTTACTCTTAAATTGTAATTATTCTGATTTGAAGAAAATGGGAAAAATATTTAGTAGAATGTAGCACCGCCAGGCTTTGCGTCCCTACTAGAGGTAAAATAATAGCGATCGCTCTAGGCGGATGGGGAGTGTTACACATAGCATTAAAATAACAGCCCTTTGCATAGGTAAACTCCAGCATGAAACGAACCGGGAAGTCTCTGCTGCTAACCTTGAGTTGGATATTGTTATCAGTTGCTACATCAGTTTTAATTA
The DNA here is from genome assembly GCF_015206815.1 of Fortiea sp. LEGE XX443. Taxonomy (GTDB): domain Bacteria; phylum Cyanobacteriota; class Cyanobacteriia; order Cyanobacteriales; family Nostocaceae; genus Nostoc_B. The sequence continues at coordinate 74,510 of NZ_JADEXZ010000001.1, forward strand.
TCCTGACACAACCGATAGCCCCCGTTCCAGCACAAGAACCTGCTACTACTGTAGAAACGACAAATACACCCAATCCAGAAGCCTCAACTCCCACACCACAGCCAAACCAGACCGAAAAACCAGAAGCCTCTGAATCCAAACCACCAGATACCGCAACAGAACCCGCACTCACTCCCGAAGAAATCGCCCGTCAACAAAAGTTTATCGAAGCAGACAAGCTATACATCGCCGGACAAATTGCAGATGCAGAAAAACTCTACCGTGAGGCAAAAGCAACCTTTGTCAAAACAGATGCACCAACCCAAGAACGTAAATTAGCCATCCTTGACCCTACGCAACTATCGCCAGCAGGTAAAGTATATTGGCGCGAATCAGAGGCGGGGATAGCCGCTAAGTTGCAAACTCGAACTGAAGTACCACTAAAACTACTGGTTGAGCAATATCCAGAATTTATTCTCGGTCATATTCGCTATGCCGAAATTCTCAAACAATACGATCGCCCAAAAGAAGCTTTAGATATTTTAGAACGGGGAGCATCACTATATCCAGATCAACCAGAGTTAATTAAAGCTAGAGTCACAGCATTGGCAGACGACAAGAAATGGATAGAAGCTTCTTTAGCAGCGCGTCAGTTTGCCATCCTCTATCCTAATGATCCCCAAGCACCAGAGTTTACAGAACTTGCAGAAAAAAATCTCAAACGCTACAAATCCCATATTCGAGGAGAAATTCGCGGTAATACCATAGCTAACATCATCACAGGTGCATTAGGTTACGCCGTAACTGGTAGCCTGCTTGGGCCGTTTTCCGCCTTAGACTCTACCATCTTGCTCCTACAGGGAGAAGGTGCTGTAGGTGATTCAGTCGCCAAGCAAGCAAAAAAACAGCTACCTCTAGTAAAAGATGAAGAAGTGCTGGCTTATGTGGATGAAATCGGACAAAAACTAGCAAAAATTGCCGGACGCAACGAATTTAAATACGAATTTTTTGTGATTCCCGAAGAAGAACTCAACGCCTTTGCCCTACCAGGCGGTAAAGTTTTTATTAATGCAGGTGCGATCGCAAAAAGTAACTCAGAAGCAGAACTAGCTGGATTAATCGGTCATGAATTATCTCACGTAGTTCTATCCCACGGCTTTCAATTAGTCACCCAAGGTAATTTGATTTCTAACGTCACCCAATATCTGCCTTTAGGTGGTACAGTTGGTCAACTTTTCGCCCTCAGTTACAGCCGCGACATGGAACGTCAAGCCGATACCCTTGGTACACGGTTGATTGTGGCTAGTGGCTATGCTGCTGATGGATTGCGTAACTTAATGGCGACTCTAGATAAACAAAGAAAAAATGCTCCTCCTACTTGGTTATCTTCCCACCCAGGAGGGAATGAACGAGTCAGTTATTTAGAAAACCTGATTACTCGTGGTAACTACAACCGCTACAGCTATGAAGGAGTCGAACGTCACACCGCCATTCAAGCACGGGTGAAACAACTGCTGAAAGAGAAAAAAGAACAAGAAGAAAAAAAGCGTCGTTCTCGCTGAATCAAAACACAAATTTTTGCGTCAATTTAATTATCAATTGGCTACCTCATATACCAAAGGATGATTTATGGCATTACAACCCCTGAAGTTTTTGTGTTTGAGCGGTCTGGGTTTATCCTTATTTTTGGGTAATTCTGCCGCCTTTGCTCAAGTTAATGATGATGGTGCGATCGTTGTACCCACCACTTCCGATCCATCAGGTTCATCAATTCCAGTTGATACATCAACAGGCGTACCCACTTCCTCCACTGGTACTGTAACCGCTGGTACTAGGTTTAGCTGCCAAAATAGCAATGGTCAGTACATCGTGATGTATCAGCCTGAAAGCCAACCAGGGCAATTCTTTTCTTGGGCGGCTCCTGCGGCGTTGGGTGGTGGTTGGGATCCTTATAAACGTTGTGTCACCATTGCTCAACGCTTAGAACAATATCGTCCTGATGGCTTGCAAGAACTCCAGACAGGTTTCTTAAACAACGAAAATATTGTCTGTGTTACCACCGAGGCTAACTCTAGCTGTCGCATTGTCCTAACAGTACCACGTGACAAAGACCCATATACTGTCCGCAATAGTATTTTCCAAAACTTAGTTTCTGCTGATAGTGGACAGCAAACCACCGCTGTAAACACTTATCGCAACAATAGAGGCGGAGTAGAAGAAATATACAACATCGGTCGTACAATCTTGGGTGGACGCGATCGCCAAGTTAGCTCATCTAGAAGTGGTATTAATCTCAAACCTTTCCTCGATCGCAAAGATGGTGGAACTGGGACAAAATTAAGAAATGGCGTAGCAATTCGCCGTCAAACTCCCACTCAATCTCAAGGACGAACTCGTTTGAATCCTGGCAATTTCCGCTAATAGTTACTGATTTTAGAGCGCCAAATGTTGTTTTTCAGGAAATGGGGGAACACAGGAAGCTAAAGAACTCGCCAAAAGTTCTAGTTTTCCTCATTCCCTTCATCCTGCTCATTTTGATTCACGGTAACACTATTTTCTCCAACTTACTCAGACAGTAGATTTTTGCGGAATTATAAACTACTGCACATTTCAAAAGTTTTGAAGCAATGGCTTGAGGTTAGATGATGAAAGGCGATCATTCCATCAATAGGATACTATAAAAGGTAGTTTTTGGAACTCACGACGAATATGACGCGATATTAAACCTCATCTATGTTGGGATCTGGAGTTTTTGATTATTCTGTTGTGTCATTGCGGCGTAAGGAAGCAATCTCATAATCTCGATAAAAAACTACGATTCTCAAAGTAGACGAGGTTTAAATTAACTTTATCTATTTTTATGACTCTATCTTAATTCTTTATATATCTTAGGCTTATTCATTCAGGACTTACGTACATGTCACGAAAAAACGAACCACAGAGACACAGAGTAGACGGAGAAATAAGAGTTTGAGAGGTATTTTACGTAAGTCCTATCATTCAGTTAATCATAATTGTTAGATGAATTCGTAAAGAAAGCTGCTGGAATGGGTTTACCTGCAATTGTACTTCTAATGACAATGGCTACTACAGGTCTTACAGGATCTGCTGTAATAGCATCGTACCTAGTAATCAGAGTTATCTGTGCGTAAATCTTGCCAAAATCTAAATATGAGCGTGACTCACCGTGTCTGACGACACCGTGGGTTTTTCACCTGTTTTAACCATTTGCTAGGCATTTCTTAATCTAATTGGGATAGCGTGAAGCACTGAATACCAAATTAGTCTAATTGCGCGATGGCGTAACCGCCCAGCGTAGCTGATCGCCTAAACTGCGAAGTTTATCTTTGTGGTTATATTTTATTGCCCAATTGCGATCGCACACCTCACCAACTGACACAGCAGAGATTGTAAGTTTAATCGCAATCTTTGGTGACTAAAAGTTCAAATTGCTTCTCTAAATCCTGATTTATCTACCCCCAAAAATATGCAAGCAGGTAAAACTATCACCAACGTAGGATTTTTAGGACAGCAAATCTTTCCTACAGGCTTTATTCCCTCTGGTGCAGCAGGTGCAATTAATGGTACACCAGTAGCAGTCGGTGGTTTGTCTGGTCTAGCTTACGATGCTGCCAATAATCGTTACTATGTAATTTCGGACGATCGCTCAGAAAACGCCCGTTTTTATACTTTCACAGGCGATCCTGCTGCTGGTAGTGTAACTTTTACCAATGTTACTGGACTGAGAGATATCAACGGGAACCTCTTTCCAGCATTGAGTTTAGACCCAGAAGACATTGTATTAACTAACAACGGTACAGTTTTCATTTCTTCGGAAGGAGAAGTAAATCCTGGTGCTGGACGGGTGATCAATCCGTTTGTGAGCGAATTTTCCCTCAGCACAGGCCAGCAATTGCGTTCCGTTAGGTTGCCGGAGGCATCGCTTCCTGTCCCCACAAAATTTTTGCCAGTAGTCGAAGATACCAATGGCGACGGCATCATTAACGCAGGTGATACGCAAACATCCGGTATACGGAATAACTTAGCCTTTGAAAGTCTGACTATCACACCAGACCAAACAACTTTATTTACCGCTACAGAAAACGCCCTCTTCCAAGATGGGGCTGTTGCTTCCGTTTCCACTGGTACGCCGACGCGCATCCTGCAATACAACTTGGCCACGGGACAGCCAACAAAAGAATACCTATATGTCACTGAAGCAGTCGCAGATGCACCACTACCCGCTAATGGATTTAATACCAACGGCTTAGTAGATTTACTGGCTATTGACGATCGCGGCACATTACTGGCTGTAGAACGTTCCTTCTCTGTCGGGCTTCCTGGTACAGGCAATACAATCAAAATTTACGAAATTTCTCTCCAAGGCGCAACCGATATCAGCAGTATCGAATCACTCAACAGTTTGAGTCCAGAAGAATTAGCCGCAATTCAACCAGCCCAAAAGCGCTTGGTGTTGAATTTGAATGATTTGGATTTACCAACTGGATTGGACAACATAGAAGGTATAGAATTTGGCCCCAAACTAGCAGATGGTCGTCAGTCAATTGTTTTGGTTAGTGACAACAACTTCAGCGCCACTCAATTTACGCAAATTTTGACGTTGGATGCAAATTTAATTCCCAGCGTTGTACCAACTGTCGAAACTCGTCCCGATTTATTAGATGATGATATTGAAGCTGCGGATGCAGATGACCCAGCTATTTATGTCAACGCCGACAATGCCGCTGATAGCTTAGTATTGACTTCAGTAAAAAATGCTGGACTGCGGGTTTACAACTTGTCCGGGGAACTATTGCAAGAAGTGAATCCCGGTGACATTCGCTATAACAATATTGATTTACAATACGGCTTCAAATTAGGTGATAGCACAATTGATATTGCCGTAGCCAGCGATCGCGAAAATGACAAACTGGTAATCTTTAAAATTAACCCCAACCCCTCAACCCCTGGTGAATATTTAGAAGACATTACCGATAGTAGTATTGGTACTCTCTTCCAAGCACCGCCCTTTGAACCACCTTATATATCAGACGAACGCAGTGCTTACGGGTTGGCATTATACCGTAGCCCTGTGACCAATGATTACTATACCTTCGTTAGTCGTCGGGAAACTGGAGATGTTGCCCAGTTCAAACTTATCGACCAAGGTAACGGTAAAATTGGCGCAGAACGAGTGCGGGAATTTAGCATTCCGACAGAAGAGGGTATTGATCCCCAAACTGAGGGGATGGTAGCAGACCAAGAATTAGGCTACCTCTACATTGGTCAGGAAAATGTTGGTATTTGGAAATTCGAGGCCGAACCCTATGCCAGCAATACAGGTACACTGATTGATCAAGTCCGGGCTTTGGGTGGTAATAACCTGACCGACGATGTGGAAGGACTAACTATTTATTATGGTAAAGATGGTCAGGGCTATCTCTTAGCTTCCAGCCAAGGCGATAACACATTTGTTGCTTACACCCGTGAAGGCAATAATCAATTCATCGGTAGCTTTGCTGTCGGTAGTAACGGCTCAATTGACAGTGTACAAGAATCCGATGGCGCAGATGTTGTGAATGTGCCTTTAGGCCCCAACTTCCCCTCTGGTTTATTCATCACCCAAGATGGTTCTAACGATCCCGCCGTACTTGTGGAAGATGACGGTGAACTCGAAAACATCAACACCAACTTTAAGTTTGTACCTTGGGAAAACATCGCCAACGCTTTCCCGGAAGCTTTAGTAATCGATACCACCAGCTACGATCCGCGCAATCCCGATACTTCTTTATTTGTCCCCAGAGTCACACTCAAGGGTTTTGCTTCACTTCCAGCAGATACCTTTGCCGAAGGGCCACGATCTGGTAGTGCAATTACTGGAAATACTAACGGCCGGAATGTACCATTTGCTGCTCAACCAATCCAAGGGTTTAGTGGCGTACAGAAGGCTGATAATGATTCCTTCTATTTCCTCTCTGACAACGGCTTTGGTAGCCAAAACAACAGCGCAGACTACCTGTTGCGGATTTATCGCGCCGATCCGAGTTTCCGGGGTGCAGAACCAGGGGGTAACGGTAGCGTCAATATTTTGGATTTTATTCAGTTATCTGACCCTAACAACAAAGTTCCTTTTCAGATTGTCAACGAGAACACCAGCGATCGCCTGTTAACTGGTGCAGACTTCGATATTGAATCCTTCGTGATTGCGGAAGACGGAACTTTCTGGGTTGGCGATGAGTTTGGCCCCTATTTGCTGCACTTTGATGCAACTGGCAAACTGTTAGATGCACCTATTCCTACACCCAACATCACCAATCTCAATACTTTGGATGGTCAACCACCAATTGTAATTGGACACCGAGGCGCAAGCGGTGAACTACCAGAACATACCCTTGGTGCTTACATGTTGGCGATCGCTCAAGGTGCAGACTTCATCGAACCCGACGTGGTAACAACCAAAGATGGTGTGTTGATTGCGCGTCACGAACCGAATATCATTAACACCACCAATGTTTTAGATCATCCAGAATTTGCTGATCGCCGCACCAAAAAATTTATTGATGGTATTGAAGAAGATGGCTTCTTCACAGAAGATTTCACCCTAGCGGAAATTAAAACTCTCCGTGCTAGAATTCAACCCAGTTTCCGCACCCAAGTATTTAACGACTTGTACGAAATTCCTACCTTGCAGGAAGTTATTGACTTAGTGAAGCAGGTGGAACTAGATACAGGTAAGCAAATTGGCATTTATCCCGAAACCAAGCATCCCGTTTACTTTGCATCGGTTGGTACACAGTTAGACGGTACAACACCAATCAATCAAGATATCACTGAGAAGTTAGTTGACCTCTTAGTTGCCAATGAGTTTACTGACCCTGCAAGAGTATTTATTCAATCCTTTGAAGTCGGCAATCTTAAGCAACTCAATGATGTCCTCTTACCGGCTGCTGGTATTGATTTACCGTTAATTCAGCTATTAGATGCTCGTGATGTCAGAGTTGATGGTTCCTTAATTGAGTATCAACCTTTTGATTTTCAAGTTAGTGGCGACCCTCGCACCTATGCAGACTTACGCACACCAGCAGGTTTAGCAGAAATTGCCACCTATGCCGAAGGCATTGGCCCTTGGAAGCGGATGATTGTATCGGTTCAAGGTGTGGATGCTAACGGTGATGGTGTAGCCGATGATGTTAACGGTGATGGTTTAATCAACGACGCTGATAAAACCTTAACAGCATCAACCACCTTAATAGATGATGCCCATGCTGCCGGCTTATTAGTACATGCCTATACCTTCCGCGACGAAGACCGTTTCCTGGCAATAGACTACAACGGCAATCCCCAGGCGGAATATCAGCAGTTTATCCAGTTGGGAATAGATGGTTACTTTAGTGACTTCCCTGGTACTGGTGATTTAGTGCGCGATCGCCTCACCGGAGAGTTTGTGCGATCGCCCCAAAATCCCGATGTCCTCAACCGCCAAGAATTTAACACCTTAAGTGGTAATGCACCCTTAGTTATTGGCCACCGTGGCGCAAGTGGTGAACGACCAGAACACACCATAGAAGCCTACACCCTAGCGATCGCTCAAGGTGCAGATTTCATCGAACCAGACTTAGTAGCTACCAAAGATGGACGTTTGGTAGCCCGTCATGAAAATGCTTTGGCAGTGCTTAACCGCGATGGTTCAGTCAACACGACTGTCACCAGCACCGACGTTTACCTCCGTCCTGAATTTGCTGACCGTCTAACCACTAAATTGGTTGATGATGTTCCTCTCACAGGTTGGTTTACAGAAGACTTCACCCTCGATGAAATCAAAACCCTGAACGCTATTGAACGGCTACCAGCATTGCGAGGAACTCGATTCAACAATGATGGGCTGAAAGTTCCAACTCTGGAAGAAATCATTGATTTAGTCAAACTCGTCGAAGCCGATACAGGCAAAAAAATTGGCATTTATCCCGAACTCAAACACCCCATTTACTTTGAGTCGGTCGGTAAACTCCTCGACGGCACAACACCAATCAACACCAGTTTGAATCAATTACTGGTTGACACATTAGTTGCGGAAAACTTCACCGACCCCAGCCGCATCTTTGTGCAATCCTTCGAGGTAGCTAATCTGCGGGAATTGAGACAAGAACTCTTCCCCGCTGCTGGCATTAATCTGCCCTTGATTCAGTTAATCGCTGGTTTAAACCAACAACCATTCGACTTTGTTGTCAGTGGCGACACCCGCACCTACGGCGACTTAATTACACCCACAGGACTAGCTGCGATCGCAACTTACGCTGTTGGTATCGGGCCAAGCAAACGCTCAATTGTCCCCTCCAACACAGTAGACCGCAACGGTGATGGTAGACCAGACGACCTCAACGGCGATGGACAAATCAGTGATGGCGATCGTATTTTGGGTACTCCCACAACTTTAGTCGCAGATGCCCACGCCGCAGGTTTGCAGGTACATCCTTACACCTTCCGCAGCGAAAGTTTCTTCTTGTCACCAGACTACAATGGCGACCCGACAGCAGAATACGAACAGTTCATTGAGTTGGGTGTTGATGCCTACTTCACAGACTTCCCCGGCATAGGTGATTTAGTCCGCGATCAATTTGTTGGACAACCAGCTGTCCCTAACCTTGGCGGTTCCAGAGGTTTTGAAGGTTTAGCCATCAGTCCCGACAGACAAACTTTGTATCCACTGCTGGAAGGTACTGTAGCTGGCGATCCTGTAGGTTCACTGCGGATTTATAAATTTGATGTCGCGTCAGAGCAATATCAAGGCTTGGTTGGTTACTATCAGTTAGATAACCCCAGCAATGCCATTGGCGACCTCACCGTAGTCAACGAAAATGAATATTTGGTCATCGAACGGGATAACAGACAAGGTAGTGCAGCACAGTTCAAAAAAATCTTCAAAGTTGACTTCTCCAAACGAGATGCTAACGGCTTTGTCGAAAAAGAGTTAATCGTTGACTTGCTGAATATTCAAGACCCCAACGACTTGAATAGAGATGGCAGTACGACATTTACCTTCCCCTTTGTCACCATTGAAAATGTGTTGGTGTTGGATGCAAACACCATCTTAGTTGCCAACGACAACAACTATCCCTTCTCCCAAGGTAGACCAGGAGATATCGACAACAACGAAATCATTATCCTGGAGTTAGACAAGCCACTGAATTTGGCTACCTCTGTCGGCATCACCAGTCCCAATCCCAATGCAGCAGAAACCGATTCCACCCCTGGAACTTTCCGCATTTCTCGCACAGGTAACACAAATAATGCCTTAAATGTCAACTACACCATTGGCGGTACTGCCACTAATGGTAGTGATTACGACAGCCTTACAGGTATTGCAACCATCGCGGCTGGTCAAACCTTTGTAGATATCTCCGTCAACCCAATTGATGATAATTTGGTTGAAGGTGACGAAACAGTAACTTTGACTGTGGTGAACGGAGACAATTATAACCTTGGCACATTTAACACAACTGCAACCGTCACCATTGCCGATAACGATCGCCCACTAGTCCAGAATCTTAACAGTGATGTCTTTACAATCAAAGGCAGTGGTGAAAAAACTAGACTGCAAGTAGACCTCACAGGACGTAATGCCAATCGTACAAACGAACTGGCCGTGTTTACCGTAGATGATGCTGAAGGCAGAATCGATGGTATCGCCCCAGGACAAGCAGGTTATACCCAAGCTGCTTTAGGTAGGGCAACAACAGTATTCTCCGCCGTGAATCGCGGCTTGAATCCATCTGATGTCTCCCGGCTGCTAGAATTTGAATCAGGCGATCGTCTCAGATTCTATGTTGTTCAAAATGGCACAACTGATGCTGTTCTGGCTGGAAATATCCCCCTCAACCGCGTCGTCTTTGCTAATGCCAATACCCAAAGAATCACCGACTTGGGCAACGACCAATTCTCCCTCGCGTGGGAATTTCAACGAGGTAATGAGCCTTTCCAAGATTTGGTAGTGAATATTCAATCTACCGACACAGTTTTACCCATCGGTACAACTTTGCAAGGTCAATCACAAGCCGAATTAATTGACTTACGTGATGTAACTGAATTAGTAAGAGCAGATTTTGTAGTAAGCAGAGATGCGGCCTTTAGAAACTACGTCAGTTTCTATCGAGTTACCGATGCTAATGGTGGCATTGACCTCAATGACGATGGTGTAGCAGATATCTTACCTGGACAAACTGGTTATACTGAAGCTGCTGTAAATGCGCGTGTGCCTGGTATTGACCTCACAGCCAACAATGGCACAGCAACTTTCACTGCAACTTTCCAACCAGGTGGTATCTATGCACCATTCCTTATTGCTAACGGCACACCAGAAGCAATTTTTGATAGCAACCCCAGCAATCCCGCAGTTTACTTCCCATTCTTAGGTGCGAATCCCACACAAGCAGACCAAATCTCTTTGTTAGGCAGTAACATCTTTGGATTTGAAGATTTACCAAGAGGTGGCGATAGAGACTTCAACGATTTAATTGTCCGCGTTGATTTGAGCATCGCCTAGAGTTTTTCGTGTAAAAACTCAGAACCCCGACTTTTGTGAGAAGTCGGGGTTCTTTTTGTTCACGAATAATTTAACGTGAATTCGACCTTAATGGGTGACAAGTTATCAAAATGAATCAAAGTAGTAAAAGTACCATTTTTGCATGTATATTTAGTGTTATGGCAACTGCCAAGGCCATTAGGACATTGTTAATTGCTCAAAGCCTTTAAAATTAAGTGGGTTTATACTCAGCACTTTGCTATAAAAGGAATAATTATCTCTGTCTCTTCTTAACTAACTTTAACTTAATAAATTTTCCGGCAAGCCGCGGAACATCATATAACTTACTAAACACAAGATTCCACAAATAACCATATTGGGGAAAGTGTTTAATTAACAAAGCATCAGAAATAATATGAAATCTAAGTGGTTTCAAAGCTGGATCTTTATCTATATATCTAATCTGCTCTGGTTTTGGCATCCAGTGACCGATAACAGCATCTTTCTCGAAAAAGTTAGCTTGTACAAATAAGCCAGATAATCGATCAAATCCACTTGATGGTATCCACGTTACTGCTCCTATTACCTTTGTTGCTTGTGATAGTTCAGGAAGCGCTTGCTGAATTAGATCATTTCGCCAAACAATGTTATTAAAATTTTCAACATGATAACCATCGTTATCTTCTCTAGTCAAGAATGGCCAGAAAAGATAACGCCAATCAAAGCTTTTGTCTAAAGGAGCGATGGGAACTTCTAATAAACCCTTGTAGTTACCTTTTTGGTAAGGATAAGGATTTTCTGGAGTTTTTTTGCATATTTCTAGTTGCTCAACATCTGGAATTTCTTCCCACGGTTGTTTGATGCGTTTTTCATCATTAATGTCAATATTCAGCTTTTGTAACCGCAAAATCCAACTTTCAGGAAATCTTTTAAAATATTTCGCTAATAATTCGCACACTTGGGGATGCACATAATCATCATCATCTAAGGCTAAAATATAGTCCCCTTGAGCATTAAGTAAACCCACAAACCTTTGTGGCATTTCACCTTTATAGGGGCTGATTAGTTCTGTTACTCTGGGATCATCTATATTTTTAGGTTTGATTGCTGGAGGATAAACTAGAATGAATTGCACAGAACCTTCAACTTTTAAAAGATTTTCTAGCCAATAGTTAGAAAATTTCCCTAAGGTAGGAGTAATAATAGACAGAAGTGGTTTATTATTCATCTTTTTTATTGAGAAATTTACAGAAATATTGCTTAATCAAATTATGATATTTTTTTAAATAAAATCAGCTTACATTTTAAAAAATAAAAGTTAAAGTATTATCGATTAACAAAATAATTGCATAAAAATATTTAGCGGTAAAAGGAGCAGAGAAATTTTATGCGGATATTAATGCTATCGTCCACATTTCCATATCCGCCCAGTCGTGGAGGAACAGAAATCAGAACTTTTAATCTACTTAGATACCTTCAGTATAACCACGATGTCACTTTGATTACACAAAATACTAAGGAAACAACATTTACTGAGATAGAGGAATTACGAAAATATGTAAATGAATTGATTGTTTTTCCCCTACCGCCACAACCCCAAGAAAAAAATGCGATCGCTCGTTTATTCGGTAAGACATCGCGCTTTATGGAGTCAGCCTTAAAAGCTACACCACCAAATGTTCTACACCGCTATTCTCCAGAGATGCAAGCTTGTGTTGATGATTATGTCCGCTTAAGTAAGTGTGATGTGATTACATGTGAACATAGTGTAAATGAAATTTATATTAGACCAGAATTCCGTAACAGTGTAAATACGGTGGTTGATGTCCACAGTTCAGTATACGGCTGGATGCGTGACCATTTGGAAATGGGTGCGGCTCAAAATGCACTGCGCGATCGCCTTTATCTGTCTCTGATTCTCAAGCGCTACGAGCAGCGTTACTGCAATAAATTTTCCAACATTGTAGTCACCACAGAAGACGATCGCCAAGAATTCCTCAAACTTCGTCCTGATCTAGAAATCGAAGTTATTCCCAACGGTGTAGATTTAGAACTGTTTCCTTATCGCCACCAAGATCCAGGCGGATATCGATTAATCTTTGTCGGAGCGATGGATGCGTCACATAATATTGATGCAGCCCGTTTTTTTGCTGTGGAAGTCTTACCTAAACTGCAAAAACATTATCCAGACACCACCTTTAGTATTGTCGGCGCTAGACCTACCCCAGAAGTTTTAGAATTGAACAATATTCCCGGAGTCGTCGTGACTGGTCGTGTGTCTTCAATGGCAGAATACTTACATCAGTCTACTGTTTGCGTTGTACCGCTCAGAACTGGCTTTGGGATTAAAAATAAAACCTTGGAAGCAATGGCTGCTGGTGTACCAGTAGTAGCAAGCGATCGCGGTTTGGAAGGATTAGCTGTAGATATTGCTAATCAGCCATTACGTGCTTTCAGAGCAAATACGCCAGCAGAGTACGTCACAGCTATTAGCCAACTATTTGATCATCCACAACTGCGATCGGAATTGTCTCATAACGGTAGACAATTAGTAGAAACAGAATTCACCTGGGGTATCGCCGGAAAACTTTATGAACAAGTTTTACTGAAAAGCAATATTTCCATAGCATCCATAAATCATTTGTAAACAACAAGAACCCCGATTTTTTGAAAAAATCGGGGTTCTGAGTCAAGTAAATAAAAGTGCTGTTTTATTGTTGCATCGAAGGCGAAGCAAAAATTCTGCTACTTATGGGAATACGGAACTTAGATTGAGTATTAGCTTGATTATCACTAACAGGAGTTGTATTTCCTAAATTTTCTGAAATGATAGTTGATTTAGTATTTGCAGAATCATCTGTATTAATTATTGGCGATCGCTCATTATTATTCTCATTAGAAGAGACGTTCTCTGCTGAAATATTGTTATTTATTTCACTGGCTCTTCTGGCAGTTTGAGCTTGACATGGAATGCTGATAAAATGAAAACCTGTGCTTAATAGCAGTATTAACAGAGTAAAGTTATATTGCTTCATTGGATGATGGTTTTTTTATTAAGGCTAGTACAAGTTGCGTCATGCTCTGAGCCTAAAATTCTGATTTATATCTTCAGGATAAAGACAACATTATGTTGCTGTTTTAAAATCAATTACATTAAATAATTTCATTTAATTAGCAACTAGAAAATTAGACAATAAACACACACCGTTCTGATAAATACTGTTGTTTTATAGAGCCACACAACGCAACTATCAGTAATATAAAGGCTTATTTGCCAAGAGCTAAAGAGGAAAATTACTGATTTTTTATGTTGATAATCTTTATAAAAGTTTGAATTAATCACATATTTAACGATAAGAATAAACCAAATATATAAAGTTTAGATAAATTATAATTTTACATATATCTGACCAATGAAAGCTTAATTAAGCTAAAGGAAATAAATGGATATTAGCTGTCTAGATAGGGATTACAAACGAAACTTTAAAAGCATTTATTAAGCCTTTATATTTATGATCTACTTTTTAGTTACAGCGATAGCATTAAGGCGCAAGCTACGCGAACAGACTGAAGTTTAAGGCTATAAAAACTAAACCCGCCTGTACGGGTTTTGAGGTAGTCCGAGTCCGTGTAGGCGGACTTTGTTTGTGTAGCCGCGATTTCCAATCGCCTGGTGTTTCTCTTTTTTTACTACAGGTAAGGCTATACCTACGGTAGTAGTGGCTTTATTCTTTCGATAGAAGCTAGGGGAAAAAGTAATCCGTATCGTTAATCTAGGTGAATCAGAAGTGCATAAACAATATTAATGTACTAACAATTTCTCGAATAGACAGAAATTTTTGCATGAAGTGATTTAGGAAAATATAAATTATGTTGAAAAAAATGCTCTTAAAGAGTGCAGAGCGATCGCAGTTTTTGTTTAATCTTAGATATCAGAGTTTTTAGCTAAATGCTAAATTTTTGTCTCAAGGCTAAAAGCAATGTAAGTAGGTCGGTGTTAAAAATTGTCGTTATGACAAGGCAGGAGGCAGAGGGCAGAAGGCAGAAGGGAAGAGGTTTTCAAGCTACTTTACTTTCTGTTACATAGTTCGGTTTATTTGCACCTTTCTACTTATACCAGTTAGGTGTAAGATAATTTTGGGCTAAATCTGTGTTAATAAATTATTCTCAAGATAATATCTACATTTAATAATATGCACAATTAAATAAAATGAGAGTATCTTAATTGATAAGCTACCTATTATGTGTTTAGTTGCAAAACTCGCACAAAATAGAATTAATGAAAATATTTAGAATGAGTCTAGCAGTAATTCCTGCTGAGACAAAGCATGACAATGCGGTTTAGCTTACTACATTATTATGCTTTATAAGATTTTTGAAGTGTGGTAACTTTGTTAAATATTTGCAAGCGAATACCAGGAATTAAAGGTGAATATAAAAGTATTTATCCAAAGTTTAGAAGCCTTGCACAAACCTCTAGCAGATTTGTATCAAACTGCTAGTGTTTTGCCTTGGATTCCTCCAGATATGCTACCACAAGCTTTTCAAGAACTTTACAATACTTCCAAAATGGTACAGTTAGCAACAGAAGAACTGTATCAGCAAAACGAAGAATTAAAAGAAACACAAAATTTACTAGAAACCGAACGCCAAAATTACCAGGATTTATTCGAGTTTGCACCAGACAGTTATTTGGTCACGAATACAGAAGGGATTATTCAAAACGCTAACATTACTACTGCTAAATTGCTGAATATTTCCAAACAGTTTCTGATAGGCAAATCAATAATTAACTTTGTCTGTCTAGAAGAACGACAGCATTTTCGTAAAGAACTTAATGAGCTATATCATGTAGATAGAGCCAAGGAGTTAGTCATGCGCTTGCAAGAATCTCATGGCGAATACTTTGACGCAGCTTTAACAGTCACAGTGTTGCGGAATCAACAAGCTCAAGCTACATATTTACTTTGGCTACTGCGGAAGATTTGCGATCGCCAGCAAACAGAATTACAATCAGCCGAGAATTACAGTGATTTCATTCAAAATCGTCCCATATACAAACATGCTAAAGGTGAAACTATTCCTCTCAATACTTCAGTTATTTGGTATGTTTGTCGAGGTTGGGTCAAACTTAGCACCTTTAGCGAAAGCGGCGAAGAAATTTTGCTAGGCTTGGCAAAAACACAAATGGTATTTGGCTCTAGTCTAACTTCTCTATCTATTTACCAAGCTATAGCCTTATCAGATGTTGAGTTAGTACCAATTTACGTATCAGAAATAGCTGTAACGCCAGCACTCAGTTATATTTTGTTACCAAAACTCAATCAGCGTTTACAACAGACAGAATCATTTTTAGTTATCTCTAAAAAGCAATTGGTAGAAGACCGTTTGCACTATTTATTAGAGCTTCTAAAACAAGAAGTTGGTGAATCTATAGAGGGTGGAACTCGCTTAAGCGTGCGCTTCACTCATGAAGATATAGCTAGTGCCTGCGGCACTACCAGAGTCACAATCACACGATTATTAGGCAAATTACAACAACAAGGTTTAATTACTTTTGATTCCAAAAAACACATAATATTGAATAATTTAAAATCAAATTAGCATGTTTCCTCAAGTTGAAACTCAACGCCTTAGCCTACGAAAATTTGCTGAAGCAGACTTGGATGCTTATGCTGATATGTGCGGTAATTCAGAGGTGATGCGCTATATCGGTACTGGTAAACCTTTATCTCGTGAGGATTCTTGGCGAAATATGGCGATGATAGTTGGTCATTGGCAACTGCGTGGTTATGGGATGTGGGCAGTTGAAGAACGCCAAAGTGGTGAAATGATTGGTCGAATTGGCTGTTGGCAACCAGAAGGCTGGCCTGGGTTTGAGATTGGTTGGTCGTTGCGCCGGTCTTATTGGGGATGTGGCTTTGCGACAGAAGCCGCAACAGCAGCAATGAACTATGCTTTTATACAACTACAGCGATCGCATATTATTAGTTTGATTCATCCCCAAAATCTAGCTTCTGTGCGCGTAGCCCAAAAACTAGGCGAAAAACTACAAGGGACAACAGAAATCTTCGGAACTGAAGTGCTAGTCTACGGTCTAAGTCAGGAAGATTGGCAAATAATGTAGAAATATCATCAAGTGTTATGTCCAGCCAACGCCTTGTGATATTGTTACCCGAACAATATAAAGTATATTTCATACTACCCTGCGGGAAGCCACCCAAAGGGTGTCTACATACTTTACACTTCATACTTGATAAGTGACATTGGACAGTATATCTCCATCATCAGGCTATATCTTGGCTTTGGACTTGGGTACAACAGGCAACCGGGCTTTTGTGTTTAACGCCGCTGGTCAAATTGTTGGGCAAGCATATAAAGAACTAACGCAGTATTATCCGCAACCAGGCTGGTTAGAACATGACCCTGAAGAAATTTGGCAAGATACATGCTGGGTGATGCGAAATGCGATCGCCAATGCTCAGATTTTTCCATCAGAAATAGCCGCCTTGGGATTAACTGTACAGCGGGAAACTTGCTTAATTTGGGATAAAAACACTGGTAAACCCCTACATCCAGCCATTGTTTGGCAAGACCGCCGCACTGCACCACTTTGTCATCAATTACAAGCACAAGGTTATGCACCAGAAATTTGCGATCGCACTGGGTTGGTGGTTGATGCTTATTTTTCGGCTACGAAGTTGAGATGGTTATTAGACAAAGTTACAGGCGTTGACTTAAACAATGTTTTGGCAGGGACTATTGACACTTGGGTATTGTGGAACTTAACAGGAGGGAGAGTCCACGCGACCGACCACAGCAACGCCAGCCGCACAATGTTAATGAACCTCAAAACCTGCGCGTGGGATGAAACATTGTTGCAAATCTTCCAGATTCCTCTGCAAATTCTCCCCCAGATTCAACCCAGTTTAGGCAAATTTGGCCTTACTGATACGGCCTTGCTGGGTGTAGAAATTCCCATCACCGCTATTTTAGGCGACCAGCAAGCAGCGTTGTTTGGTCATGGCTGCGATCGCCCCGGCTTAATGAAATGCACCTATGGCACTGGTAGCTTTTTGGTGGCTCACACTGGCTCACAAATTGTCCGTTCTCCAAATCAACTGATTTCAACTCTGGCATGGACACAAGTCAACCACAGCGGTAATTTAGATATTGGTTATGCCTTAGAAGGCAGTATGTTTACTACTGGTGCTTGTATCCAATGGTTGCGTGATGGTATTAAACTCATCAATACTGCTGCCCAAACCGAAGCAATGGCTAACCACGTTCCAGATAATGGTGGAGTATACTTTGTCCCTGCCTTTAGTGGATTGGGCGCACCGCATTGGGATATGAATGCCAGAGGAGCTTTTTTTGGGATTACTGCCAGCGTTCAACCCCAGCATTTAGTTCGTGCCGTTTTGGAAGCGATCGCCTACCAAGTTGTGGAAGTAGTTCAAGCTATCAATGCTTGTTCTAATACCCCAATGGGGCGGTTAATCGTTGATGGTGGTGCTTGTGAGAACAACTTTCTCATGCAATTCCAAGCTGATGTCTTGGGTATTCCCGTAGAACGCCCGAAAATGCGCGACACAACCGTACAAGGTGCAGCGTTTGCCGCCGGTTTAGCGGCCGGATTTTGGGATAATTACACAACATTGGTCAGTCAAAGGCAAATAGACCGCATCTTTGAACCTGATCAAGATAAGAATAATGCCGTAGTGAACTTCACTATTTGGCAAAAAGCAGTTCAGCGCAGCCTTGCTTGGGCAGAGTAGCACTATTGAGAGCAATGTTATTGCTACGGAACTCTCAAAAGAAGCTCAACTCAAGCTAGAAGTGATACAAAGCTTGCTCGAACCTTGCGATCGCTATTTTAATTTTTGGTATAGCAGTAGCCAAGGCAGTTAGGACATCGGTCAATAATAAAACTCATGCACTAAAAGACTTTTAACCCTGTCACCTGTCACCTGTTCCCTGTCACCTGCTATACATGGCATCCTATATCGCTTGTTTGCTGTTTGGGGTGACGGAAGCTTTGCTGTTGCGAATACAGGCTTTGAGTGCGAATATTCCTTACCAGTTTCTAATTATGTTACCTGATGATTAGCATTTCTGGGATTAGCTGGTAAAGCCTCACCTCCAAAGGCTTTGGGCGTTCTCTATCTTCCAGAAAATCGTAAAATCGAGTAAACACTATAGACCTCTTGAGAAAAATTTATACTTGCTATAGTTGCAAACAACACTTGACGAAATGTACACTTTTAATCATGATGTTTGCTTGATAGTGTCTCTAGCTTGTTTTTGTCTACCCTCAACTTCAGCATAGACAATCAACCTAGTGAGCCATACACGAGCTAATCCATCTCAAGCCGCATACAGCCGCGTGAAGATAACCTCGTACAACCCTCAAAATATTTACCAGAGAACACAACCTCACTTTTCGCGGGGTCATTCTTAGGCTGAAAATGTAGAACTTGGGTACGTAGTTTTTATTTAAATGTGACTTGTTGTTTATGAATAGACAGCCACTAATTTTAGTTGTAGAAAAAAATTTACAGAATTTAGAACTGCTAAATTATTGCCTTAAAGCATTAAATTTTGATTGTATTTGTGCTAAACAAGGAATAAGAGCTTTGATATTAGCACAAACACATCAACCTAATTTAATCATCTTAGATATGATGATTTCTGATATTAGTAGCGGTCAAGTTATCGATTATCTAAAGCGAGAGCAAAAAACCGCAGGAATTCCCATCATTACAGTTATTCCTGGGTATCTCATACATAACTCCGAACGCCTCCTTTTAACAGGTGCCGATGACTATCTCGCTAAACCCTATGATTTTAGTAAATTAGAAGTCGTTCTGTCTCGCCATCTCACTCAGCCAAATTCTTTAAGTTTGCTTTAGGAATAGATTCAGGATTACGCACTTCTGGTATCTGTTGTAAAACCACAATTATCCCAGTACGACCTGTTGCTAAATTTGTATTAGTCATCAGATCAAGTATTGGTTTGCCAATCACTTCCTCAATTAAATCTTGCAGTTGCGGTTTAATAATTTTGTCTAAAAATAAACGTACTTGCTCGGCTAAGTTTTCATAGCCTCCAGATATCAGCGTCACCTCAACTTGGGTAGCAGCTTTTTCTAAAGAAATGACCAATTCTGTATCAAAAAAATGGCAAACGACTTGGACAGGACGTTGCCCTAATTGTTCACTATATAAAGCACTGATACGCTGTGCAATTTCTCTTTCAAGTTGTCCAATGGTTGGGTATGACATTAGTCAGTATGTACGCTCTAGCGATTTCCTCTAAATTTAGTAATAGTTGACTATAAAACCAATTTATATTGATTTTTATTGCATAATTTTATTATATCACATATAACATTATCCTTAAATAATCAATATCAAAATAGATTTGATTTTTATCCAATCTGGCTTTATTAAACATAAATTACGCAGATGAATAACCGAAGATTTATAAATCAATAATTACCTAAGCTATGCTCATTTTAAAATAAGTATGACACTTTCGTTTATTTGTGTCTATTTACTTATAAGCTAATACAGTTTAATCCAGACTTTTTGGTTAAAAATATCTAGGGTTGATAAAATTTAAACAAAACTTGTTACTTCCACAAATCAGTTGGCAAAATCAGCCAAATTATCTTAGGCATAGCTATGAGAAAAATAATAGTCAAGAAACTAAACCTTGCTCTCTACTTATAGATATATGTAAATATTTAACAAAATGCCAGTTATCCCCTGTACCAGCATCTAAATAACAAACTAACAATTGCCAAATTGAACTTAGCCGTTGCTTGTTGCAAAGGCGTTAGTCTGGCTAACAGATGATTCAATTTTGCCAAACGCGCCACACCTTGGGCTTCAAAATGCCGCTAACGACCAATGAAGCGAAATTTGCAAATCTAGGTACTTGTAACGCATCACCTCAATCACATAAGTTGCTAAATAGAATTCACGACACACATTGTTTCCCTGTTCTCTCCCTTCATCTGGGTTTAAGTAGTATTTTGATGAATTATTAATCACTCAGTATTTGTCAACTATCTAGAGTAAGTTTTCTTTTCTTAAATTTCTGTTTTTTAATGGCTAATTGTTTACAAATTTATTATGTAGAGTTTCGGAGTTCCAGTATTAGTTAATACAATTGATTACACAAAATTTGCTGATAATTCATACTGATGCGAGATAAATTTAAAGATGACTTTAAACATGACTTAAGAGATAATTTTGTGCGAAAGTTATTACTAAGATAAAAACACTAATCTCCAATTTTCTCAAATTCATGGATTCTTTATCAATCAATTCCTTACTTGAAGATTTGAAAAACCCTAATGCCTTAGTTCGGGAACAAGCAACTAAGAAACTATGGCGGATTTGGTTTCAGCAAAAGGGAATTCAGGGGCTGGAAAAAATCGACCAAAGTCAAAAATTGCTGGATGCAGGTAAAACCACTGAAGCCGAATCAGTGTTAACCAAACTGATTAAAGAACAACCTGATTTTGCCGAAGCATGGAATCGCCGCGCTTTTCTGTATTACAGTGTCGGTAAATATAAAGAATCTCTGGCAGACTGTCAAATGGTCATCCAGATTAATCCCGTGCATTTTGGAGCATTGCATGGTATGGGCTTATGTTATGCCGCTATTGGACAGTACTTGGATGCTATCAAAATTTTCAAACGCGCTTTAGCAATTCAGCCTTTCTCTTTGGTAAATCAAAAATTAATTTTAGAATGTACACTCAGACTGAGTTAAAACTTTCTTTTGTTCTCTGAATTTGTTACCACCCTCAACAACAGTGATTCATCGCCTTCTTCGCCGCCAGTTTATTCAGTATGCTTCCGCTTGCATGGGTAGCAGCAAGCAAGCTGCTTGCACCAACAGTAGCCAACCAGCAAATTCTAATTCATAGTTAGATAAAGTCAGCTTTGGGACAAACTGGTATGCACAAGCAGAACACGGCGGATTTTATCAAGCGATCGCTACTGGTATTTACCAAAAGTACAGTTTAGATGTCACCATTAAAATGGGCGATCTACAAGTACCTAGCGGCACTCAGTTGTTAGTAGGGGGTGCAGTTAATTTTTTCATGGGATATGGCATCAATGCTATTAACGCCATTGCCCAAGAAATCCCCAAAATTACCGTAGCGGCAATCTTTCAGAAAGACCCGCAGTGTCTTATCGTCCATCCCAACACAGCAATCAAAACTCTTGCAGACCTCAAAGACAAACCAATTTATGTCTCTGCGGCAGCAAATGTCACCTATTGCCACTTCTCAAAGTTAAGTATGGTTTTACAGACGACCAAAAACGCCCCCACAACTTGAATCCTGCACCTTTTTTGGTAGATAACACTTCAGCACAGCAAGGCTATATCACCTCAGAACCCTACACCGTTGAAAAATATGGCGTTGCTGAATTTAGGGATGAAATAATGAACCGCAAAGTACGCAAAGAAGAGGTTTTGAGAGATAAATATAAGAAAATCATCCCGCATTTATGCAACACCAAAAATATTAAGTAAGTGGCACGAAAGCGCCGTCCAAAACAAAACTAAATTTTTAAAACGCACAGGAACACAAAGGAAAGCGCAGAGGTACGCTGAGAATTAATCTCTCCGCGTTACTTTGCGTGAACTTCCCCGTTACTTTGCGCTAAAAAAAGAAAAGTTATGCACAATATCAATTTAGAGAATCTCCGCACTGCTTTTGCAGATATAGAAACCATCATTGACTCCCACCAAGTAGCCAAATTATCCCAGGATTACCACACCTTCAGCCCCGTCCTCGTACCCAAACTTGCTGGTAAAGTCGGAGATATTGTGGTGCGTCCTGCCAATGAACAAGAAGTGTTCAAAGTCGCAGCTATCTGTGCAAAATTACGTATACCTGTAACTGTGCGCGGTGCGGGAACTGGGAATTATGGGCAATGCGTACCGATGCACGGCGGCGTAATTTTAGACATGACAAAGATGCAGGAGATTCTCTGGGTAAAACCAGGAGTAGCACGGGCAGAATCTGGGGTCAAATTAGCAGCTTTAGATAAAAAAGCACGAGAAATTGGTTGGGAAATGCGGATGGCTCCTTCTACATACCGTACAGCCACCATTGGCGGGTTTATCGCTGGTGGAAGTGGTGGAATTGGATCGATACAATACGGGTTATTAGGCGATCGCGGCAATCTTTTAGGACTGCGCGTGGTAACTTTAGAAGATGAACCCCGTGTGATTGAACTGCGCGGTGACGATGTGCAGAAGGTAAACCACGCTTGGGGAATTAACGGCATTATCACCGTAGTCGAAATTCCACTTGCCCCTGCTTATCCTTGGGCGGAAGTAATTGTCAGCTTTGACGATTTTATGACAGCGGCAAAATTTGGTCAGTCTCTAGGTAATGCCGATGGCATAATGAAAAAATTAATTGCTATCTTTGCATCTCCAATTCCCCAATATTTTACTGCCCTGCACCAATATATTTCTGAAGGTACTCACCCAGCATTTTTGATGGTTGCGGAACCAAGTTTAGAATTATTACCCGGTTTGGTGCAGCAATATGGCGGAGAGATTACCTATCAAAAGCCAGCACAGGAAGCCGGTAAAGGCATAAATTTGGCTGAATTTACCTGGAACCATACCACCTTGCACGCCAGGACTGTAGATACTTCGATTACTTACTTGCAAAGTATTTTTCCTGCCGACAAAGCTTTGGAATTGGTAGAAGAGCTATATCATCATTTTGGTGATGAAGTGATGATGCACTTAGAATTTATTCGCGTCAATGGTAGGGTAATTCCTGCTGCTTTACAACTTGTGCGCTACACCACCGAAGAACGCCTAAATGAAATTATTCACTACCACGAAGCTAAGGGCGTGTTTATTGCCAATCCTCACACTTATATTATTGAGGACGGCGGTAGAAAAGTAATTGATCCTGAGCAGTTAAAATTTAAAGAAATGGTTGATCCTTATGGATTGATGAATCCTGGTAAAAGTAAGGTATTAGAATTCAAAAGCCATAATTAACTTGTTATCTTTGTAAAATTAAATTAACTGTAGTGGTGTGTTGTCGCGCAGCGCAACGCACCGTCAGCAATTCAAGGTGCGTTAGCCTACGGCATAACACACCCTACAAATAATTTATATTTCTTCATATACCTGGAATTTTTCTTACCAACTTACTTACGACAGATAAAATACAAAGCCAGGTGTATTGATGTTTGAACAAGCGTTACACCAACAATCAAACTGGACGGCACTCAGACAAAATATCGTGCAGTTTCACGACTGAACCAATCACCGCGATCGCCGGAGCTTCAAATCCAGTTTTTTCAATTTGCTCTATAATCGTCCCTAACTGACCAATTAATTCTTCTTGATCGGGTCGCGTACCCCAGCGCACTAAAGCAATCGGTGTTTCTAAACTCAAACCTGCTGCTGTAAACTCTTCGATAATGTGCGGTAGATTGTGAATGCCCATGTAAATTACAATCGTCTCAGAACCGTGGGCGATCGCTTGCCAATTTACTTTCGGTTTATATTTACCTGCGGCTTCATGACCTGTTACAAAAGTCACTGACGAACTATACAGTCGATGGGTTAAGGGAATCCCAGCATAGGCTGGCGCGGCGATTCCCGATGTAATTCCCGGCACAACTTCTACAGGTATGCCAGCTTTAACTAATTCTGCCATTTCTTCGCCGCCACGACCAAAGATAAACGGATCACCGCCTTTGAGTCGCACCACTATGGCATGATCTTGAGCTTTATCAATTAGTAGTTGCGTTGTTTCGTCTTGTAATAGTGAATGTCTCCCCATCCGCTTACCAGCGTTAATTTGTTCGGCGTGGGGATTAATCATTGCCAAAATTGCCGGACTCACTAAGGCATCATAGATAACTACATCGGCACACTCTAGTATACTTTTACCCTTGAGGGTCATTAATCCGGGATCTCCTGGCCCTGCACCGACTAAATAAACTTTTCCGAAATTTTTCTGCCTTTCTTGTTCTGTGCAGTTCATTTATTCATCAAATCCCAAATCAAATCGGCTAACTCTGCACTTGCTCCCAAAGGTTGAGCTAATTGGAAAGTCACAGCAGGAAATTTTAATTTTAGCGCCTCTGTTCGTTGAGCGATCGCATCGGTTATGCCACCTGCGAATAAAAAATATGGCAAAATCGCAATTTTTTCCTGGCCAGCCGCCACCAACTCTTCTACTTGCGATTCTAAACTAGGAGACACAGACCAGTAAGCAACTACAGCACCCAAATTTACCGCCATAGCTTCTACTGGTTGCTGAAAGCCAGAACGACGGCTACCGTGTGCTAATAAAATCCATCTATCTGTTGGGATGGCTGTCATTTGCTTGGCAAATAACATTGTTAAACCAAGGTGGCTACCTAAATGCGGTTGTAACTCAATGATCATATCCCTACCCATAGCTTGTTGTGCTAGTGCTACTTCTTCAGGGATTTCTTGCATTACATGGACTCCCGGTAGCAGAAATAGCGGGATGATTATTAAGCTATTACATCCAGCAACAACAGCACTATGAGCAAATTCTTTAATTTGGACGTGCAAAGCTTCAGGACGCGTTTCTAAGTAAGCTAAACCTACTAGCTTTTTATCTGATGAGTAACTTTGCTGTTTTTTGTCGATTAACTCTTTCAATTGCTGCAAAGCAATTTCTGGACGTGGATCACGGCTTCCGTGAGATACCAGCAGGTACGCAGATGACATTGGTAAAGGTGTAACTCTTGCTAATTAAGCTTAATCCTAGATGTAAGTAGGCCGGTGTTAAAAATTGTCGTTATGACAAGGCAGGAGGCAGAGGGCAGAAGGGAAGAGGTTTTCTAGCTACTTTACTTTCCGTTACATAGTTCGGTTTATTTGCACCTTTCTACTTAAATGTTAGTAAAAATGATTGGGTGTTGCATAATTGTGATGTTGGGATTTGCATTAATAATAATCACCGTGTCTTTGCGTATCCGTGTCAGCCTCAATCCTCTCAGTATTCAGCAACGCCGATTATTGCTGTTCGGCGCTGTAAGTATAAAAGTTATTAAATGCTCCCACCGTTTCAAATTTGTAACCAGGTAGCCAAGTTCCCAATGTTAAATCTGTACGATACACACTAAACAACAAAAAGTCCTGCCTGTCCGTCGTTTTAGAAACCACCTCTCGGATCTGCGGATTGGTTGAATCAACTATTTTGTTACAACTTGAATTTAGTAAATTTTCTATTAGCTTAGATGTTTTTTTACACACATCACTTTTTAAGTATTCTGTCAGCCGATCTACCGCATACTCTTCATATTTATCTTGAGTGGGATTGGTTTGGGACATTGCTACGCCAGCTACAGCTATACTTGTAGCGATCGCAAATGCCATAATAGTTAAGAGTTTCATATTTCTCTCCGTCATACTCTGATAGTTATTAGAGTCCCTGGACTACACATTAGTAAAGTCCCTTCCTCTTAAAATATGCTTGATCTATCACTAAAAAGGTGCTATGATGAGGAATCGATAAGTCAATGGCGAGCGTAGCCAAGTGGTTAAGGCAGTGGTTTGTGGTACCACCATTCGTGGGTTCAATTCCCATCGTTCGCCCTGAATAATACAACTTACAAAAGACCGTAGCTATTAACCGGAATAGCTACGGTCTTTTGTAACTTCTACCCCTAATCAAAAAAACTTTCTGAGCGTTTTTATCGTTACAAGTATACCGAAAAGTATTGGGTTCGATTCTTTCTAATCAAATCAAACTTTCCATTGCTTGTTGTAAATCATTTGTGAAATCAGCAACAGCTTGCTTTGCACCAGCACGACTTTCTTTATATGCCGAATAACGCTCAGATATAGATATCGGTTGCCCAATAGTAATCTTGACTCGCTGTTTACCTAATTGTGGACGCGGAAAAGATTTATCACCTTTAATTTTGGCAACCATCTGCCATAAAATTAAAGTTGTTTCGGCAAACCTTTCGACTGTTGGCTTTGCTTTTATATAGTTGCCGGAAACTGCAACGAAACTTTCTACTAAACGCATGTGCCACATTCTCGCATTGGCTTCTTCAGCGACGCGATCGCCTAACGCTCTTTCTACAGACGATAATGCTTTTATATCCTTAAAATCTTCTCTAAATATATAATTCCAACCAGCTTGTTCTACCCGGCGACAACGGTCAGTAAAATTTCCTTTCGGTTGCAAGTTAAAATATTGCTCAGATATTTGTAATGCTGCATTTAATAAAGCTTGCAATCGTAATGCTAGGGCTTCATTTCTATCTTTAATTTCCCCGACAGTTTGAGCATCAGCCAGCTTTTGATGATAAAAGCGCGTGTAAAATTGCTCCATTAAAGATAATAAATGTTCTGCCAAACTTAACAATCGTGGATAAAGTAACTCCATTGAAGCAATATTATCTGTCCTTCCCGCATTCACAGGCAAACCACTAGCAGCTTCCAACTCACTTAATAATTGCGCGACCGCACTCCACGGCGCAGCAGTATAACTATATTTAATCCCAACTGGTACAATTAAAACCTGTTCTGAGCGTCCGGCTTTTTGCAAATCTTCCGCGCACCAAAAGCCTAACTGAGCAATACCGGGTTCCAATGGGCTGATAATCTCTGATAGTCCATTTGTTGCACCCTCCGGCGCAGCAGCCATCGGGAATTTACCATTGGCGAACAAATCACGCGCCGAACGCAACCCTGTCCAGTCAGCCTTACCGCGTTGGATAGGAGTTCCACCCAACCGCGAAGCTACCCAACCAGCATAAGAACCAGCCCATAAAGGAATGCCGCGATCGTAGATAAAATGAGCATGAATGGGAGACTGTAATGCTATACCCTGTTCTCGTGCTACCTTCGGCACAAGTTGAGACAGCAAGTAGCCCAAACAAAAGGGATCATCTACTTTAGGATGACGAAACGCCAACAAAAAGCGAATTTTACCTTCCTGAAACTGGCGATAAGTATCCGCTAAAACTTCTACATTCTCTGCTTCAATTTGGGAAATAGCAGTTTGCCATTGTATCCAACTAGGTAGAAACGTGTGAACAACTCGTAAAAATAAAGGATTGAATGCTGGCGGAATAAATTCCAGAGGTGGCTGTGCTTGATAAAGTACGTCTGACAAGGTAAGGTTCTCCTGAAGTAGTAATAGGAAGGCGGAAGGCAGGAGGCAGAAGGCAGAAGGGGATATGAAAATTAACTAATGACCAAGCACTTTATACTTCACACTTCATACTTCATACTTTAGTTGACATAAAGATTTGCAATTTGGAAAAGGACTAAACGATGCGACTGTCACAAATGTTATTCGTTACACTCCGGGATGATCCTGCTGATGCAGAAATTCCCAGCCATAAGTTATTACTCCGTGCAGGGTATATTCGTCGCATCGGTAGCGGTATTTATGCTTATCTCCCGTTCATGTGGCGGGTATTGCAAAAGGTTTCTCAAATTGTGCGGGAAGAAATGAACGCCACAGGCGCACAAGAATGTTTGTTACCCCAATTACAACCGGCTGATTTATGGAAAGAATCAGGACGTTGGGATACTTACACCAAAGCTGAGGGAATTATGTTTTCCCTAATCGATCGCCGTGAGCAACAATTAGGATTAGGGCCGACTCATGAAGAAGTCATCACAGCGATCGCTCGTGATATGATTCGCTCTTATCGTCAGCTACCGCTACATCTCTACCAACTGCAAACCAAGTTCCGTGACGAAATTCGCCCCCGCTTTGGTTTAATGCGCGGACGGGAATTCATCATGAAGGACGGTTATTCTTTCCACGTCGATGAAGAAAGCCTGAAAAAAACCTACCAAGATATGTACCAAGCCTACAGCAACATGCTACGGCGGGCTGGGTTGGCATTTCGCCCTGTGGAAGCTGATTCTGGCGCAATTGGTGGTTCTGGTTCTACAGAATTTATGGTGTTGGCAGAAGCTGGGGAAGACGAGGTTCTCTACACCGAAGATGGTAAATACGCCGCCAACGTCGAAAAAGCCGTTTCTCTACCTGCGGATGCAGAAGCTTCACCGTTTACCAACTATGAGAAAAGGGAAACACCTGGAACCGACACGATTGAAAAACTCTGTCAATTCTTGAAATGTTCTCCCACCCAAATTGTTAAAACCGTTCTATATCAAACAGTTTATGACAATGGGTTAACTGTGTTGGTTTTGGTAAGTATTCGCGGAGATCAAGAAGTCAATGAAGTCAAATTACAAAATGAATTGACTCGGTTAGCAGGTAACTACGGCGCAAAAGCAATCATTTCTTTAAATGTACCCAGTGTGGAAACTCAACAAACCTGGGCGGCGAAATCTCTACCTTTAGGTTATATTGCACCGGATATTGGTGACGAATATATTGCTGGTAACAAACAAGTTCACGCTAAGTTTGTGCGGTTGGTAGATAAAACCGCAGTTGATTTAAAAAATTTCGTCACAGGCGCGAATGAAACTGGTTATCACGTTGTTGGTGCTAATTGGAATGAGCAATTTAAGCTACCAGAAAGTGTAGTAGATTTTCGTAAAGCCAGACCAGGCGATCGCGCTATCCACAACCCAGAACAAAGATTAGAAAGCGCTCGTGGCATCGAAGTTGGTCACATCTTCCAATTAGGCACAAAATATTCCCAAGCGATGGGTGCAACGTATACCAACGAACAAGGGGAAGAAAAACCTTTGGTTATGGGTTGCTATGGTGTAGGTGTGTCGCGTTTGGCACAGTCAGCTGTTGAGCAATCTTACGATAAAGATGGGATTATCTGGCCTGTAGCGATCGCACCTTATCATGCGATCGTCACAATTCCTAACATTAATGATGCCCAACAAGTGCAAGTTGCCGAAAAACTTTACAGTGAACTCAATCAAGCCGGCATTGAAACATTATTAGATGACCGTGATGAACGCGCCGGAGTTAAATTTAAAGACGCTGATTTAATTGGCATACCTTATAGAATTGTTACGGGACGCGCAATCGCCAACGGTAAAGTTGAAGTGGTAGAAAGAGCAACTCGTCAATCTCAAGAAATTGCTATTGATGAAGTTATAACTACGCTTAAACAATGGATTACATCAGCAATAGAAGTTAAAAATTAAACGCCAAAAAATACATAGGA
Organism: Fortiea sp. LEGE XX443; assembly: GCF_015206815.1. Lineage (GTDB taxonomy): Bacteria > Cyanobacteriota > Cyanobacteriia > Cyanobacteriales > Nostocaceae > Nostoc_B. The sequence goes on from NZ_JADEXZ010000001.1 coordinate 104,178, forward strand.
ATAATACTGGCAGTAGTTTGCAATTGAATGCAACATAACTTTTAAAGTTAGGGAAAAAGGTAATAGATGACAATTCTGTTCCTTGTCACCTGTCACCTGTTCCCTGTCACCTAATTGTTAATAATTTCCAAAATCTCACGAAACAATCAGATTTATAGAATTTGGCAGATGACGGATTTAAAGCGCAAATTCTAGAATTAGAGAAGGAATCTCTAAAATAAGCGATCGCACTATTTAGGCTGATATAGCCATGCTTTAAATCTCTGGAAACTCTCTAGTTGTTAGTATCGTCCATAACCAGGCTGCTCTTCACATAAAAAAATATCTCAGCCCTCAGTCAGGAAGGTTTTTAATTATGAATGACCAACAAGGATCTAATCGGATATCTTCGGGTGTAATAGCAGCCGTCTCAGCGTCCGTTATTGCAGTTAGTGGTGGCGTAGCTTGGTTTGCTTCCCAGTCCAACAAAACTCCTGTACCATCAAATTCTTCAAATCCCTCTCAAACTATCCAAAAACCAGGACAGCCATCAACTGCTACTCAGCCAAATGAAAAACCTGCTCAAGTTTACTGGCTAAAACCCCAAAACAAAAATATTGCTTTGGCTCCCCAACCAATTGAAGTAGCAGCTAACCAACCTAATGTAGCCTTAGAAAAAGCTTTCCAAGCTTTGTTAGAAGGGCCAAGTAAAAGTACAGATTCCACAACAACAATTCCCAAAGGAACTAAGCTACTGGGGCTGAGAGTCAAAGGTGATGAAGTACATGTTAATCTATCGGATAGCTTTACCAGTGGTGGTGGTAGCACCTCAATGGTAGGTCGTGTAGGACAAGTTGTTTACACAGCCTCAAGCTTAAATCCTAAGGCCAAGGTTTATATTGACGTGAATGGTAAACCTTTGGATGTGTTAGGTGGTGAAGGTGTAGAGTTGCAACAACCCTTGACGCGAGAAAGCTTTGATAAAAATTATCCGCTTTAGTCAATTTTAGTCAAAGGTCAAAAAGAAGGGTGTGGAGGTTAGGGTGTCGGGTGTCGGGGAAATTAATGGGGGCTTGTACCCTATTAGCTCCGAGGTGGGGTGTACAAAAAGAAAGTTTTTTCTTCTCTCTTCACACCCCACACCCTACACCCTAGTTTTGGTCAATCCCAATGACAAATGACCATTGACAAATAACTTAAAGTTTGGTATTCAGAATACGAAAATTACGAGCTTGCTGTTCTAACCTTGTGGCGAGGCGATCGCATACCTGATTACACAACTCAAAAATCATTTCATCTTCCACCCGGTAGTAAGCGCAAGTTCCTTCACTGCGACGGCTAAGGATTCCTGCTTGCCACATTACCTTCAGGTGTTTCGAGACATTTGCCTGCGAAGTATGTGTTGCCTCTACCAATTCTTGTACGCATTTTTCCTCATCCCGTAATAAGTGCAGCAGCCGCAGACGCATCGGCTCACTTAACAGGCTGAAATATTCGGCTACTTGTTGCACCACTTCCGGCGGTACAGGCAACGCTTGTTTCATCAGGAATGACCCGTAAAAACACACAAGGTTAACAATTACTCATTTCATATATAGATTAATACTTAATCAGGGTTAATTCTCATCAAAGGTTGACCATATTCTACAGGTTCTCCGTTTTGGACAAGAATTTCCATAACTTGTCCTGATATTTCGGCTTCAATCTCGTTCATTAGCTTCATTGCTTCAATGATACACACCGTTTGTCCTTGACGGACGCGATCGCCTACTTCCACAAATGGTGCTTCGCTTGGTGCAGGTGCGCGATAAAAAGTTCCCACCATTGGAGAGGAAACTTCGACTAATCTTTTATCAATTGTTGAAGGTGCATTGACAGACAATTGCACGCCAGCACCTGCCGCCGCATTATCCATAACACGTTCTGTAGAAAGCGTTGGAGTCGCAACTGTTGTCACTGCTGCACCAACCACACCACTGACAGCAGCTTGACTCATCGGTACAGCATGATTGCTAATGCTCACAGCTTTACGTACCGTTAGCTCAAAGTCATCACTTTTGAGTGTTAGTTCTGCAATATCTGTTTGTGCAATAGTTACCAGCAGTTGTCGGATTTCATTAAAGTCCAATGGCACAGCTTTTATTACCTCAACCTGTCCGTAAATTAAGAATTTTCAGTGAGGGCAGGGATTTAATCCCTGTAGAGGGATTTAAATCGGAATTAGCTCTGATTCAGAGATAATTTATTCCCTGCCTAAATATTTATCTTCACGAGTATCAATGCGAATCCGTTCTCCTTGAGAAATAAACAAGGGAACCATAACAGTTGCACCAGTTTCTAATTTTGCTGGTTTAGTGCCACCTGTCGCCGTATCACCTTTGAGTCCAGGGTCAGTTTCGGTGATTTCCAAAACTACAGCATTGGGTAGTTCCACTTCTAATACTTGCTCACCCCAACGAATCACATTGACTTCCATACCTTCCTTGAGATACTTGACGCGATCGCCAATTTGCGTAGCACTGAGTCGTCCTTCTTCGTAGGTTTCCATATCCATAAAGACAAACTCATCGCCTTCTTTATAGGTATGCTGCATCGTGATTTTTTCTAGAGTCGCTTGCGGCACAGTTTCCCCAGCCCGGAAAGTTTTTTCTAGCACTTTTCCGCTTTGAACGTTTTTCAGGGTTGTCCTGACAAACGCAGAACCTTTACCGGGTTTAACGTGGAGGAAATCTATCACTCGCCATACAGACCCATCTAGTACAATTGATACACCGGGTCGAAAATCGTTACTGGAAATCATGAAGCTTTCAAATTTTGGAAGACAATCGGCATTAATTGTACCCTTCAAGCGGAGTAATTGGTTAATTAGTCAACTGAAGTATGTAGACGCTTTTAGCGGCTTGCCGCAGGCTAGTCTGTTCGCCCCTGGCGTTCCCGCAGGGTAGTTAGAAGTCTGAAACGGTATCACCCATAAAGCAAAAAGTTTAGCCAGTCAATGATGTGCAGTTTTCCCGCCATAGAACTTGTCAAAACAGGGATGGGTCAAAAGGCAGGAGGATTAAATTTTACACCTCACACTTCATACTTCACAGTTCACACTTCATACTTTCTCAGCACTCCTACTGTGGGAAGATTATTGATGGGTTATGCCCAGTCAACAATATTCATGCTGCATTTGAGCCATACTCATGCTTAAAATCATAAAATCCTGGCTAAAGTCCAGCCTAGTAACAATACTGTTAGTAACAATATTTTTAGGCATAAATACATCTGGCTGGACTTCTTCCAGTTATGCCGCATTGCCATCTGGCAATGCAATTACCGACGGCAAAGCTTTGTTGCGCTATGCACTCCCAATTAATAATGAACCAGTACGGCAACTACAAGCCAGTCTAGAAGATATCTCTAACCAGTTGCGGGCTAATCGGCGCTGGGGTGCTATCTCCAAAGACCTCAGTAAAGCTTCTAGGGTTCTTGATAAGCCTGCACAAATCCTAGCAAGTGTTCCTGAAGAACGCCAATCCCAAGCAGATGCCTGGATTACTGAGTTAAAATCTGGCGTGGCTAAACTGCAAGAGTTGGTTAAAACCAAAGACAAAGAACAAATTCTGCAAGATAGAAACAAATTGCTGAATTTGGTTTCTCTGTTGGAAGAATCAATGGTGAAGGAATTTCCCTTTGAAGTTCCTGAGGAGTACAGCAACCTACCCCAACTTAAAGGTCGTTCTACCATTGAATTTAAAACCAGTAAAGGTGACTTAACTGTTGTTGTGGATGGCTACAGCGCCCCTGTCACAGCTGGTAACTTCGTGGATTTGGTGCAAAGGGGTTTTTATAACGGTTTAGAATTTACCCGTTCTGAAGAATCTTATGTCTTGCAAACTGGAGATCCGACCGGAAAAGAACAGGGTTTTATTGACCCCAAAACAGGTCAATATCGCGCTATTCCTCTAGAAATTCTCGTAGAGGGGGATAAAAAACCAACCTACGGCATTACCTTAGAAGATGCGGGTCGTTATCTTGATATGCCCGTGTTACCTTTCTCATCCTTTGGCGCGTTGGCTATGGCTCGTCCTGAAAGCCAAGTGAATGGCGGTTCTTCTCAAGTCTTCTTTTTCTTGTTTGAACCAGAACTCACCCCAGCCGGACGTAACTTGCTAGATGGACGTTATTCGGTTTTCGGTTATGTCACCGAAGGCAAGGATGTTTTGGATAAACTGAAGGCTGGTGACAAAATTGAATCAGCTACGGTGGTTCAGGGAATAGAAAATTTAGTTGAACCGTAAATGAAGTATGAAGTGTGAAGTATGAAGTGTGAAAAAGAAATTTCATCCTTTATGCTTCAGCCTTCTTTTTTCAAATATTTCCGGCGGCAAAAACTTGATGAGGAGCGATCGCTAATTCTGGAAAAGTCCGCGATACAATTTTTGGGTTGGTAGTAAACACTGTACTAAAAGAAAGTTTTTTCTTCTCCCTTCACACCCCACACCCTAGTTTTGGTCACTCTATCTAAATAGATTATTCTGCAAACACTTTAGAGTAAAATTAATCCTTTAGATAGAGGAGGGTAAAGCCCATGACTCGTGTCATCATTGTGCGTCACGGTCAAAGTAGCTACAATACTGAGCGGCGTATTCAAGGACGCACCGATGCGTCAACATTGACGGAAAAAGGTCGTAAAGATGCTAGTAAAGTAGGCAAAGCCCTCAGTAATATTTCATTTAATGCGATTTATACCAGTCCTCTGCGACGCGCCAAACTCACAGCCGAGATTATTCAAAGCGAGTTAGCCAATGTTCAAGAGTCTGCTACTGTCCAAACTTCCGATAAGTTATTAGAAATTGACCTACCTTTGTGGGAAGCAATGCTCACTACTGAGGTTGAGCAAAAATTTGCCGAGGATTACCGTATTTGGCATGAACGCCCTCACGAATTAGCGATGCTCGTTAGCAATGCGGAGGGAACAAGAGAACATTTTCCTGTCTTGGCTTTGTACGAACAAGCGCGACAATTTTGGCAAGCAATTTTGCCGCAACATCAAGGCAAAACCATTCTGATACTTGGACATAACGGCATTAATCGCGCTTTGATTAGCACAGCATTGGGTATTCCTCCCAGTCGTTACCATTCCATACAGCAATCTAACTGTGGTGTTACGGTGTTGAATTTTGCTGGAGGATTGGATGAAGCAGTCCAACTAGAATCGATGAATCAGACGCAACACATGGGGGAAACTTTACCATCATTGCGTCCCAGCCATCAGGGAGTGCGATTGTTGTTGGTGCGTCACGGCGAAACAGAATGGAATCGCCAAACTAGATTTCAAGGACAAATTGACGTTCCCCTTAATGATAATGGGAGAAATCAAGCCCAAAAAGCCGGGGAATTTCTCAAAGATGTAGCAATTGACTTTGCTGTGAGTAGTTCAATGCTGCGTCCAAAAGAAACAGCAGAGATTATATTGCGTCAGCATCCCAGCATTAACTTAGAACTACAAGATGGTTTAAGAGAAATTAGTCATGGACTTTGGGAAGGAAAATTAGAAACAGAAATTGACCAAGAATTTCCTGGAGAATTGCACCGTTGGCGGACAACACCCGCTGAAGTACAAATGCCTGAAGGGGAAAATTTACAACAGGTTTGGGAACGTAGTGTTGTAGCTTGGCAATCGATTGTGCAAACAGCATTAGACAATCAACTTAAAACTGGATTAGTGGTGGCTCACGACGCGACTAATAAAACCTTGCTTTGTCATATTCTGGGTTTACCTACGGAAAACTTCTGGAATTTTCGTCAAGGTAATGGTGCAGTTAGCGTTATTGACTACCCCAACGGACTCGGTGGTTTCCCTGTATTACAAGCAATGAATATCACGGCTCATTTAGGTGCTGGTTTATTAGATAAAACCGCAGCTGGAGCATTATAAAACAGAGTGAATAGTAAGAAGTGAGGAACTAAGCTAGGAGTGAACAGTGAAGAGTAGATCACTTATAACTTTCAACTAGTACAGCGCGGCGGAAATAAACAACCCATTTCAAATCAATGAAACGTTCACGCTGTATTTCTTTTGACTTTTGAACGCCAGTTGCTTTAAGTCGGGTAACCCGCCCAACGCACTGGCTCCTTTTGACTTCCGCCTTGCGGTACTAGTAACTCCTAACTTGTAATTTTTATGACTGAACTTTTACAACAAGTACGGATAATTGATCCAGTTTCGGGAATTGACCAAATAGCAGATGTCTTAATTGCTGATGGTAAGATTCAAGCTGTCGCTCCACAGATTTCTGATATTGGTGGCGATGCTAAAGTTAGAGATTGTCGGGGATTAATTCTGGGGAATGGATTAGTAGATTTATATAGCCACTCTGGCGAACCTGGGTTTGAAGAACGGGAAACTTTGTCGTCTCTGTTGCAAGCTGCTGCTGCTGGCGGCTTTACCAGAATTGGTATTTTACCTGATACATCTCCATCTATTGATCATCCTGCACTTGTAGCACAGTTGCAGAAGATGCAGGAACAAGGAACAACTTCTTTCCCTGCACCCCTGCTTAACATCTGGGGTGCGATTACGTTGGATGTGGCTGGAAAGCAGATAACAGAATTAGCTGATTTAGCAGCTGCGGGGGTTGTCGGTTTTACTGATAGTCATCCGTTAGATAATTTTGGTTTGGTGCGGCGAGTGTTGGAATATGTTCAGCCGTTGGGTAAACCTATGGCTTTTTGGCCTTGCGATCGCCAGTTGTCATCCAATGGTATGATGCGCGAAGGCGTGGATGCGCTACGTTTTGGTTTACCACCTATCCCCGCCAGTGCCGAAACAACTGCGATCGCTGCTCTGCTAGAATTAGTTGCGACTACAGGTAATCCCCAAGTTCATATTATGCGTGTTTCCACAGCCCGCAGTGTGGAATTAATTGCTTCAGCTAAAGCTGCTGGTTTACCCATCACCGCCAGCACGACTTGGATGCACTTATTATTAGATACCACAGCCATTAAAAGTTACGATACCAGCTTGCATTTAGACCCGCCTTTAGGCAATCCCAGCGATTTAAAGGCTTTGCGTGCAGGAGTACGCACAGGTGTAATTGATGCGATCGCGATCGACCACGCACCCTATACTTATGAAGAAAAAGTCCAAGCCTTTGCTGAAGCACCATCCGGCGCAATTGGTTTGGAGTTAGCCTTGTCTTTACTGTGGCAAAATCTTGTCGTAACCGAAGAATTTACAGCTTTAGAATTATGGCAAGCATTGAGTAGCAATCCAGCGAAATGTTTGGGACAGAAATTGAATACATTGACTCCCAATCAAAAAGCTGAATTAACGTTATTTGATCCTACACAAACCTGGAAAGTTGAAAGGAAAAATCTGCATACACTTTCAAGTAATACACCTTGGCTAGGAAAGGAATTACAAGGTCGTGTTTTGAAAACTTGGTGTTAGATATATGGTTTAGAATATCTTGACTGAGTACTATTTGATTTGACTCTCAACGAATCAAAATAAGTATACCAGTTAAAATCAAGCCAGTTCCCAATATCACTTGCAGCGTGAGGGGTTCCTTGAGAAAAAATACCGAAAAAATCAGCACCAAAACCAAACTCGATTTGTCCAAAGGTGCGACTAAAGAAGCTTTTCCGGCTTGTAAAGCCCGAAAGTAAAATAACCAAGATAAACCAGTTGATAACCCAGAGAAAACAAGAAACAGTAGGGTTTTTGGACTAATCGTCAGTATTGCATCTAGTTGTCCTTTAGCGACAACCCAACCCCAAATCATGATTAGAATCACTACCGTGCGGATTGCGGTTGCTAAATTGGGATTAATAGCTTCGACTCCAATCTTGGCAAATATAGTCGTCAAGGATGCAAAAAATGCCGATAACAGGGCATAAGATATACTATTCACTTCGTTATCTAGCATTTCGTATCCTTGACGCAGAAATATTTATTGAGAAATAATATCACTATTTACTGTACAAACTACTTTGATCAGTATTAGCATCCATACAGAAACTTATGCTAAGGCTAGAAAGCAGACAAAACAAGCATTCTAGTAATCCTTAAACGTTGCCTAGTTTGTATCATTTTCGGTAAAGTCAAGCAACTTTTGAACGAAAGAAGATTTTCTTGCAACTTATCCAGAAGGTGCTAGATAGGTTGTCTTTTAGGCAAAGTTTGTCAAGTGCATAAGTTTCTGTATGATTGCTACGAGAACGCCTTAAACGCGCTCTACTGTACCTTGATTTGGCAACTCAAAGGACACAGTTTCTACAATTGGGGCGTTAGGATCGGATACAGTCGGCCCAGTTGCTGGAGATTGAGCCAGTAGTCGATAATCATTGCGCCAGCGCTGATGATTGAGGTCACAAACAACATAACCGCGCTGCCTACCATTAAAATACTTGACCCAGGGACTTTCTGGTAAAGCAGCCTCGATGCGATCGCTTGCACCAAAGCTTGAGCTAATAGATGTGCCGACGAATTCAGTAGCGACTGTCGCAGAGTTAGGGTCATTAAAATCAGCCTTCAGGTCGCTTACCCAACTGGAGTGTGTGTCACCAGAAATTACAACTGGGTTGGTTGGCTGACGTTGAGCAATGAAGTTGAGAATACGACTGCGAGAAGCTACATAGCCATCCCAAGCATCAATATTGAAGGCACTGTCAGGGCCAGCCGTCCAGTCATACTGGGTAAACACAAGCTGTTGAGCCAGAACATTCCAGCGTGCTTGCGATCGCTCTAGATTGTTGAATAACCACTGCTCTTGTTCAGTACCAACCAGAGTTGCGTTTTCATCAAAAGCTTCTGCACAACGCGCTCTAATTCCGTCATTACAAGGTTGGTTGGTACGATATTGGCGAGTATCGAGAACATTAAATTCAACCAAGTTACCAAAGTTTAAGCGTCGATACAATTGCAAATCAATGCCTTTGGGTCTGGAAAACTCTCGCAGTGGCATGTGTTCGTAGTATGCCTGGAAAGCAGCCGCACGACGAGCTAGAAAAACTTCTGGTGATTGTCTATCTGGGTCTTGAGGAATTTCATCTGCCCAGTTATTGTCAACTTCGTGGTCATCCCAAGTCACTACCCAAGGAAATGCTGCATGGGCTGCTTGCAAACTGGTGTCAGTTTTGTACTGAGCATGGCGGTTGCGATACTGTTCCAGTGTGAATGGCTCCCCAGTACCTTCATGTCTTCGGAGTACATTTGGTGAATTTGACGGCGCTCCCTCATAGATGTAGTCACCAAGATGAACCACCAGGTCTAAATCTTCTTGAGCCAGATTTTGATAGGCAGCATAGAATCCTTGCTGCCAGTTTTGACAAGAAGCGAAGGCAAAACGAAAGCGATTGACATAAGCGTTGGAGTCAGGAGCAGTGCGTGTCCGCCCAATAGGACTGACTTGATCACCTACTCTGAAGCGATACCAGTACCAACGAGCAGGTTGTAATCCTTGCACTTCCACATGTACAGAGTGTCCAAATTCAGGAGTAGCCATCTGTACGCCACTGCGGACAACTTGTCGCATATTTTCGTCAGTTGCAATTTGCCACAGCACTGGAACGTTATATTGTGGCATCCCACCTCCATTGAGCGGATCGGGAGCTAGACGTGTCCACAACACTACACTATCTGGCCATGGTTCACCGGAAGCGACACCTAAGCTAAAAAGATAATTGGAGAATCTAGATTGGGCAAGAACTTTATTAGACCATTGATTGGCGATCGCGAAACCAGTTAAGCTTCCAGCCCCAATCAAAACTTGTCGCCGTCTCAATCGGCTTGATAGCAGGCGATCAAAATTTGGTATCTGCATACACCCTTCTTGTAAAGTCGCACTTAAACAACTGCAACTCTAGCAGAAGAATTTTATTATTTCTTTACAATTAGATTAAGCCTTGATTATTTCTCTAGGTTCGTTACTCCGGTTGAAGCTGTTGAATTTAGTTAAAGTCGAGTAGTAGAGAGTTAATCATAAAGCAGAAAAATTGGCTTTCCACGGCAATTTAATGAGGACTTAGATTAAAAATGTTACTACATTTGAGTACTTGGCAAGAAGTTGAAGCGTATCTACAGCAATCTCAGGGGATAATTCTCCCGATTGGTTCTACAGAACAACACGGGCCGACGGGGTTAATTGGTACTGATGCGATTTGTGCAGAAGCGATCGCGCGTGGTGTGGGTGAATCAACTGGGGCGATCGTCGGCCCTACAATCAATGTGGGGATGGCATTGCATCACATCGCCTTTCCCGGCACAATTAGTCTGCGCCCTAGCACTTTAATTCAAGTAGTGCGAGACTACGTAACTAGTTTAGTCAAAGCTGGTTTTAGCAAGTTCTACTTTATCAACGGCCACGGCGGTAATATTGCTACTCTCAAAGCCGCTTTCTCAGAAACTTACGCTTACCTAGAAGATTTACAAATTTCCCATGCTCATCAAGTGCAATGTCATATAGCCAACTGGTTTATGTGCAAATCTGTATACGAGTTAGCTAAAGAATTATACGGCGATCAAGAAGGATCTCATGCTACCCCCAGTGAAGTAGCCGTCACTCAATATGTTTATCCAGAAGCAATTAAGCAAGCACCCCTTTCACCAGAAGTTGCACGTGGACACAACATTTACAGTGCAGCTAACTTTCGCACCCGTTACCCAGATGGCCGTATGGGTTCAAATCCCGCTTTAGCAACACCAGAACACGGTAAGCAATTCTATGACTTAGCGGTGAAAGAACTCAGTAATGGATATTTGCAATTTCTGAACGCAGATTAATATCTTCTTCAGTGAAAGACTAATTATTAATGTAAGTTCAATGAACCTCTCCTCAACCCCTCTCCGAGGCGGAGCTACCGTGTACACACAAGTCTTTTAAAGTTGCTACGCCAATAGGGTGGGTTAATTTTTACAAGTCAATATATTAACAGTATTAACATTGCAGAGCGATGAATTAATATTGCGAGTCTAGGCATTAACATTGCAATGCGATGAATTAATATTGTGAGTCTAGGCATTAACATTGCAAGGCGATGAATTAATATTGTGAGTTTAGGCATTAACATTGCAATGCGATGAATTAATATTGCAAGTCTAAGCATTAACATTGCTGACAAAAAAGCTTGTGTGTACACCTACCTCGCAGGAGAGAGTTCAAAACTGTACCTCACTCAACCGAGAACTGCTATAAAACTTCTTTAGAGACGTTATTGTATAACGTCTCTAAATTTATCTGGTTTCAATATTCATTCACAAGATAAAATACTCATCTACCCGTTGCTTACTGTCCTTTGCTCTAAAACTATGACCAATTTTTTCCGCGCCAATGTTGATGCAATGGCCAGCTACATTCCTGGTGAGCAGCCAAAACGCGGTACTCAAGTTATTAAACTTAACAGTAACGAAAATGCCTACCCTCCCTCACCAACTGCTTTAGCAGCACTACAAAATATTGACGGTGATTGGTTGCGGCGCTATCCCGAACCCTTTGGTGGTGAGTTTCGCCAAGCAGCAAGTCAGGTTTTAGGAGTGTCTAGTGATTGGATTATAGTTGGCAATGGCAGTGATGAAATTTTAAATGTGGTCATGCGAGCCTGTACGGAACCAGGACGAAAGGTAGTTTATCCCACACCAACTTACGTGCTGTACCGTACACTTACAGAGATGCAAGCAGCTGATATTGTCGAGATTCCTTACACAGAAGATTACCAATTACCTGTAACAGAATTAATTGCTGCCAATGGTGCTGTAACATTTATTGCTTCACCTAACAGTCCTTCTGGTCATGTTGTACCCATTGAAGATTTAGAAAAACTAGCCAGTCAGTTATCTGGGGTTTTAGTTGTTGATGAAGCATACGTAGATTTTGCCGAAGCAGATGCCTTGGCTTTGGTAAAAGAATATGAGAATGTGATGATTATTCGCACCTTGTCTAAAGGTTACTCATTAGCAGGTTTGCGTTTGGGTTTTGGTGTAGCGAATCCCAAACTGTTGCAGGGATTATTTAAGGTTAAGGATAGTTATAACATTGATGCGATCGCCTGTGCAGTGGCGACAGCCGCCATCACTGACCAAACTTATAAAAATGCTTGTGTAGCTAAAATTAAAGCGTCACGAATTCAACTAACAAGAGATTTAAAACAATTAGGTTTCTGTGTTTGGGATTCTCAGACGAATTTTTTGCTAGTTCAACCACCCCAAGGAAACGCCGAATATCTCTATCAAAAACTCAAAGAACAACAAATTCTCATCCGCTACTTCCCCCATCCAGGATTATTAGATAAACTCCGCATTACTATTGGCACAGATGAGCAAAATCAAGTTTTAATAGATGCGATAAAAGTATTAATTTTAGAAAGAATTTAGACCAATTTGTAATTCGTAATTAAAAAATTCAACCAGTAGCGACTTTTAAAACAGTTTCTACATCTGTCGTAGGGTGTATTACAATACGCCCCTACTATAAATCAGTACGGTTCAGTTAAGAATAAGTGTAGGTTGGGTTGAACGAAGTGAAACCCAACAAATGCCCGAAAATGTTGGGTTACCCTACGGGAAGCAAGCTACGTTCCTCAACCCAACCTACGCCTACGCCTGTCTAAAGATTAAAAATAGTGTAATTGTCAGCACTCAGCACTTTGCTCAATAAATCATCTGGGGATGAATCAATTTGTATCCCGCATCTTTTATTTTTTGATTAGATACTGTGGCATTATATGGGCGATTGTTCTTGAGAGAATCATCCCATTGCACTTTGGGTAAATTGTGTTTGGTAAACAAAGTATCTAACAATTCTCGACTGCTTAGATGTGCATCATCAACTAAATTATAAATACCTTGTAGGCGTTGTTGACGGGCAAACTCGATCGCTCCCACAATATCATCTAAATGAATCCAATTAGTGACATCATCGCCATGACCGGGACGGGTTGTACCAGACACACGACTAAATATTTTAATCAGTTCTCGATTAGTTCCGTAAATACCACCCAAACGCAAGATGCAAACTTGCAATTTCTCGCTGGCGGCTGAGAGTAAAACTTTTTCTGTCTCTCTGAGAATTACTCCCTGAGGATGGTTAGGTTCAACTGGTGTATCTTCATTTACCGTAGCACCATTGCGATCGCCGTAAACAGAATAACTACCTGTGTAGATAATTTGTTTGATATTGGGTACTTGCGGCAAAATCGCAACTAAAGTTTTGGCAGTTTCTAAATAAGTTTCTTCATAAAAATTTGCACTTTTTGCACCCACACTCAGCAACACCACATCTTGATTTTGCAAAACTGATTGGAGTGTTTCAGGATCGTTTCCTTTAGTGACTATGATTTTTTGCGCTACAGTTTGTAGTTCTTGGATACGTTCAGGGGTAGTTGTGGTAGCAGTAACAACAAAAGTCATTTTTTGCTGCCAATATTTAGCCACTGCATAACCAACATAACCACAACCAATGATAGCAATATTCATTAATTTTTAAAGTCAACAGTCTATAGTTAATATTATCTGAATTTTTCCAATACGCAGATCATGAAAGTTAGATATTATGTATTGAATTGACACGACTAAAATGAGGTAATAAGTTAGTTAGATAAAATTAACCGTAGATGGATGCAGATTAATAATCCACCAATTTAGCTGTGTCAATCTACTACAACTGCATATTTCTGCTAACTCGGACATATTTATCTCTGAGTCTACAAAAAAACTGGCTGACTATACCCATACTATCTACTCAAATCTTTTTATACTTTTAACAAATACAAGTGGAGGCAATGTCATGATGTATACTCGACTGATAGTTCATACGGTTGGCTCTGCTGCTGTAGCTTTAGGTGTGCTGGGAATGAGTTATTTGTCTTCAGCACAGGCAAATTGTATCCAAACTACAAATAGTCTCAGCAGTGCTGCTCAAAAAATTGTTACAAGTTGTCAGTCACAACCAAGCCGTCAACTGCTAATTGCTGAGAGTAGAATTAACTTTACTGATATTAGAGGTGTCTACGGCGAAGCAGAAATTAGACAACTAGCCGAATTAGGAGTCTTAGAAACCACATCCAGTCAGTTTCAACCTCAAGCACCCATTACTCGTGGTCAGTTCGTGGCTTGGCTAGTCAAGACTTACAATGAATTGCATCAGGAACCAATTCGTTTGCCGCAAAATGCCAGATTAGCTTTTCCTGATGTATCTTCTTCTCATCCTCACTTCTCTTTGATTCAAGCCGCTCATCAAGCAGGTTTCCTGGCTGGGTTTGATGATGGTAACTTTAGACCAGATGACATTTTGACACGAGAACAGATGATTGCTCTCAAAAGCAACTTCGATTCTAATCCTCAACTAAGAAATTATCCTAACGCTCTGCGTGACTACCGTAACTTTATTGGCAAGACAAAAGGCTTTACTGATGAAGCTCAAATTAGCGACAGATATGTTCCTTTCATTGCCTTTGATTTAGGTAATGCTGCTAGTGGTAAAAACTTTGCGCGAGTTTATGGACGTACCCGCATCTATGCACCTAAAAAAGCTGCAACACGAGCGGAAGCATCTGTACTTTTGTCTCGGTTCCGTAAGGGTGGAACAGTAGAACAGGCTTTAAGAAGAAGAAACCGATAAGATTTTATAATAAGTACCTTGGTGCTGACATAGTTGATAGAACTGTTCGTCTGTGAGATGAACAGTGTTTAGGTTTAATGCCAAAGGAGTGATAGCCATAAAGCAGCATTAATTAACTATGAATGTTACCATCTGGCATAATTGCACCTGCTAAGTTAGCACCAATCAGTTTCACTAGCAAGCGATCGCCAGAACGAATTCGTGCGCCTGTTAAGTCGGCTCCACGCAAATCAGCGCCACTAAGATCCGCACCAATTAGGTTAGTATTACGCAAATTTGCTTCTCTCATATCTGCTAAAAGTAAGTTAGCCCTAAATAAATTTGCTTCTGACAAATTTGCACCTCTAAGAATAACTTTGTGCATAAAAGTATCACTGAGATCAGCACCACTTAAATTCGCATAACTCAAGTTTCTCCCAGATAAATCTTTGTTACTTAAATTTGCTCGACTAAAATCTTTACCGCTCAAATCTGTACTCTGCTTTGGCGGTTGAGGTGTGGGTTGTGGCGATTTTGTTGGTTGAGGTGACTGGTAGTGCGGAGTAGTATGATGCTTACCATTTGAAGAGTTACCATTTACAGAACGCAATTTGTCCCGCGCTTCATTAATTGCCTTGAGCTTTTCTTGAGCTTTTTGTTGCAAGCGGCTATTATCTTTGGGAAGGCGATCGGGATGCCACACAAAGACTAAATCTTTATAAGCCTGGTTTACTTCATCAAGCGTTGCTCCAGGCTCTAATTCTAAGACTCGATAATACCGCTCCAACTCTTTCATAAGCTGTTTTTAATAGTCAATTTCAATGGTCAATAGTCAATGGTTATTGTCCCTTTTTATCCGTGTTCCCGTCATCTTCCTATTTCTCCATTTCGCCATCGATTCATAGCTCTGAAATATGCTGCAACAGGAATTTGATAAACCTCAACAATAATCCACAAAACGATTGATAAATGTGACAAAAAAGTTAAGATAGTCCAGATGTATGGTAGCCAAGTGATGGGAGAATCAATAGATGGAGGAAAGTAGAAAGCGACGATGCCAATTAAACTAGTAGGAAGAAAGACAAAAGCGATCGCGGCTATCCCATAACCCCAACCCAACTCCACACCTTCTAACTGAGCTTCTGTCCAACTAAAACCATTCCAACGCCAAATTAAAGGCGGTTGACGCGAAGGCATCTTGATTTGTTGTTGCTCTAAGTTAACAGTAAAAATCTCTTGGCAGAAATCACAAGCCATCGTCTCCATTAATGGCATTTGTGAAATCTTACCGACTCGACAAACTGGACAAGGATAAACTCCATGATGGTCAAAAGATTTGGTGAAGATTTTGGAACTGGGCATCATAAAACTAAGTTATCCGCAAAAGTATATGTGTTGGCGCAAGATTGCATAACCAAGCTTGTAAGGGTTTTGGGGAAAGTATTCTCCTCATCCTGACACCCTTAAGCTCATTTTTCAGTTATCAACCAGCCACAAGCTTGCATTCCCAGAGTTGTAATGAGTCTATCGTTTTTTTGGGTGTTGTGTGGTGCTTGACGGGAGCGATCGCTTTTGTTATTGTGAGCCTAGCAAAGCTATATATTCAATTTTGTATCTCAGCGCATCATCTATGTTCAGCAGCAATTACTACTTTTATTTTTGGTTTAAGGCGGTTCACCGGGGGTGAGTCACGTTTCCCAATGGAAACCGCCCGGTGAACCGCAGAAGCCCACTCTGCGGTTTTTTTGTTTTTAGGAGCGCCCTAGGAGGGGAAGTCAAAAGTCAAAAGTATTAAATCCCCTTAAATCCCCTTACACTTTCACCTGTTACCTGTCACCTATTACCTATGTTTCTGAAAATATTGAGCATGATGGCTAATATCGACAACTACTTTTACAGCTTTTACTTTTGGCCTAGAGCAAATTCCGGGTAAATAGCGTCATGTCAATCAATCAGAACGCGCCCGGAAACTAAGAGTCTCCGGGTTTTTTTTATAGCAAATTGCTGAGTGGAAAACCAGTAATTTCAAGGCTTTGAGCAATCAATACTGTCCTAACTTAAATACAGTTCAGTTAACAGATTTCTACTTGATTGTGTCGGAAAAACCAAGAATTGGGGGGATTCTCCCCCATACCCCCGATTGGGGGCATTCTGCCGCCCCCAAACCCCCTACAGAAGGGTTGATCTGTTTACGCTTAAGTTTCGATTTTTTCTTAAGCGAACTGTATTAGGCTATATCTTTCATACTTCAGACTTCAAACTTTATACTTTCGGAGAATCAAACCATGATTAACGCCAAACTCGCCGCCCAATCTCATCCCAACCACCAAACAATTGTTAAACTCTCAGATACAATCGCCTTCGGTGGCGAAGAACTAGTAATAATTGGTGGCCCTTGTACAGTTGAAAGCTTAGAACAAATGGAAACAGTCGCTCAAAGGCTATCTTCTGCACCAGTGCAAGCCTTACGCGGTGGTGTTTACAAACCCCGCACCTCGCCTTACGCCTTCCAGGGAATGGCAGAAGCCGGATTAGAAATTTTAGCAAGGGTGCGATCGCTCTACAATATTCCTGTAGTCACAGAAGTCATGTCAATTTCCCAAATTGAAGTCATCGCCGCCCATGCTGATATGCTGCAAGTTGGTAGCCGCAATATGCAAAACTTCGACTTACTCAAGGCTTTAGGACAAGTTGACAAACCAATTTTGCTCAAACGTGGTTTAGCCGCCACAATTGAAGAATTCGTCATGGCTGCTGAATACATTCTCAGTCATGGTAATCAAAATGTAGTGCTGTGCGAAAGAGGTATCCGCAGCTTTGATAATTACACCCGCAACGTCTTAGACTTAGGCGCAGTCGCAGCACTCAAGCAAATCACTCACTTACCTGTGATTGTAGATCCTTCCCACGCCGTCGGGAAACGAGAACTAGTTGCACCTGTCGCCAAAGCATCTGTGGCTTGTGGTGCAGATGGGTTAATTATTGAGTGTCACCCAGAACCAGAAAAATCCGTTTCTGATGCCCGTCAAGCATTATCTTTAGAAGACATGGTGAACTTAGTTGATACATTAAAGCCCGTAGCATCTGCTGTAGGACGCAGAATATCAGAAAACAAAGGGGTGGGTGTAAAACCTGCCCCTATTTGTTACGCGGCTTAAGATTTCTAACGAACCACAGAGAGAAGTTGCGTGCGGGGGTTCCCCCCTTTGAGCAAACTTCGGTAGACGCAGAGGACATGGAGAAATTATACTCTCCGCGCCTTTGCGTGAGATAAATTCTTCTGTAATTACGTAACACTAAAATCTTCTTTAATTGATAAAAATAAATTGTAAATTAAGATGTAATTGCAATAATTCTATTTTAGAATAACATCCCAAAACAATTGAATCAAAATTCAAAATCAAAAACTGTATTTGTTTGATAATTTTATGGTATGATTTAGTCCAACGTGGATTTATTAGAAAATAATTATGGACTTAGAAAGTTTAGAAAAAGAATTACAAAAAATCAAAAATAGTCTTAAATATCCTTGTGTAGCTATTATTGGAAAAACTGGAGCTGGCAAAAGTTCTTTAATAAAAGCAGTATTTGGGATTGATACCCAAGGAGTAGAAGGTATTAAAACTGGTGCTGGTAAACCCCAAACGACAGAGTATGAAAAATATCCAAAGCATCCAAGAGAAGATAAACCTATATACCTTTATGACTCTCCTGGCTACGAAGCTCATAAAACACAGGAGTTTTTAGATAAGACAATTAAGTTTTTAGATGAGCGTAAATTAAAAGTAATTAATAATAATTTTTCAAGTGATGATAGTATTCACTTGGTTTGGTACGCTGTAGCTGGATCTGGTAAAAGATTTGAAGAATTTGATAAAACAATAATAAAAAAAATTAAGGAAAATAAAATACCACTAATTATTGTTTTAACCCAAATAGATATGTTGAAAAACAAAGAATTAACTGAGTTGAAGACGGAAGTGAAAAATTATGTAGATGAATTAGCCAAAGAGCTTCAAGGGACAAGAAAAAATTTAAACATAGAAATCTTAGAAGTTGCAGCAGACCCACACGAAAGAACCTCAATAATCGAGAAGCAAGAGTATCAAGAAAAACTATTGCAGCTTGTAGATAAAAGTATTGAATTATTACCGACCACCTATCAAAATGCCTTTATTTACTCACAAGAACTAAATATAAAAAAGAAAAGGAAAATAGCTTGGTTGTTTATTGTAACTGGCGCAAGCGCTACTTTTGCTAGTTCATTTACACCTATCCCAGGAACTACACCTTTTGCAACTTTTGGTACTCAATATAGTCTTTTCCAAGAATTAGACAAAATTTATAGTTTTCAAAAATATTCACAAGAGATAAAAGAATTAGTTAACAGTATAGATCAGAACAGAGGGCTTGTTTTAGCGGCTGGTTTGGTACTTGACATAGGCTCTACTACTTTTAGTATTTTATTTCCGGGTTTATTTGTTGTTGGAGAAACTATAGCGGGAGGTATTGCAGCTACTTATATTTTAAATGTAAGCCTTGCATACGCTAAAACTTTAGAAGAAGTATCTCTGCGTTATCTTAGCTTAGATGTTACTAAAGATGAAATCTTCAAGTATTTTAAAGAACATTTTAAGAAAAATTTTGATAAATATAATCAATTGCCAAATATTAAAGGAGTAAAAGATATAGATAAAATAGGAGAAGAGTATATAAACGAATAAAATATAGCTATCTTAAATTTAAGAAAAAATACTATTATAAAAGTAGTATTTGATTTATTGTTTCGTGTTTTTTGTTTCTGGTTCTGAGTATAAATATAATTTTTAGTAGATAATCAAATTTATATATAATATTATTTTGCCTATTTTCTCATTAATAATTCAGAATTGCTATATTAGAGTAGTAGATAAGCAAAGATTAATACTGTAATGACTACCAAACAGAACAACACCTCATTTAAGTTCACTTTTACCCAGCTATTAATAGCGGTTATTGTCATAGGTATAATATGGATAGTGGTAAGTAGTAGTTTTATATTCAAAAATATTTTAAATAAGTCAGGCTCCATTGAAAAAACTATGGAGGCAGCAAGAGCAGTTTTGTTAGAAACTCAAAAAAAAGCATCTACTGAAGGGAGAAGTTATACTCTACAGTTTCGGAATAGCGCAGAAGGTGTTGAATATTTAACAGCACAAACTAGTTCACAATCTGAATGGCAAAAACTTAGCAATGATACAGCTATAGTAGTGCAGGAATCGAAAATATTGTTTGATTCTAAAGGTAATTTGAAATCATTAACCAGTCCGTTGACTTTTGATTATAAAAGTCAACGGAAATGCTGGATTATTGACTCAAATCTCAAGAATATTAGGGAGGAAGAGGGTGGAGATTGTAAATGATAAATTTCAATTAACTGCAATATTATGTAGCCTGCAACGATAGGAATAAAACAGCAAATTTTTCAACTAAACTTCAAATACAACACCGCGATAAATTTTTCACATCTGGATATACGCCACGCCGATATTCAGGAATCCATAGGCGTAAATCGCTGTTAATTGGCTCAAATTGAGTATCGCGCAGCAGAAAGCTAAGATAGGTCAAAATATTACCACTGATGCGGCTGTGTTTGAGTGTTCCTCCGGGTATTGGCACAATTTCTCCATCTCGGTATTCGCTGCGTCCTTCCGCTTTTTCTTCAATGGCGCGATATTCATCCAAAGTGTAGCGGTGCTTGATTGTAGAAACCATAGGTCTTAAGCGATCGCACTGGCTCTAAAATAATAAAACTATTTTGTCATAGAAAATTTCCATCTCCGGCTGAACGCAAGTTCGTATACATTAATTGATGGGCTGCAACAATCGGAGGGTAAAATGGTAGAAGAGTCACAACAAAAACGTGTGGTAGTCGTTGGTGCAGGTTGGGCTGGTTTAGGCGCAACCTACCATTTAGCCAAGCAAGGATATGATGTGACACTTCTGGAAGCAGGCCCTTATCCTGGTGGCTTAGTAGCAGGTTGGCAAACCCCAGGCGGTAAATCTGTAGAAGCCGGAATTCATGGCTTTTGGTATCCTTACAGAAATATTTTTGCCCTCATCAACGAATTAAACCTTAACCCCTTCACTACCTGGACTCGTTCTGCTCAATATTCACCCGCAGGTTTAGAAGTAGAATCACCAATTTTTCAAGAATTACCCCAGCTACCTGCACCTTTAGGCACATTTCTCTACACTCACTTTCAGAGATTGCCACTTGTTGAACGTCTCAGCGCCCTACCTTTACTATATGCTGTAGTTGATTTTGACAATTCTGATGCAGCTTGGCGGCGTTACGATTCTGTGACGGCGCGTGAACTGTTCAAAGATTTTGGTGTGTCTGCAAGGCTTTATCGTGATGCGTTTGAGCCGATGTTGTTGGTAGGTTTATTTGCTCCAGGCGAACAATGTTCAGCCGCGGCAACATTAGGGATGCTTTATTATTTTATTTTGGCGCATCAGCCTAATTTTGATGTGGTTTGGTGTCGCGGAACTGTAGGAGAAAAAATCTTCCGTCCTTGGGTAGAACGAATAGAAAAAGCTGGTGGCAAAGTATTACCAAAACATCGCGTAACTGATTTAATTATTGATAGTAATAATCGCGCTACAGGTGTGGTTTGTGGTGATGAAGTGTTTAACGCTGATGTCGTGGTTTTTGCTGTTGGTGTCACTGGGATGAAAAAAATTGTTGCTTCTAGTCCTAGTTTACAAAGTCGGGAAGAATTTCGGAATTTAAATAATTTAGGAGCGATTGATGTTTTAGCAACGCGGCTGTGGTTTGACCGCAAAATTGATATTCCTCGCCCTTCTAATGCTTGCTTTGGCTTTGATGCCACGACTGGATGGACATTTTTTGATTTGAATGCGCTGCATGATGAATATCAAAATGAGCCAGGAACAGTAATTGAAGCTGATTTTTATCATGCAAATCAGTTTCTAAATTTAAGTGATGCAGAAATTATTCCCATAGTTCAGAATTATTTAGCAACTTGTATACCTGCATTTAAAGAAGCAAAAGTAATTGATAGTAGTGTAATTCGCTTGTCAAATGCGGTAACTCATTTCTCTCCTGGTAGCTATCAATATATGTTGCCAGCCAGGACAAGTTTTGCCAATGTATTTATGAGTGGTGATTGGATTGTCAACCGTCACGGTTCATGGTCGCAAGAAAAAGCGTATGTTACAGGTTTAGAAGCAGCAAATTTTGTAGTGTCTTATTTAGGTGAAGGCCAACCTGCTGAGATTTTACCTGTACAAGAAGATGAAGTACATATCAAAATCGGGCGATCGCTCAATGAAACAGTTCGTAACCTAACTAAGTCTATCTTGCCTGATTTTTGGTTGCCCTAATACCGCAAGACGGAAGTCAAAAGTCAAAAGGTTATGTGCTGCAAAGGGTAGATGTGCAACTGTTTTTAGCAGAGCAAACACAGTTGCAAGGTAAGCGAGATGAAGCTTTAAAGCACGCTAGGAAAGCGCGGCACTTGGCTACCTGCGATGGTGGTGAGTATACCTATAAAGTTGCACACCATGAAGCGGCGGCGTTGTTGCGTCTGTTGGAAGAATAATTTGTAATTAAGAAATTTAGATTTTATGGGGTTTCGGGGGGTAAATCTGATACTGATATTGGAGAGGATATTTTAAAATCCTCTTGTTAGGAGCAAAACATTTTAGATCCCCCTAAATCCACGCCACTTGCTACAACGGGGAGACAGCCGCGTGGGCGGTTTTCCCGACTTGAGCGGACTGTCGTGGGAACCCTCGCAACACAGTGCCTCCCCTTAAAAAGGATGACTTAGAGGCTGAAGCATTTCCCTCCTTTTTAAAGGGGGCTAGGGGGATCTTTTTAAACAATCCCTAGTAGGTGTAATTTAACTCATGAGCAATACTTTAAACAGGCGGCAACTACTAAAGTTACTAAGCATGACTGCCTTGGCAACTTCCTTTTCTGGTTGTGTAATTTCCCCAAAAGCAGCCACAACAAAGAACTGGGGATATATCGGCAAGCAAGCGCCAGAATATTGGGGTAAGCTTTCGCCTGAATTTGAGCTTTGTTATTCCGGTAAAAGACAAACGCCAATTGATTTACAACTTGCCAGTGTCAAAAGTATTGATAATAAAAATCAAGATTTATTGGTAGTTAACTATCAACCAACGCCCTTAAATTTGATTAATAATGGCAAAACAATTGAAGTTGACTATCAACCAGGAAGTTTTATTGATAGCGATCGCCAAGCTTATCAGCTGCTTCAGTTCCATTTTCACCATCCCAGTGAACACCACATCAACGGGAAAGAATATGATATGGAACTGCATTTTGTTCACCGTAATCAAGCTGGCAATTTAGCAGTTATAGGTGTGTTTTTAAAATCAGGAGAATTTAACCCTAATCTCCAAACTATCTGGGATGCCATACCGCAAACCCAGGGAGAACAAACCCAGGTAAAAGATACTATAATTAACGCGGCTTCATTACTACCAGCAGAACGCAGATTTCTAACTTACTCTGGTTCTCTCACCACCCCACCCTGCTCAGAAAATGTTACATGGTACGTGATGGAAACCCCCATTGAAGCATCTACTGAACAAATAGCTAAATTTGCCCAGTTATTTCCCCATAATAATCGCCCAATTCAAGCCGTGAATGAGCGGACAGTTTTTGAAAGCGCCAATGCTCAATGAAGAGTGCTGAATGCTGAGTTAAAATATCGCCTATAAGGCAATACAGTTCAGTTAAGCATTTCTTCCTTCGTGTCCTTTGCGGTTCGTTACCTTACCTAAACGGTAATGTCGTAAATAGCGTAGACAGCAATAATTTTATTACTTTTGCGATCGCCTTTCTCAAATCACACCTGAGATATCAAATATACTTTTGAACTTTTTTATCTAAGATATCTCAGGCTATTTTATCTAACTTTGTTCTTGAGGAACTTGTCCAATTTGTGCTGTCAGCTTTTCTTGATCACGCTTGCGTTTTTTGGCGTATAGCTGAATAGTAACCGCCATGAAAATAATCAAGGCAAAAATTCCCCAAGCTGTAATATCTGTAGGTAGATTGTTTTTAAATACAGCCAAGAGTACAATCACCACTAGCATAACTGTAGGCGCTTCATTTAAAGCCCGCAACTGCTGGCCAGTCCAGCGACATTCATCGGCGGCTAACTTTTTCATCAGACGACCGCAGTAATGATGATAACCCAGTAAAATGGCGACAAATAGTAGTTTGAAATGTAACCAACTCTGTTTTAAAACATCTGGTTCAGTACTTAATAAACCAATTGCCATCGCTACTGTTAATATCATTCCAGGAGTAGTGATGATGCGGTAAAGACGTTTTTCCATAATTTGATACTGATTTTTCAGTATCGTGCGTGCTGGTTCTGGTTCTTGGTTAGCTTCAACATGGTAAATAAACAGACGCACCAAGTAAAACAACCCAGCAAACCAAACTACAATGCCAATAATATGAAATGCTTTAAACCAAGAATAAGCCATAAATCACCATCTCCATTGATGTGGTTTTAATACTTTGTAAGTTGCTAGAAATTTTGCAAATTTAACTTACAATAGTATTAGATTTTTTTGCCAAATCTTCAATTAGCTATCTCTTAAACACAAATAAATTTTCTGTGTTTATCTGTACTTTCATTTTTATAATATCGATTTTTGCCAACTAGTTATCTATACGTCTCACAAAAGGTAATAAGTCGTCTAAAATTGTTTTATGATAGTGTTCTTGCGGGTAATGTCCGACATTATTAAGTTTGATGAATTCAACATTTGGTGCTAAATCAACAAACTTTTGTGCTATGTCCACAGATAACCAAGGGTCAATCATACCCCATTGAACTAAAATTGGCTGTTGCCATTGTTGAAAACCTGTTTCGATTTCGGTCATGGCTTGGGGAAGTTGTAAATTGCGAATGCTTGATAGTAGACCTCTACCAGCAGCAGAAGTTTTCAAAAAAGGTCTGCGGTAAACATCTAAATCTTTATCTTCTATGCGGTAACGGCTACCACCTTCTAGTGTACGGTCTACTAATAAAGGGTCTTGGGTCATCATTTCACCTGCTAATGGTAAACCCATTTGTTTGATTTTCCAAGGTACTTTAGCAGTAGTTGAAATGGGAGTATTTAAAATAGCAATGTTGGCTATTTTTTCTGGATGACGCAAAGCATATTGTAAACCAACCGAACCTAAAAATCCTTGCACAACCAAAGAAAACTTTTCCAATTCTAACGCTGTAATAAATCCTTCTAAAGCTGTAATGAATGCTTCAGGAGTGTAGGCAAAATCGCGTTTTTCGGGCATAGCAGAAAAGCCATAACCAATCCAATCAGGTGCGATCGCCCGTGTTCCTTGACTGGCTAAAGCAGGTATAATATCCCGCCAACTATAACTTTGTGAAACTAAACCGTGCAGCAATACTACAGGTAATAAATCACTTTGCCCAATTGGTGCAGCTTCCCGATAAAACCACTCTAAAGAATCAACTTTTATTTTATGTTCTGTTACAGACACGCTATTTTCCTATTTGTTTTACACACAAAAGCCTTGTGTATTCAACGACAAGGCATAAAGATAAAAAGGTATTTTTTATTAAGAGTCCATAGAAGTAATCATCTCACGAATTGTATAGGCTGTTGCTGGTGCTAGTAACACACCGTTACGATAATGACCCGTGGCGAGGAGGATATTACTAAATCCTGGTAGTTTCTCAATTATCGGTGCTGGGCGACCTTCAGGACGCGGGCGTAACCCTGACCATGTGCGAGTAATAGTTGCTGATGCTAATTCGGGACAGAAAGCGATCGCTTGTTGTTTGACTGATTCCAATAGTTCATAATTGGGTGATATCTCATCGCCATTAGCAGGAAACTCCACCGTTGCGCCTATCCAATAGTCTCCGCCTCCCAGAGGGACTATATGCACATCATTACAGGTAATCATCGGCTGGAATTCAGGATTGCCGATGGAATGCCCTAAATTTACTTGTAATGCTTGCCCCAGAACAGGGCGGATATCAATTTTTTGGTTTAATTGGGCTGTTAGTGGTGTAGAACCCAGTCCAGCCGCAACTACAATCCAATCGGCGGCAATTTTTCCTTCTGTAGTTTCGATTGATGCTGCTGAGATATTTGAAACATTCACGCCAAACTTGAAGGTAACGCCCTTTTGTTGAGCAGCTGCAACTAACGCTAAGGTTAAAGCTGTAGGGTCAAGTTGACGGTCTTGAGGAGAGTAGACAGCGCCAGTAATTTTGTCATTATGCACTTGTGGGCAAATACTCTTGAGTTTTGCCGTGTCCCAAATTTCCAATTGCCAACCTTGAGAGGAGCGAATTTCAACTAGTTTTTCCCAACTTTCAAAATTTTCAGCCTCCCAACATAAGTGCAAAATACCCTGACGATTGAAAGGGATTTTACGCCCGGTTAATGCTTCTAGTTCAGGAATTAAAGTTTCATAGCGTTGGATGCTGCTTTGCCGCAGCTGCCAAGCCTTACCCTTGGCTTTCTGACTAATGACACCTATTAAAACGCCAAGGGCAGCACCTGTAGAAGCTTGTGCGGGTGGTTGTTGGTCAACAACGGTAATTTGTAACCCTGTGACTTGACTCAGTTCATAGGCGATCGCAGCCCCAACGACACCACAACCGATAATAATTACATGACTCATTGCTTCGATACTTAAAAGTTATGAGCTAAAAGTTAAGACTAGCTAATTCCTAACTTCTAACTCATAACTCAGGACTTCAACACCTATGACTCAGCTTGCTTACTGGCTTCAGGCAGTATTTGTAGGAATTTGTCAACATCTGTAAAAGCAGCTTTGTAGTTACTTAAGGCAACTAGACTGTTACCATTAGTAGCCGCTTGATCAACTTTAACCAAGTGGTTCAGTAAATCTCTAGTGATTTGACGTGCTGCGGTTTGGTCTTTGGGTAAAAGATGGGGTGTAATGTAAGTCATGGTCAGCCTAGCTTCTGCCATCGGGCCATGAATAAAGTTACCCACCTTAATCCACTCATTTTCTTGGATGAGATTTTTCAATTCATCTGCGCGATCGCGCACAGTCTGAATCTCAGGTAAATATTCCTGAATTTGTGCAATTTGATCTGCCGTATATGTTGGTGGTGCAACTGCAACTCCAGGGCCGCCACAACTAATGAGGAATGTAGCCAATAATACTAGGATTAATGAGAAAATCGAGCGTTGACGCGCCATAAACTGAACTTAAATTTGTTTTGTGTTTGCCAGCTAACAGTGTAATTTTAGATCGCCAGGGTAATTTCTCGTCTTAGCAAGTAAATGATTTTGCGGAAAATTCTGAGATTCCTCCCAAATTTTTAAGTATAATTGCTCAATAAAGCTTAAACCTAAGACTAAAATTTCATAATTCATAATTCACACTTCACACTTTATAAATGTTAAGAAAGGGTAATTTTAGAGTTGCTAAATCTAAAACGTCTTGATAAGCTGAAACACCAATAAGATAAGCCTTCTGGCGGTTTGCTGTCGTCACAGTCCCCTTAAGCCGACTAACTATTTAGGAGTGTTTTTCCGTGAACGCATCTGAACAGGCAACTAACCTTGAACTCGCCAGCAAGATTGCTACGGTAGTTAATTTGTTCAAATTCGAGTTTCCCGATGCAAAATCAGATTTAAAACCCTGGAAGAATGATCCAGAAACCAGGGATTTAGTTGATCCAGATTCCATAGACATCGGATTTCACTTTCCTGGAATCAGTAAATCCTGGCGCAGTCGCAGTGTTTTAATTCAAATCCGGTTTTATCAAGATCCAATCACAAACACACGTCGGGCAATTGGTGTAGAAGTTGCAGGCTTTGATCATCGCGGTGAAGCGTGGCGACTTTCCACTGTGGAAAACTGGAACTTCGTTGGTGAGTCTGCGCCGTCTGCACAAATAGCCGACAAGCTAAAACAATTTTGTCGGCATATTTTGGAAGTGTTTAATGAACTCTGAAATTTCATTCTTACACCTTGAAACCCATACACTCATTATTCAGCGTCAGGATTTTCTCCCAATTCTCTCAAACGGGCAGCTAAACGTTCAGCTTGTGCCTGTGCAGCATCGGCTTGTGCCTGTGCTGCATCAGCTTGTGCCTGTGCAGCATCGGCTTGTGCCTGTGCTGCTTCTTCTGGTAAAGGCACAAGATTACCATCGGAATCGTAAAATCGTAACCAAATTGCTGTTTCTCGGTCTACCGTGCCTTCCCAGGTTCCCAACCATAAATTTAAACGCTGACACCATAGCCAACCACGTTCATTAGATGTTAAGGGTTGGTAATTCTGATTTGCATCTAAATGCCAACCTTGCAAAGAATTGCGGTCAAAGGGGTCATACACAAAGTAATCTGGTGTGCGAAAGATTTGTTGATAAATTTCCTTTTTTGTCACTTTGTCAACCCGCGCCGTAGATGGTGACATCAATTCCACAATGACATCTGGGTAACGACCATTTTCTTCCCATACCACCCAACCCTGCCTAGAGGTAGTACCATCAACATTCAGCACTGCAAAAAAATCAGGGCCACGAAAATCATTGTTACGCGCTTGGGTACTGCTGTAATAGATGAACATATTACCACCTGTGTAAAAGTCGTTTCGGTCAGCCCAAGCTTGCTGCAATGACCGGATTAAGACATTCATGGCGATGCGGTGGCGATTTGACTCCAATGGTTCTCCGTCATCAAATATTAAATCTGTGGGTGGCATGGGGGGTTCCCAGTCCACAATATCATCCGTCTGGGAAGTTATTTCTAAATTTGGCTTACTGACTGTCATGCCAACCCCCTAAAATAGACTGTCAAAAACTTTTCATATACTAATCATGACCAATTTTGCAGCCACCATCCACACAGTATGCTGATTGATAGGTAGTAGCACGCTTGCCAAACAGGGTATAACGATTGTCGCGGATTTGTGCGTAAAAGCGATCGCCTGCCCACTTCATCCCAGGTATGGCGCGATAAGCATCTACAAACAGACTACCCATAGGTAATAACTTACCAATTTCTTCGGCTGCATCACTACCTTGCCAGTGCCGTTCAGGGGTATTAGCATCGATCAATATCATTCCCTGTTGACAATCTTGCGGTGTAATTCCCCACTGTGTAAGTGTTGGTTCGTCTTGCATGGAGGCGTAACGAAATAGCTTTCCTTGGTCTAGGGTTTCTAAAAATTGTACTAAAGTAACGCAGAGATTACAATTTCCGTCGTATACTACATAATAATTCATTAAAATAGTACCTCTTTTCAGATTACCGTTTAAGTATAGCGTTACACCTAAATCAATTATGTCTGCGGTGAGAATGATGCAAGAAGAGAAAATCTTAAAGATTGATTTTGCTCAAGAAGATGCTTGTGCAGAAGTTCTGCCGCGATCGCACATAATTTCTAGTTACCATGCTAAATGGGATGGGATTCGTTTGGATATTCATCAACAGCCTGCTCATGAAACCCCCGAACATTTGCCTCAGCAACACATCATTTCTATGAGTTTGACTCATCGTTTAACTAAAGCCGAACGAGTGTTAGATGGACGCTTTCAGTATGAAAATATATTCAATGGCGATATAGCTATTATTCCAGCCAACACACATCATATTTCTCGCTGGGCATCAGATGCTGAATTTATCCTCCTCAGTCTGGAACCAGCATTTTTCAATCGGATTACTTTAGAATCTATCGATTTAAAAGATGTTGAAATCAAACCTCATTTTGCTGCACCTGAACCACTAATTCAGCAGATTAGTTTAGCACTGAAATCAGAATTAGAATCAGACGGTTTAAGCAGCAAGATTTATATCGAATCTTTGACAACTACACTTTGCATTCACTTGCTGAAACACCACTCAGTCACTAGTAATAAAGTTCTGGAATTATCCAATGATAAAGGTTTATCGCCAAGAAAGTTACGTCAAGCTCTTGGATATATTCATGAAAACTTGGCAAAGGATTTGACTTTAGCTGAAATTGCTGCGGTAGTGGGAATGAGCATGTATCATTTTTCCCGGCTATTTAAACAATCTACAGGTTCTGCACCGCATCAATATGTGATGAATTGCCGAATTGCCAAAGCGAAAAAGCTATTAACTGGCACTGAAAAAACTATCGAGCAAGTATCTGAACAAGTTGGCTTTCAAAGTCAGAGTCATTTTACTAATGTTTTCCGCAAATTTATGGGTATAACGCCAAAAGCATACAGAGAGCAGGTGAAGATTTGATAAACATAATTCAAAATTTTCTACCCATAAAGAGCATTAGTTTTTATTAAAAAGAATGTTGAAAATTTTCTACTCTCATTTGATTGTTATACAGCGATCGCTGGTGGTCTTTCTACTAGACCGAAATCAGAAGGGAGAGCTACATAAATCAAATGATCTACCCATTGCTCATTTTCATAGTAAAAGCCACGACGAACACATTCTTTTTGCAAACCAACACTTTCAGCTAGAGCAATAGAAAGATGATTATCCAGATTGATAGCGGCTTCGATACGATGATACCCAAAATTCTCAAACCCCGCGACAAGTGCTGCATTTACAGCTTCTTTTCCAAAACCCTGTCTCCAATACTGATTATGGATGCTATAGCCTAGATTAGCCCACTGTTTTTCTTCGCGCTGAATGGTTGAAATATCGACGTTGCCAAGGTGTTGATGCGTTTGCCTACAGAAAACACCAAAAATATACGCATAATCGCTTAATGCTTGTTCTTGGTGGCGTTTACACAAATTTGAAAACCAATCGAAATCACAACCATCTAAGCTAATTTGCCCCTCGTCATATTTGTACTGCTGTGACAATCGACCTGAAAAACCAGCATACCAAGATTGATAATCGTCGGATTTTTGAGGGCGGAGGATCAGGCGTTCAGTCTCAAGCTTCAGTGTCCAAGATGTTTCACTCATCGCTAACAGTGGTTAAGTAATTCGGTGCGAATATTTACCGTTAGGATCAGTGGCGGATCTTTTTCTCCCACTGATTGATTGTGTATTTTTTCTACTCACAATTCCAGACCATTGGACTTTTTTTTGTTGTTCACGGCGATAAGAAAAGAAATGCTCTGGACTTTGGTATGTACAATAAGGAGCGATCGCAATTTGTTCTGCACTAATTCCCAAATTTTCTAACTGCAAAGTATTTACCCGTCGCACATCTACTCTTACCTTTCCAGGTTCAGGATCAGCTAATAATGGGGAATTGGGTAGCTCATGTAACCCATGAACAATTTTTTGTGCGTCTTCATGTGATATAATACTGGCTCCAATTTCCGCAGCTACCTCAACAGAAACTTGGTAAACTTCACCAGCGATCGCCGGCCCCATCGCAAATCTTAAATCTTCTAATTTGCTGCCTTGGGCTTGTAAGCGGGCGATCGCCTGGGGAACAATCTTCGCGGCTGTACCCCGCCAACCCGCGTGTAATGCAGCTACCTGTCCAGTACAAACATCCCCGATTAACACAGGTGTACAGTCTGCACTGGCTACCCACACAGCTTGTAAAGATTGTTCGGTGACTAAACCATCAGCCGCAGCGAAAGCCGAGTCTTCATCTTCCGCCATATTGTTTAACTGCGAGTCAACTTCTTGGGGTGTGAGAACTGTATTACCATGTACCTGTTTCAAACGATAAGTTGAGGCGCTTGGGTGCAGGACTTGTGTTAAATCTTGGGGCGATCGCGGCCAGAACTGGTGAGTAAAAAAGCCGTGTTGCCAATTTTCTAAGAGACTACAGGTAAGGTATGGCAATCCTTCCCAATTTCGCCAGTGCCAAGTGTGCATCTTGAACCTAACCTAAACAAAAATCAAAATCAGCCAATTAATGTTAACTTGAACAACGGGATTTCGGTTCATGCCTGTGGAATTTGATCAGCAAAAGTTGGAATTAGCTTTGAAAGCAGGAAGGGAGGATGAAAATTTACCATTTTCGCTGCATATTTTTGACAGCCTTGCTTCCACCAACCAAACCCTCTGGAATTTGTTAGCACAGGGGGAAAAACCTTGGTCTGTAGTGATTGCAAGACAACAAACCGCCGGTAGAGGACAATGGGGACGGCAGTGGATTTCTCCTACTGGAGGCTTATACCTTTCGGTTGCGATCGCGCCTAAACTAGAAGCTACTGCCAGTTATCAACTAACTCTTGCTAGTGCTTGGGGCATTGCTTCCCAACTGCGTCAGTGTGGCGTAGATGTCGGGATTAAATGGCCTAATGATCTAGTATTAAATGGTCGCAAATTAGGCGGCATTTTGACAGAAACTAAAATAAATAATGGATATATTATCCAAGCAGTGATTGGGGTTGGCATTAACTGGACAAATCCAGTACCAGAAACTGGAATAAATCTAGAACGATGGCAAGCCTCCCGCCCTACCAAACCAATTTCTTGTCTGGAAATTCTCACCTCTGTTGTTTTGCAGGGGTTACAATCCGGTATGGAATGCCTTTACCAAGAAGGAATAAGCATACTCTTGTCGCGCTATTTGGAATTATTATCTAACATGGGTGACAAAGTATACATTGATAATTTGGTAGGCACTGTGGTCGGCGTGACATCTGTGGGTAAGTTACGTGTTTCTTTGGAAACTTATGATACAACAGAAATAAAAACACCAGAACTTTACATTGAACCCGGTACAATCACTTTGGGTTACAGTAAATCTTCGGTTTCATTATAGGTTTGTTATTAATTTGGCTCTTTGGGCAAGACAAACCACTGGCATCATCTCTTTAGGCAAATTTAAATTAACTGAGAGAACCAATGACGCAGCGCAATAACTCTGCCCATAATCATTCCCAAGACTCTTGCAAGCAAGGTCTGACGAAAAAACGTTTTGTGTCTACCCTACCAGCACAGGGAATCTGTTTACTAAGTAGCGTCAGCCTACTTAGTGGTGGCTTCGTATTTGCCCAAACAGAAACATCAATAGACAACATTGTTCCTGTTGCGAATTCCCAGTCAACAGGCAAAACAAATTTCATAAAAAAAGATATTGTTATCCCGGAAGCACCGAAGGCGCAAACGGAATTTTCGCAAAGGCGAGCTAACCTAACACAAAGAATCCGCAAACCAGAGGTTTCGCAATCAAAAGAGCCAGTTAGGCAATCTAAACCCAAAGTGGAAGCAGCAGCTGAACCGGTTTTTACTACTCGGCGCGATGTCTCTCGACAAGCCGCAAAGACTTCACAACCAGAACCAGTTAGCGATCGCACGGCAAAACCCAAGCCGGAAGTTTCTCAACCAACGACAAGTGTTAGGGAAGAACAACCGAAAGTTGAAGTAGCCAAGCCAGTTGCACCTCGCGCTACACCAGAAAAACTCCCAGAAGTCGCCCAACCAGTTGCACCTCGCGCTACACCAGAAAAACTCCCAGAAGTCGCCCAACCACCCAATAACTCTAACAGCACAGCTGAGGCGACAACCGGGAAAACCAAAGACTACAACAACGCCTATATTGACCCCAACAATTACGGCACCTCAACTACAAATACCTATCAAGCACCCAATTCTGTAATTATCACAGAACGCTCTAGTGGTTGCCGCACAATTTTACCGTCTGGGCAAGCCATATCAGCAGGTTTTTGTAACCAAAGCAAACCTACTGACAATCAGCGTGTAGCTAATTCTGATAGCAAACCAGCCCCCAATTGGCTGAAAAAAAGTCAAAATGCTCAGTTAGCCAGCGTTTCACCAGCCCGACCTTTGACAAGTAATAGCAACAGCAACGGATGGCGCTCTACCCGCGTTGCTTCTGGTGGTGAAGTCAAGACAGCTTTTCGTCCTAATCGGTTTGTCCCTAATCCTAACGAGTTTGCTACTAGAGTCAGCGCAACTCCCATTGCACCAAGCGCCGGTACTTTACCCCCACCAATGATAGAGGGAAATATTGCACCGCGTGTAAGTACTGTGGCTTACGATATTCCGTTAGCATCAGTTCTGCCCCAAATTCCTTTTACAAATACAATTGCCTATCGTGGCGGTACAGGAATAAATTATCCCCTTTCTGTGCCAGCGACGATTACTTCATTGTTTGGTTGGCGGATTCATCCAATAACAGGCGATCGCCGTTTCCACGCCGGTACAGATTTGGGTGCGCCTATGGGTACACCAATTCTTGCAGCCGCTAAAGGTCAGGTCGATACAGCTGGCTGGGCTGGTGGTTATGGGTTAACCGTCATCCTCACTCACAGTTCTGCCCAACAAACCCTTTACGGTCACATGTCCGAAATCTTTGTACAACCCGGTCAAATTGTAGAACCAGGAATGGTGATTGGGCGAGTTGGTAGTACTGGTAACTCTACTGGGCCTCACCTGCACTTTGAAGTGCGTCACCTGACACAAAATGGTTGGGTTGCAGTTGACCCAGGCGGACAATTACAAGCAGGTCTGGCTCAGTTGTTACAAACCTTACGCACAGCCCAAGTAGTTCGCGAACCAGGAAGTTAAAGTAAAAAGTAAAAAGGCAAAAAGTAAAAGATTTTTCTTTTCACTTTTACCTTTTTACTTTTGCCTTTTCATAAATACCCATGTTCTGCTAAAAATGTAGGTGTAATTTCATCTGTAGATGTTGCTGGTTGCTTACCAGGGTAAAGAAATTTTTCCACGTATTTACCGAGAATATCCCCTTCCAAATTCACCCAACTGCCAGGTACAAGATAGCGAAGATTTGTATCAGCGTATGTCAGGGGAATTACAGCTACAGTAAATTGCAAAACTTCTGCTTCGTAAGCCGCTACTGTGAGACTAATGCCATTCACTGCAATGCTGCCCTTGGGGACAATGTACCGCGCGATCGCTTCAGGTGCAGTAAAAGTCATTTCCCAAGAAGTAGCGGTCTGTTCTGTTGCTATTAATCGACCTACGCCGTCTACATGACCCATAACAAAATGACCACCGACTTTGCTCCCCACCCGCAGCGAAGCTTCTAAATTCATATATCTTTGTTGTGTTTCCTCAAGTCCCAGGGTAGTTCGGCTAAGAGTTTCCGGAGAAGCAGTGGCAATAAACCCGTCTTTTAAAATTTCTTCAACAGTTAAACAAACCCCATCGACAGCCACACTGTCACCATAAGCCAAATCCTGCATAATTACATTAGAGGACTGATTCACACAAGTAATTTGCCAAGAATCACCCCCTAAGGGTTTGATTGTTCCTAAAGTTTGGACTAATCCTGTAAACACGGCTGTTATTTGAAACTATCTCTATTTATTGCCTAATTTGTCCGAAAATAAACTGGTAATTCTTCCAAGAATGCAAGACATTTTGAGTATAATTCCTGACTGTTTTTATTATAAGGTTGATAACACATTCACATCTTTCTCAAGGCATACTTGGTTAAGAAGGTTATTGTCTAGGTAGACTCCTTTGACTTACTCTGGTCTTCACACCAAGTTCGGAGTTTAATAGAAGCAATTATAGAGAACCTGCCTATGTTTATTCCTTCACCATACAGCCCAAAAAAGGGTATAAATTGTTACCAATGTCTCAAGCTCTCCCAGGATTGTAGAGGCTTCGCCAATGATTGAAATGAAAGTCGCTGGCATAGCATTAGATGCCATAACCCGCAGCCCGATCGTACTTTTAAAAGATGCCTCAGATCGGCGCGCTTTGCCAATTTATATTGGTCAAGAACAAGCTAGAGCAATTATGGGTGCGCTAGAGAACCAAAAGCCACCCAGGCCATTAACCCATGACCTAATTGTTAATCTTCTAGAGACATGGAATATGACTCTAGAAAAGGTGATTATTCATTCCTTACAAAAGGACACATTTTATGCAGCTTTGATTGTTCAACAAGGCGAGGTCAAAAAAGAAATTGATGCCCGTCCCAGTGATGCGATCTCCATTGCCCTGCGTACAAATACGCCTATTTGGGTAATGGAAGAAGTCATTGCTGATGCCTCAATTCCTGTAGATCGTGATGCAGATGAAGCCGAACAAGAAGCTTTTCGCGAATTTATCTCCAATCTCCGTCCTGAGGATTTGATTAAGCGCTTTGATAATGGCGATAGCTAAAGAAAGTGCTAATTAATGAGTGCGGAGTGCTGAGAAAGAAAGAGTTCAAGAATTAAGGAGGCAAAATAATTTTTTCCTTCTTTCTTTTTCGCACTTCATTCTCAATGTAAGTAGCTCGATGTTAAAAATTGTCGTTATGACAGGGCAGAAGGCAGAAAGGAAGAGGGTTTTAGGTAACTTTACTTTTCGTTACATACTTCGGTTTATTTAAACTGTTCTACTTAGACATTATTTATTGTATTTATACTCAGAATTCAGCACTCATACCATTTTGGATTTTCCGAAAAGTTGTAAGGAAGATTTCCCTCCGTAGCAAACTTTTCAAGACGGATTTTGGATTGTCAAACAGCTATTGTATAAGCTTTTAGGCAATCCATGTCACAATCATTTTTCAAATTGGTATCACTTCTGGGAACTTGAACTAATGCAATACCGACGCTTTGGCAAAACAAATCTCCATCTCTCGGTTTTTTCTTTAGGGACAATGCGTTATGTGGCTGATGTCGAAAATGCTCAAAAAACCATCATTAAAGCCTTAGCCCTAGGAATTAATCATCTAGAAACAGCCAGAGGATACGGCAAAAGTGAGGAGTTTCTTGGTCAGTTCATTCAAAGCGGCTTGTCTGTACCTCGTTCCCAACTGTACATCACCACTAAAATTCCCCCGACAATAGACGCTGATAGTATGCGTCAGTACATCGATGAATCCCTAGAACGATTACATCTAGATTATTTAGATTGTTTGGGAATTCATGGTTTAAATACTTGGGAGCATCTAAAGTGGGTACAAGCTAAAGGTAGCTGCATGAAAGCTGTACAAGAAGCAGTTACAGATGGTCGAGTGCGACATGTTGGCTTCTCCACTCACGGAACTTTAGAGGTGATACAAGCAGCAATCAACACAGATTTTTTTGAATTTGTCAATCTGCACTATTACTATTTTTTTCAACGAAATGCCGCAGCGATTCAGTTAGCCACCGAGAAAGACATGGGCGTGTTTATTATTTCCCCGGCTGACAAAGGAGGGCGACTCTACACACCACCTCAAACCCTCAAAGATTTGTGTCAGCCCTACTCACCTTTAGATTTAAACTATCGATTTTTGCTCAGTGACAGCCGGATTACTACCTTGAGTGTAGGGCCAGCCAAGCCAGAAGAATTAGTAGAACCTTTACCAGTTGCTGATAGTAATAGTGAATTAACATCAACCGAAATTTCTATTTTTCAGCGTTTAGACAATCATCAAAAAAAAGTTTTAGAAACTGATAAATGTAGCCAGTGTTATGCTTGTTTACCTTGCCCTGAAAATATCAATATCCCTGAGGTATTGCGGTTGCGTAATTTAGCTGTGGCATACGATATGACAGACTACGGGCAATATCGTTATGGCATGTTTGAAAATGCCGGTCATTGGTTTCCCGGAATGAAAGCTAATCGCTGTACAGAATGCGGTGATTGTTTACCTAGATGTCCAGAAGAGTTAAATATTCCAGCTTTATTAGAAGATACTCACGAAAGATTAAAAGATAAAGCTGGTAGAAGATTGTGGGGATAATTTTTAATTCGTAATGACGCTCACGGACTTGCTACTGCTACGCTAACGTGATTAGAAAATCATGAGTGAGATCGCTTATAGCAATCAAATCTGTGGAAATACGATGAAGAACATGAAGTGCTAGTACAGAAGGATAAGGGTACGGTAGGGAAGCGATCACACTTGCTATCGTATCCTTTGAGATTTCATTGCAGAATTTATATAACAGAGTAAACTTTGAGCTTATTGAGTTGGAAGCAGAAGGTGTACAAGAGTTGGGTTCAGGAGACGTTAAATAACTTACTATTCTGTAAGCTTTTCAGAAGCTATATTTAAGTCATACAGGTTTTAAAATGATACCTGTACTCAAAAGATTTCAGAAGGTTCAAAAGCAAAATAAGATGGTTCACAAGATTGCCTTGTTTAATCACAAAGGTGGTGTCAGTAAAACCACAACGACTTTTAACTTAGGTTGGATGCTTGCTTCCAAGGGCAAGACAGTTATCCTTGTAGATACTGACCCTCAATGTAATTTAACAGGAATAGCTCTAAAAGAAGAAACTGAAGATGATGAAGCAAGAATAGAAAACATTTACAACACACATTCAAATATCAAAACTGGCTTGGCTCCTGCTTTTGAGTCACAGCCACGGGCTATTGAAGCTGTAGATTGTATTCCGATAGAAGGACAAGAAGGTTTATTTTTATTACCTGGTCATGTAGGTTTTGCTGAATACGAAGTAACATTAGGCATCGCGCAGGAACTCAGTGGCTCAATTCAGACACTCAAAAACTTGCCAGGTGCTATTTCTGATCTTTTAGAAAAAACTGCTAATAAATTTAATGCTGACTATATTCTGATTGATATGAGTCCAAGTTTAGGAGCAATCAATCAGAACTTATTAATGACAAGTGACTTTTTCTTAGTGCCTACAACGGCTGATTTCTTTTCTGTGATGGCAATTGATTCTCTGTCTAGAATTTTATCAAAGTGGTGTGGTTGGGCAAGGATGGCAAGTGCAAACCCTATATTAAAGGAAGCTGCTTATCCATTTCCAGAATTTGCCTTAAAATTTTTAGGAACGATAGTTCAAAACTATAGAATTATTAGGGGTAAAGAAACAGCGGCATTTCAAACATGGATAGAAAAAATAGAGAAAACAGTTACTCATAAACTAGTACCAGTTCTAGAGCAAAACAATCTGTTATTACCAAAACAAGTCTATACCGAGCAGGGTATGAATGGTAGTTTTACCATGACAAAAATTTCTAATTTTAACAGCTTAATCGCTCTATCACAGGAACACAGTACACCTGTTTATGCGCTAACACCTGAACAGTTAGATCAACAAGGTGTAGTCTTAGGAGCTAATCAAAAGAAACAAGATGATTTTAGAGGAACTTTTTCTGACTTAGCAGATAAAATTGTTGCACTATCATCCAGTTATGCAGTCAGCGCTTGACCAATTTCGTATTAGTATCCAGCGTGTTCGGGATCTGATTGCTCTTCATAATTCAGTTAAGGTTCAAGCTACTGCTGTTCTGGATCTTTCAGACATTTTACGAGCTGCCCTAGTTTTAACTGTTAGTGCCTTGGATTATTATATCCATGAGGTTGTCACATTGGGTATGCTGGAAATTCATCGAGGACAACGTACTGAACCAGTATCTTCAGCTAATACTACTCAATCAGCCTTTTCCCGTTTTCAAGTTTCCTTGGGAAACGCCCGTGAAGATAGAAGAATAGCCATAGATATCGCCTCTTGGATAGAGAGTGATATACAGCAGATTTATGGAGCTAACTTTTTACAGCAGTCTCATACTATTTCTGGTTTAATTCCAGCTATATCAAATAGTATTTTGAACAAATTAAATAATACTTCATGGTTAGAAGATGAGATTCGAGAACGTCTAAGCTATCAAAGCTTCCAGCAACCTGATAAAATAGCTGATGCAATTAGGCATATTTCGGATAAAAAATTGTGGGATGAGGTTGCTAGTAAAATGAGTAAACCTCCTAAAGATATTAAGCAACAACTTACTCTAATTGTGGATCGCAGAAACAAAATTGCTCATGAAGCAGATATAGATCCTACTCTTAACATAGGTAATCGCTGGTATATCGACGAATCAATGCTTGGAGATGCAGTTGATTTTATAGAGCAAGTCGTTGAAAGTATTCATCAAATTTTATAGTTATCACTTGCCATACTTAACGTGAGAAAATTAAGCTTCATCATATAATGTTGCGATTGGAAATTTTTCTTTGCAATGCTGGCTTACTGCTTTGCGTCTACGCTTTACTCTACCGTAAACTACAAATTTATGTAACAAAGTACAGTTTGAGCTTATGGAATTGGCAGAAGAAAGAACGGGTGTTGAATGATTAAGTTAGGGAAGCGATCGCCTATTTTTTGTAAAATAGTTATTGTTGCCTATCGTAGTTCATATTGATTTTTAACAGTATTTTTTGATACCTCCATTATTTATGTAAGATATCTATATGATTAATTAAGATTTTTGCGGAAGAATTTTCAAACCTTGAGGAGTTGTGAAATTTCTTGATGGTTACTAGAGTGAACTGCTGAAGATATCTAAGTTTTAGGACAATGTAATGCAAACAAATTGGAAAATTGGGACTTTATTCGGAATCCCGTTGTTTTTAGACCCTTTGTGGTTCGTAATTTTAGGACTAGCAACCTTGAATTTTGGTGTAGCCTACCAAGAATGGGGGTCTGCTATAGCTTGGAGTGCTGGGTTAATTATGGCGCTTTTGCTATTTGGTTCAGTATTATTACACGAATTAGGTCACAGTTTAGCAGCGCGATCGCAAGGCATTAAAGTTAACTCTATTACTTTATTTTTGTTTGGCGGTATTGCTGCAATTGAAGAAGAATCCAAAACTCCGGGTAAAGCCTTTCAAGTAGCCATCGCCGGGCCATTGGTAAGCGTTGGGTTATTTTTCCTCCTAAGTCTTGTAGCAATTGTCATACCTGATACTAGTCCCGTCAGTATGATGGTGGGAGACTTAGCGCGAATTAACTTGGTTGTCGCGTTATTTAACTTAATTCCTGGCTTACCGTTAGATGGCGGTCAGGTATTAAAAGCAGCATTGTGGAAAGTTACAGGCGATCGCTTTCAAGCTGTACACTGGGCAGCAAAATCAGGGCAAATTTTGGGTTATGCTGCGATCGCTTTAGGGTTTGCTGTAGATTTCTTCACCAGAGAATTAGCACTTGGTTTATGGATTGCGCTGTTAGGTTGGTTTGGACTGCGTAACGCCAACACTTACGACCGCGTGACTACATTACAAGAAACTTTGTTGAAGATGGTAGCTAGTGATGCTCTGACTCGTGACTATCGAGTAGTTGATGCTGATCAGACTTTACGCGCCTTTGCTGACTCATATTTATTAGATTCAGCTGCGCCACAAGTTTATTTCGCAGCTTCTGATGGACGTTATCGGGGTATGGTTGCCATTGATGATTTGCGCTTGGTAGAAAGAAGCGAATGGGAAACCCGCACTCTCCAAAGTATCGTCCATCCTCTCACAGAAATACCCACAGTTACTGAATCAACTTCTATGGCTGAAGTTATCAACAAGCTAGAAAATGAACAGTTACCACGCATCACCGTGCTTTCTCCTGCTGGTGCGGTGGCTGGTGTAATTGACCGGGGTGATATCGTCAGTGCAGTCGCACAAAAGTTAAATATCCAGTTCACCGATGTGGAAATTAAGCGGATCAAAGAAGAAGGTAGTTATCCACCAGGATTACAGTTGGGGGTAATTGCGAAGTCTACTGTTAATTAAATTTTTAACCGCCGATGTACACGGATTAACGCAGATAGTTAGGGAAGATTATTTGTGTTGATTTGTGAGTGTTGGCGGTTATACCAATTTTGGATTTTTGATTAATAATCTTTAGCATCAGACTATTATTTGAAATAAACCACATTTGTGCAGCGTCTCGCAAAGAAAGAAGCAAAGAAATAAGAATTTAAAAGATTTTTTATTAATCCTCATTTTGTAAGCGAAGCACTTCTGTAATCATACCTCCAGCAACTTTGTTTGAACCAACAACTACATAGAATTATGTGCTTTAGCTCTAATGAGTAGAATCCACGAGATCAACACCAAACACATCTGCAAAAGATTGGACAATATGGGAGCGCACCTCCTCACAGGTGATACCCGGAATCCATTCAGCTAAACTGGCTACTGGTTTATCGGCAATACCACAAGGGACAATATGTTGAAAGCCTGTCATATCGGGACAAACATTTAAAGCAAAACCGTGCATCGTAATCCAACGGCTGACTTTAATCCCGATCGCCGCAACTTTACGATTTTCTAACCATACACCAGTGAAGCCAGTCAGGCGATCGCCTGCCAAACCATAAACTGCTAACACTCGAATGATTACTTCTTCGAGTTGGCGCAAGTACCAATGCAAGTCTTTGCGATAACGTTGCAGATTTAAAATTGGATACCCCACCAGTTGACCAGGACAATGGTAAGTCACTTCACCACCGCGTTCAACTCTATGGACATCAAAATTACTATTATCAAGGTCAAACTTGAGAAATTCTGGGGTGGCTCCTTGTCCTAAAGTGTAGACAGGGGGATGTTCTAGCAAGATTAATACATCATCGAGACTGGGGTCTTGAATACGTTCTGCCAAAAGCGATCGCTGCCATACATGTGCGTCTATGTAAGGCATCAATCCCTGGTTATAAAGCAAACAACGGTTAAGTGATGGTCTAATACTACGGATCATGTCAAAAATCAACTGGAAAAATCAGGAAATATATTGCAACTTAGGCAGTTAGAGTCAACAATTGTCAAGCTATGCAAAGGATTTTAAAGGAACGTCAAGGGAACCTGCTATATAAAATACAAAGTGCTAGTTTGAATATATAACCGCAACGGTCTTAGGAGGAATTCTCTGCAATAAGCATCACGCCAAAACAACAAGAAAGAATGAACTGGCTGATGACTCTCATAATATTGTTTGCATCTTTAACTGGATAAAACTTGGACAAAGAGTTGTGTTATCAACTAAAAGCAAGCAAACCTATGAAAATACATAGAAGTTGCCTGCATGTACAAGATAGTTAAGATAGCAGTTGCTCAAAGTGAGATACTTAATCATTCTGCGGCTCAATCCAATTGTTGACCAACAAGAGGATACAAGCGCAAACATCCACTGATGATATAAATCAAGGGAACGCGGGAAAATTGAAAGCAACAAATTTAGAGCAAATTCAGCAGTGCATCAACCTACAACAAAACTTGTTTTGGCAGCAGTGATAGACCTTACCGCAACTTCCTTTTACGCAAAACAAACTCACATCACACATCAAATATAGAGCGGGAGAGTTTACATGAAGCTTGTCATCCACGGCAAAAATATTGAAATCACCGAAGCAATTAGGGATTACGTGCATCAGAAGATAGAAAAAGCAGTTAGTCACTTTCAAAACCTGACAAATGAAGTGGATGTCCACCTGAGCGTAGCTCGCAATCCCCGAATTAATCCCAAACAAGCAGCTGAAGTCACTATCTATGCAAATGGTAGTGTCATCCGTGCCGAGGAAAGCAGCGAAAACTTATACGCCAGTATTGATTTAGTTGCAGATAAAATTGCCCGTCAATTACGCAAATATAAAGAACGACGGCAAGATAAGAAAACTCATGCTCAACCTACAAACGAAGTAGTTGTACCAGAACCAGTTGTACCAGATTTA
Organism: Fortiea sp. LEGE XX443; assembly: GCF_015206815.1. Lineage (GTDB taxonomy): Bacteria > Cyanobacteriota > Cyanobacteriia > Cyanobacteriales > Nostocaceae > Nostoc_B. Next base: position 147,104 of record NZ_JADEXZ010000001.1, read on the forward strand.
ATTGGCGATCGCACTCCCGAACTACCCAGCGAAGTCGTCCGCACTAAATATTTTTCCATGCCACCGATGACTCTTGATGAGGCTTTAGAACAACTCCAGCTAGTGGGACACGACTTTTATATGTTCCGCAATGCAGAAACGGGAGAAATTAACGTTATTTACGAACGCAACCACGGCGGTTACGGCGTAATTCAACCCCGTAATAATAACGGTAATACCAACGGCAAAAACGGTAAGGTGGCTCAAAACAATGTCATTATGCAGGAGAAATCACACTCAGCTAAATAAATAGTAGTCGGTCAATACGTGAATTAGTGAACTACCTACACTGATCTTCTCTTACGAGACACTAACGCGAAAGGTACAGTGTAGGCTTCCTAATTCAGCCGCAGTCGTTATAAATTTTTTAATTTCTCGATTTGGTTACAGTTGTGAATTTTGCATTGGGTAATTGTTGTAAAATGTTTCTAGTAGTCTGTCAAATTAGTTTTGTAGGATAAAAGAACGAACCGCAAAGGGCGCATAGACGCGCAAAGAAGCTACAAGAAAGGGAAAAAGAAGAAAATAAAAAAGCAGGAGGGAAGGGAACTCTTAGCAGGGGAGAAAAGCCACCTACAAGAGATGGGGTTTTAACCAAAGGTGAAAGGGAGCAAGGGAGCCTGAACGAAGTTCGGTTTGTACCTACAGTCCCCTCTTCTCCCTGCTCCCTGCCCCCTGCCTCTAATCAAAAATTGATTTATCCCACGATTTAAACTTGACAAAGTACTAGTTTTGCATATTGCATTGTTGATGCACAGATAATAAAGTACATTCCCAAACTAAGCGTGGTTGAGCGTAAACTAATAGAGATTTACGCGCCTGTTCTAACTGATTAATAATTCCGGGTTGATGCCACTGTTGCCAATAGGAATGTTGTAGATAATCAACTAACCAAAGTTGTGCTTCTGTATCTAAATCTTGATCTATTTTCTTGGCTAATTCCAAAGCATGGCGATAAGATTTTGATGCTGTGGTTAAGTTTATGAGTAACTCAGGGGGAATAGTTTGTAATTGTTCGTAAGCGGCGATCGCGCTTCCCGGACTGCCAGCTGCTATGCTCAACACAGCCGGATGCTGCAAAATTTCCTGATTATTGGTTTGCATCAACACTTGAGTTAAGGATGCTGTATCTAAGCAATAAAAAGGAATACGTTGACAGCGCGACACCAAAGTTGGCAGAACTGATTCAGGCGAAGGTGCAATTAAAATTATTGTTGCTTGTCCAGGTTCTTCTAAAGTTTTTAATAGGGCATTTGCTGCTGGTTCTGCCATTGTTTGGGCTTCTTCTAGCACCACTACACTTCTGGGTGCTTCTAAAGGGGGACGGCTGAGAAATTGTGTAATTTCCCGAATTTGCTCTAGCCGAATTAAAGGCGGTGCTTTGCGCTTCAGTTTTTTCTCGGCAGCTTCGGCTACTGTTAACCTTTGCCCTTGATATTGATATGTTGGCTGTACCCACAACAAATCTGGATGGTTCCCTTGACGTACTCGATTCTGCACAGATGCAAATAAATGCGTCTCCACAACGCTAGAGAATAACAATTCTACAAAACACCGGGCTGCTAAACTCCGTCCTATACCATCTGGCCCGACAAACAAATAGGCTGGTGCAACTCGATTTTGGTGAACGGCCTGAGTTAGTAATTCTATGGCTTGTTGTTGTCCAACAAGTTGTGCAAATAAATTACTAGTCAATTGACTAACTCCAAATTGGCAAGCGGTCGCCTAAAATTTCTTTAATTACATTATGTACAGTCTCTTTACTCAAACTGCCATCTACCCGCATAATCCGGGATGGGTGCGCTGCTGCTAACTGGTTATATCCTTGCTGAACGCGGCGATGAAAGGCGATAGTTTCTTGTTCAATGCGGTCTAAACCTATTTTATCTCCTTGTTTACGGCTTAGTCCTACCTCAACATCGACATCTAACCAAATAGTCAAGTCACTTGTTAAGCCAGCTGTAGCAATGTAGTTGAGTTGTTCAATTAAACTCATATTCAAACCCCGACCATAACCTTGATAAGCAATTGTAGAATCAGTGTAGCGATCGCATAGTATATATTTTCCTGCGGCTAAATTGGGCTTGAGTTCTTGTTCAACGTGCTGGGCGCGGTCTGCTGCGTATAATAAAAGTTCAGTGACATCAGCAACTGGTTTATCTTCAGACTTCTCTAGCAATAAACGCCGCAAATGCAAACCTAACTCTGTTCCGCCTGGTTCACGAGTCACAACCACCGAAATACCCAAACTTTTCAACCACTGACAACATACCTGCATTTGTGTTGTTTTGCCGCAACCTTCTACTCCTTCAAATACTATTAATTTGCCACTCATGCTTGTCTAATTTTGTTTCACCCATCTGCACAACAATTATGACAGTATATGTTAACAAGACTGACACACGTTCGTTTATCTCTCTAGGAGCGCATTATGCCACGCAAATTTGGAGAAATTGCTTTTACGCCCGAAGTTCAAGCCGCGCAGTTACAACGGGGTTCGCGCCAAACCTACGAACGCTATATTGCTAATGGCCCTGCTAATGATTCAATTACCCCACAAATTGCCGAATTTATTGCTCATCTTGATGGATTTTATTTGGGAACAGTCAGTTCTAATGGCTATCCTTATATCCAGTTTCGCGGCGGAGCGACTGGTTTTCTTAAAGTACTGAATGAAAAAACCTTGGGTTTTGCAGACTTTTCAGGGAATGTGCAGTACATCACAGTGGGTAACTTATCAGGAGAAGGGAAAGCATTTCTGTTCTTAATGGATTATCGCCACCGCCAACGCATTAAAATCTGGGGAAGAGCCGAATATGTTGAAGGAGATTCCGCGTTGATTAAACAACTCCGTATCCCTGATTACCCAGCCGAAATTGAACGAGCTATTCTGTTTCATGTCGAAGCCGTGAGTGAGAATTGTCCCCAGCACATTCCCATCCGCTATTCTGAGACTGAAGTTGCAGCGATGATGACTCCTTTACAAGCTCGAATTGCCGAGTTAGAACAAATGTTAAGCGATCGGATTCAGTAAAAGACTAATCATATTTGCGTTTAGCTCTTCGCGCTTTCTGTTCACCCTCAAACTAGGCTGTTGACTTTGTTGGTTTTAAGACAAAAATATTTCATGCAATAAAATATTACGGTGTTGCATAAATGCGGGATGATTTTCTGATATTTATCTCTCAAAACCTCTTCTTCTCTACGAGACGCTGCGCGTTGGCGGAAGCCTCTCGTAGAGAATGCGTACTTTGCGTACTTTGCGGTTCATTATTTCATCCCTAAATTCAGCAACGCCAATATTACCTTTAGAAGACGAATATAATGCCCAAAGAGTAGCTAAGGAGAAGGAGCCGATAGACTTTCATCAGTGGTAGTGCAGATCAGGGGATGCCTAAGAGCTTCTGAAAGAGAAGTGCAGGCTACCCATAACCTATACACTTTTAGCCCTTACGCGTCTAAGCACTATTAGCATTTCTTCAGGTTTATCGGAGGTGTGCCTGTAGCGATCGCCATCTACAAAGTTAAATCTTGCGATATGCGCTAGTCAAGTTACTGGAAACTGTCCTAAACTTAAGACAGATTTAGGACAATCTAATGAGTTCTAAGGTTGTACAGATTCAAGTTCAAAAAGCCCGTGACGAGGATTGAACTCGTGACCTCACCCTTACCAAGGGTGTGCTCTACCACTGAGCCACACGGGCGAGCTTTTTACGAATTTTAGATTTTTGATTTACTCAAGTTCAAAATCTAAAATTGAAGGTGGGCCGGGCTGGATTTGAACCAGCGTAGGCGTAAACCAACGGATTTACAGTCCGTCTCCATTAACCACTCGGACACCGACCCATATGTCCCACGATTTCCAATCTTAGCAGCCTATTCTAGAAATTACAAGGGGAGTTAGAAGAATTTTTAGTAAGTTCAGGGTAACTGAAAGTTTCTGAGATTTTAAGACCCTTCATGATCATGAAGGGTTAAACATCAGGTTGATGTCATTTTACACAGTTCAGCAAACAGCAAGTTTGTGACTTTACTCATTAACTTACCTTGAATGTGTTTACCGCCTAGCAGTTTCTCACCTTGCTCAGTAACGTTAGCTTTGAGAGAGTCACAGTAGTCGAGCAATTCCTTGGTCAGTTAGTTAGTTGGGACTCTGCCAGTGTCCACACCAGTTAAGATGTACTGCCACAGCGAAATTCAGCATTGCTGAATTTAGGGATGAAATAATGAACCGCAAAGTACGCATACCCCTGCGGGGAAGCAAGCGTTCGACTGAACTCACGCCGAAGTCTACGCGCAGCGTCTCGCATAGGCGCATTTTGAAAGTATCGCGGCGGCTATTGCGTTTGATTGTAAAAATACTAATTTTTACAATGTTTGTATCCCACTGAAGTAAAAAAGTATTTAAAAGTCAAACCCAGAAGATTGTTCTCAAGTCTAAATTTTCTGGTTGAACTTCACTTTTTATTCAAATAATTAGGCAATCCACCAGTAAGTTAATTTAATTTATTTAAAAATAGATTGATTTTCTCAATTTATCAACTTATTTATCCGAAATTAATCAATATAATCCTAGCCAGAACATTCTGATCTTCGCTAAAATTTCTATTTATTAAAGAATCTCTACATTTTTAATCCTTATGCGGGGTCAAAGGTCATTAGTTAATATTAAAAGGGAACAGGTAACAGGCAATAGTGTAGAAATTTTTATATTCCCTATTCCCTATTCCTCTTTTGTTAGACCATCGACAGAGAGTAGACTTGACCATCAATTAACAGTCGGGTGATGCCTTTAGCTTGTAAATGAGTACGAGCCTTATGCAGCATTCTACTATCAGGAACTTTAATAACGCGATCGCGTTTAGTTGAAAAACGCTTCGCCACCCGGTGGTTATCAAATATCGGCAGAGTTCTTTGCTGGGTTTCAATGGTGGGTATTTGCCCCAAATCACCAAAATCCTTGAGTGGGCGGGTAATTAGCTCTGCGGCGCGGTCAATTACCAAATAACAAGTTTTCGGCAAATGGGCTGCCGACAAAGGTAAAACTTGAACTGCTGCTTCACCTAACCTACGTCTTGTAACTAAAGGTCTTGCCTCCTCTAAATAATCATCATCTTCTTCATAATCATCATCTTCTAAATCTTCATCATCTAAGTCATCCTCTAAATCATCTAAATCCTCGGATTCATCCAATAATTCTTCGTCTAGCATTCCTGCGAAGACGGTAACTTTTGGATGTTCCTCGTTCAATATTGGACTAGGAACGCTGACAATTTCCGGCGGTTGTTCTTTGGGAATGTCTAATTTTTTAATTACTCGTGGCTTTGGTTTTTCTGTCGACGAGGAACGCCGCCGCACCCGTCTAATAGCGGAATTTGATTCTTCCGTATCTTCTTCTGGTTCCGGTTCTGCCTCGATAATTGTCTCCTGGGACTTAAGCTTGGGCAACTCTAAAGGCTTGCTCTCGCTCGGAGGAGGTTCTATATCAGGCTCTTTATTAATCAACAAAGGCAACTGCTCGTAGTTTACCTGCGCTCTACCTTCAGGAGTCCTAGCCGCTCGTTTCAAAGAAACTAAGTATTCGTACTCATCCTCTGGTAAGGTACTTTTGAGCAGACGACTAATTGTTGAGTTACTCACGTCATAGCGCTCTGCTAAAGTCGAGGTCGTTTCAGCAGTCTCTCGATATAACTTAAGAATTTCTTGTTTATCTGAATCTGTTAGTTTTCTCACGGTAGACACCAAATCTAAGCTCGTTTACGTCCACGCTCCCGGCGAGTTCGACTCAATGATGCGTCATGTTCGAGGACTGCGCCCATGCCAAATAGCACTCCACTAAATACCCAAAACACTTCTAATATGTCTCCACTTTGGTAACTAGGCCCTTGAGCAAATTTAAACCACATATCTGCAATGTAGAGCGAAAACGCGGCCGCCGCAATCATTCGCCAAGATTGAGCAACTCGCCCTCCCCAAAAAGCTAAAAGCAATATAGTAGCAATAATCAGTAGCACTACATCGCTAACTACATAAAACCAATTCAAAATCGCAGCTAGTAGTTCTGTTGGCGTTGTTTGTTGCATCGAAATCCACCATGCCACCAAACTGCCAAACACTCCTATTGCTGATACAATCAGCCATTGCCATTTTTCTAAATTAATCCGTCTCGAAGCTACAGCTAAAATCATGCCTACGCCAAGGGAAATATAAGCCAGTACAAAAAATACATCACCAATCGAAACATCTGGTTCTTCATTTAACACTATTTCTGTATAGCCAAAAAATATCCCTCCTAGGAAATAAGAAAGCATACCAATGGCAATTGCCAACCAAACATTTCGGCTACTGACGATTTGGGGGCTACGCCAATTCCTTAAGCATAAAATACCAGCACCCAAGTAAGCTAACGCTTCAAAAATATTTGTGCCAATTACATACCATTCAGCACGACTTTCTACACCGTTGGCTTCTGGGATTTTAGCACTAAATAACAAAAAATATAATAGCGCCATCACACCCCAGCCAATACTGGCTAGGATAATGTTCTGATTTGTGAAGATAGATTTAGAATGCAGAGAATTGTGGTAAGAGCTACTCATAATAATTGACTATGTATATGCACGCTAGAAGTCTGAAATATGTTCGCCCCTGGGGTTCCCGCAGGGTAGTCTGAAATGTGAAGGATTGAGTGAGATAAAGGGTTTCAGACTTCATCCTACCCTTCGGGAAGCCACCCAAAGGGTGTCTATATAATTCATCCTTGTTCATGCTATTGCCACAGTTTACTCAGTGAAGATTGATTTAGCCAAGACATAAATAGCGATCGCTCGCCTTCTGACATATCCTGTAACCTATCTGTCACTTTATTGGCAAAATTGGCATTACCAAAATAAATTTTCCCTAGCTTGTAAAGTTCTTGCAAGAAAGTAGTCACATGATTTTCTTGCCAAGCCGGAAGTTTAGTTCCTTCTAGAGGATCTATTTTCACTAAGTTTTTAACTGACTCAGGGGAAGATATTTCGGGAAACTTCTGCTGTCGCAAAACTTCCCCAATATCTTTTTCAAATAATGTTGCTTGCCGAGAGCCTAAAAACTCTTCAACATCCAGATGAACAGCTTGCAGAAGCAAAATACTCCCTTGGATAAGGATTATTGTCTTACCATGACCACCAGTATCACTATCTAGCTGCTCTAAGCGAATTTTTCCCCAGACGCTAAAACGCTCTGGTTCTTCTAGCAACACACAAGCTTTGCCGCGATTATCGGTCAAATCTCTCCACAAGGCGCGGGCTTCTTCTTCTTGATTAGCTTTAAATAAACTAATCAGCCGAAAGGTTTGCCCCTGATAATGGAGGATCGGCACTTGCTGATCCCTTTTTGGGTGCTGAATGCTTGATATTTCAACATCCTGCCGTTTGAGAATAAACATGGCACTAGCAAATAACTCCTCACAGGGGCTTTGTGGATATGCGATCTATAATCCCATTTGATAACATCGCCAAGAGTGCGATTACTTAGCATGTGATTGGGGTAGGCTGTGCGATCGCTCTTGAGCCACCCTAGTGTAAGCTATCCAAAGAATATCTACACCAACAGGCAAATAACCACGCCTTGACCACCCAATATAGCTAATCAATGGCAGATTTGCTTTATTCGACTAGCATCTTAGCCTTGCCCATAGCAAATCTGCAATTTTTGATTGCTTCTTGATAACGATAACGATATAATTATACAGGTGACTCCTGTCAGAGCCACAATATTGACTTGGGCGCGTAGCTCAGTGGATAGAGCAATTGCCTTCTAAGCAATCGGTCGCAGGTTCGAACCCTGCCGCGCTCGTTGTAAATAAACAAAAAATATTAACTACAGTCAAGTTAAGTCTAGAAGTTAGCTCGTTTAAGGTGATTTATAAAATTTCTTTTTTTGTACCCTGGGCATACTTTCCCCAATTTGAGACACTAAGCTAGAGTAAGATTGCTGAATTTAATTTAGATTAAAGTACGGTTAATTTACAATTCAAATATATCTTTATAAAAATAAATAATATATAAATAAAACTTAGTAAGTAACATTAATAACCTTAATCTCATGGCTTATTAATATCAATTTAGGACAAAATAGAGGTTATTGCGGCAAAAAATCTACGATAAACATTATTGTCTCAAGAATTACTTTCTTTTAAATTGGATTGCTAGTCCTGTTAGACTCTAGCAACTAATTAACATATCCTAGATAAAAATATTTTTTTAATAAAAAATAATCAGTTATTATTCCCTGTTCTATTATAGAATAAGAGCAAATAAAATCTGTAGCAACAACCGCCTGAATATCATAGGCTCGCAAACGCTACCAACCTAGTCATTTCTGCTGATTTTTACAGTAGTTTAGGGTTGGCAGCACAAGTCAAGCTTAGGTGAAAAACTAGTCAAAAATAAGGCAAGTGTAATTCATCACTACCGTTTAGCCGTATACCTCAACAGAGTTGAGGAGAGATTGCTGCATCTTTCTGGTCATTTTCTCAATATTAATGACCTAATTCCTTGTGCTTGATTCAAGCTTTTGAATTTTAAGCCATTTTATCTGCATTCCACTATTTGGATGCTTATTTCAAAGTTTACAAATTTCAATTTGTAGGCTTCTGGCGCACATTTACCTAGAAACTAAATATTATGAATGACTTTCAGTTTATCCTAATTGTCTGTAGTTTAGCAGTAGCCTATCTATCGAGTATCTACTTGTGGTTAGCATTTTATCAACACACAAATGAATAAAAAGATGACGACAACAGGCAATTTAGTGTTGAGCAAGGTCTAATTAATTTTAGGCCTTGTGCCACTACAATAGTAAACTAGTTGATAGTTGTAGGCGCATATTTTAGGCTTAATCAGCGCCAAATCTTGGTGTGAGTTGAGTTATTGGTAACTTAATTAATTGAAACATGCTTGTTTTTTTGCCAGAAATTCTGACAGATAAAGAGATACAAATTGGCTTATTAGGTCTGGTGTTTGGAGCTTTTATATTTTTTATTAGTCGGTTAATAGTTTCATTAATAAAATTAGTATTAGAGCCTAGAAATTTTATTCAAATTGATGATGTATATCAAAAGCTAGTTAAACCAAACAAAAGCTTATTAATTGTTGTGGTTATAATTACCATTGGTGAGCTTATTTCCGTGGCGCTTCCAAAGAATTATTGGACAAACTCATTAGAAATTCTTATTAGTTTAAGTTTAGCGATCGCAGGTGGTTTTTTAGCAGCACAACTATTTAAAAATTTCTTTAATTTTTATTTATTAAATGCTGCATTTCAAAGTAAGCAAAAAATTAGTAGTGAGTTACTAATTCTTTTCAGATGGATAGCTAATCTCATCATTATTTTGTTAGCAATTCTGATTTATGCTCAAACTCATCAAATTAATATATTAGGATTATTAACAAGTTTAGGAATTGGTGGTTTAGCAGTAGCCTTTGCCGCTCAAAAAACATTAGAACAAATTTTAGGTGGTATTGTTCTCTATCTTGATCGTCCATTTGTGATTGATGATTATATCGGACTACCTGACGGTACTTTTGGCAGAGTTGAATCTATAGGATTGAGATCCACACGTATTAGAACTTCTGGTAAAGGTACTGTGATGATAGTTCCGAATAGCGCTTTGACTCAATTGAATATTGAGAATTTCACTGGTGCAAAGAAAGTCATGTCTATACTTTATTTGACATTCTATCGAGCTATTATCAGTGAAGAACGCGCCTTAATTCGTCAGGTAATTCTTGATAGTACTAATGACATTTTTGGTATTGATTCACGAAATACAGAAGTAACTTTTAAGAGTCTTAATCATGCGATAGAGTCAGAAAAAACTCAAGCGCAAGTAGCTTTCTTTATTTTGGGTTCTGGCGATGTTTCAATGGAATTGCGCCGTCAGCTTTTAGATTTAGCAACTCAAACTATGACTCAGTGTTTAAAAGAATATGGTATCGCTTTTGATATAGAAGAACCAACAATTTATGTTGACTCGCCGATTACAATTTAAAGATGATGATCAATATTTCACAATTTATTCTGAACTTTTTTCAGCGTGAAAGTACAATATTAGCCTTATCAAGATTTGGTGTATTTCTCTGTTTTATCTTTCTATCTTTATTAGCTGGAAGATATACCCCAACATTTGTGAGAATTATTACGCAAAAATTTGCACCGCAACAAGTAGCCAGTATTTATAATAATCTCATAGATCCTTTAAGAAACTTATTTAGAATTGCTGGTAGTTTAATTTTAATTTCTTTATCTTTAGTATGGATTCAAGATTACCAATCCATCTATATTTTTTTATCTCCCATTGTAGATTTAGCTGTAATTATTAGTCTTGCTTGGTTATCTTCTCGCCTATTTCAACAGTTTATTCGTGCTTATGGTATTGAACTAGTAAGAAAATTTGGTCGTGAAGTAGACGAATTACTGTTAGTATTTGAAACTTTAGCAAATGTCATTATTGGATTTATTGCTGTTTTAGCTTTTGCTCAAAGTCAACAATTTAATTTAGTTGGTTTATTAACTGGGTTAGGAATTGGGGGTTTAGCTGTGGCTTTTGCAGCCCAAAAAACCTTAGAACAGTTACTCGGAACTATTGTGTTGTATTTGGATAGACCCTTTGTTCCTGGGGAATATATTCGTTTACAGAAATCTGGACAAATTCCCGAAGGTTTGTTTGGCAGAATAGAGTCAATTGGTATCAGATCAACCAAAATTCGTACTGCGGCTAAGAGTACCTTATTTATTATCCCTAATTCAATATTGGCAAACTTAGAAATTGAGAATATTACTCGTGGTAAAAAAGTGATGGTTTTACTTTACCTCGATTTTTTAGACATTTTGCAAGAACGAGAACAAGCTTTAGTGCAGCAGGTAATTGTTGAGAGTACTAATTCCCTATTTGGAATTGACCCAGGTAGTACTAGTATTACTTTTTTAAATCATAAAGATGAGGAGAAGTCCAGTCGTACAAGAGTAACATTCTTTATTTTAGGTTCTAGTGAAAATTCTCTACAATTGCGTAAACGTCTATTGGAGTTGGCAAACGAAAAAATCTCTAGAAAGTTGATGAATCATGGTATTGAATTCAAGCTACAAGATCCAACGATTTATGTAGAATCGCCTGTAACTATTTAATTAGGGTTAAAATTATAGAGAAACACAGACGATTTATCTGTATTTCTCTGTGGTTTTATGTCTTCTCAAACCTATTGTAATTTGCGCTCCTCATTTAACCGTACATAATAAATATGCGGTGGTATTCTGCATTAATTAATGCAACTCAGAAGCCTCAATTAAGACACCATTAATAGTATTTTCCCAAGCGGGGACAGCTGCTTCTGGTGTACCTACAACCATTGTGGTTTCTTGGCATAAGTCGAAATCATAGGACTCATTGCGCCATTGCAAGCGAAACTTGAGGCGTGTCCAGCTAGGCGGTAGATTGGGACAAGCCACAGGGCCAAATTGTGTCATCCGCACACCACCAAATCCATAGACTACAGACTGCCAAACTCCTCCAGCACTGGCGGCGTGAATGCCTTCTGCTGCATTGCGTCGCACATCTTCTAAATCTACTAACGCCGCGCGTAAAAAGTGAGTGTAGGCTTCACTTGGTTGATTCAAGTCACAGGCTAAAATGGCGTGAATTGCTGGGCCTAGGGAAGAACCATAGGTGTGGTCGGTGCGTTGATTGTAATATTCCCAGTTACTAGCCAAGGTATTATGGTCATAGCGCTGACGCAGCAAATACAGCAGCATTAACACATCCGGCTGCTTGAGAATCTGTTTTTGGCTAGTGGCTTCAATTCCTAACAGACCTTGTAGAGATTTGGTACGAGGTTCATAGTCAGCAAGATTAACATCTTCTAGCTGAAAAAAGCCTTCAAATTGCTCAATTAAACCTGTTGCTGTATTTTGATTAACAAATATGCGTTCTTGAATTTCTGCCCAGTGGTGCAGACGTTCTGTAGTTAAGTTTAGTTGTTGCACTAATTGGGCAGATTTTTCGGGATAGGCTTGCTTGAACCAGTCCCATAGCGCCAAAGCAGACTGTAAATGCCACTGTACCATGAGGTTAGTAAAGGCATTATTATCAACGCGATCGTGATTTTCATCAGGGCCGATGACATCTAAAATATCGTAGCTGTGGCGTTCTTCGTTCCACTGCACTCGACTTTCCCAGAAAACTGCTGTATCGAGAATAATTTCTGCGCCGTAGTCACGCATCCATTCATCATCGTCGGTGGTTTGCCAATAGTGCAGAACTGCATAGGCGACATCAGCAGTAATATGTACTTCAATATCACCGCACCAAATACGAATCAACTCGCCGTTAGCACCAGGAACCCAACGAGGAGTAACTTCATCCCCAGTTGTGGCGCTTTCCCACGCGAACATTGCACCTTGGTAGCCAGCTTCTTGGGCTTTACGTCTTGCGCCTGGTAAGGTGTGGTAGCGGTAGGTGAGTAGGTTACGGGCTACGGCTGGTTGAGTGAATGTGAGGAAAGGTAGGATAAAAATTTCCGTATCCCAGAAGATGTGACCACGATAGGCAAAACCGGAGAGAGTTTTGGGTGGAATGCTTATTCGGTTATCGTTGTGGGGTGCGACAGCCAGGAGTTGAAAAAGATTATAGCGGACAGTTAACTGAGCTTGGCGATCGCCTTCAATAATAATGTCACTATCTTCCCAAATTTGCTCCCAGGCTGCAATGTGTGCTGCTAGTAGGGTAGTATATCTCGGTTCATCGGCTAGTCTGTATAAAGCTGAGGCGATCGGTAGGTTACACTCTCTGGAAGTAAATACCGTGACTATCTTTTCTACAGTCACCGTTTGTTGTGGGAAACATTCTAGAGTGGTTGTTAAAACTGGTGAATCAGAACCATTTTCTACAAAAATAGGTGCATTATCATCACCATCTACAACCAACTTAGCAGCCATCCCCAAGCCAATGCCTGAGTGCAGAGTTTTGCTTTGCTGCCAAATAATTTGATCTAAGCCACCTTGGTGTAAAATTTGCCAATGGGGAACGCCTTCGGTTGTGGGTTCCGCATCAAATCCTGCTTCGACTGTAATTTCACCTTCAAAATCTATAGATGTGATTTGACAACGAATTGCTAAAACATGTTGATCTGCTAAACCTGCAAAACGCTCAAAATGTAAATCTAGGGTATGGCCTTTAGGACTGCGCCAACGCACATCACGACTAAGTAAACCCAAACGCAAATCTAGCCGACGTTCATATTTGAGAATCTCTCCAGAGTCCATACTAAAGCGATCGCCTGCCACTGTCACCACCAAAGGCAACCAGTTAGGGCAGTTTACCAGTTCTGTATAAGCAATGTTTACATCATCATAAACACCATTAATGAGCGTTGCTGCGTTATCTTGCGGATATCCTTCCTCAAAGCTTCCTCGCGTTCCTAAATAGCCATTACTGGTGGTAAAAACTGTTTCTTTGTGGTGTAGCTGTTTTGGATGAAACTTTGTTTCAATAACATTCCAGTCGTTAGCGTCAAGCAGTTGCTGAGTGTATATTGAGTTGCCAAGAGATTTGTCGTCAAGCATGAGTAATTAAACCTACAATTCCGGTGGTAGTTGTCAATAGGATGAAATCCATTTCTAGAAGTTAAAATTACTTGGCTACTTACCTTCAATACCGATGCTTGAATTTAGTTTCACCAGCAAATCTTGACGTTCTTTTATAAAAACGTTTTTTATTTCATCCCTCTCTAGCTAGATTTTATTAATAGCTCAGATTTCTACTAAAAGATTAAGAGACTATGCCAATTGATACATTTATTTATTTAAATTGTAAAAGAAAATTGTTTTGCAAAACTAATTTAATTAATAAGTATTCGTAAGTAATTAATTGCCTATTATCACATCCATAACAGTCTTGAATCATTTGTGAACAACAAGATTTTTCATTTTTCAAAGAAGTCAACAATCTGAGTATCTCGATTTTTATAAATTAAATAGGAGTGCAATATGAGTTTTTATCTGAAATCAAGGAAACGTTGAGTCAAACTTCAATGCTACGCACTGTATTATAGGTTAGTAAGCTCAAACGATTTGCTTCAAAGTAAATTTACTGATGTTTAGGGTATTGAATCATTATTAATATATATTTAATATACCAGGGATTTAAAATGGCAAATCTGCCTATTCAGTGTGCAAATTTAAAAGAGCAAGTTGAATTAATATTACAACTTTTACAGCAAGAACCTGCTTTACGTTCCCAAGATATCACATCTGTGCAAACTTCTTTAGGTAAGGCAATATCCCCGAAATTTGAAATTGTATTTGCAGGTGCATTTAGTGCAGGTAAATCTATGCTAATTAATGCACTCCTGGAGAGAGAATTACTTTACAGTGCAGAGGGACATGCTACAGGTACAGAATGCAAAATTGAGTATGCAGAGATGGATAAAGAAAAAGTTGTTTTAACATTTTTAAGTGAAGTAGAAATTCGTGAACAAGCGAGTTATTTATGTCAACAACTAGGATTTAAAACTGACGCAAATATAAATCAAGTTGAAGTCAGTAATTTGCTACATCAAGGCTGTGAGGCGATTATTCAGCAGGAAGGTGGCGAAAGTAAATCTGAACGTGCAAAACAAGCTAAAGCCTTAATTTTATTACTAGCAGGATATGAAGCAAACCGCGAACAGATTCATACAGTCAATAATGCCACATATTCAATGGAGAAATTTAACTTTTCCAATCTTAAGGAAGCTGCTGGATATGCACGCAGAGGAAGTAATAGTGCAGTTTTAAAACGGATTGAATATTATTGTAATCATCCACTTTTGGAAGATGGCAACGTCATTATTGATACCCCAGGAATTGATGCACCAGTAGAGAAGGATGCACAATTAACTTACACCAAAATTCAACATTCTGATACATCAGCAGTCGTGTGTGTATTGAAACCTGCGTCTGCTGGTGATATGACAAAAGAAGAAACTACACTTTTGGAAACTATGCGGGGAAATGGGGGAATACGCGATCGCGTTTTTTATGTCTTCAACCGCATTGACGAAACTTGGTATAATACCCAACTAAGGCAGCGATTAGATGATTTAATTAGCAGCCAGTTTCGTGATAGCAGCAGAGTTTACAAAACCAGTGGTTTACTGGGATTTTACGGCAGTCAAATTAAACAGACTAGCATAAGTGATAGATTTGGTTTAGATTCTATTTTTGCTGAAAGTGTTAAAGGTTTAAATGGTCAAGAAGAAACACCACAGTTTGTTTACGCATTCAATAATTACTGTGTAACTTCTGGTAAGCTTTCCCATACTAATTTTCGGATTTCGCTCAATGGTTTTGAAACTCCAAATCAGAACTATCTGCGGATTTTAAATGAACAAGGAACGCCTTTAATTAATCAGCTAATTCTTGATAGTGGGATTGAGGAGTTTCGTACAGCAATTACTCGTTATCTTACTCAAGAAAAGCGTCCTATGCTTTTTCAAAATCTAGCTGATGACTTAGAAGATAGTTGTATTAAACTGCAAAAATATTATCAATCGACTTATCGAGATTTAGACAGTCAACCACGAGAAATTGAAGCAATGAAGTCGCAGGAATTACAGCGACTCAATCAGCAATTACAGCAAATTGGTAAAGATTTCAACCAACATATTACAGAAGAAATTAACCAAGTAATTAATCAGGCTGGTGATGCTTTTGAAACAGATTTTCGGCAATTGCAATCACGCATGATTCGGCGTTTAGATGAATTGCTAGATACTTTTTCTGTAGCTGATGCTTATCGACGTGCTACTCTCAGTCATCTGCGTAATGCAACTGCACCGTTAATTGCCATTTTAGTAGAGGCATTTTACTATTTATCTAATCAATTGGAAGATATTTTAGTAAATTCCTCTGAAGAAGTGGTTGCGAATTTATTCCAGCGGTTAATGGAGAAAATTCGGAAAACAGAATATTATCGTCAGTTATATCGCTTGTTGGGTAATGATGGCGGGATTGAACAAGAGTTAAAAGTTGTAGAAAAACAGGTATCATTAGCTTTAGTAAGTGCAGCACGGGTAGAATGCGATCGCTTCGTCCGAGAAAGTCCGAGATTTTATGATGAAGGCACTTTTTCTATCTATCAATTTCGTCAAACTTTACAGCAAACTTCGCAAAGTTATGACTGTGAAAGTATGATAGAAGCTGAACCAGCAATCAGGCAGTTATTAAAGTTAGATTTTGAACCTAAAGTTTCCCATACAATTCGCAAATCTTTCCGTCAAACTATCAACCAAATTCTCTTAACTCAGTTGCAGCCAATGGCGGAACAACAAGCTGATGACATTTTACAGCAGTATCCGCAAGCTCGTGTTTATTTAGAGCAGACTTTAGAAAAAGAGGCTGAAGAGAAGATTTTAAATAATCGATGCTTGCTGAGTGCTGTGGAACAAAAGATTGAGGACTATAACGCAGCAGTATCTGGAATTAATAGTTGTTTACACGCAATGCAATTATATGATTATTTTTTACCAGTGATTAATTTTGGTGAATTAGATGTTGTTGATAAGATTGCTGCTAGTAATGGGGTGATTATTTCTGATGGTTTGTTGGATGGTGTAGCACAAATTTAGACCTAAATCAGGAAGTAAACGACAAGATACCCGACTTTTTTGAGAGGTCGGGTATCTGAATCCTGGGGAAGTGTAAGAAAACTTGAGAAATTAATATGGAAGATAACTTTAATATAGAAAATTGCAATCCCGATGATGCTTTATCAGTCAAAGATAAGGTGTTTAAAATTATTCAAATACAGGAAGGTATTAAAAAAGTATTTTGTGGTGACTTATCTTCTGTAATTTACAACTCATTAAATTTCTGTGGAATACAAATCGAGCCGGGTGGATATTTAGTAGGTAGTAAATATTACAAACAGTACCAAAGATGGTTTACTGAAGGCATAGACTGTGAAATACTGAAGCTTGGTGCAAAAGCTTGGCTACCAGGAAAATTAAGAATCAAAATAACTCTAGAATTCATTCCTGATCAACCAGAAATCGCAGAACTAGAATCGCCTCTTGATGATTTGCGCCGCCTAATTCAAGAGGAAAGTTAATGAATAAAACCCCACGTATTCGCATTCCAGCAGAAGTTAAGCAATATGTATTTCAACGCGATAAATACCAATGTCAAAGCTGTGGTAAAACAGCTTTAGAAGCTGACCTTACTATCGATCATATCATCCCCTTGGCACTGGGCGGTCAAAACGATATCAGCAATTTGCATACTCTTTGCTTGACGTGTAACCAAGAAAAATCAGACAAAACAGATCAACGTTTTTGGCGACATTTTCAAAGTTAGGCTAACCTAGGATAGGCTGTTAGTCTTTAATATCTATGTCTCGAAACGTCAACAGCAATTCTCGCAGATTTGCCAAAATTGGAACCACGGTATTTTATTTCTTCGCGGCGATCGCCATTTTAGCCGCAGCCTTCCCTAAATTATATGAAATTAAAACGAAAGCCGGAATTGATATATCAAGCAGGTATCATGCTGGTACATTTTTAGAGAAACACACTCGTGGAATTTTTAGGTGTGAGTGGCTTTATCCATATCACTGCGATCGCCCGAAAGGAAAAAGTTAACAGCTAAACTATAGCAGTCCTCAAGCATTCGTGAGCAATAAAATCCCCGACTTCTTTAAGAAATCGGGGATTTGAAAAAATACAATTTACTGACAAATGTAAAATTAATCTTGTTGCTAAACAGCGCCACTTTTTCTGTTAAACAAAATAGCTACAGTTTTAAAAATTAATTTTAAATCGTACAACAAACTCCAATTTTTTTGATATTGCAAATCTAAACGAATGACATCTTCAAAACTGCGGACTGTAGACCGACCGTTAACTTGCCATTCGCCAGTCATTCCAGGCTTAACATCTAAACGTTGCCACTCTGGTACTTCATAACGTTCAACTTCATCAGGTGTAGGTGGTCTAGTTCCTACTAAACTCATATCACCTTTTAAAACGTTCCAAAATTGTGGCAATTCATCTAAACTTGTGCGGCGTAAAAATCGCCCTACCTTGGTAATTCTGGGGTCGTTTGCGTTCTTGAAAAATGCACCATGTACTTGATTTTTAACTAAAGCTTTTTTGGCTTCCGCATCTACACACATAGAGCGAAATTTCCAAATTTTAAACCGCTTCCCCATCCAGCCGCAGCGAGTTTGACTAAAGAAAATGGAGCCAGGATCGTCAATTTTGATAGCAACCACAATCGGAATAAACAAAACTCCTGTAATCATCAAACCCACTAGTGAGCCAACTATATCTATAAAACGTTTCATCCAAGAAGCTACAGAGGGATGAGTGGTGGGTAGCTGCTCTAGTTTACGAGAACCACTTTTTGGCGCTTCTATGACGTTTTCCGCTTCTATAAGTGTTTGATCGCCACTAGATTCCATCGGAAAAATTTGATCTAATCCTGTGAGGTTTAGCACCGCCATTACTTGAGGGCTAACATCCCGTAGAATTAGAGTAATTCCTTTTTCCTGGGCAGTTTTGTAATTACTGACCAGAGCGCCTAAACCACTACTATCCATAAAAATAGTTTGCTGAAAATCAATAATGATTTTCTTGGGATGTGGGTTTGCTTGGGTTAAGTCTTGGCAGGTTTGCTTAAAGCTAACTGCTTCCAGTACGCTTAAGCGAGAAGATACCTGCACTATCGCCGTTTCATTTAGGGAAGTAACTAAGAGATTTACCTCTGTGGGTTGGCTAGTCATGAAGCTCTGCACTTTCGTTGCCATGTAAATTTAATCTGCCAAACATTATTGTGTCCTAGAAAATTACTTAACCTCATATTGACTCGGTAGAAACAAAGACTGATTGTTAGTTATCTAAGGTGAGAACCGAGATTGCCAACGACGATTCACAATAGAACAAGAACTAAAAAACGTACTTGCTTTTATATCGCCGCAGCGCGATCGCATTGCCACTATCCCATGACTGCTAACATCACAGTTGAACCTACCGCACGCCTGATTGAGGTCTTTTCTGCTATTCAAGGGGAAGGATTGAATGTCGGGACACGTCAAATTTTTATTCGCTTTGCTTTGTGTGACTTGCGCTGTCACTTTTGCGATAGCTCCCACACATGGAATGCACCCAATACCTGTCAGATAGAACGATCACCTGGATTCCGAGATTTTGAAATTCACTCTAATCCCGTCCCCTTAACAACATTACTCGAATGGATTGAGCGCCAAAATCTACCGTCTCTACACGATAGCATTAGCTTAACTGGAGGCGAACCACTTTTACATGCGCCTTTTTTGCATGAATTTTTGCCTCAAGTGCGATCGCTCACCAATCTACCCATATACTTAGAGACTGGCGGACATCGCCCAGAACAATTGGTTATGATTCTGCCTTACCTGGACTCTGTTGGTATGGATTTGAAACTTCCCAGCGTCAGCGGCGAAGACTATTGGCAAGATCATGCAAAATTTCTCCAATTATGCCACAGCCACCCATCGTTAGATACTTTTGTCAAGATAATTATTTCGCAAAGTACAAATCCAGCAGAGTTAAAACAAGCTGCTTTGTTGATAGCAGATATCAGTCCAGATATCCCTGTATTTCTGCAACCAGTTACACCTTTGGCTACCTCTGAAAAGTTCACCGCAACATCAATACTTGCCCCAAATCCTGATCAAGTGTTGATATGGCAAGCTTTAATGAAAAAGTTTGTATCTTATGTCCGTGTTATACCTCAGACTCATAAGATGCTAAATCAACTATAAAAGTTTGATGAAGTCGTGTTCAAGTAAAAACCGCACTCTATTAAGCAAATATGTGGCATTATTTACCTTAATCATTGATTAACTCTTTTTTAATCTGGAAGTCCAAAGCTGAGAAAACTGTGCCTTTTTGGGAAATGTACATGATTTCTGTAAAGCATTGGATTTCTGGATTTAGCTTTTCGCTAGTAACTGCCGTAGTTAGTATTACAGGATCTACAAGTACTGTTGGTGCTGTTTCTCTGGTGAATGGCATCACTATACCTGCTGATAGTACAGATTTATCTTCATCTAGTACTAATAGTGCTAACACCAATCGCTTAGGGTTTTTCTCTGACTTGTACTACGATCGCAACAACAACGTGTATTACAGTTTGGCCGATCGCGGACCTGGTGGCGGTGTTATCGACTACAACACACGGGTACAGAAATTTTCCTTAGATGTCGACCAAAATACTGGTGCAATTAGCAATTTTCAGTTATTAGACACCATTCTCTTCACCCAAAATGGTCAAAATTTTAACGGATTGAACCCCAGAATACTTAATGGGAATGCCAGTGTTCTCGGTCGCAGCTTTGATCCAGAAGGATTTGCGATCGCACCTAATGGTAATTTCTATATTTCCGATGAATATGGCCCTTCTGTGTATGAATTCAGCCCAACAGGTTCCTTCCTTCGGGCATTTGCCACTCCCAGCAATCTCATTCCGAGACAAAGTGATGGCACAATTAACTACGTTGATGGTCTTCCAACCATTTCCACTGGCCGTCAAGATAATCGTGGCTATGAAGGCGTAACCCTCAGCCCAGATGGCAGTAGACTATTTGCTATGCTGCAAGACCCCTTAGTTAATGAAGGTTCTCCCGACGGACGGCGCAGTGGCAATCTAAGAATAGTAGAATTCGATACAAACACTGGTGATAGTACTGCTCAATACATCTATCAGCTAGAGAGTTTGGCAGATATTAATGCTCGTGTCCCAGATAATCTTTTTGGAGCTAACGCCCAAGGGCGCAATATTGGTATTAGCGCCATCACAGCCTTGAATAATAATGAATTTTTAGTCTTAGAGCGAGATAATCGTGGTTTTGGTGTAGAAGATCCCACTGGTGCAATCCCAGTTGGGACTAAACGCATCTACAAAATCGACCTGACCGGTGCAACCGATGTGACTGATATTAGCTTGACAGGTACAAATACCTTACCTGCTGATGTTACGCCTGTAAGCAAGACGCTGTTTGCTGATATTGCCGAATTTCTGAGAAACGCCGGACAACCCATTCCAGAAAAACTTGAAGGCTTGGCAATTGGGCCACAACTTGTTGATGGTTCCTACGCCTTAATTGTGGGTACAGATAATGACTTCAGTGTGACTCAGAACAACAGTAATGTGCAGTTTGATGTTTGTACAGATGGGACTAACTTCTCGCAAGTCCCCATTGACAGTGGTTGTCCAACAGGACAGTCACTTGTTCCTACATTCGTTTACGCTTTTAGAGCCAGTCAACAGGAATTAGCAGGATTCGTACCACCAGCCAGAGTCCCAGAACCAACAACAACTGCTGGACTAGTCTTACTAGCTTCTAGTGCTTTGTTTTTGAAGCGGCAGTTTAAATCTATTCAAGGGTAAGTAAATTCTTTTTCGTGTGGGTATTGCCTACCCACACGACTGTCTGATTTCTACAGTCTGTCCTCATCTGTAGAACGAGATTTAGCTTTTGCCTTATTGGCACTACGTTTGAGGGCAGAGAGTCGTGCTTCATAACGAGACCGTTGGCGTTTGCTGGGAGTAGTATCAATTAGTGTTTTTAAAGCACTACCAAGACTCTTATAAGCATTGGGGAGGCTGTAACCAAAGCGAGTTGCTAATGCGATCGCTTTTTCGTCAGCATTTAGCAATTCTCTCACTTGCTTCTCACCATTATTCTTTTGATATAGTCGCCAGCCAGAAACACCACACAGCGCTAAAGCTAACACCAGCAATAAGCCATCTTGTACCCACAACTCGCCTACAGCACCGCCTAACCCAATAGCTAATGCTGCCATTTCCCAACCATCTTTGGGAATTGTGTCATTTTGTATGCGGGCAACTTCATGCCAGAAAAGCAGATTACGCTGATCCATTGCGAGAGCATCCCATTTCACCAAGTCAACTTGGATTTCTACCTGATCTTTACCAATTTCTTCGCTACGGATCAGGGGTGGATTGACCTCAGTTGTACCTTCAACTGTGACCCAGCTTTGCAATTCTGGTGGTAGTAAGCCTTTTAATCGCCGGAGTTCACTCATTTCTGCTTTGGCAGAGGAGGTTGCATAGGATGTCATAAAATCCAGCCCTAAAAAATTTCAGTATATAGTGAGGGTATCACTTTGGAGTATAGCTATTTAAGTGGTGATTCGCCTCACTCACTAGGAAAAATTCCCCGCTTTTTTCTAGCTTCCATAGCCCTTTCTAGAAGCTCTAGTAAACCGGGTGCTTCCTCCTGAATACTGAGTAACATTCTTTCTCCAATCTCTATATTCCCTGGATCTTCGCCTGTTGCCATAACTTCTTGCAACCGAGGGATAGCTATGCCATCGACAATTTGAATTAACCCACTCAAACAACGATGAAATTGCTTTTCTGTGAGAATCGAGTCTTCCAGCGGAAATTCAATAATGGCACGGATTTCACCATCGGATGGGTCATATTCCCATTGCAGCATTTTGGTTTCCCAAGAAATGGCTAACATCGTCTGTAGAATAGCCCCTTTGTGAGGATGGTCTTGCACTCCTGCCAAAACTTGAGGCGCAAAAATTCGGAAAAATTTTCCCTCCTCATCCAATTGGACAACTATGAGAAAATCTTCCAGGTTATCAGCTTCCACCCCTGTGATAATTCGGTCTTCTTCATCATCAAAGCGGTAGTCCCAACCTAGTTTGTCTAAGTAATTGGCAATCTGTTCGAGATTTGCTCCCATAAAAGCCTCATAAGAAATGGTGGAGCGGCTGTCACCAAAACTAGTGTAACCTGCTAAGGGCATGTGTTTAGGTTGGTGTGGCTACTTCTGCTTATTGAGAAGTATGCAATTAATTTCTGCACACTTGCTGAATTTATTTGCTGATTTATCTAAATTCTATGAAATAAGAAAATTATGTTTTAGGAAGTAAGCATGAGGACAAAATATCTATAAACATTTGTATCTCAAGAATCAATATTTAAGTAATAGTTAAAAACTTCAATAGTCTATTTTTAAAAATAGCACTCTTAAATTATTAATTAAAAATAAGATCCCCAACTTTTAAAAGAGTTCGGGGATCTGAGACTCTCGATTTAAAAAAACTGCAAAAAGCTTTATATTACAAACATCGACTTTTTTAACAAAAATATTATAGTCGTCTACACATGTTTTAGCGTTTAATATTCATGAAGTTTATGCGAAAATCAGCTTTAATCCTAGCGATCGCACCTCTAATCTTTACCATCGCCGCTTGTAGTGGAGAATCAGATCAAACAACCAGTAACCAAGGTAGCGATCGCACAGATACGGTTAAAAGTCGTGGTCAGCTAATTTGTGGTGTTAGTGGCGAAATTCCAGGGTTTAGCTTTGTGGGTACTGACGGCAAATACAGTGGTATAGATGTAGATGTTTGCCGTGCAGTAGCAGCTGCAATGTTTGATGACCCAAATGCCGTAGAATTTCGCAATCTCAACGCCAAGGAACGGTTTACCGCTGTACAAACTGGGGAAGTAGATATTCTCAGCCGCAATACCACTTGGACATTGAGCCGTGATACCTCCGTTGGTTTAGAATTTGCCCCAGTAGTTTTTTATGATGGCCAAGGGATTATGGTTCGCAAAAATAGTGGTATTAAATCCTTGGCAGACTTAAAAGATAAAGCAATTTGTGTACAAACTGGTACAACCACCGAACAAAACTTAGCCGACCAAATGCGAAAACGTGGGATAAACTATAAACCCGTTGTTTTTGAAGACGTTAATATTACTTTCGCAACCTACGCTGAAGGACGTTGTGACGGCGTTACAGCAGACCGTTCCGCCTTGGTTTCCCGCCGAACAACTTTACCCAAAGCAGAAGATAACATGATTTTGGATGAAGCTATTTCCTCAGAACCCTTAGCACCAGCAGTCGCCAAAGGAAACACAACTTGGAACAATGTTGTTACGTGGGTAGTTTATTCCCTAGTCAAAGCCGAAGAGTTGGGTATTAATTCCCAGAATGTGGATCAACTTGCCAATAGTAATGATCCAGAAATCAAGCGGTTTTTAGGCAAAGAAGGAAACTTGGGAGAAGGACTGGGTTTAACTAACGACTTCGCCGCTAAAGTTATCAAACACGTTGGTAATTACGCTGAGGTCTACGATCGCAACCTTGGTTCCAAAACAAAATTCAATCTCGTTCGTGGCCAAAATCAACTCTGGTCAAAAGGCGGACTACTCTATTCTCCGCCATTTCGATGAAGTCTGGCAAAATGCTGAGTGAAAATAACAAATAACAAATGACCAATTTCAAACCACCTATATGGCGTGACAATCGCTTTTGGCAATTTGTTGGACAGTTCATCGCTGTACTTTTGGCGGTTGCTGTAGTTGCAATACTATGGAGTAACCTTAACCGGAATTTGCGACAATTAGGCATTCAATTCGGATTTGATTTTCTCAAACAACAAGCATCTTTTGATATTGGCGAAACAGCTATTAATTACAGACCTACTGACACCTACACTCTTGCTTTATGGGTAGGGTTGATCAACTCATTGCGAGTAGCAATTACAGGAATTGTTCTGACCACTATTGTCGGTATTAGTGCAGGAATTGCCCGTTTATCTGACAATTGGTTAGTCAAAAATATCGCTTTAATTTATGTCGAAATTTTTCGCAATACACCCTTGCTTTTGCAATTACTGTTTTGGTATTTTGCTGTTTTTTTAGGGTTTCCCAAAACAGCAGCTAAAATTTCTCTGTGGGGAATTGTTGGTATTAGTCAAAATGGCATAGAACTACCTTGGTTTACTTTATCCCCAGAATTTTCGGCTTTGCTTTTGGGATTAACTTTTTACACAGGTGCGTTTATTGCAGAAATTGTCCGAGGCGGGATTCAATCAGTCGCCAAAGGACAATGGGAAGCAGCGCGATCGCTTGGCTTAAAACCAGGGTTAGTTATGCGACTAGTGGTTTTTCCCCAAGCCTTGCGGGTAATCATCCCGCCACTAACCAGCCAGTATCTCAATTTGACAAAAAATTCCAGTCTTGCGATCGCTATCGGCTATCCCGACATGTATTTTGTCGCTTCTACTACCTTCAATCAAACAGGGAAAGCAGTAGAAGTAATGTTACTAATTATGCTTACATACCTCACTCTTAGCTTAACTATCTCCATCGTCATGAATTTACTTAATCGCACCGTACAGATTAAAGAAAGATAGCTTAATAAATGAAGTAAATAAGATGACAAACAATCAAAAATTGCTATGGCTGCGGAAAAATCTATTTAGTACTTGGTACAACAGCTTGTTAACTGTTGTCTGCATAATATTGTTATTTTGGGTAGTACCGGGAGTAATAAGTTGGGTAACTACTCAATCACAATGGGCAGTAATTCAAGTTAATTTACGTTTATTTTTAGTTGGGAGATTTCCTCAAACTCTATATTGGAGAGCGTGGATTGTCTTGGCGATCACCTCTATTTCATTAGCTATCACTGGAGGCACTTTTTTTAACAAACAACAGTTACCCAGGCTTGGAGTTGCTGCTATTTATGCTTTTATTTATAGTCTATTATTAATTCTTCTACCTTTCGATTTAATATCCCGCATTTGGTTAGGATTAGTTGCTATTTTATTATTAGCAGGTTTTTGGATCGGCAAAAAATTCTCTTACTTAATAACTCCTTGGCTTGCCCCAATCTGGTTATTATCTTTTCCTGTAATTCTGTGGCTAATTGGCGGAGGATTTGGCTTGCAACCTGTACCCACAAATTTGTGGAATGGTTTACTCCTCACTTTGCTCATGGCTGTAGTCAGTATTGTGCTTTCTTTTCCAATAGGGGTTTTACTAGCTTTAGGACGCACCAGTAATCTACCTCTAATACGTTGGTTCTGTATCTTGTATATCGAAATTGTTAGGGGAGTACCACTGATTGGAGTTTTGTTTCTCGCTCAGGTAATGCTTCCCTTATTCTTGCCAACAGATTGGCGTTTAGATAGAGTATTCCGAGGAATTGCTGGATTAATTTTATTTAGTGCCGCTTACATGGCAGAAAATGTCCGTGGTGGACTCCAAGCAATCCCTCGTGGACAAATTGAAGCAGCAAAAGCATTGGGATTAAAAACACCTTTGGTAATTCTTTTAATTGTACTTCCTCAAGCTTTACGCGCTGTAATTCCCGCCATTGTAGGACAATTAATCGGATTATTTAAAGATACTTCACTCTTATCTTTAGTAGGCTTAGTAGAACTCACAGGTATTGCCCGCTCTATCTTGGCACAGCCGCAGTTTCTCGGTCGTTATGCAGAAGTTTACTTATTTATTGGACTAATTTATTGGATATTTTGTTATTCAATGTCGCTGGCTTCTCGACGTTTAGAAAAACAGTTAATTAATTAATCAATAGTTATAATTATTTTCTCATTTGTTTCCTATTTCTCTTAATTCAGAGGTTAAAATCCGTGACCAAAGAACAAACCCCAATAATTATTGCTGAAAATGTTCATAAATGGTATGGAAAATTTCATGTTCTCCAGGGTGTGAGCTTAACAGTCAATCGTGGAGAAGTAGTAGTGTTGATGGGACCTTCTGGCTCAGGTAAATCAACCTTTATCCGCACATTCAATGCTTTAGAAGAATATGAAAAGGGAAAAATTATTATTGATGGTATTACCCTGAGCAACGATTTACGAAATATTGAAGCAATTAGGCGAGAAGTCGGAATGGTTTTTCAGCAGTTTAATTTGTTTACTCATCTCACTGTGCTGCAAAATATTACCTTGGCACCAATTTGGGTACA
The DNA here is from genome assembly GCF_015206815.1 of Fortiea sp. LEGE XX443. Lineage (GTDB taxonomy): Bacteria > Cyanobacteriota > Cyanobacteriia > Cyanobacteriales > Nostocaceae > Nostoc_B. The sequence continues at coordinate 173,970 of NZ_JADEXZ010000001.1, forward strand.
TCGCTGGTCTAAGGCTAAAGCCGAAGAATTAGCCATGCAACTGTTAGAAAGAGTAGGAATATTAGAACAGGCGCAGAAATATCCAGGACAGTTGTCTGGTGGACAGCAACAACGAGTGGCGATCGCTCGTGCATTAGCCATGCAACCTAAAATTATGCTATTTGATGAACCAACCTCCGCTTTAGATCCTGAAATGGTCAGGGAAGTATTAGATGTCATGCGCGGTCTGGCCCGTGATGGAATGACAATGGTTGTTGTTACCCACGAAGTGGGATTTGCCCGTGAAGTTGCTGACCGAGTGATCTTAATGGATAGTGGTTCTCTCGTAGAGTCAGCCACCCCTGAAATCTTTTTTACCAAACCACAAGAAGACAGAACGCGCAAATTTTTATCTCAAATTCTCTAAATCAAGTTTCCAAAAATACTCAGCGCTCCTACCCTGTGGGTTCCGCTTTGGCTGTATGCGCTCAACTCAGCGCTCCTCTGCGTTTCCATTCCTTTCATGACTCCCTTTTTGCCTCATAGATTGAGTTGAGCAGCTAATTCATGTCATTGATTTTTTCGTATTGCAGTTATCTGCTAATAGCAAAAACAGTTGGGTTTATACTTAGCTTTAGTTTTTTATTACACACTTACATATTATTTTAAATAGTAAAAACTCTATCAAGTATTACTTAAGCAAAGACAAAAAATTTTACACAATCTTCAACGAACAACCACTGACATCAAAAGAAACTAAAGAGACAATTGGATGTAGGCGCAACAAATTGCAACAAACAGTTGCGTTATCCAAACAGCCAGGGACTCTGACTAATTTCTTATGCGGATATTAATTTACTCCTACAACTACTATCCAGAACCAATTGGTATTGCCCCTTTGATGACGGAATTAGCAGAAGGACTGGCCAAGCGTGGGCATGAAGTGCGGGTAGTTACCGCTATGCCAAATTATCCTGAACGCCAAATTTATGAGGGTTATCGGGGCAAATTTTATTTTAATGAGTATAAAAATGGTGTTCAGATCCAACGCAGTTATGTGTGGATTCGTCCACAACCGAATCTGTTAGATCGGATCATGCTAGATGCTAGTTTCGTTGTTACAAGTTTTTTCCCTGCTTTGGTTGGCTGGCGACCCGATGTCATTCTTTCAACTTCACCATCACTACCCGTATGCGTACCAGCCGCTTTGTTGGGATGGTTACGCGCTTGCCCTGTAGTACTCAATCTTCAAGACATACTACCAGAAGCAGCTATTCACGTTGGATTACTAAAAAATAAATTTCTCATCAAGGTATTTACAGCATTAGAAAAATTTGCTTACCATTCAGCCTCAAAAATTAGCGTTATCGCTGATGGATTTGTAGAAAATTTGCTGTCTAAGGGTGTAGATGCAGACAAAATAGAGCAAATTCCTAACTGGGTTGATGTAAATTTCATTCGCCCCTTACCTAAAGAAAACAACCCTTTCCGGGCAGCCCATAATCTTAATGGCAAGTTTGTAGTACAGTATTCTGGAAATATTGCTCTCACTCAAGGCTTAGAAACTGTCATTCAAGCTGCTGCTGTCCTACGTGATGTTCCAGAAATGGCTTTTGTGATTGTTGGTGAAGCGAAAGGTTTAAAGCGATTGCAGCAGTACTGTTTAGAGTGCGGTGCAGATAATGTGTTGTTACTGCCTTTTCAACCCCGCGAACATTTGCCGCAAATGTTGGCAGCTGCTGATGTTGGTTTAGTCGTGCAGAAGAAGAATGTTGTATCCTTCAATATGCCGTCAAAAATCCAAGTTCTGTTGGCCAGTGGTCGGGCATTAGTTGCTTCTGTACCCGAAAATGGTACAGCTGCACGAGCTGTAAGACAAAGTGGTGGCGGAGTTATTGTTCCTCCAGAAGATGCCCAAGCTTTGGCAGCAGCTATTTTAGAACTTTATAAACACCCTGAAAAGGTTAAAACGCTAGGCTACAATAGCCGTCAATATGCCGTAGAGCAATACGCTTTCGAGCAAGCCTTAAATCACTACGAGACTTTGTTTGAATCAGTCACAGCCAATAGTCAGATAATTGAGAACAAAATAGTTTCAAAACAAGAAGTGTAGTTTGAGAAAGTAGCTAAAGCTACAGTTAAAGACGGAAATTACTTAAATAATGCCAATGGCAAAACTACGGTCTAGAAAATATCAGTAGCTGTAATGTTCTTGAGTGAGGGCTTATATAAATCGTGGGTGCATCAGTTTTATTTACATTTCAAGAAGGCAATAGCTAAATATATTACGTAGATACAGTCAATTGGAGTAAGTGTTGACAGCTAGAGAAGAACAGTCAGATTAGTTTCTAATCATTCTTTAGGTAGAAGATCGAAGATTTTATATTATAGTTAAGAAATTATTCGTTAAAATTTTTAGTGAAAGTCTACTGCTTGATTTACCTCCGCAAATTACCCACTAGCTATTTGCTCTAGTTTTTAGTTGCAATCCGAACACTCAATTGTTAACTCACCCCATAAACAGACGTTTTTTTGTTAGTATTCAAAAAAACAGTTGTTGTTCAATTGTTGTTTGTGAATAATTGTAAAACAAAAGGGATCAAGCACCTGAGGTTTAATGTCTGATTATATCCAAGGAAATTTCCCGTTACAGTCCGTGTCTGAGAAGAATAGTCCACTCAAAAGCCTAGAAGCAGGCATGAAAGATTTGAGTGGGCAATTAGCTATAACTGTTGCTGAAGCAGCATCAGAGCGTAAAGCAGGGGATATTTTGGTACTAAGGGTAGCCGATGTATCTTATCTAGCAGATTATTTTGTGATGATGACGGGCTACTCTAAAGTACAAGTGAGGGCGATCGCACAAGCAATAGAAGGAAAAGTAGACACTGAGTGGCAACGTCGTCCCTTGCGGACTGAAGGTAAAGCTGAAGGGAGTTGGGTGTTACAAGACTACGGCGATGTGATTGTTCACATCATGATGCCTAAAGAGCGGGAGTTTTATAATTTAGAAGCGTTCTGGGTTCATGCAGAACGTATTACCATTCCAGAAGCTGATGAGGGTGGGGGTAAGCCTACATGATAAAATCTTCTGTCTCCAATTGCCCAGTTCCCACAGAGCAACAACCGCTTAATGAGTACGAAGAGTTAAAAACTTCCTGGCTGTTTCGTGATTGCACCTTAAATTGGCGAGAATATATCACAAACATAACTTGGATTTGGGGGTTTTCCTGGCTAGTGTCAGGGCCAGTAGCAGCCGCCAGCTTTCCTCTACAAAAATATACTGTTCATTTTGTCCTGTGTGGAGCAGCAGGGGCGAGTCTGGGCGTAATCTTAGTATTAGTACGAATGTATTTAGGCTGGCGTTATGTGCGCGATCGGCTCTACAGTACGACTGTATTTTATGAAGAGTCAGGCTGGTATGATGGTCAAACTTGGATTAAGCCGCAGGAAATTTTAACTCGCGATCGCTTGATTGTGACATACGAAATTAAGCCAATTCTCCAACGGTTACAATTTACCTTTGCTGGCTTGGCGGGAATGTACCTAATTGGTACTATAGTGTGGCATTTGTCGTAAACAGTCATTAGTCATTGGTGATTGGTCATTAATCAAAAACATAATGACAAAGGACAAATGACTAATGAAACATAATATAAAAGAGATAAATTTTAACCCATGACAATGGGAAAACGAACTCAAGCCACAGTACTGGAAGTCCGGCTACTGCGGGAAGGCATCATAGAATCGCGGCATATAGTCCAAGCTGTTGTATGCGATGATCGAGGACGGGTTTTATCTGTTGCAGGTAACGCTGAAACGGCCACGTTTGTCCGTTCAGCACTCAAACCATTCCAGGCACTAGCTGTCACTACTACAGGCACACTAGAACGCTACGATCTGAGCGATCGCGATTTAGCAATTATCGCAAGTTCTCATAAAGGAACAATAGAGCAAGTCAGACAGGTATTTAACATTCTTTGGCGTGCCGATGTTGATCCAACGGCTCTTCAATGCCCCATAGCTGAAGGTAAGCGGAGTCCTCTGGAGTATAATTGCTCTGGTAAACATGCCGGAATGTTAGCTGTTTGTCAGCAACGCCATTGGCCTTTAAATAACTACTTAGAACGTAAGCACCCAATACAGCAGTTAATTTTGGGCAAAATCGCAGAGTTGTTGCGAATGCCATCTGAGGAATTTATCAGCGCTCACGACGACTGTGGCGCACCAACCTATCTCATGCAACTCGGACAGATGGCATCTTTATATGCCTTACTAGCCTCTAGTAGTAATTTGGATATGGAGCGCGTCGTCCGTGCCATGACTCATCATCCAGCTTTAGTTGCAGGAGATGGGGAGTTTGATACGGAACTCATGCGTTTAGCTCCAGGAGAAGTAGTCAGTAAAGCTGGCGCTGAAGGCGTACAGTGCATAGGCAGGCTTGGTGAAGGTATGGGATTAGCAATTAAAGTCATAGATGGGGCAAAACGGGCAAAATATGCTGTAGCTATTCACTTACTACAACACATGGGTTGGATTAGTCCCAGTGCCGCAGAAACTCTCGCAGAAAAGTTTATGACTTTCGGAAAATACAAGCGTTTAGAAGTTGTTGGAGAATTATCGCTTTTATAGTTGTCAGACTCTAGACTTTGGGTTATACTAGAAAAGTCAAGAGCGACGCGGGATAGAGCAGCCTGGTAGCTCGTCGGGCTCATAACCCGAAGGTCAGTGGTTCAAATCCACTTCCCGCCACCAAATTGAAGAAAGAATAAGCAAGCCCCTGTAGTTAACTAAAGCTATGGGGGTTTGTTTTTATCAAAGCTTGAGAGCATCATAGGCGAGTTTAAAACTTTTTGCGATCGCCAACATGACTATTTAGTAAACAATCAGACAAAATTAAGTACACAAATTTTTGACTGTCTCCTATCTCCACCTATAAATTTAATTGTGTCCGACTACTTATTTGAGGTAGAGGGAGATATTCATATTCCATAATTAAGAGCGTTAATTACGAATTATGTAATCTTCCCGGTAGATGTATTCATAGGATATGGTAGCAAAATCCACCTTGTTAAGACTGAAAAAAGACAGCATAAACCTCTTTGTACACAATACCGCAATGCTTGGGGTTTAATCTTACAAGCAACAGTAAGGAAAAAAAATGTGTACCTCCGTCTGTTCAATTCAGTGAAGCAGGGTTTTGATCTATTCTGAAGAAGAAACCTTCCAAAAAGCTCGGAGAATAATGGTTGTGAAGTTAGAGCGACCAATTTTAGTGGGAGGATTAGGACTCTCCTTTTCCCTTTGGGTACTACAAAGTTGGCATCATTCAATAGTACAGCTAGGTGAATTTGGTCTATTGAGTATCTTAACGGTTGGTGGTGGCTTGTGGTTATGGCAGCAAAACCGTCCGAAAGCACCTTTAGAGCAACTAGATTGTACACCAGTGGATCGAGCAACAGCAGAAAACGCGATCGCCAAAACCGAACTAGTAATTAACCAACTGCAAAAAGAAGCAGAAAGTTATCCAACCATAGAACAGCTGAGAGAACAAATAGCTCAATTGCTGTTGGAATTAGATAGGCAAGAAATTAAATTGGTTGTTACTGGGGGAAAATCTGTAGGTAAAAGTACTCTTATTGAAGTTTTAGAGTCTAGCAGTTGGCAAAAAAAACAGCCAAAAGTCAAATTTCAAGAAACAGCACCTTTATTTAGAGAAGCCAGTGATAAGTCAGACGGATCTGTTTTAGCAGAAGTGAAAAAATCAGATGTTGTCCTGTTTCTGATTGGTGGTGACTTGACAGATACAGAATTTCAAACCGTACAACAGCTAAAAGCAGCAAATCAGACTACAATCCTGGTGTTTAACAAACAAGACCAGTATTTAGCAGATGAACGTGCTAGTGTATTGCTGTCATTACAACAACGGATGCAATGCAATGTCGTAGCCACGGCTGCATCCCCTATCCCCATCAAGGTGCGGAAACATGAAGTTGATGGTTCTGTACAAGAATGGATGGAACAACCAGCACCAGAAATTCAGCAACTGACGCAGCAATTAAATGAAGTTTTGGTGCAGCAAGGGCAAAAGCTGGTGTGGACAACTACCATGAGAAAAGCCCTGACGTTGAAAGCAGAAGCAAAAAACTGGCTGAATAAAACAAGATGCGATCGCGCTACTCCAATTATTGAACAATATCAATGGATAGCTGCGGCTACAGCCTTTGCTAACCCAGTACCAGCGCTAGATGTATTAGCAACTGCGGCAATTAACGCCCAGATGGTAATAGATTTAGGTAATATTTATCAGCAAAAATTTTCTCTAGAACAGGCGCAAACTGTAGCCGGTACAATGGGTGGTTTAATGCTAAAACTGGGTTTAGTAGAACTTTCTACAAAAGCCGTGAGCAGCGTTCTTAAAAGTAACGCCATCACCTTTGTTGCCGGTGGTTTAGTGCAGGGAGTGAGTGCAGCTTATCTCACTAGAGTGGCAGGTTTAAGTCTAGTTGAGTATTTTGCACAGCAAGAAATAGCTCTAGATTCGGGAAGTACTTTAAATCTCGATAAGTTACGCCAAACCTTGCAAAAAGTGTTTCAGCAAAATCAGCAAATGGCTTTTCTGCAAGGTTTTGTTAAACAGGGTATAAAGTATTTATTGCCACAGACACAGCAGGTTGAAATTGTTGCTGCTGAGAAGGTATCTGGTTAATTTTGCAATCGATAAATAAGGAGATAGTTATTATGTAACCATCTCCTTCTTATTTAAAAATGTAATTACTGGCTGTACTAAGAGCGCATCATGCTTTTGATGTGATCAAAGTACCTGAAGAAGGAAAATAAACTAATATTTATTTTTCTATCATCTATATAAAATTGAGGATGCTTAATTTTTTTATAAAAAAGATTATTTTAAACGATATTCAAATAAAGAATTTTTGACGTGTCTAAATTTTGTATTTACTTGGTAAATCTTATCACAATTACTGTTGCCATACTATTCAATTTGAGATAAGTTGCACTTAAAAAAGTATTAATTAATATCTAGGCGATCGCCTAGATGTTGCCAAAATATCCACCATTAGATAGTTGCGGCTGATGATATCCAGATTGAGAAAATGGGCAACCTAATTATATGTATGTAGGTTAAACTTCTCAGAATTCCAGAGTCGGCAAATTATGAAATATTTTGGTATTTTGCGTTCGTCAAAGTTACCTTTGCGTCTAATTCTCATTGTCCCCTTTGTTATCCAAATCTTTGCCGCAGTGAGTCTGGTAGGATATCTATCATTTAGGAATGGGCAAAAGGCAGTCAATGACCTCGCAGATCAGTTGACTAATAAGGTGAATGAACTTGTAGAACAGCACCTTGATACATACCTAGCAACTCCTGATCAGGTTAATAAAATTAATTTAGCTGCAATTAATCTAGGAATATTAAATCTACAAGACTATCAGCTTACAGGGCGCTATTTCTGGCAACAAATGCGAGTATTTAATATTGGCTATATTAGCTTTGCTAATCCTAAAGGCGAATTTATCGGTGTTGAACGTTTAGACGATGGTCAGCTTTTAATTAATGAAGTTACTGAGAAAAGTGGCATCAATAAACTCTCTGTTTATACTACAGATAATCAAGGAAATCGTCATCGATTGACAGCAATTAAAGATTATGATCCTCGTGTAGAAGCTTGGTATGCAGATGCAGTCAAAATGGGTAGACCTGTCTGGAGTCAAATTTATCAATGGGAAGATAAACCAGAAATATTTTCTATATCTTCTAGCTATCCGCTTTATGATGACTCGACTAAAATTGTTGGTGTAATTAGTGTGGATTTATTGTTAACTCAAATTAGTGAATTTTTAACAAATTTAAAATTTGGTAGACATGGTAAAGTATTTCTTTTAGAAAAGTCTGGATTAATAGTAGCTTCTTCGACGAGTGAGCCACCATACAATGTTATTTATGGTAAAGCTTATAGACTATCAGTTTTTAATAGTAAAAGTCTCTTAATTAAGAATATAGCTGATTATTTACAACAAAATTTGGGCAGCTTTCAAAAAATTCAAGATAGCCAAAGATTTATTTTACAACTTCAAGGTGAGCGACAATTTGTTAAAGTTACACCTTGGCAAGACAAATCAGGATTAGACTGGCTAGTGATTGTGATTGTTCCAGAAACTGATTTTATGGCAGAAATTAATGCCAATAATCAGACGACTATTTTGCTTTGTTTATGTGCGTTGATTGTAGCAACATTACTAGGAATATACACTTCCCGTTGGATTACCCAACCTATTTTACATTTGACGCAAGCTAGTAGCGCGATCGCCTCTGGTAATCTTAACCAAGCAGTAGAAATTTCCGGGGTTAAAGAACTGAGTATTCTTGCCCAATCATTTAATAAAATGGCAGGACAGTTAGGAGATTTTTTTGCAACTTTAGAAAAAAACAACCAAGAACTAGAAAAGCGTGTTGAATTAAGAACTACAGAATTAAAAACGGCAAAAGAACTAGCTGATGCGGCTAACCAAGCAAAAAGCGAATTTCTAGCCAATATGAGTCATGAACTCCGCACACCTCTTAATGGTATTCTTGGCTATGCACAACTTCTGCAACGTGATATAAAAGCCACTCCTGAACAACAAAATGGCATTAAAGTTATTTATAATTGTGGCACTCATTTATTAATGTTAATTAATGATGTTTTAGATATTGCTAAAATTGAATCTAACAAGCTAGAGCTATATCCTAAAACATTTAATTTTCATGACTTTTTACTAGGTGTGTATGATATATGCCTAATTAAAGCAGAACAGAAAAATATTGCTTTTAGTTATCAGATAAGCAAATACATACCAAATATTATTCATGTTGATGAAAAACATTTACGCCAAGTTTTATTAAATCTTTTAATTAATGCTATTAAATTTACAGATTATGGAGAAGTCAAGTTCATCATAGAACTAATTAATCATGATTCGATTGCAATAGCTAATCATCAATATGAACAAGCAATTACTTATAAAATTAGATTTAAAATTGAAGATACAGGGATCGGAATATCTCCAGACCAATTACAAAAGATTTTTCTGCCTTTTGAACAAGTAGGAGATAGCTCTCGTAAAGCAGAAGGGACAGGCTTAGGTCTGGCTATAAGTTGTCAAATTGTAGAAATGATGGGGGGTAAAATTCAAGTAGAAAGTAAGTACGGTCAAGGTAGTAAATTTTGGTTTGATATAGATTTACCAAAAGTTACAGATTGTGTAACATCCAAGGCTACGTATCTTGACAAAGGAAGCGATCGCATCATTAGATACAAAGGAAATCAAAAAACTATTTTGGTTGTAGATGATGAGTTGGATAATCGCGCTGTGATTGCAAATTTACTAAAATCACTTGGATTTCGCGTAATTGAAGCACTCAATGGCCGAGAAGGTATCAGTAAGGCACAAGAGTATAAACCAGATTTAATTATTACTGACTTAGAAATGCCCATAATGGATGGAGTGCAAATGACACAAAATTTACGCAGCCAAGCAGAATTTACAGAAACAGTAATTATTGCTTCGTCTGCTAGTGTATTTAAATTAAACCGCCAACAAAGTTTAGCAGCAGGCTGTAATGATTTTCTACCCAAACCTGTACAATCTGAGGAATTATTTTCTAAACTAAAGCTTTACTTAAAATTAGATTGGATTTATGCAAATAGCCATCAATCTCATGAAGTTTTACCAGATGCTACTGAGGATATAATAATTCCTCCCGCAACAGAAATAGCTCTTTTATATCAAGCAGCTAAATCTGGTTATATTATGGGTATTCAAGAAGAAATAGACCGGATTCAAAAGCTAGATAGCAAATATGTAAAATTTACTAATACAATTTTAAAATTAATAGAAGAATTTGAAGATGAAGCTATTGTAGAAATGCTCAAGCCGTATTTAGGTTAAAAGTTAAATGATAATTGTTTATTAAATATTTTTCAATGAATAATATTACTAGCAACTCAATTTTAGTTGTTGATGATGTGCCAATTAACATCAAAATTTTATTGGAAATATTAACTCAAGCAGGCTATAGAGTGTCTGTTGCTAAAAATGGGAAAAGCGCCTTAGAAAAAGCAGAAGAGGCAATACCTAATTTAATTTTATTAGATGTAATGATGCCTGGTATGGATGGCTTTGAAACTTGTCGTTGTTTGAAGGCAAACCCGAACACAAAAGACATTCCAATCATATTTATGACAGCACTTTCTGAGCCAGTTAATAAAGTCAAGGGTTTACAACTGGGAGCGGTAGACTATATTACTAAACCAATTGAGCATCAAGAGGTATTAGCCAGAATTAATGTCCATCTAGAACTGCGGAGGACTCAATTAAAGTTAGCGCAGGAAGAAAAAATGTCATCTTTAGGGCAATTGGTTGCGGGTATTGCTCATGAAATTAACAATCCAGTTAATTTTATCTCTGGTAACTTGATTCATGCTGAAAAGTATATTGAAGATTTATTGCAATTACTCCAATTATATGAAACTCATACAAAAGTTACGATTCCAGAAATTAAAATTTTCTCAACCAAAATAGAAGTAGATTTTCTCAAGCAAGACCTACCACAACTTTTATCTTCAATGAGAAAGGGGTCTGAGCGTATTGAACAAATTGTGCGATCGCTCCGCCTATTTTCCAGATTGGATGACATTGAATGTCAGCTAATTGACTTGCATGAAAGTATTGATAGTACTTTGGTAATTTTAAGCAGTCGGATTAAAGCTACATCGACACGCCCGACTATTAATATTATTAAGAAATATGGTGATTTACCTTTGATAGAATGCTATGCAGGAAAAATTAATCAAGTTTTAATGAATCTTTTAGCCAATGCAATCGATGCTATTGATGAGGCGATAGAAAAGCTGGAATCTATTACTAGTGAACAACTTCCAATAATTTGGATTAGCACAACAGTAACAAGTGATGAAAAGTCTGTGTTGATTGAGATCGCTGATAATGGTATTGGCATCTCTCAGGATGTGCAACAAAGAATATTTGAAAAATTTTTTACTACTAAACCTTTAGGTAAAGGTACTGGTTTAGGGTTAGCGATCACTAGAGAAATCATAGTGGAAAAACACGGAGGAACTTTGGACGTAAATGCTTCACCAGGACAGGGTGCTAAATTTGCGATCGCCATTCCCATTCGACAAGGAATTTATTAATATCTATCTAATTTAAAAATCACTTATTCTTTTAGTCTTGTTGGAAATTTTTAGCAAAGACAGAGTTTGTTAGCAAAAATTTTACACCAATAGTAACAGATGCTCCTAGTTTGGGAAAAATGAATAATAGGGGGTAGTGGACACAGACTTTCTCTCTATATTAATTTGTTCACTGTATATTTACTTAATTATTATCAAAACTCTTCCAGAGTTTTTGTAGTTTAAACCTCTGTCAATTAATCAATTACTGTTTTAATATCTAAAGCCAAAACAATAGAGATGTTGAATTCACAAGAAAATAGTTTAATTTTAGTAGTAGATGATACTATCACCAATCTGGAAATTATTTCTGACGCACTAACTGATGCTGGATTTTTTGTAGCTACAGCTAGGAATGGTGAAAAAGCACTTCAAAAAATTCAAGATAAATTGCCTGATTTAATTTTACTGGATGTGATGATGCCAGTTATTGATGGATTTGAAACTTGTAAAAAATTAAAGATAAATCCGATAACTCAAGATATACCAGTAATTTTTATGACTGGCATTTCTGATACAGAAACTAAGGTAAAAGGTCTAAATTTAGGAGCAGTTGATTACATTACTAAACCATTTCAAAAAGAAGAAGTATTAGCCAGAATTAAAACGCATCTACAATTGCGTTATTTAACAAAAAGTTTAGAACAAAGAGTTACAGAGAGAACGGCAGAGCTTTCCCAAGCTTTAAAAGACTTACAAGCATATCAACTTCAACTAATTCAGAAAGAAAAAATGTCAGCGTTAGGTCAATTAGTAACAGGAATTGCTCACGAAATTAATAATCCCGTTAGCTGTATTCATGGTAACCTTGCTCACGCTGCCAATTATTTTCATAATTTAATCAAAATAATTGACCTTTATCAGCAAAACTATCCTGTACCTGTACCAGCTATTCAACAAGAAATTGCTGAAACAGACTTAGAGTATATGCGCGCTGACCTACCTAACTTAATTACTTCGATGAAAGAAGGCGTTCAGCGCATTCGTAATATCAGTACTAGTCTACGGAACTTTTCTCGTTCTGATAAAGATCGTAAAGTCTTCTGCAATATTCATAATGGCATCGACAGTACAATTATGATTCTCAAGCACCGCTTAAAAGCTTCTAAAGTCCGTCCGGAAATTGAAGTTATGAGAAATTATGGTCATTTACCTTCCATAACCTGCTTCAGCGGTCAATTGAATCAAGTATTTATGAATATTTTAGCTAATGCAATCGATGCTTTAGAAGAGTCGAATCTAGGACGTAGCTATAGTGAAATTGAAAAGAATCCTAATCAAATTTTGATTGAAACTTTCCTCAGTGAAGACAAAAACAATGCTTTGATTCGGATTAAAGATAATGGAGTGGGAATGACTGCTGATATCCAGGAGAAAATCTTCGAGCAATTATTTACCACTAAGCCAGTCGGACGAGGTACAGGTTTAGGCTTATCAATTGCCTATCAAATTATTGTTGAGAAGCATAAAGGTAAATTAGATGTATATTCTGTACTAGGAAAGGGTTCAGAATTTATGATTACTATTCCAATTCATTAGTCTTCTATTAATATTCAACGGCGTTCAAATAGGAAATTGCGATCGCTGGTATTTCTGCCGATTGTGTAAGAATAGCAATATCACAAATTTGTCAAGAATTAATGTGCCTCAGATAATACCCCTAATGGGGTGATCTGGGCTCATTTTTTAAGAAGATAAATATTGTCCAATTTCTGGTTGTTGACGACGTAGAGCAGTCATTGCTTGCTGCTGGATTTGACGAACACGTTCTCGACTGACATTTAGCTGCTGGCCAATTTGGGCCAAACTTCGTTCTTGATTATCCAACAGTCCAAAGCGTAAGATTAATACTTCGCGTTGCACAGGTTTGAGTGATGCTAACAAATCACTTAAATCTTGGCGCAGCATTTCTTGGGTTATTTGTTCATTCGGCGAAATACCTTCATCGCGTAGAAGTTCACTTAGTTCTGTATCCTGGTTATCTCCCACCTTTAAATCTAAAGAAATTGTTCCACTAGCAACACTTAGATACTCTCGAATCTGGCTTGGTTCTAAGTCCAATTTCTGACCGATTTCTGCAACAGTGGCACGACGACCCAGCGTTTGAAACAATTCTCGCTGTACCTTCTTAATTTGATTCAGTTTCTCGTTAACATGAATTGGTAACCTGACCGTGCGGGATTTTTCTGCGATCGCTCTGGTGATCGCTTGAGTTATCCACCAGTAAGCGTAAGTTGATAACTTATAGCCTCGGTTGGGGTCAAACTTTTCTATACCTCTTTGTAAACCTATCGCTCCTTCTTGAAGCAAATCCAAGAACTCCAGGTTACGACGCTGATATTTTTTAGCAATCGAAACCACCAATCGCAGGTTTGCTGTCACCATCTTTTGCTTGGCTCGTTTCCCTTGCTGAAATATTTGAGTTACTTCAGTTTCGCTTTTGTTTACAAAATTTGCTAATTCTGCTGGCGTTGCTTGGCGATGCAATTGTTGACTAAGCTGTTTTTTATGCTCCTCAATGGCAATCATTTGTTGTACAAGCCTTGCATAAGTTATTTCTTGGTCAGATGTTAATAAAGGGAACTGACCAATTTCTTGCAAATAAACGCGAACTGTGTCGGAACTTAGGCTAGACATACAACTCTTAAACTTTTCGATAATCAGACGAACCTAAAAGTATAAATCAAATAGCCTTGGAAAAAATATCAACTTGAGATTACAACTGCTGAACGCAACTCTACCCAGATCAACAGCGATCGCTCATTTGTGATTGGGCAAGGTACTTAACAACCTAGATGACCAATTTTAGCGATACACTAGGAAAAATTATTTGAGAAAACCTTAATGGCCAAATCAAATGGAGTTAAAAATGAAACAACACTACAGGAGTTACCTGTGGTTTTAGACACTGAAGATACCAAAAAAGCCCAAGATTTGCCTGAACCAATTGAGAATGCCCAAGATATTGATGAAATCCTCAACTCTCTTAAGGCTTTACTTAGTAGTGTAGAAAAGCTGCAAAAAATTCGCCAGGAAGTCGGTGATATCAAACCCCTAGTCGAACGAATACTGGATGGGGAGTTAGTTGCTGGAGAGGAGCTTGAGCAACTTAAAACGGGGATGAGCAGTCTTCTTCGTCTGGTTCGTGCTTACAGCGATCATCAAGCAGCACTGACTAAAGCACAACCCGCAAGAAACCTGCTAGACGAAATTCTGAAATAGCCTCAAGCTAACTGAGATTGATGAAAGAGGGTTAATCAAAAAAATGGGCGATCGCATCCATAGCTGAGAGTAGCGATCGCCCAAACTTGAATACAAAAAGTTACACAGCCTGAGGACTGACAGAGAATGTGGCTGTTAGAGGCTTCCAACGGAAAGCGCGATCGCCACCTCTTTCAACCACTACTTTTACTCTTGGTTCCAAACTAGGCAGTTCTGCTAAAAACTCCACTTCTTGGTCAGAAAGAATATGCCCTTCAATAATCCACAACACCAAACCTTTCGATTTTGGTGGTAGCTGTTCTAGCTGATAGTTAACAATTGGGGGCAAATAGTAGACATTACCTACAGCAGCACCGCTACTAGTACTTTTCTTCCCCAAATGAGGTGGTCTAACTCCATGAACTCCCGTGAGATAGGCCGCTACATCGCCCAATCCCCTAGCAGTCATATGCAAAGTAATATAGCCAGATGCCCGCAGTCGGCGGCGATAGCGACCTTCAAAACCTCCTTCTAACGGGACATAGACACCGAGAGCGCCCAATTTTTCCAAATCTCGGATTAAAGCGTTGCCAGTGGTAATGAGTGCCATAGATTTTCGTTTATCCTATCCCACTTACATATCTCTATTATTTACTGTTAAGTAAAATATTTAAGGTACAGTAAGATAGCAACTAGTCCAAATCTTTCGGAAACACTAAACTGACAACACCAGTCGCTTCAGGAAGTTTCTAGCCAGGATATAGACATAATCTTTGCAAGCAAAGCATTGTCAAAAATTCTTGGAAAAATGCTCGACAAATAACACACATCTCATTTATAATGCGAGATTGTGACCAAGCGGGAAAGTTAAGTTTTTCTCTGTCATTTAAATTTGGAATAACATCTACAACTGATTAAAAATATCAGGGGATGATTTAAACCAAGTTGCCAAGAGACTGCTAAACTAGAAAAGCCTTAAAGTTCAGTAAGAAACTTGTGGCTCATTAATCAAGCTCAAATCTAGGTTTCATTTTGCAGCCCGGATAAGCTAAACAAAATCTTGAACAGTAGTTGAAGGTTTTCCGTAAACGTAGAAACTAAGCAGTAATACTAGAAATGTAGTATTACAGAATTCTTAGTCAAAGGATACTGAGTGGCAACTGACTGCTTAAGTCCTACTACAACGAGGCTGCCGCTCCCAAGGCTACCCTCAAACAGTGCCTAAGCAACTGCTTGGACGAGAGCATTGCTGCACAAAGTGCAAAGCTTCAGAGCATTGCCCTAAAGTCAAAAGTTTATAATCCCCATTGGGAAGAAACTCGTGGCTGTTTTAGTAACCAACTGAATTAAAGTAAACGGATTCACCAAAAAGTAAGGGAACGGGTTCTGTTTTCCGGATAAGAGAAAGCAGCATTAGCCGCTGGAAATTGCTGAGGATCGTCCTCCCTCAGTCGGAAAATCACCGAGAGTCCCGATGAATCTGCTCAGTAAATAAAAAGGAGAACCAGTTACTGTGTCTGTAGGTATTCTCGGCACCAAGCTGGGCATGACCCAAATATTTGACGAAGCAGGAGTATCAATTCCTGTCACAGTTATACAAGCAGGTCCATGCACTGTTACGCAAGTTAAAACAAAACAGACTGACGGCTACACAGCAGTTCAGGTTGGTTATGGCGAAGTCAAACCAAAAGCCTTAAATAAGCCACTACTAGGACACCTAGCCAAATCATCTGCCCCACCTTTACGTCACCTCAGTGAGTATCGCACAGATAATTCTAGCGAATATACATTAGGTCAAGAAATTAAGGCAGATATCTTTAGTGCTGGTCAAATTGTAGATGTCATGGGTACTAGTATCGGTCGGGGTTTTGCAGGCAACCAAAAGCGGAATAACTTTGGTCGCGGGCCGATGTCCCACGGTTCTAAAAACCACAGAGCGCCCGGTTCCATTGGTGCTGGTACAACCCCAGGTCGTGTGTATCCAGGAAAAAGAATGGCAGGGCGTTTGGGGGGAACCCGCGTCACCATTAGCAAATTGAAAGTTGTGCGCGTTGACGCAGAACGTAACTTGTTACTCATCAAAGGAGCAATTCCTGGTAAACCAGGTGCTTTAGTGAGTATTGTACCTGCAAAAAAAGTTGGTAAATAATTAAAAGTCAATAGTAACTAGTAGCTGAACTATGGACTATTGACTATGGACTAATGACAAAGCGCAAAGTCTGAGCGCCGGTTTCCGGCGATCAGAACTTTGTAAGAGAGGAGAAAAAAATGGTTGAGACTGTAGTTAAAAATTGGCAAGGAGAAGAAGTCGGACAAAAAACGTTCGACTTGCGGGTTGCCAAAGAAGAAACAGCGGCTCATATTGTACACCGAGCCTTGGTAAGACAAACAACCAATGCTCGTCAAGGAACCGCTAGTACAAAAACTCGTGCTGAAGTCAGAGGTGGTGGCCGCAAACCTTGGCGGCAAAAAGGTACTGGCCGCGCTCGTGCTGGTTCTATTCGTTCGCCATTATGGCGTGGTGGTGGCGTGATATTTGGGCCAAAACCCAGAGACTACGACCTAAAAATGAACCGTAAAGAACGGCGGTTAGCATTGCGAACAGTCTTCGTAAGTCGTGCTGACGACTTAATTGTGGTAGAGGAATTCACTAACGAACTCTCTCGTCCCAAAACCAAAGATTTAGTTGCAGCTTTGACACGTTGGGGAGCAAATTCAGAACAAAAGACCCTATTAATTTTGTCTGACATTGCCAACACCATTTATCTGTCAGGACGCAACGTAGAAAATTTAAAAATTATTGCAGCTGATCAGCTAAATGTTTATGACTTGCTGCACGCAGACAAGGTTGTAGTCACAGCATCAGCATTAGAAAAAATTCAGGAGGTCTACAGTGCCTAAGTTTGACCCCCGTGATTTGCCTGACTTAGTGCGTCGCCCCATTGTTACCGAAAAAGCGACGATTTTGATGGAACAGAATCAATACACATTTGAAGTAGTACCAAAAGCCACCAAGCCAGACATCAAAGCAGCTATTGAAGACCTGTTCCAAGTCAAGGTTGTCAAAATTAATACTGCCATGCAGCCACGGAAAAAACGTCGCGTTGGCAAATTCATTGGTTACAAACCCCAATACAAGCGAGCTATTGTTACTGTCGCACCTGGGGACGAACAAAAGATTAGACAGATTCTATTCCCAGAGGTCTAAAACAAGATGGGTACTCGTTCTTATCGCCCCTATACCCCAAGCACTCGTCAAGTTACTATATCCGACTTTGCGGAAATCACTAAAACTGAGCCAGAAAAGTCCCTTACGGTTTATAAACACCGTGCCAAAGGTCGGAATAATCAAGGGCGGATAACCAGCCGTCGTCGGGGTGGCGGACATAAACAACTTTATCGAATTATCGATTTTAAAAGGGATAAGCGAAATATCCCGGCTACAGTAGCAGCGATCGAATACGATCCTAACCGTAACGCTCGCATTGCTTTACTGCAATATCAAGATGGTGAAAAACGCTATATCCTCCAACCCAACGGTTTAACTGTTGGTAAAACTTTAATTGCGGGGCCTGAATCTCCTATTGAAGATGGCAATGCCTTGCCTTTGGCAAACATTCCTTTGGGTACAAGCGTTCATAACGTAGAACTAACGGCTGGCAAAGGTGGTCAAATTGTCCGGGCTGCTGGTGCTACGGCCCAAGTAGTTGCTAAAGAAGGCAATTACGTGACTCTCAAGTTACCTTCTGGAGAAGTTCGGATGGTGCGGCGTGAATGCTACGCCACCATTGGACAAGTGGGTAACACTGACGCAAGAAACCTGAGTGCAGGTAAAGCCGGACGCAATCGCTGGAAAGGTCGCCGTCCGAAGGTCAGAGGTAGCGTCATGAACCCAGTTGATCACCCACATGGTGGTGGTGAAGGTAGAGCGCCCATTGGTAGATCCGGCCCAGTAACACCTTGGGGTAAGCCAACATTGGGAGCCAAGACACGCAAGCCGAAGAAACCAAGTAGTAAGTTGATTGTACGTCGTCGTCGTAAATCTTCTAAGCGCGGTCGTGGTGGTCGTCAATCTTAGAATTTTAGATTTTAAATTTGGGATTTTAGATTAACAAATTATCAAAAGTCCAAAATTTATGAATCCAAAAAATGCTTATAGACTTGCTAACGCGGCACTATCACAAATCCTAAATCCTAAATTTAACTATGGGTCGTTCTCTAAAAAAAGGTCCTTTCGTTGCCGATCATTTACTCAGCAAAATAGAAAAGCTGAACGATAGAAACGAAAAACAAGTTATTAAAACTTGGTCAAGAGCCTCGACAATTCTGCCCCAAATGGTAGGACATACCATAGCTGTTCATAATGGACGACAACACGTTCCTGTTTTTATCAGCGATCAAATGGTAGGGCATAAGTTGGGAGAATTTGCCCCAACACGCACCTACAGGGGTCATGGAAAAAGTGACAAAAAAGCGGGTAGGTAGTTATTAGTCATAAGTCATTAGTCATTAATTAAAGACAATGGCAAATGATAAATGACAAATGACAAAAATGGAGAAAATCATGGCAACTGATACTAAAGAAGTAAAAGCGATCGCCCGTTATATACGCATGTCTCCCTTTAAAGTGCGTCGCGTACTCGACCAAATTAGGGGGCGGTCTTATAGAGAAGCGCTAATTATCCTGGAATTCATGCCCTATCGTGCTTGTGAACCAGTACTAAAACTTCTCAGAAGCGCAGCAGCAAATGCTGAACATAATGCAGGTCTAGACCGCGCTCAACTGGTGATTACCCAAGCGTTTGCTGACCAAGGCCCAGTCCTGAAACGTTTCCAACCTAGAGCGCAAGGTCGAGCTTACCAAATTCGTAAGCCTACATGTCACATCACAGTAGCTGTTGCTGTCGGCGACACTGTGTAATAACTACCAGACACTTTAGAGGAAGCATTTGTGGGACAAAAGATTCATCCAGTTGGCTTTCGCCTGGGTATTACCCAAGAACACCAATCCCGTTGGTTTGCAGATCCTGACCGTTACCCAGAACTTCTACAAGAAGATTACAAACTTCGTAAGTACATAGAACAAAAGCTGGGTAGACTTGCTCAAAATAACGCCGGTATTTCCGAAGTCAGAATTGAGCGTAAAGCAGACCAAATTGATCTAGAAGTACGTACAGCCCGCCCAGGTGTAGTTGTCGGTCGTGGTGGACAAGGTATCGAATCCTTACGCACCGGGCTACAAGAAGTGTTGGGTAGTAATCGCCAAATTCGGATCAACGTTGTGGAAGTACAACGAGTTGATGCTGATGCTTATTTAATTTCGGAATATATTGCTCAACAATTAGAACGGCGCGTTTCCTTCCGTCGTGTAGTCCGGCAAGCAATTCAACGGGCGCAACGCGCAGGTATTCAAGGAATTAAAATTCAAGTCAGCGGTCGGCTCAACGGTGCAGAAATCGCTCGGACAGAATGGACGCGCGAAGGTAGAGTACCTCTACATACCCTACGGGCTGATATTGACTACGCTTACTGCACAGCCAAAACTGTTTACGGTATTTTGGGCATCAAAGTTTGGGTATTTAAGGGAGAGATTATTCCTGGACAGGAAGAAGCTCAACCCCAACCAGCAACACGTGAACGTGAACCTCGTCGCCGTCAACAACAGCGCCGTCGCCAGCAGTTTGAAGACCGTTCAAATGAAGGGTAAATCATGTTAAGTCCTAGAAGAACTAAATTCCGCAAACAACAGCGCGGGCGGATGGCAGGCCTAGCCCATCGGGGTAGTACCCTCAACTTTGGTGATTTCGCTCTCCAAGCACAAGAACCAGCTTGGATTACCTCTCGGCAAATTGAGGCTTCCCGTCGGGCGATGACTCGCTATATTCGTCGGGGCGGCAAAATCTGGATTCGGATTTTTCCCGACAAACCCGTCACCATGCGTCCAGCAGAAACCCGGATGGGTTCTGGTAAAGGTAATCCAGAATTTTGGGTGGCCGTAGTCAAGCCAGGACGGATTTTATTTGAAATCGCTGGTGTGACTGAAGAAATCGCCCGTGAAGCTATGCGCCTAGCAGCATACAAACTGCCAATTAAAACCAAGTTTATTGTGCGCCCTCAAGTCGAAGAGGCGCAGGAGTAGATTATGCCGCTTCCCAAGATTTCAGAAGCTAGAGAGTTAACTGACGAGAAACTGGCTGAGGAAATTATCGCTACTAAAAGACAACTGTTTCAGTTGCGCTTGCAAAAAGCTACTAGACAACTCGAAAAACCCCACCAGTTCCGCCATGCTCGACATCGCCTTGCTCAACTAATGACAGTAGAGGGAGAGCGTAAACGAGCAGCAAATCAACCGCCTAAGGAAGAAAAATAAGAGATTATGGCAATCAAAGAACGAGTTGGCTTGGTAGTGAGCGACAAAATGCAAAAAACGGTGGTAGTAGCCATCGAAAACCGCGCTCCCCATCCCAAGTACGGCAAGATTGTAGTTAAAACCCAGCGCTATAAAGTTCACGATGAAGAAAATAAATGCAAAGTGGGCGATCGTGTGCGGATTCAAGAAACTAGACCTCTGAGCAAAACCAAGCGCTGGCAAGTCACAGAGATCCTCAACACTAAAAACTCATAGTTGTTATTCAAGTAACAACTGCTCAAGGGAGACCAATTGTGATTCAACCTCAAACTTACTTGAATGTGGCAGATAACAGCGGCGCTCGCAAACTGATGTGTATCCGTGTCTTAGGTGCGGGTAATAGACGTTATGGTTTTGTGGGGGACAAGATTATCGCTGTTGTCAAAGATGCCATTCCTAACATGGCTGTCAAAAAATCAGATGTTGTGGAAGCTGTGATTGTTCGCACCCGCCATAATATTAATCGTGATAGTGGTATGACCATTCGGTTTGATGATAACGCCGCTGTAATTATTAACAAAGATGGTAACCCCAGAGGCACACGGGTATTTGGCCCAGTAGCACGGGAACTACGCGACAAAAGTTTCACTAAGATTGTTTCTCTGGCTCCGGAGGTGCTGTAATGGCAAGCCAAAAGGAAAAAGAATTTCATAAAATGCACGTCAAAACTGGTGACACAGTGCAAATAATTGCTGGCAAAGACAAAGGCAAAGTTGGTGAAGTGATTCAAGCGCTACCTCAACTGAGCAAAGTCATTGTTAAAGGTGTCAACATTAAGACTAAGCACGTTAAACCCCAGCAAGAAGGGGAATCAGGACGGATTGTGAACAAAGAATACCCAATCCATAGTTCCAACGTGATGATCTATTCCACCAAGCAAAATGTCGCTAGTCGTATTTGCTACACCTTCACACCAGAAGGCAAGAAGGTAAGAAAACTTAAAAAAACTGGCGAGATTATTGATTAAGGATGAAGCTAAAAGTTTGAAGTATAAATAATACTTATTGTATCTTCATCCTTCATAATCTTCCCTGACCAAGACCAGGGATATCAAGACAAAAAACTATGGCGACAACAAGACTCAAAAGCTTATATCAAGAGACAATCGTCCCCAAACTAACCAATCAGTTTCAATATACCAACGTTCATCAAGTACCGAAGTTGGTAAAGGTTACTGTTAACCGAGGTTTGGGAGAAGCAGCGCAAAATGCTAAATCCCTAGAAGCTTCTATCAACGAAATTGCAGTAATTACTGGTCAAAAACCCGTAGTCACAAGAGCGAAGAAAGCGATCGCTGGCTTCAAAATTCGTCAGGGTATGCCTGTAGGGATTATGGTAACTCTCAGAGGCGAGAGAATGTATGCCTTTCTAGACCGCCTGATCAGCTTGACACTGCCCAGAATTCGTGATTTTCGGGGTATTAGTCCTAAAAGCTTTGATGGTCGTGGTAACTATACTCTAGGCGTAAGAGAACAGCTAATATTTCCAGAAATCGAATACGATAGCATCGATCAAGTTCGTGGTCTGGATATATCAATCATTACTACAGCAAAAAATGACGAAGAGGGACGCGCTTTACTAAAAGAATTAGGAATGCCCTTTCGCGATCAATAAGTTCATCTAAAGAGGGAACGATGGCGGCTAACGACACAATTGCAGATATGCTGACGCGCATCCGCAATGCCAATATGGCAAGGCATCAAACTACACAAGTGCCAACTACTAAAATGACCCGTAGTATTGCTAAAGTACTACAAGAAGAAGGATTTATTTCTGAATTTGCAGAAACAGGAGAAGGCGTAAAACGTCATTTGGTGATTTCCTTAAAATATAAGGGTAAAAATCGTCAGCCTCTAATTACTGCCTTAAAACGCGTGAGTAAACCAGGTTTACGCGTTTACTCCAATAGAAAAGAATTACCTAGAGTACTAGGTGGCATCGGTATAGCCATTATTTCTACATCTAGTGGCATCATGACCGACCGTGAAGCACGCCGTCAGAACTTGGGTGGTGAAGTGCTTTGCTACGTTTGGTAGTCATTTGTCATTAGTCATTAGTCATGAGTCGTTAAACTGGCAACTGACAAAAGACAAATCACAAAAGACAAATCACAAAGGAAAAAAGATCATGTCTCGTATCGGTAGAAGACCAATTACTGTTCCCGCTAAAGTGCAAGTCACTATCGATGGCACAAAGGTTGTGGTAAAAGGCCCTAAAGGTGAACTTTCACGGGATCTGCCTGTTAACGTTGCAGTTTCCCAAGAAGGAGAAACTTTGCAAGTAGTCCGTAAGGATGATTCCCGTACCTCCCGCCAATTGCACGGTTTAAGCCGGACTTTGGTTGCCAACATGGTAGAGGGAGTTTCCCAAGGTTTTCAACGGCGCTTGGAAATTCAAGGGGTTGGTTATCGCGCCCAAGTACAAGGTCGTAACCTAGTTTTAAACATGGGTTTCAGCCATCAAGTCCAAATTGAGCCACCAGATGGAATTCAGTTTGCAGTAGAAAATAACACTAACGTTATAGTCAGTGGCTATGACAAAGAAATAGTAGGTAATACAGCTGCTAAAATTCGCGCCGTCCGACCACCAGAACCTTACAAAGGTAAAGGTATTCGCTATGCTGGCGAAGTGGTAAGACGGAAAGCTGGTAAGACTGGTAAGAGTGGTAAGAAATAAACATGAAACTTACTCGTAGAGAATCAAAACAGCGTCGCCATCGCCGCGTCCGTGGCAAGGTTCACGGGTCTCCAGAACGTCCACGACTCGCCATATTTCGCTCTAACGAGCATATTTACGCACAAGTAATTGATGATACTGAGCATCAAACTTTAGCAGCCGCATCAACTTTAGACACAGAGTTAAAATCGGGTTTAAGTTCTGGAGCTAACTGCGAAGCATCAGCACAAGTTGGTAAATTAATCGCAGTGCGATCGCTAGAAAAAGGCATTACTAAAGTAGTCTTTGATCGCGGTGGCAACCTATATCACGGTCGAATCAAAGCACTAGCTGAAGCAGCACGCGAAGCTGGTTTAGATTTTTAAATTGGTCAAAAGTCCATAGTCCATAGTCAAAAGTAATGACTATTGGCTCTTGACTCTTGACTGTTGACTCTTGACTTTTAAAGGCATTGATTATGGCAACAGGTCGTCGTAAAACTAACCGCGCAAAAAAAGAAGAAACCAACTGGCAAGAGCGGGTCATTCAAATCCGACGCGTGAGCAAGGTCGTTAAGGGTGGTAAAAAACTCAGCTTCCGAGCGATTGTCGTCGTCGGTAACGAACGAGGTCAAGTTGGTGTGGGAGTGGGTAAAGCCTCAGATGTAATCGGTGCCGTTAAAAAAGGTGTAGCCGATGGCAAAAAGCACCTAATTGATATCCCCATTACTAAATCTAATTCCATCCCCCATCCTATTGATGGCATTGGTGGTGGTGCTAAGGTGATCATGCGCCCAGCCGCACCTGGTACTGGTGTAATTGCTGGTGGTGCTGTTCGGACTGTTCTGGAGTTGGCAGGAGTACGTAACGTCTTAGCTAAACAACTTGGATCTAACAATCCACTCAATAATGCTCGAGCCGCAGTTAATGCTTTATCTACACTGCGTACCTTGGCTGAAGTCGCCGAAGATAGAGGCATTGCTATTGAAAAACTCTACATTTAGTAGAGATGTACTTACAGAGTTTTTGTAAAAAAATACTAATAACATCATGAGACTAAACGATGTTAAGCCTCAAAAAGGCTCGAAAAAGCGCCGTCGCCGTGTAGGTAGGGGTATTTCTGCTGGTCAAGGTGCCAGTGCAGGCCTCGGTATGCGGGGTCAAAAATCTCGCTCTGGTAGCAGTACCAGACCAGGTTTTGAAGGTGGTCAACAGCCACTGTACCGTCGTGTACCCAAGCTGAAAGGCTTTCCACTTGTGAATCGCAAGATTTACACTACGATTAATGTAGAGAAGTTAGGCATACTCCCTGCCAATACAGAAGTAACATTGGATTCTTTAAAAAACGCAGGTATTGTAACTGCTGTCAAGGGTCCATTGAAAATTTTAGGTAATGGGGAATTGAGTATTCCACTCAATGTGAAAGCAGCAGCTTTCACAGGCCAAGCTCGGAGCAAAATTGAGGCAGCTGGAGGAAGTTGTGAAGTTTTAGGGTGAAGCCAACCGCGCACTTAAATAACGGCTAACTCGCTTCCAGTGCCTGGTTCACGACAAAGGTAGCACTCTATGATCAGTCGAGATAAAGCCCCAACGGCTCAAGAAACTTTTATGCAGATGGCACAAGCAGCTGGACTAAGAGGCAGGCTGCTTGTCACTGTCGGTATTTTAATTTTGGTTCGCCTAGGTATCTTTTTGCCTGTACCAGGAATTGATAGAGCTAGGTTTGCTGAAGCCATCTCAGGCAATAATTCCATATTTGGTTTACTGGATATCTTTTCTGGGCGCGGACTGTCAACTTTGGGAGTTTTTGCTTTAGGGATTTTGCCCTTTATTAATGCGTCCATTATCATCCAATTGCTGACAGCGGCTATTCCATCTTTAGAAAATTTACAGAAAAACGAAGGCGAAGCAGGACGGCGGAAAATTTCGCAAATTACACGCTATGTAACTGTAGGCTGGGCATTGATCCAAAGTGTGGCGTTTTCTGCGCTATTTCTCCAACAATTTGCCTTAAACCCTGGCCCATTATTTGTAGCTGAAACTGCGATCGCACTAACTGCCGGTTCAATGTTCGTCATGTGGGCATCCGAACTGATCACAGAACGAGGTATTGGTAATGGCGCATCATTGTTGATTTTTGTCAACATTGTTGCTTCCCTACCGAAATCTTTAGGGGATACTATTGACCTGGTACAAGTCGGCGGTCGAGAAACTGTTGGTCGTGTAATTGTACTAGTATTAGTATTTCTCGCAACCATTGTTGGAATTGTATTTGTTCAAGAAGGCATCCGCCGCATTCCGATTATTTCGGCTCGTCGTCAAGTCGGTCGGCGAGTATTGGCAGAACAGCGCAGTTATCTACCTTTGCGCCTTAATTCTGGTGGTGTTATGCCAATTATCTTTGCAGCTGCCATCTTAAGTTTGCCACTGTTGATTGCCAACTTCACGAAAAACCCTGACCTAGCGAATATAGTCAACACATATCTTAGTCCTGGTGGTTCTGCCCCTTGGGTTTATGCCCTGGTCTACTTAACATCAATTGTTTTCTTCAGCTATTTCTACTCTTCATTGATTGTTAATCCGGTTGATGTAGCGCAAAACTTGAAG
The DNA here is from genome assembly GCF_015206815.1 of Fortiea sp. LEGE XX443. Taxonomy (GTDB): domain Bacteria; phylum Cyanobacteriota; class Cyanobacteriia; order Cyanobacteriales; family Nostocaceae; genus Nostoc_B. Next base: position 200,072 of record NZ_JADEXZ010000001.1, read on the forward strand.
AAAATGGGTTCTAGTATTCCAGGAATTCGCCCAGGTAAAGCTACCAGCGAGTATATAGAGAGAGTAATCAATCGATTAACTTTTTTGGGAGCCATATTTTTAGGACTGGTGGCAATTATTCCTACCGCAGTGGAAAGTGCTTTGAAAGTACCAACTTTTAGGGGATTGGGTGCTACTTCCCTATTAATTCTGGTCGGCGTAGCAATTGATACAGCCAAGCAAGTTCAAACTTATGTTATCTCTCAGCGCTATGAAGGAATGGTGAAACAATAGTGACGCGATTAATCTTCTTGGGGCCACCTGGAGCAGGTAAAGGAACTCAAGCTCAAGTTTTGGCAAAACACTTGCGTATTTCTCATATTTCTACTGGTGAAATATTGAGACAAGCCATGAAAGAGCAAACTCCTCTGGGAATTAAAGCTCAAAGTTATGTTGATAGCGGTGAGTTAGTTCCTGACCAGTTGGTACAAGACTTAGTGGAAGAACGCCTAAGTCAACCAGATTCTGTATCTGGTTGGATTTTAGATGGGTTTCCTCGCAAAGTAACGCAAGCCGCTTTTTTAGAAGAATTGCTGGCAAAAACTGATCAAGGTGGGGAACGAGTAGTTAACTTAGATGCTCCAGATGAAGTTGTAATAGCACGCTTACTAGCTAGAGGGCGTAAAGATGACACTGAAGAGGTAATTCGCCGTCGGCTAGAAGTGTACCGCAATGAAACTGCACCCTTGATTGATTATTACGGTAAGCGTGAAAGGCTTTTGACAATCAATGGTAATCAATCCCAAGAAGAAGTCACTGCTGAATTGAAACACATTTTAGCTTCCTAGCTAGAGCGCAGGGAGTGGTGAGTAGGTAAGGAATAGAGTACTCATAACTCACGACTCCCCTCTTTAAACCGGATACCAGTCAATTGTAGCTAAGATATATTAATAAGCTGTTGATATATTTCTCACATTATGTTTTTTTGCAGATGAGTGCTGCAAGTGAACGAAAAATCATTGAGTTGAGGAACAAAAAAATTGTCTAAGCAAGATTTAATTGAAATGGAAGGCACCGTTACTGAGTCTTTGCCAAATGCCATGTTTCGCGTCGACTTGGACAACGGGTTTAACGTGTTAGCACATATTTCTGGTAAGATTCGGCGCAATTACATTAAAATTTTGCCTGGCGATCGCGTCAAAGTCGAGTTAACCCCATACGACCTGACAAAAGGCAGAATTACTTATAGATTGCGGAAAAAATAATTTTAACCAGAAAAAATTAGTCATATTGTAGGGAATCTTACCATAGAACCAACTTGTTCGTTGGTAGATTTTTATTTACTTAACTGAACTATTTTCCTCAAAATGCTATAATTTTATATTTGGAGTCAATTACAAAAGGCATGAAAGTCCGAGCCTCTGTCAAAAAAATTTGTGAAAAGTGTAACGTGATTCGCCGTCGTGGTCGCGTTATGGTGATCTGCGTTAATCCCAAGCACAAACAACGTCAAGGATAGCACTCTCAACATTTGGGAGTTAATGTGACATAGAAAAATCACCAAAAAAACTACAGACATGGTTTACTGTCCATGTCTTACCAACAAAAATTGCGAGAACAACAGGGAGAGATTCATTGTGGCACGTATTGCCGGCGTAGACCTACCACGCGATAAACGCGTTGAGATTGGTCTGACTTACATTTATGGAATTGGGTTATCAAGGTCGCAGGAAATTCTTGCGGCTACAGGTGTCAATCCAGACACCCGTGTTAAAGATTTAAATGATGCCGACATAGCATCTCTACGTGCAGAAATAGAAAGTAACTATCAAGTAGAAGGTGACTTGCGGCGCTTGGAGGCAATGAACATCAAGCGCCTAATCGACATCGGTACCTACAGAGGTCGCCGACATCGCATGGGCTTACCAGTTAGAGGACAAAGAACTCGTACCAATGCCAGAACCCGTCGTGGTAGAAGGCAGACAGTGGCTGGGAAGAAAAAGGCTCCAGGCAAATAATCATTCACTGCTTGTTCTGATGAGCAAGTTTTTCCGTAAATTAATTAAAAAAACATGGCGAGACAACCAACTAAAAAAACTGGGAGTAAAAAGCAGAAACGGAACGTACCCAACGGACTTGCTTATATCCAGTCTACTTTCAACAATAGCATTGTCACGATCACCGATCAAAATGGCGATGTTATTTCCTGGGCAAGTGCTGGTTCTAGTGGCTTTAAAGGAGCAAAAAAAGGAACTCCCTTTGCAGCGCAAACTGCTGCTGAAAGTGCAGCCCGTCGAGCTATTGATCAAGGGATGCGTCAAATAGAGGTGATGGTAAGTGGACCAGGCGCAGGCAGAGAAACTGCTATTCGCGCACTTCAAGGAGCTGGACTGGAAATTACACTCATTCGAGATATTACCCCAATTCCTCACAATGGTTGCCGTCCACCAAAACGTCGCCGAGTCTAGATAAAATCTGCTGGGCAACAAAGACAAGAAGTCTAAATAAAAAAATTCATCTGCATAAAATAGCTACTTACACTTTTGGTGTTCAAACTATCGAGCAGAGTGAATATTAAATAACTTCTGACGGCTTAGGCGATAAAAAGCCAGTTAGCTCTTCTTAAAGGGAGAGCTGCTGTACTTTCCAAAACGCCATATTATTGATGATCGACCCTGAATAAGCAGATCAAATTCCGCCATTGGATGTTGGCAGTTTGATCAGCCTGAAGATGTCTTAGGGCAAAAGTAAATTGAATAGGCAATTGATTGCTAGCAGCACCTTAATCAAGGGAGGCTACTCCGTGGCGCAGTTTCAAATTGAATGTGTAGAGTCTAGTACAGAGGAAAGTCGGAGTCATTACAGTAAGTTTGTCTTAGAACCTCTAGAGCGTGGTCAAGGCACAACTGTTGGTAATGCTCTACGGCGAGTGTTACTGTCCAATCTGGAAGGGACAGCAGTTACAGCAGTACGAATTGCAGGTGTTACACACGAGTTTGCCACAGTTCCGGGTGTGCGGGAAGACGTGCTAGAAATCCTGATGAGAATGAAAGAAGTCATTCTCAAAAGCTATTCTTCTCAACCTCAAATTGGTAGGTTGCTCGTTACTGGGCCAACAACAGTTACATCTGCCCATTTTGATTTACCTAGTGAAGTGGAAGTCGTCGATCCCACCCAGTATGTCGCTACTTTAGCTGAGGGCGGTAAGCTGGAAATGGAATTTCGGATCGAAAGAGGCAAAGGTTATCGCACTGTAGAACGAGGACGTGAAGAAGCCACATCTTTGGACTTTTTGCAAATCGACTCGGTATTTATGCCAGTGCGAAAAGTTAACTATAGCGTTGAAGAAGCGCGTGCAGATGGTTCAATTACCAAAGACCGACTGCTACTAGAAGTTTGGACAAATGGCAGTCTCTCACCCCAAGAAGCGCTATCTTCAGCCGCCAGTATCCTAGTAGATTTATTCAACCCTCTGAAAGATATCTCCTTGGAACCAACAGATGTCGGTTCTGATATTCCAGACGACCCAACTGCTCAAATTCCCATCGAAGAATTACAGCTTTCAGTCCGGGCATATAACTGCCTTAAACGCGCACAAGTTAATTCTGTGGCAGACTTATTGGATTTTACCCAAGAAGATTTGTTAGAGATCAAAAACTTTGGTCAAAAATCAGCGGAAGAGGTTGTGGAAGCCCTGCAGCGACGCTTGGGTATTACTCTACCGCAAGAAAGAAGTTCCAAACACGGCTAAATCAAAACTGTTTATAGTTCATAGTCCACTATTATGCGTCACCGTTGTCGAGTCAAAAAACTTGGTAAACCAACTGACCAGCGCCGCGCTCTGTTGCGTGCTTTAACCACTGAGCTAATTCGTCATGGTCGAATTACCACCACTTTGATCAGAGCGAAAGCACTGCGAAGTGAAGTAGATAAAATGATTACCCTAGCTAAAGACGGCTCTTTAGCATCACGTCGCTCGGCTTTGGGCTACATATACGATAAACAACTAGTTCATGCGTTGTTTGAGCAAGCTCCAACTCGGTATGGTAATCGCAGTGGTGGTTACACCCGCATTCTGCATACTGTACCTCGGCGAGGAGACAATGCTGAAATGGCAATTATTGAACTGGTTTAAAAAGGGTGAAGGTTAAAGTATGAAGGATAAAAATTTTATACTTTATACTTCAAACTTTAGTAGATTCTATGTTAGAAACTGACCAGCCTAGAGAAACTCAAAGAGTAGCCTTGGTAATCCAATACCTAGGCACTCATTTTCATGGCTGGCAACGACAAAAGCAGCAGCGTACAGTTCAAGAAGAAATAGAAATAGCGATCGCTACTATTCTTGGTTATCATGTGACACTACATGGTGCAGGCCGCACCGATGCTGGAGTCCATGCTGCTGCACAAGTAGCCCATTTTGAAGCTACAGGCGCAATACCGGCTCACAAATGGGCAACAGTTCTCAATAGCTATCTGCCTCAAGACGTAACAATCAGGGCTTCGGCATCTGTAGGTAACACCTGGCACGCTCGTTTTAGTGCAGCCTATCGGCGATACCGCTACACGATATACACTGAAGAACGACCAAACTTGTTCGTCAAACCCTTTAGTTGGCATTATTATCATGCGCCTCTGGATGAACTCTTAATCCAGGCGGCTTTGAAACCAATGCTCGGCAAGCATCATTTAGCGGCCTTTCATCGTGCCGGCTCAAAGCGATCGCATTCTTGGGTAGAAGTGCAAGCAGCAGAGTGTCTTCGTACAGGGTCATTCCTCCATATCGAAATCCAAGCAGATGGATTTTTATATGGCATGGTTAGGCTACTAGTAGGAATGCTAGTGGAAGTAGGCTCCAAACAGCGCACACTGGCTAGTTTCACAGACATTTGGCAAGAACAGCGCCGGGAAAAAGTAAAGTATGCCGCACCTCCTCAAGGTTTGTGCTTGTTGCGAGTCGGTTATCCTGATTTTCCTTTTTCTCCCGATATTTGGTACGACACCCAACCAAAATTAGTATTTAGTCAATAGTCATTGACAAAGGATGTCACTTGCTACAAGCCGGGCAACCTGTCCAACGCAGTGGCTCAAAAATAACAAAGGACAAACAAAAATGAGTAAAACCTACCTTCCTTCTCAAGAATCTCTTGAGCATGAGTGGTATGTAGTAGATGCCACCGACCAACGCCTTGGTCGCCTCGCCAGCGAAATTGCGATGATTCTCAGAGGTAAAAATAAAGCTGAATTTACACCTCACATGGACACAGGTGACTTTGTGATCGTGATTAATGCCGAGAAAGTCGCAGTCACAGGTAAAAAACGGACTCAAAAACTGTACCGCCGCCATTCTGGTCGTCCTGGAGGGATGAAAACTGAAACTTTTGCCAAGCTGCAACAGCGTCTACCTGAGCGGATTTTAGAACAAGCTATTAAAGGGATGTTACCTAAAAATAGCTTGGGTAAGCATTTGTTTACCAAGCTCAAAGTTTATGCAGGTTCGACTCATCCCCACGAAGCTCAACAACCTAAAGAACTAAAAATTAGTACAATTCCTGGAGAAGAAAGTTAATGGTAGTAGCAGAAGCAAATAGCGGTCGCGCCGTGTACTGGGGTACTGGTCGCCGCAAATCCGCAGTAGCACGAGTACGCCTTGTACCCGGTGAAGGTAAACTGACAGTGAATGGCAAGCCTGGAGATTTGTACTTCCAATTCAATGCTAATTACCTGGGAGTCATTAAAGCACCTCTAGAAACTCTGGGATTAGAGAGCGAGTATGACATTCTAGTAAAAGCTGAAGGTGGCGGCTTAACTGGTCAAGCTGATTCCATTCGTTTGGGTGTAGCCCGTGCTTTGTGCCAACTAGACCCAGAAAATCGCTCACCTTTGAAAACAGAGGGCTATCTAACTCGTGATCCCCGCGCTAAAGAGCGGAAAAAATATGGTTTGCATAAAGCGCGGAAAGCTCCTCAGTACTCAAAACGATAAGAGATTGGGTATGGAAAAGTCAAAAGTCAAAAGCGTTCTAGCTTTTGACCTCCTAGCCCTAATTGCTTACCAAATCAGAAAGTTATAATTTATATAGATTCACCACAGAAAAAACAATGGCTAAACCCGATATTCATCCTAAGTGGTATCCAGATGCTAAAGTTTATTGCAACGGTAAAGTTGTAATGACTATTGGTTCTACAAAACCAGAATTACATGTGGATCTTTGGTCTGGAAACCATCCTTTTTACACTGGTACTCAAAAGATTGTCGACACTGAAGGTCGAGTAGAGCGTTTTCTTCGCAAATACGGTAAGTCGAGCGAGCAAAGTTCTGACGATAAAAAGAAAAAGTAGCGGGTTGGCTCTGCTGTTAACGACGACCCTGCATCAGCTGGGTCGATTGTCATTTTTTGCCGAGCCAACTTGTTATTTTAAGGAGCATTAAACTCGTCATGGCTGAATCATACCTGCTGGAGAAACTCAAATCCGTTGAACAAACCTTTAATGAATTAACACGTCGCCTTGCCGATCCTGATACTGCGAAAAACCCTGATGAGTATCAAACAATCGCCAAGTCTCGTTCTTCTTTGGAAGAAGTAGTTAATACCTATGAAACTTGGAAAGTTTCCCAAGAAGACTTAATTGGGGCGCGTCAAGTTTATAAAGAAGCAGCCAGTGATCCAGAGATGCAAGAAATGGCAGCTTTGGAAGTTAGTGAATTAGAAGAAAAAATAGAATACTTAGAAACTCGCTTAAAAGTTTTGTTGTTGCCCCGCGACCCCAATGATGAGAAGAATATCATGTTGGAAATTCGCGCTGGCACTGGTGGCGATGAAGCCAGTATTTGGGCTGGGGATTTGATGCGGATGTATACTCGCTATGCCCAGACTCAAGGTTGGAAAGTGTCTTTGGTGAGCGAATCTTTGGGAGAAATGGGTGGCTGGAAAGAAGTCATACTGGAAATAAAAGGTGACAATGTTTACAGCCAGTTAAAGTTTGAAGCTGGAGTGCATCGCGTACAGCGTGTACCAGTCACAGAGGCTGGGGGACGTGTTCACACTTCCACAGCTACTGTGGCGATTATGCCAGAAGTTGATGATGTGGAAATTCATATTGACCCGAAAGATATTGAAATGACTACAGCTCGTTCTGGTGGTGCTGGTGGACAAAACGTCAACAAGGTGGAAACAGCCGTTGACTTAATGCACAAACCGACAGGAATCAGAATTTTCTGTACGGAAGAACGCAGCCAGTTGCAAAACAAAGAACGAGCCATGCAAATTCTGCGGGCGAAACTGTATGAAATAAAGTTACGGGAACAACAAGAAGAAGTAACCTCGATGCGGCGATCGCAAGTTGGTACAGGATCGCGATCCGAAAAGATTCGCACTTATAACTATAAAGATAATCGCGTCACCGACCACCGCTTAGGTCAAAACTATTCCTTGAACCCTGTTCTGGAAGGTGATTTGGAGACGGTGATCCAATCTTGTATATCTTTAGACCAACAAGAACGTCTTGCGGAGTTAGCAACTTCTGGTGCAATGAACTAATTTTTAGTTTGAGAATTAACTTAATTGAAAACCGTCTGGTGTGTTGCGATATTTAACACACAGACGGTTTTTTAATTTAGCCATATTTTTTACCATTTTCACTGATTAATTCATAACATTAAAATACTTAAAATCACTTAAAGACAACTTTTACCTCGTGATATGTTTATTTCTCGTATTGAAGATTGTATTACTGGCGCAAGTTCTTATGATGTTTTAGGTGGATTATTTCGGGAGATGAATCATCCTGGAATTACACCTGCTGGACGTTATAAAGGAGTTGATTATTTTAACGGTGGTTTATGTTCGGTAATTCATTCTATTGATTTGACTAAAAAAGAATTAAATTTTTTAGAGTTATCGGCTAAAGGAAATTGGAGCCAGGTACGTCCAGCAATATTTTGTAATTTATTTGAAAGTACGATAGATACAATAGAGCGTCATGTAAGAGGGATTCACTACACCTCTGAAGCAGATATTATGAACATTGTCCGCCCAACAATCAGCCGTTATTGGGAAGAAATAATAGAAGCCGCTAATACAATTGGTGAATTGTCTACGCTGCAATTAGAATTACAAAATTATCGTGTACTTGATTCAGCTTGTCGCTAAAAACCAGATCCCCGATTTCTTAAAGAAGTCGGGGATCTAAACTATGATTTTTAGAAAATTTTATACCAATTTAAAAAAAGAATGCGACAGATGCGTAGGTTGGGTAGTAGCTTGCTTCCCGTTCGCGTAGCGTCTCCGTCAGGAGAAGGGTACGAAGTGAAACCCAACATCTACAAGGTTTTAAGGCGTTGGGTTTCGTCCCTCAACCCAACCTACATCTGTAGCGATCATTCTTCAAATTGGTATTACTAATGGCGAGCCAGTATAAATAGTCTTAGAATGGTGAACATTAAATTTTCCTAGGTGCAGCTATGTCGTTACTACGTAACGAACCTTCAGATTGGCAATTTGATCCAGACGCAGCTTATCTACCTATTTATCATAAAGGTAGTTTAGTGGGTTTTTTTAAGCAAGAATACACCAGTGAAATTATTCAGTTTTTAAATGAAGAAGAAGTTTTAAAAAAAGCTCTCAAAAAAGCTTGTGGTGATTTACTAAAAAAGACTGGTGGTGATACGAGTAAGGTTAATTATTTAGTACAAAAATATATAAAAGTTAGTGAACGTCCTAAATATGGAACGAGAGCGATCGCACTGTTATTACAAGAGCGACAAAAAGAACTTGACCTCAACAATCAGGAATTTACTAAATTCTGCGATACGTTTAAAATTTCTCCCACAGAACTCAATAGTATTTATGCTGGAGAAGCTATTGATGATAATTTGTTAGCGCCGATATCACGGGTATTAGGGATATCCAAAGAGCGAGTGCAAGAAGTGCGGGATGGTGGAGAAGCGCAAACAGGCACATAATTATTTATGTAAAATTATCTACTCTTATCCATCTGTGAAAACAGACAGCGTATTTTACCGCCTATTTCAAGGATTTCCCGATATCTTCTTTGAACTGATTGGGGATTCTCTTGATACTGCTAGTATTTACTAATTTTCGTCAGTTGAAATTAAACAAACAGCATTCAGAATTGATGGTGTATTTGCTCCGAATGTAGAAATTGATCAGCCAATTTACTTTGTGGAAGTGCAGTTTCAAGCAGATACAAAGATGTATTCGCGCTTGATTGCCGAAATATGCTTGTATTTGCGTCAAAATCAACCTGTCAATGATTGGAGTGCTGTTGTTTTATACCCAAGCAGAAGTGTAGACACAGGAGATATCAAGCACTACAGAGAATTCTTTATGAGTCAGCGAGTTAGGCGTATTTATCTTGATGAATTAAGCTCTGAATCGTCGCCACCAATTGGTATTGCAACTGTTAAATTAATTGTGACATCTGAACACACAGCAATAATAGAGGCTAGGGAGTTAGTAGAAAGGACAAGATTAGAAATAAACTCACCAATAAAACAACAGCAATTATTACAATTAATAGAGACTATCTTGTTATACAAGTTTCCCACGATGACTAAAGAGGAGATGGAGAAAATGTTTAGCATCAGTGAATTAAAAAATACCAGATATTTTCAGGATGTTTTTCAGGAAGGTAAGCAAGAAGGGATAGAAGAAGGTCAGCGTCAAGAAAAGTTAAGAATGGTCGCTCGTTTTTTGAAACTGGGGTTGACTGTGGAACAAGTAGCGGAGGAGCTTGGTTTAAGTATTGAAGAAGTAAAGCAAGCAGCACAAAATTTGTAAGTAACCAAAATTAAGCGGCAGTTGAGGTTTGTTACCACTTACTCGGAGGAATTATTAGTTAATTTTTGTTAATATTGGACACGGTGTTGGTACTTCGTCCTTAACCATATATTTCCTACCTGAGAGAAACTCGATGCTGCGACTCGAACATATTAGTAAAATTTATCCTACAGGCGAAGTCCTTAAGGATATCAACTGGGAAGTCAAATCAGGCGATCGCATTGGTTTAGTCGGCGTTAACGGTGCGGGAAAATCTACCCAGTTAAAAATCATCTCTGGGGAAATGGAACCGACATCTGGCGAAATTATTCGTCCCGCTAGTTTGCACATCGCTTACCTCAATCAAGAGTTTGAAGTTGATCCTAGCCGCACAGTCAGAGAAGAATTTTGGACGGTATTTCAGGAAGCAAACGAAGTACAGTTATCTCTGACAGATGTACAGCATGAGATGCAAACAGCTACTCCAGAGGAACTGGATAGGTTGATTCACAAATTGGATCGTTTGCAGCGTCAGTTTGAAGCTTTGGATGGTTACGGTTTAGAAGCACGCATCGGCAAAATTTTACCAGAGATGGGATTTGACCCAGAAGATGGCGATCGCCTCGTGAGTGCTTTCAGTGGTGGTTGGCAAATGCGGATGAGTTTGGGTAAAATCCTCCTGCAAGCGCCGGATTTACTACTACTGGATGAGCCAACTAACCATTTAGACTTAGAAACCATCGAGTGGCTGGAAACTTACCTCAAAGGCTTAACTACGCCGATGGTGATAGTTTCTCACGACCGAGAATTTTTAGACCGTCTCTGTACCCAAATAGTTGAAACTGAACGCGGAGTTTCCGCTTCCTACCTGGGTAACTACTCGGCTTACCTGCAACAAAAAGCCGAAAATCAATTAGCACAGCTGAGTGCTTACGAACGTCAGCAAAAGGAAATCGAAAAACAGCAAACCTTTGTGGATCGATTCCGCGCCAGTGCTACCCGCAGTACCCAAGCCAAAAGCCGAGAAAAGCAACTAGACAAAGTTGAACGCATCGAAGCACCCATATCTGGAGTGAGAACCCTGCATTTCCGTTTTCCCCCTGCACCTCGCAGTGGACGGGAAGTAGTGAACATCAAAGATTTAACTCATACCTACGATGATAAAATTTTATTCTTGGGAGCGAACCTCCTAATTGAAAGAGGCGATCGCATTGCTTTTCTTGGCCCTAACGGTGCAGGAAAATCTACGCTATTGCGAATCATTATGGGTATGGAACCACCCACAGAAGGTATCGTCAGCTTAGGCGATCACAACGTGATTCCTGGTTACTTTGAGCAAAATCAAGCCGAAGCATTGGACTTGAAAAAAACTGTCATGGAAACTATTCATGATGAAGTTCCTGATTGGAAAAACGAAGAAGTCCGCACCCTGCTAGGCAAGTTTCTATTTTCTGGCGACACTGTATTTAAACCTGTTGGGGCATTAAGTGGGGGAGAAAAAGCTCGTTTAGCATTGGCAAAAATGCTATTGCGCCCAGCCAATTTACTCATCTTAGATGAGCCAACAAACCATCTAGATATTCCAGCAAAAGAAATGTTGGAAGAAGCACTGCAAAACTATGATGGAACGGCGATTTTAGTTTCCCATGACCGCTATTTTATTTCTCAAGTAGCCAACAAAATTGTTGAAATTCGCAATGGCGAATTCCAAGTTTACTTAGGAGATTATCATTACTATCTAGAGAAAACGGCTGAGGAAAGAGAACAAGCAAAACAAGCTGCTATAGCTGAAGAGAAAGCGGCGAAGAAAGCAGCTAAAGCCGCTAAAAGTTCAGGGAAGAAGAAATAAAACATCAAGAAAGTAGTGGCGTGACCAGACTAAAATATACAAAATTAGCTGTGTCACTCCACTACGATATCAGCGATCGCTAAACCACATTTTGAGGTAATCATTGGTAAAATCTGTCTAGGCTTAACATTAGAGATATTAATATTTAGAGATCTAGCAAGTATCGGATCCATAAGACGACCACCAATACTAGACAAAAAATGATTTTTACTATTCTTTAAAGCAATATCAATAATTACACCATTACCTTGATTAAGGAACGAGGATTAAATAAGATCCAGAAATGGGTCATGCAATAATAAGCAGAATATGCCCACTGAATTCTGAGATTCTATGACTCCGTATTCATCCGAGATTGAGCAGCAAATGCAACGACTATATTC
>NZ_JADEXZ010000020.1 GCF_015206815.1 Fortiea sp. LEGE XX443
CTTTGCTCCTAACTGCCCATCCCAAAATCCTATAGAAGATATTTGGTTACAAGCAAAAACCTGGGTTAGACGTTTTTGCGCTTTAATTCCAACATTCTCTCATTTAAAGTGGATGTTTGAGTGGTTTCTCCGAAACACTACCTTTGATTTTCTCTCTCTCCAGATGTACGGAGCTTTTTCAGAAATCAAATACTAGTCCTATATCCCTGTTCTGTCACTCTCCGAAAACATTTGCTATTGCTGAATTCTAGAGCTTTTGCATAGCAAGCGATCGCACGATTATTTTCTAATCACAAATACAAGACCCATTTTTTTCTAATAGGATAGCTTGTATTGATTGCCTCATAAGACTTCTAGCAATTGCCCTCCCGGAAAGTGACAAAAGCGGGATATCTATTTCTGCGGCTTCGCCTAAATCAACCCACTTGGGTTCACCTTTGGAGCGCAACACCGCCGCTGCATAACGTGGTTTACCCCACTTCTGAGCATCCGTTTTAGCTTTGGCATTGAATGGTTCATACTGGACAATTTCTACCAAGGCTGCATCTTTTGGTATTTTGGCTTGAATCGCGGCTAATTCTACTGGTTGGGTTTGCTGACGAAATTCGGCACTTTTAGTACTGATAGCTGCTTCTAACTTTTCTTTTTCTGCTTCGAGTTGTTCTAACTGAGTTTTTAAGTTAGCAGTTTGCTTTCCTGAATCAGAAAAAACTAATGCGGAGAGTTGCTGTTGTACTTGCAGCCATTGAGTGAATAATGTTTGAGTTTCTGGGTTTTTGTCGAGTTGAGCGCGTAGTATTTGGATGCTGCCAGCTACGGCATCTAATACCAAACCTTTACGGCGGAGTACAGTAGTTAGTGCGAGAGATGCGGCGGCTGGATTGTTGCGAGCTTCTTGTAGGGATAGGGAAATAGTAAAGTCTGTTGTCCCGCTAAAAGTTCTGACATAATCTTGTTTTCGTTGTTCTGAGCCAACAGCAAAAATTAGATTGAGATTTTGTGCTTGCACTTCTAACCCACGACGTAAGAAATCGGTAGTACGGGTAATATCACCCTTTGCCAAATACAGTAGAGCCAAATTATTCAAGCTAGTGGCGACATCAGGATGTTCTTTCCCCAGCACCTTCTCCCGAATAGCTAAAGAGCGGAGATACAATGGTTCTGCTTGGGGATATTTCCCCTGTGTGCGATACAGTAGAGCCAAATTATTCAAGCTAGTGGCGACATCAGGATGTTCTTTCCCCAGCACCTTCTCCCAGATAGCCAAAGAGCGGAGATACAATGGTTCTGCTTGGGGATATTTTCCCTGTGATTTATACAGCGCAGCCAAATTATTCAAGCTAGTGGCGACATTAGGATGATCTTTGCCCAGCACCTTCTCCCGAATAGCCAAAGAACGGAGATACAACGGTTCTGCTTGGGGATAATTCCCCTGTGATTCATACAGCGCAGCCAAATTATTCAAGCTAGTGGCGACATTGGGATGATCTTTGCCCAGCACCTTCTCTAAGATAGCCAAAGAGCGGAGATACAACGGTTCTGCTTGGGGATATTTTCCCTGTGCATTGTACAGTTCTGCCAAATTATTTAAGCTTAGGGCAACATCGAGATGTTCTTTACCATGCACCTTCTCTCGGATAGCCAGAGAACGGAGATACAATGGTTCTGCTTGTTGATATTTTCCCTGTGCTTCATACAGTCCAGCCAAATTATTCAAGCTATTAGCGACATCAGGATGTTCCTTACCCAGCACCTTCTCCCAGATAGCCAAAGAGCGGAGATACAACGGTTCTGCTTGGGGATAATTCCCCTGTGCTTGATACAGTTCAGCCAAATTATTCAAGCTATTAGCGACATCAGGATGTTCCTTACCCAGCACCTTCTCCCAGATAGCCAAAGAGCGGAGATACAATGGTTCTGCTTGGGTATAATTCCCCTGTGCGCGATACAGTAAAGCCAAATTATTCAAGCTTTGGGCGACATCAGGATGTTCTTTACTCAGCACCTTCTCCCGAATAGCCAAAGAGCGGAGATACAATGGTTCTGCTTGGGTATAATTCCCCTGTGCGCGATACAGCGCAGCCAAATTATTCAAACTAAGAGCGACATCAGGATGTTCTTTGCCCAGCACCTGCTCATAGATAGCCAGGGAGCGGAGATACAATGGTTCTGCTTGTGGATAATTCCCCTGTGCGTTATACAGTGCAGCCAAATTATTCAAGCTAGTGGCGACATTGGGATGTTCTTTGCCCAACACCTTCTCCCTAATAGCCAATGCGCGTTCTGCTATGGGAATAGCAGTACTGTATTTACCTTCTTGGTATAACTTGACTAACTGTTGATTCAGTTCGTCAACTTCCTTTAAAGCTGCTTGTTGCTCTGCTGAATATGTGGGGGTTTGCTGTTGCGCTATCCCGGTCACTGGCATACTTAAAACTAACCCTGTTGTCATCGCACCTGCTACCGTCCAAGGTGCAAGACACATACCCGCAGCATTTATCGCACTGAGTAATTTTTTCACTCTCAACTCACAAGCTTGTAGGTTTGGCTATGTATTACATCATGCCGGACTCAGCAGTTTTCGCAAAGCAGTTGTGATAAAAGTCAAAAACCTTTTTATTCCTCTGTGCGCTTCTGGGCTTCTGCGTGTTATCGCAGCGGGGCGTAGCTCAACAAAACCACATCTCACAATACCCAACGCAGAAAATTCACTGACACTTCACCCTCAAAATTAAAACGTTCACCCTTTGAACCTCAACGTTCGAGTAAAAAGCCTGAAACTTCTCACTTCAAACAAGAATGTTTAGCTTTTGAACCTCAACATTCGAGTAAAAAGCTTGAAACTTCTCACTTCAAACAAGAATGTTCGAGTAAAAAGCCTGAAACTTCGCCTTCAGAACTCGAACGTTCTCACTTAAAACAAGAATGTTGTCGTTTAGAAGCTGAAAAGCCGAGATTAGAAGAGCAATCTGCTTACTCTACTTCTAATTCACTCACCACCAAAACTCTCAACTTCGTTACTCGCTTCAAAGCTACATCATTAGTCAAAAAAGCTTCACAACCAGCCATTAAAGCCGCCGCCATTTGCAACGCATCGGGTAAATGAAGCTGATAACGCACCCGAATTCTTGCAGCTTCTCGCGCAATAGCAGCGTTAATATCCACAAAAATTACTTGTTCTTGTTGCAACACATCAACAAAAGCTTGTTCTAAATCCACTAACCCCAGACTGATAGCACCCACCAAACATTCTGATAAGGTTATCCCAGATGCTACTGCTGTAATGTCAGTTGACAAACGCTCAAAAATTGGCTCGACTAAATCTACAAACTGCGGATTGCGTTCTACAAGATAAATTACGGGTGCTGTATCGAGAAATAGGCGCGAAACTCCAACCAACGCCTCACTAATTTTCATTCCTCTCCTCGCAACAACCGTTCTCGATGCTCATCCCCTTCCCGTCGATTCCGCGAAACCCAATCCTGAGCATCCTCTCCCAACAATGGATAGGGAGCCATACCTTTCAAATCGCTCCATTTAAGTTTTTGCGGTGCGTGAGTAATATGTTTCTTCACACGTTCTACCAAATGCCCCATCACTGTCAATTGTTCCTCTGGAGTTAATTGCTCAATATCGTTTAAAATTTTTTCCAGTGATGGACTCATCAGCTTAACTCCATAAACTACTGTAAATTTTAGCGCCTCTACTACGAGACGCTACGCGAACGACGGGCTGCGCCTACGCCTTCACAACTTGATCTAGCCCAAGAGCGATCGCAATTTATTCTAAAATCAAATCATGACCGAAGAATTAGCCAGGGCCGATAATGATTCACCGTGGAAAAAAATAAGTAGTCGGACACAATAAAATTCATGGGTGGAGATAGGTGACAGGTTAAAGGTTACAGGTTACAGTCAAAAATTTGTGTAATTAATTCTGTCTGATTACTTAAATTAGACTTTTCAAATACCCTCTAAGAAACTGTCTCCAGCCTTCCACTTTCAAACAAAAAAAGGCGGGTTATAAACCCACCCTTTAAAATTCAGAAAATATGCTGGTTGTTGCTATTAACCCAACAATTGTTTAGCTTTAGCTAACACATTATCAACGCTAAAACCAAACTTCTCTAAACAAACACCACCAGGAGCCGAAGCACCAAAGCGGTCAATAGTAACAGTATCGCCTTCAGTACCAACGTACTTGTGCCAGCCAAAGCTAGAAGCCGCTTCCACAGCTATACGCTTGGTGACAGCTTTAGGTAGAACTGACTCTTTGTAAGCTGCATCCTGTGCTTCAAATAAATCCCAAGAAGCTAAAGAAACAACACGAACTTTTTTACCTTCGGCTGTAAGCTTCTCCGCTGCGGTGACACACAGGCTCAATTCTGAACCAGTACCTATCAGAATTAACTCTGGTGTACCGTTAGAATCTAAAACGGTGTATCCGCCCTTTGCTACACCTTCAATTGATGTACCTGCTAAATTGGGGACATTTTGACGGGTGAAGATTAACAACGAAGGAGCGTTATTCTTAGCTCTTTCGATCGCTACTTTATAAGCACCGGAAGTTTCGTTACCATCGCCGGGGCGAAGCACTGTCAGATTAGGAATAGCACGCAGGGAAGCTACAGTTTCGATGGGTTGGTGAGTAGGGCCGTCTTCACCTTGACCGATGGAGTCGTGAGTCAT
The DNA here is from genome assembly GCF_015206815.1 of Fortiea sp. LEGE XX443. Taxonomy (GTDB): domain Bacteria; phylum Cyanobacteriota; class Cyanobacteriia; order Cyanobacteriales; family Nostocaceae; genus Nostoc_B. Next base: position 4,689 of record NZ_JADEXZ010000020.1, read on the forward strand.
CACCCAAATCGCGCCAGCTTGAGACAGGGCGGATAAGCGAATCGCAGCCCGCATGTAATCGGTGAAAATCAGGAAGGTCGCGCCGTAGGGGATTAATCCTGAATTGTGTAACGCAATACCATTACAGATTGCGCCCATAGCATGTTCCCGCACCCCAAAGTGGATATTAGGGTTTTGGTATTGTCCTTTTTGGAAGTCGCCTTTACCCTTGATTTCGGTCAAGTTGGAGTGGGTTAAGTCAGCTGAACCACCAATGAGTTCAGGTAAAACCGCTGCCAATTTATTGAGGCAGGTTTCTGAGTGCTTACGAGTAGCAACTCCTTTGTCTTCAGGGGTGTAGGTAGGTAGTACCTTATCCCAGCCGTCAGCTAGTTTGCCACTCAAGAAACGCTCAAATTCTGCTGTTTCTTGGGGATATTTAGCTTTGTAATCGGCAAAGGTTTTGTTCCATTCAGTTTCGTAGCCTGCACCGCGCTCTACTGCTTTGCGGGTATGGTTGAGGGCATCTTGAGGAACCACAAACGGCTCATGTTCCCAACCCAGGTTTTTGCGGGTCAATGCTACTTCATCTCCACCCAAAGCCGCACCGTGAATGCCAGCAGTGTTGGCTTTATTGGGGGAACCGTAACCGATAGTTGTTGTTACTTTAATGAAAGAAGGCTTATCAGTAACAGCTTTTGCTGCTTCAATAGCTTTGTGAATTGCGGTTAAATCGGTGTTGCCATCTTGAACGTGCTGAACGTGCCAGCCGTAGGCTTCAAACCGCTTAGAGACATCTTCTGTGAATGCCACATCTGTAGAGCCATCAATGGAGATGTGGTTGTCGTCGTACAGAGCAATGAGTTTACCTAATCCCAAGTGTCCAGCAAAAGAAGCAGCTTCACCAGAAACTCCTTCCATGTTGCAACCATCACCCACAATTACGTAAGTGTAATGGTCGACAATTTTGGCATCGGGTTTGTTAAACTTAGCTGCCAGATGAGCTTCAGCTATAGCCAAACCAACTGCGTTAGCAATACCTTGTCCCAAGGGGCCGGTAGTGACTTCTACGCCATCTGTGACAAAGTTTTCGGGGTGTCCGGGGGTTTTGGATTCCCACTGACGAAATTGCTTGATATCTTCGATGCTTACACTGTCATAGCCTGTCAGGTATAGCAGTGCATACTGCAACATAGAACCATGACCGGCAGATAAGACAAAGCGATCGCGGTTAAACCACTTGGGATTTTTGGGGTTATACCGCATAAAGCGATCCCACAGCACAAATGCCATTGGAGCAGCGCCCATCGGCAGCCCTGGGTGTCCCGATTTTGCCTTTTCTATAGCGTCGACAGCCAAGAAGCGGATTGAGTTAATACACAGTTCTTCGAGGGATTGGGTTGCAACAGCCATAATAAGATTGTTTTTAACGACGGGTTAGCACTCTTCGAGCTTCTCATTTACCGGGGTCATTTAATTCCCCTACCGTATCCTCATCATCCCATTCCCGATTGTCTATGGACAAGCGGGATCTCCTGAGTTTCTGGTAATTAATCAAGCTGAGAATTTGGTCATGCTGAACCCTTGGTTCAGCTGGGAATGATATCTATAATACTTTTGTCTGGCTCATCTTAGGAGAGCAAATAAAAAAGGGATTGGGGATGATGAAGAAGCAAGGGTGCAGGGGTACAGGGGTGCAAGGGAGAAATCTTGCTGTAAGTTTTTCCCTCCATCCTTCTGCACCGATCCCTCTTTGTAATACTTAATACTAAATGCCAATTTAGTATTTTTTGAACACCAAGGTGACATTATGCCCACCAAAACCAAAAGAATTAGACAGTGCTACTTCAATTTTTTGAGCGCGGCTGGTGTGTGGAACGTAATCCAAGTCACACTCGGAATCGGGATTTTCGAGATTGATCGTCGGGGGAATGTGATCGTTAGCGATCGCCAGTACGGTTGCTACTGCTTCAATCCCGCCAGAACCACCCAACAGGTGTCCTGTCATCGATTTAGTAGAGCTAACTGCTATTTTATAGGCATATTCGCCCAAGGCTTTTTTAATGGCTGAAGTTTCGTTGGAATCGTTAGCTGGGGTACTAGTTCCATGAGCGTTGATGTAGGTAACATGTTCTGGTGTTAATCCTGCATCCTTGAGTGCTAGTTGAATGGCTCTAGCGGCACCTTCGCCGCCAGGAACTGGGGATGTGATGTGGTAGGCATCACAGGTCATGGCATAACCGACAATTTCCCCATAAATGTGTGCGCCACGACTAAGAGCGTGTTGCAGTTCTTCTAAAATTAAAATTCCCGCACCTTCACCCATGACAAATCCATCGCGATCGCGGTCAAAGGGACGGCAAGCATGAGCCGGGTCATCATTGCGAAATGAGAGGGCTTTACAAGCGGCAAATCCAGCTACAGATAAGGGTGTAACTGCTGCTTCACAGCCACCGCAAATCATTGCTTGGGCATACCCTCCTTGAATCAGGCGAAAAGCATCCCCAATGGCGTTGGAACCTGCGGCGCAAGCAGTAACAGTACAGTTGTTTGGGCCTTTAGCACCAGTGTGAATTGCTGTTAGTCCAGCTGCCATGTTGGCGATCATCATTGGGATCATGAATGGACTACAGCGATCGGGCCCACGGTTTAGGTAGACTGTTTGCTGGTCTTCCATTACCTTAATACCACCGACCCCAGAACCGATGATTACCCCGATCTGTTCTGCGTTTAGCTCGTTAATCACTAACTTTGCGTCAGCAAGTGCCTGTTTTGCTGCTGCAACCCCAAATTGAGAAAATCGATCCATGCGCTTGGCTTCTTTGCGCTCTAGATAATCGTGTGGATCGAAGTTTTTCACTTCACCAGCAATGCGGCAATCATGACTGGACGCATCAAAATGTGTGATGTAGTCAATACCATTGCGTCCGCTTAATAATCCTTGCCAATATTCGGCTGGTGTGTTGCCAATAGGTGTAATCGCGCCAACACCCGTGACCACAACGCGTTTACGTATATAATCTGTCATGACTCAGTTAAAGGTAGCGAGAAAGCTGCAAATAAAGTTCTGAGTGCTGAGTGCTGAGTTTTTGAGTAGGAAGACTAAGTTAGACAGTTAGGAAAACAATTCTTGACTCTTGACTACTCAGCACTTATTACTTAGTACTCAGCACTTTCTTAGGCGGATGCGGCAACTTGATTGTTGATGTAATCAACCGCATCTTGAACTGTCAAAATTTTCTCAGCGGCTTCATCAGGAATTTCAATATCGAATTCTTCTTCAAAAGCCATGACCAGTTCCACGAGGTCTAGGGAATCAGCACCCAGGTCATCAATAAAACTAGCTTGTGGAGTAATCTTGTCACCAGATTCTACTCCTAGTTGCTCGGCGACTGTTTTCTTTACCTTTTCAAAAGTTTCCGCTTGGCTCATACAATAAAATTCCTTAACTGGTTGCTATTAGCCGCTCTTGATGAGTGACGTGGTTTTGAGCATATACATCTTATCGGAAAGCGCGATCGCCCGTATACTACCAAGGTGTTTTCTTCTAGAAAACCTGCTCCTAGCCCCCCAGGATCAGACAAAGTAGTATGGCAAATTAAGCGATCGCATACACTGTATAAATGCTTCTACTTACCAATTGTTACTATTTTTTTGGCTAATGTTCAAATAAATTCCTAAGCTAATCGTCATTTAAATTGCACCATTTTCATGGTAATCAAAGCTGCAAACCCTCTCCCTTGCTCCCTGCTCGCTGCCCCCCTGCGGCCTCAATGTGCAAATTAAATGCTTAACAGCTTAGTGCTGAGTATTAAGTGCTGAGTGAAAAGTAGTGATACAACAGTATTATCGGGGCAACTACCCCAAGTCCAACATAATATTATGGTTTCTCAAACGCTGAAATACGCTTACTTTCCGGGCTGTGTTGCCCAAGGTGCTTGTCGGGAACTTTATCAATCAACTCAAGCCCTCACCCAAGCGTTGGGTATTGAATTGATTGAACTCAAAAAAGCTGCTTGCTGTGGTTCCGGCACATTTAAAGAAGATTCCCAATTACTGGAAGATACAGTCAACGCCAGAAATATTGCCTTAGCAGAAACATTAAATCTACCCTTACTCACCCATTGCAGTACTTGTCAAGGTGTGATCGGTCATGTCAACGAACGCTTAAAAGATTTTCAAAATAGCAACCCTCCTTACATTGAGCAAGTTAATGGCTTGCTACAAAAAGAGAACTGTTCCCCTTATCGTGGCAGTACGGAAGTTAAACATCTCCTGTATGCTTTGGTGACAGATTATGGTTTGGAGGAAATCACCAAGCGCGTTACTCGTAAGTTGAGTGGTTTAAAATGTGCAGCTTTTTATGGCTGCTATCTTCTTCGCGCTCAAAAGTCCATGCCCTATGATGACCCTTTCCAGCCAGAAGCAATGGAAAATGTATTTCGGGCTGTGGGTGCAACGCCAATTTATTATCGTGGGCGCACCCAATGTTGTGGCTGGCCCCTGGCAAGTTATGCCACTACTCAATCTTTTAAAATGGCTGGAATGCACATTCAAGAAGCCTTGGCTAATGGTGCTGATTGTTTAGTTACACCTTGTCCTCTGTGTCATTTGAATTTAGATTCTCGTCAACCAGAGGTCGAAAAAGTCATTGGAGAGAAGCTAGGTTTACCAGTGCTGCATTTACCCCAGTTGATTGCTTTAGCACTGGGAATTAGCCCTCAAAAACTGGGTTTAGAACGCCATATTGTTTCGACAAAACCAGTGTTAGAAAAATTGGGACTATAAAGGCGAAAGTAACCCTTCTCTGCGAGAGGCTGCACTCAGGGTTATTTTTGACTTCCTAGTTACTGCTCACCGAAGAGGCGGAGGGGCGGGGGCAGGGAGCAGGGGGAGCAATCCCTGTGCCGTTCGCGCAGCGTCTCGCAGAGAAGCCGTGAAGCGGAGCAGAACATGGGTATGTTCGCAAAGCGTCTCGTAGAGAAGCCCCGCCCTTCTAGGGCGCTTTTACTGGGGCGGAGTACAATCGGACGCTCAGTTTTCCCCCTTGCTCCCTGCCCCCTGCCTCTTTTGACCTATTCCCTGTTCCCTTCTTCATATATATGAAATCCGAACTTGTTGCTTCCCTCTGGGAATCACTTTGGCAAGACTACAAAGCCAGAGTCAATTACGCCCAAATCTACCAAAACATGATTACAGCAGCGGGTGGAACCGTCGCCAACGACCATATCGCCTTTCGGTCTTTGCGTTTAGTAGTCGATAGTCCACAAGGTGAAATTAACTTGGGTATCAACCACCTGGGACAAATAGCTGAAACCTTGGGTTACGAACCTGCTGGTGAGTATACATTTGCTGCAACTCATCTTTATGCCCGTCACTATCGCCATCCCCAACAAGCAGAATTCGATTTGCCCAAACTGTTTATTAGTGAATTAATTGTTGATGAATTGCCAGAAAATATTGCCCAACTAATTTATCAAACAGTATCAGCAATTCCCGCGATGCCTGTTTTACCAGATAAAAACAATCTTGAAAGCATTACCCAAAAATTAAAGCAAACTTTTACCCGCCCTTGGCAAGTTCCCTTACGTTCGGTTGTGGAAGAAGTGAATAAAGTTACACAATATGGTGCTTGGGTTTTGTTACATGGTTACGCTGTTAATCACTTCACAGGCTATATTAACCGCCAAAGTACTTCTACATATCCTGATATAGATACTACTGCTCATGCTTTAGCTAACTTGGGTGTACCAATGAAAGCCGAAATCGAAGGAGATGTCACCTGTGGTTTACGTCAAACTGCAACCCACGCGGTAACAGAAATGGTGACATTGCTAGATGACAGCACTGGTAAAGAAATCCAGATTCCTTGGACTTATGCTTATTATGAACTTGCCCAGCGTTACATGGTAGAAATTGAACCGGGAAAGCCAGCACTTTTTGATGCTTTTTTAGGGAACAATGCTCAACAATTGTTTGAAATGACACGACGATATTAATTAATCCATTACTTGCCACCAACCAAAAGCTGGGCCAATAAAACGAATAGTCACCCAAGCAACAACCATACCCCCAATTCCAATCCAGGCTCCGCGAGTAGTCCAACTCACAAATAATTCGGATTGGCGTTTGGTGATGGGAACCCAAGACAATATGCGCTCGTCTTGTCCGTATTTTTCTCCCAGTGTTTCTTTGCGACGTTTTGCTTCACCCATAATTAGCAATTCAAAATTCAAATAAGTTTATGTGTCTTCTGCCGGAGATGCGATCGCATCACTAGTACAATAAGGCAAAAGTAAAAAGAAAGAGTACTTATACCGCAAGCTTTTTACCCATTTCAAATAGTCTGCTTCTCTTACAAAGTTTGGCGAAGAGAAGTTGCGTGCGCGGGTTAAGAGCGTTGAGCAAACTTCTCCCAAGGGGAGACGCCAAGGGCGAACGGGGACGGAAACCGACACCGCCAACTTTGCGTTATTTCCGCCATGCTGTACTAGGACAATTTATGAAGTTCAAAATGATAATAGCGTTTGCTGAGATGTGATCGCTATCTGTTGACAAAATGTAAATAGTCAACTTCTTGACTAAGCAGAATTTTCCTCATCGGTGTTAGCAAACAAGCTAGGATCTAAGTAGTTAATTCGTGCTAGAGGACTAAGAGCCGCGAGAATTTGTGAGCCATAGCTACGGTTGACAACTCGACTATCTAGCAAAGCCACTACCCCTTGATTTTCTCGCAAAGGAGCGATCGCTCGTTGCAGTTCATTTAAAGCAGCTGGTAGTAAGTATAACCGGAACCAATCTTGATGCGATCGCTTGTAGTAAGCGACCCTACCAGCTACCAAGGGATTTTCTAAAGATGGCAGAGGTAAAGTAGCGATAATTAACAGATGGGGCGCAGGCAAAACATTTTGATGTTCTCGCCAATATTCCCAACCACTAATCAAAATCCCATTTTCATCTAAACAGGTTTTTTCCACCTGCACCCGTGAACCAAACTCTGAGGCCAAAATTGCCCCTACTTGCGCCTTGAGTGGGACATCTCCCACCAAAACCACTGTTAATCCTGGCGCTGTCGCGCTCAGACATAGCAGTGTGCGGACTTTGTGAATAAAAGCTGGTTGAAATTCTGGTGTGTTGGGTAAAGGTAACTGATAAGGCACATACAGTTGAATAGCTTGAGCTTGACTATCTGAGGAGAACTTTAAACAAGTGACATCATCCAATCCCAGACGCTGACGAAATACAGGTGCTTCAGTTTCCGCTTCTAAAGCACTACCAACTAATACTACTGGCTGTCGTTGCCAAATGGGCGAAAGTATCTTGCCCAGTTCAATGGGGGCGTAATGTAAAGAAAATAAACCTTGACGACGGGCAATGGTTGTCCAAAAAAGATGTGGTGGGCGATCGCTAGGCAAATTTTCGTTAATGTATTTAAACTGCTCCCAAAAATTTTGCCAAACATCAGGAATAGTTTCTAGCTCTAATTCGGCAAAAAGACTGTTAATAATTTCTGCTTCTGGCTGGGAAATTAGATAGCACTCATAGGGATTCGCTGGGTGCTGAAATACTTCTTTGGTTAGTTGTGCTTTAGCAGAAAGAATTGCTTCGACTTGGTTAGGGCAAGCAAGGGTGAGTTCTTCCCAGTCTTGAGGTTGCACATCTTGAATCAGCTGATGGCGTACCCAATCTTCTAAATCATCCACACCATCAATAATTGTGGGAATGCCTGGGGGAAAAGTATCAGAAGCTGTTAGCTGCCCTTTTAACCAAGCTTCTGGAGAAGTCAGGAGTAGCCCTTGGAACTCCGAATGAGGCCAAGCGTCACCTGTCCTGATTGGTTTTTTAGCTTGTAACCACTGTTGTAAGCGGGGAATTTCCACTTGCAACAGACGTTGTTGCACTGTTTCTGAAGCAACAATAATAACAGGGCCATGCCACATCAATGCCGATGCGACAAAGCTAGTGCGATATCGCCCTTGATAGCCACAAGCTGCCCCCACTTGAATTAAGGCGCTACGCCCTAGACGCAAGGCGCGTGCTACCAACCGTGCCATCGTCAAATGATGGGGCCAGGAAGGGAACCCTGCCTGCGATCGCAGGAAGTTATGTAGTGACAAATGAACTTCTGCCTCAATCACACGCTTTTAATCCCATACAAAGTGATTTTTAGTTCTATTAGCCCCATTTCTATTATTCAGTTATCAGTTACCAGTTATTAGACTGAATAACTTAGACTGTTCACTGTTCACTGTTCACTGATTAAATTATGCCAACTTACACAGGAATTTCCAGCGAAGCCTTTAGGCATCCACTGGATCGCCAAGCTGAACAAGCTTTACGAAATTTACCAGGATTTGATTTAATTGCTCGTAAATTTGTGGAATTTGTCTACGAACGCCCGCAGTTAGTCTATCTAATGGGTAACACCATCCAAGTCGGGCCACGGCAATATTCCACTATTTACCAGATATTTCGGGAATGTGTGCGGGATTTGGACATTTACCCAGAACCTACACTGTTTGTCTCACAAAATCCCCAAGCAAATAGCTATGCTTTAGGGCAAGAAAATCCTTTCATTGTCATAAATACAGGCATCCTAGACTTACTAGAGGAAGTCGAAATTAGAGCGGTGTTAGCCCATGAACTGGGGCATATTAAATGTGGTCATACTATTTTAATTCAAATGGCGATGTGGGCGATGAGTGCTGCCTCTGCTCTCGGTGAATTAACCTTTGGTATAGGTAATTTTGTTACACAAGCTTTGATATATGCCTTTTTTGAATGGCGGCGGAAAGCTGAATTGACAGCAGATCGCGCCGCATTGTTAGTAGTTGATGACTTAAATCCTGTGATGTCTTCGATGATGAAGGTGTCTGGCGGTAGTAACAAATATGCCCATGAATGTAGTTTACAAGAATTCATCCGCCAGTCAGAAAATTATCAGGCATTAGACCAGGATGGGCTGAATCAAATATATAAATTCTTGATGTACAATGGCGCTCAGGGTATGATGTTGAGCCATCCCTTTGCTGTAGAACGCCTACGTTATTTAAGGGAGTGGGCTGTATCAGAAGAATATCAGCAAATTCGCCGAGGAAACTATCAGCGATCGCCTGCTAACGGTGCAGTAAATGTTGCAGCAGAAACACCCGCAAGTGAAACAGAAAATTTGCAACGGCAAATTGAAGAATTACAACAAGAAATTAACAGAATGAAAAAATCTCAGTAGGTTGTAGGGTGGGCATTGTAACGCTCACCCTACAACTATTTGTTTTTATTTGTTATTAATGATGAAGTTTGACAAAATCATAATATTATCTTATGTAAATTCTGATTTTATTTGCCCAAATTATGCTAATTCAGATCCCCGACTTCTCAAAGAAGTCGGGGATCTTGTTGTTATAGCAGTAGCCAAGGCAGTTAGGACATCGGCCAATGATAAAACTCATGCACTAAAAGACTTTTAACCCTGTCACCTGTCACCTGTTCCCTATCACCTGCTATACATGGGAATTTTTAAAGAACAGGCTTTTTCTCTGCTTACCTGAATATAAATTTCTGTAGCGTGATTTATTTTTTAAGATTCCCTAATCTCCGATAATACTTTTTAGGGCAGCTTGGCAGAGATAAATATTCAGTAGAAACTTATCTTCTGCATTCTGCTGTGTGCCTTCTAGACATAGGCAACAACATCATCTAAACTACCATCTGTTTGTGGGTGGTCAACATCCAAGATTCAAAACTCCAACTTGAATCTTGCCTAACTACATATGAGCATGAAATTTCGTTTAGGCATTTCTCAAAATGGTAATTAACTTTCCCAAATGGCTGTCTGTTTTAGCTAATATTCTTGCCCTTGTCATTTTTATGCCAGGGATTGCTTTAGCTACGCCTCTACAAATTCATGCTAATTCTAGTGTGATTCTTACCCAGTATAACCAAGCTACAAGTAACTTAATTGCATATTCTGACACTGATTTGACTCCCCAAGAACGCCAACAAATTCAGGCTTTACGTCAACGGCGCAACAAAGAAATTAAGGCAATTTTAAGTTCATCGCAACGTGATCAGATCAAAGAACAATTGCGGGCGGGGAATAATATTTCTCAAGCTATAGAGAGTTTAGATTTACATCAAGATCAACAAAAAATGATTAAAGCTATTATGCAATTAATCAACTTGAAGATGAAAGCTATTTTATCTCGGCATTCGCTCCAAGTAAGACAAGACTAGATGTTGAATTGGAAAATTTTGTAGTTTTATATTTGAGTTAATAGCTGTGTCAATAAAAAGCGATCGCTCTCTGTATCGTGCAGGCGATCGCTTTTGATATGAAATTGTTATAATCGAGGCGATCGCCCTGATCTTTGGTTGCATTTAGGGTAAAGCATTAAGATTGCAGTTTTATAAGAAATATTAAAATTTTGAAATCCATTCCTAGTAAGGAATACAGACTATAATTAAGTATTATTTATTATTAAATTCTATAAAATTAGCCGAAGAGCCAGAAAGTGTATAAGTCCTGTTAAATCAACTGGGCGGAATTGCTAAAATCAGCTAACCTAACTGCATCACCAGAAAATTCTATCACCCCAACAGCTGGGAGTTAGCCTGTGAATCTTGGACAATGGATAGGCTTAATCGCCATAGTTATTTCTCTATACATCTTGTGGCAAATTCGAGAAGTGTTGTTGCTCATGTTCGCCGCAGTAGTGTTAGCAACCACATTAAATCGGTTAGCCAAACGTTTCCAGCACTTGGGGATGAAGCGTGGGTTTGCTGTGCTGCTTTCAGTGGCTATCTTTTTTGCAATTGTTGTAGGGTTTTTCTGGTTGATTGTGCCACCTTTTGTACAGCAGTTTCATGAACTAACTTATCGTGTTCCCCAAGGTTTGGAGCGCTTTAATACTTGGTTAGATGGGCTTAAAACTATAGTCCCCAGCCAATTGATTCCTTATATACCCGATCTCAACAGTTTAATAGAACAAGCTCAACCTTTTGTTAATCGGGTCTTGGGGAGTTCTTTTGCTTTTGTCTCCGGTTCTTTAGAAGTTGTACTCAAAGTTTTGCTGGTGTTGGTTTTAACAGGAATGCTGTTAGCTGATCCTTTGGCTTACCGCAAAGTATTTATCCGAGTTTTTCCCTCGTTCTATAGAAGACGGGTAGATGGAATTTTAGATCAATGCGAAAACTCATTAGAAGGATGGGTTACAGGCGCTTTGATTGCAATGGGTGTAGTAGGACTGATGAGTGTAGTTGGTTTATCAGTCTTAGGTGTAAAAGCGGCATTGGCTTTAGCGGTTTTGGCAGGATTTTTGAACTTGATACCCAACCTAGGCCCAACATTAAGTGTAGTTCCAGCAATGGCGATCGCTTTATTAGATAATCCCTGGAAAGCTGTTGCTGTCTTGATTCTTTACTTTTTCATTCAACAAGCTGAAAGTAATTTGATTACGCCTGTTGTCATGGCGCAACAAGTTTCATTATTACCAGCTGTGACATTAATTTCTCAGCTATTTTTTGTGACCTTTTTTGGCTTTTTAGGACTATTTTTAGCCCTCCCATTAACGGTTGTCGCCAAAATCTGGGTGCAAGAGGTCTTAATTAAAGATGTGTTAGATCAATGGGGAAATCAACATCCAAAAGAAACTGAGTTTGTAGTAGTTTGTAACTCTCATAATACTAATGATAATTGGACAGAAGAAAATCCAGCTAGTAATCAAGCTCCCGCAGTTGAAGATACTTTGCCGCAAGAAGATTAATTTAATAGGCGTTGCAGAATAGAGATATGAATTTAGTGCGATGGGCTACGCCCCACCGCAGGCGATCACTATGGAATGTCCAAAATGTGCATCAACTCATATTCGCAAAAATGGTAAACAACATCACATATGTGTTCAATGCACGCCTTCTTTAGCTTGTACATTAGTAGAAGACGCTGGTTTTTTACCTGAATTACGCACATTCACAACTTTACCCAGTAAGTCGAACCAAAAAGGCGCACCCATTGAAATTGCAATTCCACTGACGAACCAGCCAGCAACCATTGTTAAATAGTTAGTTATTTGAACTGTTTTTTGGCTGTTATTATTGGATACCATGTCAAGTTGCTGGTCTAGGTTAATTTTATTCCAACCAATTGGTAGAGAGATTTCTGTCAAAACTTTGTCTGTTTCATCTCTGAGTAATTTTAAATCCTGTGGTGTATCAGAAGAATTTCTTTCAACTATTTGCCCAGCATTATTTACAATGGCTGTGCGGATAGCTGAATCTTTTGACAATCTGCTGACAATATGGAAGGTATCTGCATTGGCAATAATAGCGATCGCAAAGCCAATTAACAACGCTACACCTTTAGCATTACGCTTGTAAACACCAGAGGCTCGATCCATTGATTTATCAAAGGTTTGCTCAATTTCTCGGCGTAATATATTAATTCCTTCTTCAGTTGTCTTTGCTTTTAATTGGGCGCGTTTTGCTAATGTTGCCATGTTACTTACAACAGATGGTGGTAGTTTTTGACTCAATTGTTCTAGTCTTTGACTGACATGTTGAAATGTCTGGTATGCTTCGCTATCTTTATCTTTAAATTCGTTGACAAATTCTTGATAAATTTCACTCTTAGCATTCAGCAATTCCACAACTTCGTTAATATTCGGTCGCAAGCCTTTTAAACAGATTGTCTGTTCAATATCATCAAAAATATCTTGTCTTAAAACTTTTAATCTCTGTAAAGCTTTACTAAGTAATTCATGGTCAGGCATCTCGGCTGCAAAATATCCGATATATTTATCTAAGCTCTTAGCTATACGATTGATACTAGTATGTAAATCAATTTTACCTTTCTGAAAATCGGCAGTAATTGTTTTAAAATCAATTTCAATAGTTTGATTAAATTCAAGATGTATATTTTCTAAAAATTCCCTGACGGAATCATCTGTATTATCTACCCTTTCTCTTAGCCTTAATAATATGTTTTGAATTTCATTCAACTGTTGATGTGTAAAATTTATCAGTCTTGATTCTGTTAATTTCTGCACTAATTTTGGCAACCCTAAGGTTTCCATCAGAGTTGTAGCAAAAGTTTCCGCTGGTATATAAGAAGGCGCACTGTGCTTTTGTTTGCCGAAATCTTCTTTACCATTTTTGACATAGCCAAAAATACTTTTAGTTCTCTTCTCTCCTGACAGAGAAAACTGCTCCAGAATAGAGGATAACCCCCAAACAAATTTACGAGGTAGGGTAGTTAAAAATCCTTTAGCTTCCTGATTTACGCTTTGAATTAACGGATCATTATATAAGTCATTCACTAGTTGAATTACATTATCATCTTCTGATTTACTGACATCACCGGCGATCAAAATTTCTATTGATTTTTTTAAGTGAACAGCACGCCATTGCAATATCGTCGTAATTAGTTCTTGTATTTCTGAAGCCAATAAACTTAAAATTAAGTATATAAAGACCAAACCAATAGTTATATCTAGTATAAAAGACAAGTTCATCGACAGCTTCCTTAATTAGTAATTAACACACCTGGCTGGTAATAGTTGTATCATTTTTATCAATTAATAAGTGTTAAATAAAATGAAAAAAATCATGGACATTTGCCCAAAAAAATTATCGCTAATCAGAGAAAATTGAGTTAACCTGGGAATTTAGTAATTGTAAAGATAAATGTTGTTAGAGAGTGCAACATTCGAGATGCACTTTGGTCTCTGTGTGGTCAAACCAGCAAGTAAAATGATGATCGTAGAATATGCAAGAAGGAAGCTTTATTTGGGGTCATCTAGAAAAGCCGCATCGTGCGCTTGACAAATGGATTGATCGAACTTGGGTAGTAGTGTTGTTGTTGGCAGCAGTCCTATTGTTTAGTATCAATCTAGGAGGATTGCCTCTGCGCGATTGGGATGAAGGGACTGTGGCACAAATTTCCCGTGAAATTTGGAATGCGCCAGTAGGCTCAATGCGTTGGCTTTATCCCACCTTAGGTGGTGAACCTTACCATAACAAGCCACCTCTGATGCCTGTGTTAATTGCCGGGATTTACCATATTGCCGGTGTCAATGAGTGGACAACCCGTTTACCAGGAGCAATTTTAACAGCGCTTTCTGTACCATTAGTTTATTGCATTGGTCGAGAAATATTTCGCCAACGTTGGGCAGCTATTTATAGTGCTTTAATTTACCTGACAATGTTGCCTGTGGTGCGTTATGGCAGATTAGCAATTTTGGATGGTGTAGTCGTTTGCTTTTTGCTGGTGATGATGCTGTGCGTGTTGCGATCGCGGCGTGATTTGCGCTATTGCTTGGGAGTTGGTGTGAGTTTTGGGTTGATTTGCCTAACTCAAGGGGTTGTAGGCATATTTCTGGGTGCGATCGCCATTGTATTTTTGTATTGGGATACACCTAGATTGCTTAGTAGTTACTATTTCTGGACAGCTATCTTCATTGGGATTTTGCCTGCGGTGGGTTGGTATGTCGCCCAACTCTGGCGTTATGGTTATGCTTTTGCAGAAGTTGGCTTACTGCACCAATCCCTCAACCGGGTTGAAACATTTGTTGTTAAGACTTCTCCAGCACCTTGGTATTACATGATTGATCTGCTGAAGTGGACATGGCCTTGGTTATTATTTTTACCACAAACTGTGCGTTATACCTGGGAAAACCGCAACCTTAGTTGGGCAAAACTAGTGCAGGTGTGGTGTGGTGTTTACTTGTTAAGTATTTCCCTGATGGATGCAAAGCTACCTTGGTATATATTCCCCATCTACCCAGGTTTAGCTTTAGGTTTTGGTGCATTGTTAGCAGAGACAGAAAACTTACCTTTACCGTCATCTTATCCTCGTAGTTGGATAGCTGGTCTGTCCATCCTGGCTGTGATGGCTTCTGCTGGTAGTATGTACTTCAGTTGGGGTATACCACCAAAAACCGATTTACAACTGATTTTTGCCGCAGTTGCTTTAACAATGATTTTGGCAGCCATTTTAGCAGAACGAGGTGACGGGCAATTTTTGAAAATTTTATTTTGGGGAACTTATATTTCACTATTTTTATTAGTGAAATCTAACTATTGGGTTTGGGAATTATCAGAAGCTTATCCCGTTAAACCAGTCGCCACCATGATATCCCGTGCTAATCCCGTTGTGAAAAAGATTTACACATCTTTTCCTCGCCATCGTTCCTCCTTAGATTTTTATAGCGATCGCACTATTATTCCCGCTACTGTTGGCGAACTACAATATTATTGGCACTACAACGGCAAACCATACTTTTTAATCAATGCAGCTGCTATCCACAATCTCCAACTAGAATCAATGAAAGTAATTGATCAAGCTGAAGGTTGGAAATTGATCACAAAAGAAACACCTCGTTTATGAGGGGATTGGAGTTTGCTTTCTGGATAAAAGTATTGACTAAAATATATCTACACATATGTGGGGCGGCGACTATTTGTAGTCGCCGCCCCGCATATACTAATCTCTATCTAAGCATTTACTTAGGCAGGAATCAATACAGTGTCAATAACGTGAATGACACCGTTATCAGCAGCAACATCGGCTGTTGCAACAGTTGCATCATTTACTTTGACACCATTAGAAGCGTCAATTTTCACATCAGAACCTTCAATTGTAGTAGCTGATTTCAGCTTAACCACTTCACCGGATAATACCTTGCCTGAAACGACATGGTAGGTCAGAATTTTCTTGAGCTTTGGAATGTCTTTAAGTAATGTATCTACTGTGCCTTCTGGAAGTTTAGCAAATGCTTCATCAGTGGGTGCAAAGACAGTAAATGGCCCAGCACCTTTAAGAGTATCTACCAGATTAGCAGCTTTGATTGCAGCAACTAGGGTATTGAAAGAACCAGCCTTAACGGCAGTATCAATTATGTCAGCCAAGGTTTTTACCTAGTTTGGTGCAATCTATTAATCACTATAGTCTAGTTTCTAAAAAATAGTATTTACTGTTACAGATTTGTCTAATCAATTAAATTAAAAGCAAACTAAATACTGTATGTATTTTATACAAAAAATATAATTTTAATTTTTGACTTAATACGCAATAGATGTCAAAATTTATAACTTGTAAAAAAAGTAAAATATAACTGCTATACTAAACGGGTAAGGTTAAAAATAGCTTACCTATATATTGATCAAGAGTAGCGCTCACATTACGAGGATTACAACCAAGTTTTGAGAATATAGCAGTCATAAAAAGTTAGAAAGTTTAGGAATTTCAGACTAATTACAGCAAATTTTAAGGCATCAGTTTTTAATAGAAAAAACTGAAAAACATAAATTTGAACAACCAATATATATCTAAAGTAGTGCCAATAAATATCAGGTAAGTTTGAAAGAAGCAAATACAAGCTTTATTAAACTTAAAGGGGCAAAATGCCTGATTGCAGAATTCATACCCATAATTTAAACTCTGCACATTACTTTCATGAATTCTGTTAATTAATTGACTTAGACAAATAAAAAAATTTGTGTGTCTTAATGTTAGGTAAGTCCTTGACTTGACATTTACAAGCACTAAGTAATTACTTTTTCTAAAGTTCTAAGTCTTAATTCAAAGTAACAAGAACTCTTAACTAGTAGCTGTTTTGATGCTGACTAGTTAGTAACTCTTGAAATCCCAGTATAGTGAACCTAATTTCATTTTTTTAAAGGAGTCTATTAATGAGCCTGATAGTAAAATCAATTCTCAACGCGGATGCTGAAGCTCGCTATCTTACTCCTGGAGAATTAGAGCCAATTAAAAACTTTGTCAAGAGTGGTGAGCGTCGTCTGCGCGTTGTTCAAAGTTTAACAGAAAACCGCGATCGCATAGTTAAGCAAGCTGGAAATCAGATGTTTCAAAAGCGTCCAGATATTGTCTCACCTGGTGGTAACGCTTACGGTCAGGAAATGACAGCAACTTGTCTGCGTGATCTGGATTATTACCTGCGCTTGGTTACTTACAGCGTTGTAGCTGGTGATACCACACCTATTCAAGAGATTGGGGTCATAGGTGCTCGTGAAATGTATCGGTCTCTTGGCACTCCCATTGAAGCCGTAGCCGAAGGTATTCGTGGCATGAAGAATGCAGCCACCTCCATGATGTCAGCAGAAGATTCTAACGAAGTGAGCGCTTACTTCGACTACCTAATCGCAGGTCTCCAGTAGAGCAGTTAATTTTCTGTCAACTTTAGTTATTACTACATGAGGGAGTAATTATGTCGAAAGAGAAAAAAGGTAATAGAGAAGTCAAAAAACAAAAAAAAGATCCTGATAAAAAAAAGAGAAAAAAGATCCAAATAGATATGATGGGTTAACTAAATAATTATCTAGTAATTCTAGTTGTTCAGATCCCCGACTTCTTTAAGAAGTCGGGGATCTTGTGTAGGCAATACTCGTTCTTAGTCCCTAGTTTTTTCTTGAATTGTCTCGGTTTTAGGCAATACTGGCTCGTCGTGATTGGTATTTTGCTGAGTTATAGCGATCGCACTGAATAAAATTGTACTACCCAGTGCTAGAGCAACCAAAGGCCGCTTCAGGGGGATAAAATCCCGGATAATTCTAGCTAACGGGCTGCTTTGACGGCGTAATGCCGAACAGAGCATCATTTGCCTAAAAGTAAAGGGATCACGAACATAATGACCGCTACGACAGACTACTAATCGTTCCTGGCAATACGGACAGGTAAACAAACCTATGTAAGTTTTGATTGGTTTGGGTCTAGCATTTCTTTGGCAAATTGGGCAAGTAACATAATGATTATCAAAGATGGGTGTATTCATTTACCTTGTCCGCCTAGTCCATCTACTCGCTCTATAAAAATAGTTATATTGAATTTTTGAGCAATGCTTAGTAGGCTTCCCAGTTTAGTATGACGACAATAGCCAATCATAAATCCAGTGTTCTACTAGGGATAACTCAATGGTAGCAACACGAGTATAGCTAGATTTTAGTGAGGATGGCTCCTGTTTGTTGCTTACCCTTAGTACATATACTTAATTTATCGATACTTTCTTGTATCTATAGAAAATTGATCAACTGTTCACTTGTAGAATACCAGCGATCGCAGACCATTGAATATTAATTTTCCCTTACATAAGCTGTTCTCCCCAGAAAAATTTCACCCAACCAATTTTTTGATCAAAGCTTGATAAATCCGGGCGCTCTAACTCACTTGTCTGGTTGATAAATAATGACTCACAATGGGAAGTAACAGATAAAAATTTAAATTTTCTCTCACATTTACCCCAACTTTCAATGACTCTCCTGCCTCCCAGCGATCTGAGGAAGGTAATGGAACAACCTGCATTTCCTACACCTTCTACACGTCTAACACATCTGATTAACCGTTTTCAACCTTCACCTGAAACAGTTGTGCTGTTTTTAGCAATGCTCATTGGTGGTGGTACTGGCATGGGTGTAGTGACATTTCACTATTTAATTCAGCTGATTCACCATCTAATGCTAGAAGATTTGATGAGTGTGATTGGTGCTTGGGGAGCCTGGACTTTAGCCTGTGTCCCGATCATGGGCGGACTAATTGTGGGATTAATGCGCTGGCGCACTCAAGATTTTGGGCCTGGCTTGTCATCTTTAATTGCGGCTGCTCAAGGAACGGCTATTAAGCGCCCCTTAAGGCCAGTCACAAAGATGATCGCTGCATCTGTTTCCTTGGGAAGTGGTGCTTCTTTGGGGCCAGAAGGGCCGAGTGTCGAAATTGGTGCTAATTTTGGGATGTTGTTGTCTCTCATCCTCCAAGTCTCCCAAGAACGCCAGCGTTTGCTATTAAGTGCTGGGGCGGCGGCGGGATTAGCGGCGGGATTTAATGCACCGATCGCTGGGGTATTTT
Source organism: Fortiea sp. LEGE XX443 (assembly GCF_015206815.1). Lineage (GTDB taxonomy): Bacteria > Cyanobacteriota > Cyanobacteriia > Cyanobacteriales > Nostocaceae > Nostoc_B. The sequence goes on from NZ_JADEXZ010000020.1 coordinate 23,518, forward strand.
TTGCGCTAGAAGTAGTTATGGGCGCAACATCCTTTGCGACTTCTGCTGTAAGTGTGGTACTTCTAGCCGCCGTTGTCGCCGCATTAATTGCCCAAATAGGTTTAGGGGCGCAACCTGCCTTTGCTTTACCTGTATACCAAGTCCGCAGTCCCCTAGAATTACCTCTCTATCTAGGTTTAGGTTTAGGAGCAAGTCTAGTTTCTCTGGCTTATACAGAATTAATTCGGTTAGCCAAAGCTGGTTTTGCTGGCTCAGTTCCTGGTTTTGAATTTTTCAAAGGCATTCCTAAGTCAATTCATCCAATCATTGGCGGCGTAATTGTCGGGTTAGTAGCTTTGCAATTTCCGCAGATTTTAGGTATTGGTTATGGTACTGTCCAAGCCATGCTGCAAGATGTGGAGTTTTCCTTAAATCTTTTAGTGGCGTTGCTGGTAGTCAAATTGCTGATGACTGCAATTAGCGCTGGTAGCGGTTTTGTGGGCGGTTTATTTGCCCCAGCTATGTTTTTGGGTGCTTCTTTTGGCTCGGCTTATGCGAAAATTTTGTGTCTCCTAGCTCCCGGACTTGACGCATACATGGCTGCGCCACCAGCCTATGCAATGGTGGGGATGGCGGCGGTGCTGGCGGCTAGTGTGAGAGCGCCATTGACGGCAATCTTAATGCTGTTTGAACTAACTCGTGACTACCGCATTGTTTTACCTTTAATGGCAGCAGTGGGTTTGAGTGTGTGGTTAATAGATCAAATTAAACCAAATGTTAACTCTAACTCGAAACTACAGCAATTTGGTCTAGCTGATTTAAAAGATGAGCAAGCAGAAATTTTGCAGGAAATTTTAGTGGAGGATGCTGTACTTTCCTGTCCAAAAAAATTGCCTGCAACTCTCGGATTGTTAGAAGCGGCGATGGAAATGACCCGCGATCGCTCACGCAGTGCTTTAGTAATTAATGAAGCCGAACAATTAGTCGGGATTATTTCTCTAGAAGATATTAATCGCTCTCTTAATCGCTGGAAAAATTACCAAAATTCTGCTAAAGAAATCAATAGTGAATTATCCAATCAAACTCTCATGGATATCTGCACCACTGAAATTCTTTATGCTTGGCGGGATGAACCTTTATCGGAAGCTTTAGATCGCATGGCTTTGCGTGGTTTGCATCAGTTACCTGTGGTAGCGAGGGACAACCATGAACGGATTTTGGGTTTATTAGAAAAAGAGCAAATTGCTTTAACATGCAGTTTGGCAGTCACCCGAAAAACGCTCCACCAATCTATTCTTTAGTCAATAGTCAATGGTCTTCATCGGTTATTTGTCATTATTTCGACTGCGACTGTTGACTTTGAACTATTGACTCTTGACTATTTACTAAGCCGTAGCTTCTACTTCCTCAAGACCTTCTCTGTCTTCTGGATCTACTTGTCGCAGACGAATGTGCTTCTTCCCTAAAGTGATCAGAAACTCATCTCCTGGCTTAAGATTCATCTGTTTTGTATAAGCTGAACCTATCAATAAGTTACCGTTGGATTGTACACTAATTCGATAGCTGGCACTGCGTCCACCACGTCCATTTGCATTCGGCGCACTATCTAACTGAATGCCTTCGGCATCAATGAGCGCGTTCAAGAATTTCATCATATTGACACGCTCTATCCCATTTTTGGTAACGGTATAGTAGCCGCACTCCTTAGCTTTTTCTTCTTTGCTAAGGTTCTCTAGCTCTTTGACTTTTCTGAGCAGTTCTTCCCCAAGTAAGGGTTCAATTTTTTTCTGTTTAGGCATCAACTTAGATTGAAAATGAATGGTTGAAGTAGTTGAATCGATTTTATTTTAGCTGAGGTTGAGTTAGTAGGAACAAAATCCTTTAGTTTTTATATCAACCTAGCCAAGTATATTACAATCCTAGCCAGAATTGTTGCACAATTATCAATATTGTCAAGACAATCTATTGTGTAGATATCGACAATGCTGATTACTATATATAGTGTGTGAAAAACTGCTAAACTATACTTGTTTAAGTTTTATAAACTAAGGCAAAAAATTCATCTACTCAGTCAGCTTGCTTCTGGGAACACAAAATGATAAGCAAACCTGATCTCTCGTCATTAGTCAACAGGCAAAAGTTAATATTTGAACGATGAACTATGGATTTTTGACTATCTACTGACAGACTAAGGACTCTTGACTATGGATTTTTGAATCAGAATTATAGATTGGTGACTATCTATTTTATGGACTATAGACTTTTGACTATGGACTTTTGACTAAAAAATAATGAAACTAACAACCAAAGGACATTATGGTGTCAAGGCACTGCTAGATTTAAGCTTACAGCCAGATTATGGGCCTGTATCTGTAAGAGCGATCGCCAACCGTCAAAATATTCCGGCACCTTACCTAGAAAAATTGCTAATAGAAATGCGCCGTTCTGGTTTAGTAAAATCAATTCGTGGCAGCATTGGCGGCTACCAACTAGCAAAAGAACCAAGACAAATCTCTATCGGACAAATATTAGAAGCCGTGGGTGAAACCATTACCCACATACCAGATGATCGCCACCCAACACCAATACAGGCAGAAGATTGGGTAACACACACTCTCTGGCAAAGACTAAACCAAAAACTTAAAGAAGCTTTATACAGTATTACATTGGCAGACCTCTATTATGATGCCCGCAGTTGGCAAGCATCTTTAGGGGAAGAAGCAAGTTTTGTTGTTTAGTCAAGAGTCATTGGACAACCATTGACAAAAAACAAAGAATAAATGACATCCATCATTGTTTTCACCATCGCCGCAATTTTAGATTTCTTAATAGGTGATCCTTGGGTTTGGCCTCATCCAGTACAAGTGATGGGATGGGTTATTTCTCGCCTCACGAAATTTTGGTTGCACTTATGTCAGAATTCCATAACACAAAAAATTGCTGGAATTGTGCTGGGAATGATTTTAATCATTGGTAGCGGTTGCATAGGTTGGTTAATAATTCAAGCCGCCAGATGGTTACATCCACTATTGGGGATAGTCATAGAAAGTATTATCCTTGCCAGTTGTTTTGCGTTGAAGAGTTTGCGAACAGCCGCAACAGATGTTTTGCAACCTTTAATTGCGGGAAATTTACCAGAGGCGCAGAAAATTTTAAGTAATTATGTTGGTCGAGATACAGACAACCTGTCAGAAACAGAAATTTTGCGAGCAGTTTTAGAAACCGTCACCGAAAATTCTACAGATGGAGTTATGGCTCCACTTTTTTATGCAATTGTTGGTGCTTGTATACCAAATCTGGGTGCAGTTCCTCTAGCTTTGGCATACAAAGCCAGCAGTACCCTAGATTCAATGGTGGGTTATAAGGAAGCACCTTACACTTATTTGGGCTGGTTTTGTGCGCGGTTAGAAGATTACTTAACTTGGTTCCCTTGTCGCTTAACGGTTATTACCTTGGCACTGTTATCAGGTAAACCATTGCCAGTTTGGCGCATTTGTCGCAGAGATGCCATTCTAGACCCTAGTCCCAACTCTGGTTGGAGTGAATGTGCTTATGCTGCTATTTTGGGTGTACAGATGGGGGGGACAAATTGGTATCGTGGAGTAGCCAAGGAAAAACCATTGCTAGGAGATGCCATTTACCCAATTACGCCGACTACAATTCATCAGGCGTTGCAACTAACTCGCTATAGTTTTTTATTGTGGTTAGGAATAGCGATCGCTATACTATTTTTACTCCCAAACAAGTAATGATAGAAATAATGAGCCTAAGGTCATTTGACCATATCCTATGTCTGCAAAAGTAGTTGAAATTCTCTCATCAGAAGACCTACGGCGCACCTTAACCCGCTTGGCTTCTCAAGTCATCGAAAGGACGCGAGATTTATCTCAATTAATACTCTTGGGTATTTATACCAGAGGAGTACCCTTAGCAGAATTGTTGGCGCGTCAAATTGAGGCACTCGAAGGTGTAAACGTACCTGTGGGAGCCTTAGATATCACCTTTTATCGGGACGACCTTGACAAAATAGGGTTGCGGACTCCTGCTAAAACCAACATCCCCTTTGACCTGACTGGAAAAACTGTGGTTCTTGTGGATGATGTAATTTTCAAAGGTAGAACAATTCGCGCTGCTTTGAACGCTGTCACTGAGTATGGTAGACCAGAAATTATTCGTTTAGCTGTTTTGGTAGACCGAGGTCATCGAGAAGTACCAATTCACGCAGATTTTGTTGGCAAGCAACTACCCACAGCTAAAGAAGAAGTGGTTAAAGTTTACTTACAAGATTTGGATGGACGAGATGCAGTGGAGTTAATTGGAGATTAATAGGCAAATGAGGATGCAGAGAGAGAATCACAAATGACTATTGACTATTTATTGCCGACAATTGTGATTAGTTAATATTTTTGATAACGCTAATCGCTTCTAATAACTGGTTAGCAGTGTAAGGTTTAGATAAAAAAGCTTGAATACCAATATCATAAGCTGCATCCACCTTATCGCTAGAAGCTAGTCCACTGATGGCAATAATTTTGACATTTGGGTTAATTTTTTGCAGTGTGCGGATGGTGGTGATGCCATCCATAGACGGCATTAACATATCTGTTAATACTAGCGATATTTCTTCACGATGTTCGGCGTAAAGAGCTATAGCCTCAATACCGTCGCTGGCTGTGATGGCTTTGTAGTTATAGCTTTCTAGAGATGTTTTAGTAACATCCCGAATGGCGGCTTCATCATCGACAATCAAAATTAGTTCTCCGTTACCGCGAGGAAATTCTGGTTCTAATTCTTCTATGGTTTCTGTTATTTCCTGTGCAGGTAAATATACTTTAAATTGGCTGCCTAGTCCTTCTTCACTGTAGACACTGATAAAACCACCGTGGTTTTTGACAATGCCAATGACTGTAGAAAGTCCAAGTCCAGTACCTTTCCCAAGTTCTTTAGTTGTAAAAAATGGCTCAAATATGCGATCTAAAATTCCTGTGGGAATACCAATGCCTGTGTCAATCACAGAAATCACAACATAAGCTCCAACCTTAGCATCAATGTGCATTTTGGCATAATTTTCATCGACTAGGAGATTTTCAGCGGTAATTTTCAATATTCCACCATTAGGCATGGCATCACGGGCATTAACACATAAATTCATCAACACTTGATGTAGTTGGGTAGCATCACCGGAGATTACCCAGAGGTTTTGCGGAATTCGCGTAGTAATTTCGATAGTTTTGGGAAAAGTTTCTTGAATAATATGTTGGATTTCGACGATTAAGTGCTTGAGTTGCAAAAGGGTACGTTCTCCCTCAATACCACGAGTGAAAGATAGTACTTGCTTGACTAAGTTTGCTCCGCGTTTAGCGTTGGCTGTTAATATTGGTATTAGTTTCCGCGATCGCTCATCTTGTAACTGTGATTCTAAAAGTTGGGCTGTCATTAAAATCGGAGCCAGAATATTATTCAGGTCATGAGCGATACCACTAGCCAATGTGCCAATACTTTCTAATCTTTGGGCGCGGAGAAATTGTGCTTCTAACTGTTGTTTTTGGGTAATATCAGTATTTACTACTAGAATTGATTGGGGTTTGTGTGCAAAATCTCGCACTAGTGTCCAACGGCTTTCGACAATGATTTTTTTGTTGGATGCTGTTGTTTGATGTAGTTCTCCTTGCCAAGAGCCGTTTTTGATTAATAACCGTAGTGCTTCTTGCAAGGGAGACAAGTTTTTTTCCTGCCACAGTTCTTGTGTTTTTTTAGCAATGGCTTCGTTTTGTTTCCAACCATAGAGACTTTCAGCGGCTTTGTTCCAGAATAAAATTTGGTCGTCTAAATCACGTACAAAAATTGCATCGGTGGCCACATCAAGTAATGCTGCTTGTTCGCGGATTTTTTGTTCTGTTTGTTTACGTTCTATGGCATAACGAATGGAACGCTCTAGTAAAGGTGCTGTTAACTGACTTTTTTCTAAATAATCTGCTGCGCCGGCTTTCATGGCTTCGAGGTCAATTTCCCAGTCTCCTTGACCTGTGAGCAAAATTATTGGTGCAGAACAGCCGTTGGCAACTGCTTCGCGTAAAAGTTCTAGTCCGTTGTGGATTCCTAAACGATAATCTACAAGATATATATCATGTTGATGAGTTGCGATCGCCTGTTTTGCCGCTACGTAATTATCTACCCATGACAACTCGCAGCAAGCCACCTGAAATTCACTGAACCAATCACGAGTTAAAATATAGTCGTCTTCGTCATCATCAACTAGCAGAACTCTGATTGGATTTTTGTTCATTTCTTCCTCCCACTACTACTAGTGGTAATTCCACAATTTCACACAATTAAATTCATGCTTTTTCCCAAAATTGCTCCCAAGTTAAAGAGTCTATTTGTAAAATAAAGCTTATTTTAGGTAAACTTAGTAATCCCTCTTTAGGAAGAAAAATTATGTAGGAGGTTTTGTCCTTTTTCTTGGGTTATTTTGAGCAGTTAATTCTACCAAAATGGCGTTTGGCAATTTTCATGTAAACGTTGAAAAATATTAAAGATGCGATCGCTCGCCATACTTCTGTGTATATTAGTGATTAATTTTCGCTCCTGCCTTTACCTACAGTGTGTCTCATCATTTATCACTGTTGATGCAAAATTTTATGCAGAACTTGCAATAATTCTGGTGTTGTGTAGGGTTTGGGTAAAAAAGTTATGTGTCCAGATGATTGATTAGTTAGTACTTGCTCGCTAGTGGCTAGTCCACTCACAGCAATAATGGGTAATTGGGAATTCAGATTTTGTAATGTCCGAATGGTGGTGGCTCCATCCATGTTGGGCATCATCATATCGATAATTGCCACACTAATTTTATTTTGATTTTGGGTGTAAATTGCGATCGCTTCCATGCCATCATTAGCACTAATTGCTTGATAATTATGGTTTTCGAGAGAGGATGTAGTAATTTCTTGAATTGCCGTTTCGTCATCCACAATCAAAACCATTTCTCCCTGTCCATTGGGCATTTCTACATCTGCCGATACCTGAGTTATCTCTGTATTCACCGCTGGTAAATAGATTTTAAATGTTGTGCCTTTGTCTATACAACTGGATACGGTAATAAAACCACCATGTCCTTTAATAATGCCTATGACTGTTGATAAACCTAGCCCCGTACCTTTACCAAATTCTTTAGTCGTAAAAAATGGTTCAAATATTCTATCTAATAAAGCACTATTAATGCCAGTTCCGTCATCACTAACTGTCAAGACGATATATGCACCAACTTGAGCATCAAGATGGATTTGTAAATTATCTTCATCAATCCAGATATTTTCGGCTGATATGCTCAAAGTTCCACCATTGGGCATAGCATCACGGGCGTTAACACATAAATTGATTAATACTTGATGTAATTGGGTGCTATCACCACAAACTGGGGATAAGTCTGGCTGAATTTCAGCAATAAATTCGATAGATTTAGGAAAAGTTTGGTGAATAATCTGCTGAATATCAGTAATTAGGTGCTTAACTTGAATAATGGTGCGATCGCCTTCAACTCCCCGCACAAAGGAAAGGACTTGTTTCACTAAATTAGCACCACGTTTCACATTAGTTTCGATAATTGATAATATCTGATGATTACTTTGGTCTGTGGCTTTATTTTTCAATAGCTGCACAGACATTAAAATTGGCGACAAAACATTATTTAAATCATGAGCAATCCCACTCGCAAGTGTGCCAATACTTTCCATACGTTGGGTGCGTAAAAATTGTTTTTCTAGTTGTTTGCGTTGGGTAATATCAGTGTCTACAACTAAGATAGATTTCGCTTGATTGTGTTCATCGCGTACCAGTGTCCAGCGACTTTCTACAATAAGTTCTTTGCCAACACGGTTAGTTTTGTGCAGTTCTCCTTGCCAATGCCCAGATTTTAATACTGTATTGCGAATTTCTGAATATGGCGATGAAGACCCATGATTTAAAAGTTGGTTTGCATTTTTACCAATTGCTTCTGCGGTTTTCCAACCGTAAAGATTTACAGCACTTTGATTCCAAAGTAAAATTATGTCTGATAAATCTTGTAAAATAATTGCGTCTGTAGCAACATCTAATAATGCTGCTTGTTCACGGAATTTTTGTTCTGTTTGTTTCCGGTCTGTGATATCTTCAAAAATATATAACCGGACACAATATTGATTGTAACGATCGCAAATTTGGGTAGAAAAACGCCGGATAGTACGCCCATTAGTCAAGGCTATCTCATCTTCAACTACACAACAGTCGTCGTCTGTTTGTTGCAATACTTGACAAGAATTCACAAAACTGGGAATATCTACAACTGATTTAAAGACTTCGGGAAGAATATCTTGGTGCTGCAATTCTCCTTGTTCCATCAGTGTTTTGAGATGGGTAATGCCCCAAATTTCACAGAAGCGATCGTTAAAATACAAGATGTTATCGGTGTATTTATCGACAACATAAAATGCCAGTGGCGAGACACTATTCATTGAGTGCAACAGTGTTTCTTTCCAGCGTAATTGTTCTTGGGCTTGCTGCCGTTCACTAATGTCTTCTAATATATATGCAAATTGCGATCGCGTAGCGTCTCCTTGGGAGAATCGCTCAGACGAACTCCCAGCAATTAGCGAGATTGTTGCTGACAGCCATTTTCTGCCTTGAGGAGTGTCGTAAACATCTTCAAACCTCACAGGCGATTGAGTTTGTTCTGCTTGCTGGAAGTAATGTCGCCACTGCTGCAAACATAAGTGTGCTGTGCCTATTTCTTGTTCACAGCAATTTTGCGTAGCTTCTGAGGTAAGCCCAAAAAATCTCGCCGCACTCAGATTATCAGAAATATGCAAAATATCATGATCTACTAACTCTACAATGCCCATCATCATCGGCGCACTGTCGAAGAAACTGTGGAGGGTAGACTTACTTTGGTGCAGTGCTACTTGTGCTTGCTGGTACTCTGTTTTGATGTATGACAGTTCCGCCAAGTTCCGCCGGATTTCTAGTTGTCTAACTATCAAGCGACTAATAGCTTGCAGTGATTCCAGGTGTTTTGGGCTAATTTCCCGTGGTGTGCTGTCTACTATAGACACAGTACCAATTACTTCTCCTCCCGGTGCAAATAAAGGCACACCAGCGTAAAATCTTACATGTGGCTCTGATATCACGACTACTTCTGTGCTAAACCGCACATCTAACAGAGTGTCAGGAATCACCAAAGTATCTTTTTGCTCAAGACAAAAGCGACAAAAGCCCATATTTAAAGGCATTTGTTGGATATCTAACCCAACTTTGGCTTTAAACCACTGACGGTTAGCATCAATAAAATTAATTAAAGCTATGGGTGTGTCACAAATCTGCGCCGCTAAAAATACTAAATCATCAAATGCTTGTTCTGGTGCAGTATCCAGAATTTGATACTGATGTAAAGCCTTTAGCCTTGCTGCTTCATAGTTACACACTACAGTTTTCATTACACTTTTCCTAAATATTTATTGATTGATTTACCGCTTGCTTTTGCATTTATCCCAGTTTTTAAAAGAGTAATCTGACACTAAACCGTTGCTGACCAGAAGTCTAGTTTTAAGCGCTATATTCACTTACTTAATTAGTAGCCCAAATAAATAAAGTTGGTTATTTACAAATTTTACGGTGAACGCACTTAAGCCTAAACAAACCAATAAGTAGAATTATCTAAAAGAGTCAGCAGTTTTTATTATTCTAATTATAGTAATCTTCCCTAAGAAGGATGACACAAAAAAGTTTATATTTGAACCACTTTACGCCAAATTTTGCTAATTTCAGATATTATTTAGGGTTTATGCTTGATTTTGCCCGATTACTACAGATCGGATCAGAATTTTCACAAACCAAAAATATCTGTAGAGACGTTGCATTGCAAATTCTCTAAGTAGGTCGGTGTTAAAAATTGTCGTTATGACAAGGCAGGAGGCAGAAGGCAGAAGGGAAGAGGTTTTCAAGCTACTTTACTTTCCGTTACATAGTTCGGTTTATTTGCACCTTTCTACTTACAATCCACCGATAACGTTAAATAAACCGTATTAGGGCAGCCTTTTAATTAAGCGTAATATACTTAGTAGTGGGTATGCTTACTTCTAAGAATATTATGACTAATACATTTACTGCACCTGTTAAGCCTAAAACTGAAGATAGTTTTGCTATTACCTTTGCGCCATTATCCCTTGAAGAAATCTATGCTAAGGCTAATGCACCAACGAATGGTGCGGTGGTGGTAATGAGTGGTATGGTGCGAAATAACACTGATGGACAATCAGTAGTTGCTTTAGAATATCAAGCATACGAACCAATGGCAATGGGCGTGTTTTATCAAATTGCTGCTGATATACGCAAATCTTGGACTGATGTCAATCGAGTCGTAATTCATCACCGTATTGGACGGTTACAAGTTGGGGAAATCAGCGTTTTAGTTGCAGTTGGGTGTCCTCATCGGGGTGAGGCTTTTGAAGCATGTCGCTACGCTATTGATACCCTCAAACATAACGCACCCATTTGGAAAAAAGAACACTGGGAGAATGGTTCTAGTACTTGGGTAAGTATTGGCGCTTGTGAACAATCTGGGGAAAACTGTTAACTTAAATCTTGCATCGAGAAATACAAAAGTCAAATCCTTGACTAAATAGAAGAAGAAACAAGACTATTTGGAGAAAAATAATTTTTAAATGAATCAACTTTTAACAGTAGATAATACTGTATAAGCTTCATTAAGTAAACGCATTTTTTCTTGCGCTTGTTTCTGCATTTGAGGTTGGTTAACAAATAAATCAGGATGCCATTTTTTGACTAAATTTTTATAAGCCTGTTTAATATCAGCAAAAGCCGCATCTTGTGGCAATTCTAAAATTTTATAGGCGCGAGCAATTTTATCTTTTTCACCTTGGCTTTCGGGTGGTTTCTGTGCTTGAGTATTTTGATTTGTCTGCTGCTTATTCTGAAAACCGGGAGAACGCATTTCGGCTTTCATACGTGCTATTTCTTCATCCATTTCCCAGTTACGAAACTTTGCTTCTAACTCTGCTGGATTAGGCGAAGGAGTAGTTTTTGGTGGTGGTGCATAAACTTGCTGTTTTGGAGGCTCAACCTTTTTTTCAGTAGTTTTAGCTGTGTTTTCCCGTTGTGGAGGACGAGTATAAATTCGTTCTTGCTTTCGATAAGATTGTTGTTGAGGTTGAGGGTGACTAACTTTTGGTATTTCTGTGTAAGGTTGATATTTAGTAGGAATTCTAGCCTTTTCTAGCTCACTCAGTAATTGATTAAATCCCTGTTGTAGTCGCAGTAGATTTTCTCTTGTTTGAGTAACTTCTTCGGGTTCTTGAGCAACTTGAAAGTAAATGACTTTCTCAGCTTGGCGTTCAAACTCAGATAATATTGATAAAGCTCGACTACTAAATTGAGATAAATATTCTTCAGTTGCATTTACACAAAGTTTAGCAACTTGCTGATGATAAGATTCGGTTGTTAATTTTTCTTCTTGCTGTTGAATATTCTTGTTTAATAAATAAGAAATACTACCAGCAACCGCAGCACCTACAGGGCCACCTAAAAACCAACCAATACCACCACCAATTGCGATGGAACCCGATTCACTCAATTTATCTGTATTATCTGGCTTAGGTGGTAAAATTATTTGTGGTTCGCAAGGAAAGGGGATGTGCAAATCTTCTGGCCTTTCTGCTTGGAAAAATTCATAAGCTTGATATAGCCATTTGACTACAGCTAATTGCAACTGGGTGAAGTCTTTTTTGAGAGTGTTTGTTTGCCAAGTTTTAAAATTATTTTCTGCTAAAGCAACTGCGGCATCAGCTTGATATTTTGCTAGGAGTTTGGGTAAACTTAACCAGTCACACAACTCAGAAATACTGCTATTAAAGCCTTGATTAATTAAATTAACTGCTTTTTGTTTAATTTCAATTTTAGCGTTTTGCTTTTCTGTAAAAGTTTGAATTTCAAGATAAATAGGGTCAATTTTAGATTTTAATGCTTGTTGGAGTTGAAATGCGATCGCCTGTACTCTCGGCAACCGTACACTACCCCGATTTTGCTGTAAAATGCCAACAATATTTTGCAAAGCCGTCTCAAAGGCTACTAAACCACTACTACTAGCCGCAGCCACATCTCCTTTTAACCTAGCGCGTAAGGCTGGTAAAGCATCAACCCGATATAAATTACTAAACCCCGCAGGTAATTCAGCGCGAAAACTTTCTGCAACAAATAACAGGCGGTTTTGAACTTGCTTTTGCTCCTCTGGTTCAAGTAAGTTCAGAAAATTAGCAACAAAAATAACTGTTTTAATTCCTCTATCTAATAGCCAATCTCGCAAGTTTTCTCGTTCACCTAAAGTCATTAACTTACGTGCATCGAGTAATTGTACAACTAAGTCTGCACCAAGTAATTGTTCTCTAACTAAACTATCTTGTTCATCTCTGTCATTTGTTCCCGGTAAATCAAGAAACTCTACACCTGTTTCTAAAAAAGTATGAGGACAAAAAACTTCCACAGACACCACATCTTTTCGCATCTGTCTGTTGCCGTCAAGAATTGCAAATTGCTGTAATATTTCTATGCCATTGCGGTAAACTTCTGTACCATCTGCCAACATGATGCGAGTCCGTATATTACTACCATATTTAACAGTAATTGCTGCACCTGTTGTAGGAATCAAATCAATTGGTAACGTGCGAGTTCCTAATATGGCATTTAGTAAGGTAGATTTGCCATGATTAAAGGGGCCAAATACCGCAATTCTAAAGTTAGGATTAGTTAGATAGTTGCAGACAGAATTTACATCTTGATGCAGTTGTGAGGTGCGTTCTAAATTTAGTGATTCAGATGCAGATTTTAGAGAGGTTGCTAATTTTTGGTAATTTTCATCCTGTTTTGACATATTTCCCTGGTTATTATCTGCATTTAAATTTAGTGTAGCTTTGTTTTAACGCAAAGTTGCGCGGAGAGTTTTTTAAGACAATTTGTTATGTTCCAAAATAATTGGGTGTATATGAAAACCACAGATATATGAAGATGAATTATCTTTGTATGTCTGTGGTTGAATTATGTAACTTAACTATAGTAAGCTAATAGATTACTATAACTTGCCTCAATTTTTTGCAGTTGAGTTATCACATCTTCTTGTAATGTTTTCAAGCGCTTCAATTCACTTTCACGATTAATTTCCCGTGTTTCTTTTTGCTTCACCAAGTTATCTAACTCAGATTTGCGAGAAGTAATATCATCATTAATTCGCTGACTTACTTCTTTTTCGTAAGCATCAAAACATTCTTTAACTGCATTGTATACAGTTTGTGATTGCTCATTAGCGACTTGTGGTAAGTATCTGATTAACTCTTTTTTGGCAGTTTTAACTAACTCTTTACGCGCTTGATCTGCTTGCAAAAAGCCCACACCCAAGCCAAGTAAAGCAAAGCCAATTGGCCCAAGAAAAATGCCTGTAACTGCTGTAATTACACCGCCAATACCAATTACAGTGAAGTAATTGAGCAAGATATTTTTCCAATCAAATCCTGCGCCAGCTAATGCGACACCTGCTAAATTTCCTTTAGTTAAAGATAATAATCCCATTGCCCATTTTGCCCAACCAGGAGAGTTATCACTTTCATTGGAAGTAGTAGCGTTAATGTTAACTTTTTGACCTGTAAGTTTTTCGGTGATTTCATCGGTAACTTTGTTGTATGATGCGCCATATTGTGAAGCACTGCGAGATAGTTCTTTAAAGGCTGTATTGATATCTTTTTCTGCATTTAAAGTCCAAGCCGCAGATTTATCAGTGATATACTGCTCAAAGGCTTTTTGTAATGCTGCATTAAAGGCTTCTCGTTTACCACTGCTGAGGAAATCTAACAAATTTAATTCTGGTTGATAGCGCAAGAAATCAGTTTCAAAGGTATTACCTAAGTTTAAAACGTAGCTGCGGAATGATTCTGATATTGTTCGCGCTTGAGTGTCTCTAGTGTTGATGATTTCTTTTTGAAATTGATCGCGGATACCTGTAAGTTTTTTGAATTCTGGTTCTACTGACTCAAGGCGTTTTTTTAATTCTTCTACATCTTGATCGAGTAAAGGTATACGTCTAGCAACGGCTTCGCGGGCATGGTTACAGGCTTGTCTAGCTAAAGTTCTAACTTGACGGAGTTCTGCGATCGCTCTTTCTCTGGTAAGAAAAGTATTAATAGCTCCCATAAACTCTGTAAAGCCAGTTCCGCTTAAATCAGCTTGGGGATTCTTCAACCGTCGTCTGAGTGCTTGGATTGAGGAGATTTCAAACACTCGCTCATCATAAATATCTTGACCATCTACATAACAATAATCAGCCAAATTCGCTTTAAATACTTGTCTGAGTCTATCTTCTGCTGCTTTTAATTCTGCTGTATCGTCGGGGTCAATTAATGATTCTTTCACCTGATCCCAAGCGTTGATTAAGAAGAAAACTGATAACCCCCGACCTTTAATGTAATTTTCTAAATAGCGTCGTTCGCCCAGTGTACAAGGTTGCGAAGCTCTCATGACAAATAAAATTGCATGGCAGTTATTCACATAACCTAAAGATAGTTCATTCCGCGCTTCTGTATCATTCAAGCCTGGGCTATCAACAATTTCAATGCCCTTTTCTAGCAATGTTAAAGGATACTCAACGACTGCATAATCAACATCAGGAAACGCTTGTTTTTTTTCTTGTTCTAATTTTTTTGCTTCTGCCGGATCGATGGTATATTTATACTTAAAACTCTGAAAGTCTAGCTGTTGTGGAATTTTACCATCATTAAAATGAATGGTAACTTTTTTTTCTGCCCCATAGCGTAAAATTGTTAATACAGCAGTACAGGGGTTAACATCACTCGGTAATAAATTCTCTCCAATTAAAGCATTCAAAAATGTACTTTTGCCCCGCTTCATATCGCCTAATACTAAAAGGCGAAATACCCCTTGACGCAGATTTTTACTAGCTAATGTAATATCTTCAATATTCCGTTCTAAGCTCAGTTTTCCTGAAGAAGAGTCTCCTGCTAACTCAGCTTTAGTGATTGTCTCAGCCAGATTATTCAAATATGTAGAAATATCTGAACGTACTTGAGCTACTCGTTCTAAATCTTTCAGAAACTGGTCAGTTAATACTTGATTACTCATTACAATAATACCCTAATTAAGGTTTGCTTTTTTGGGATTCAAAAAATAGTTTGTAAGACATCCATACCAGTGCTGCAAGAATAATTACGCCAGCAACGGCTGAGGCTATTTTGGCAGCAACCAGTGCCGCAACACCCAAAGCAAATAGCTTTCCGGCGAGGATAGCTTTTTTTACCCAAGGCTTTTGAGAATTTTCTGGCTGATGCTTCACAGTTTGATGAAAAGTTGCTTGAGAACCATGAATGTCAGTTTCTATTTCCCGAAGTCGTAATTCAACTTCTCTCTCGCGCAGTATACGTTCTCGCTGTTCCAGTTTTTGACGGTGATCTTCTTCAGATTTCATCGGTGTTTACTCCGTTTAGAACAAAGAAATGATCTCGGCACTCAAAAGTTAGTCACTGTGTATGTTAACTTACAAAAATCCTCATGAACTCCAGTAATATTACGGCTTTAGCCGCGTCGCTTGTTGAAATCAAGCTAAAAGTTAGATTCCACAAAATCCATTTGCATTCCAGAAATTTTAGAGAAAAATTATCATAAAACTAGTATTTTTTAGTCTGATTTAGTTGTGATATTTCTTTACTTAACTAATTAAACCTCGTCTACTTTGAGAATCGTAGTTTTTTATCGAGATTATGAGATTGCTTCCTTACGTCGCAATGACACAACAAAATAATCAAAAACTCCAGATCCCAAGATAGATGAGGTTTAGGTATGAAAATTTCTCTGAATACTTGCAGGATGACATGGGAATCTCATAAATGTTCCTCCTAACAATAATGGTTTGCGGGAAAATAAAAATTAAGTTGAGCGCTTAGTTTAGTAGCCAACTGGGAGAAAACTACTATGCTTTCATCGCCTTTAGTCGTGCGAATTCCGCCATCAATGCAAATGACAGACGCACAGTTTTTTGAGTTTTGCCAAATTAATCGTGACTTACGGAACGCAATTAATTTGGCGAGATATCAATTTAGGAGACAAGCAAGGGGCGATCGCCAACTACAATCAAGCAGTACAACTTTACTTGCAGCAGAACAAGATAAGTAATTTAGGACTTACGCAAGAACTCTCTGAAACCTTCTTAACTTTGTGTCCTACCCTGCGGGTTCGCTCTTAGCGTTCTTGTAGAGTAGCCGCTTGCGCGTCTATGTGTCCTTCTCCCAAGGGTAGACGCTATGCGTAGACTTCGGCGTGAGCTCAGTCGAACGCTTGCTTAAGCGCAAGGGTATGCGGTAGCCTACGGCAAGCCCTTCGGTCTACGTTTTTCCATAATTTTGCGTAAGTCCTATAATTATCAAGATGCTCTTGATCGAGTGAAAAAACTGGAAAAACCATTTTGGGGAAGGTTGTTCTCATGAACAGGAATTTATTTTGAACTTGAAAACTTAAGCAAGAACTCTATCAAACTCTTATAACTTCATGTCCTTTGCGGCTTGTTTCTTCATACTCTTGCTTAAATCCTGAACTTCACTAAAATTTAGTAGTTGATTTAGCAGAAAATCTATATAGAAACCGTAAATACTGCCACCGCCATAAGCCAAAATTTTTATAGGCAAGAATTCAAGTAGATGAAAAATGGACATTAAAAACGGCTTTATCGGCGCTGTAGGTAATACTCCCCTGATTCGGTTAAACAGTTTTAGTGAAGAAACAGGATGCGAAATCCTGGCTAAAGCAGAGTTTCTCAACCCTGGTGGTTCAGTTAAAGACCGAGCCGCACTGTATATCATCCAAGATGCGGAAGAAAAAGGTTTACTCAAACCCGGTGGTACTGTGGTGGAGGGAACCGCTGGTAACACTGGTATTGGACTGGCGCATATTTGCAACGCCAAAGGCTACAAATGCCTAATTATCATTCCTAATACTCAGTCTCAAGAAAAAATCGATGCACTGACAGCATTAGGGGCTGAAGTTCGTCCTGTCCCCGCCGTACCTTATAAAGACCCAAATAACTACGTCAAGCTATCTGGTAGAATTGCCGCTGAGTTAGACAATGCCATTTGGGCAAATCAATTTGATAATTTAGCTAATCGCCACGCCCACTACGAAACTACAGGCCCAGAAATTTGGACACAGACAGATGGTAAAATAGACGGATGGGTGGCGGCAACTGGTACTGGTGGAACCTTTGCTGGTGTGGCGTTGTACCTGAAATCAAAAAATCCGGCGATTAAATGTGTTGTTGCCGATCCTTTAGGTAGTGGACTTTATAGCTATATCAAAACTGGTGAAATCCATCTAGAAGGTAATTCTATTACTGAAGGCATTGGTAACAGCAGAATTACAGCAAATATGGAAGGCGCACCTGCTGATGATGCTATCCAAATAGATGACACAGAAGCCTTGCGCGTCGTTTACCAATTGCTACGGAAAGACGGCCTTTTTATGGGTGGCTCGACAGGTATTAATGTGGCGGCGGCTGTTGCTTTGGCGAAGCAATTAGGCCCTGGTCATACCATTGTCACTATCCTTTGTGATAGTGGTTCCCGCTATCAATCACGGATATTTAACCGCGATTGGCTTGCCTCCAAAGGACTTTCAGTAGATTAGTCAAAAGAAGGCTGAAGTATGAAGTGTGAAGTATGAAAATATTTTACCAATTACGTGATATGGCTTGAGTTGAGGAAAAAATATTGATTTTTTAACCGACCAAAAGCGAACATTTACTGAGTTCATTGTTTAACTCTCATCCTTTACACTTCATACTTCGTTAGTCGCTGGTCATTTGTTTTGAAGCTTAGTTAACGTGAATTCGATGGCAAGAAAAACCCCTCTCCAAACCTCTCCCCTGAAAGGCTTTAAAACTTTAATTTTTCAGTTCTTTACGCCCCTCTCCGCGTCGGAGAGGGGTTTGGGGAGAGGTCGCCAAAAAAACTTGTCGAATTCACGTTTAGTTAGTAAAGGTGCAAAGAACAAAAAAGTATGAATTATGAAATTTTATCTTTTAGCCTCCTACCTTTTGACTAATGACCAATGACAAAGGACAAATAATAAATGTCAAACGTAACTCAACCATCAAACTCGGTAACCAGTTGTCAAGTGTCTACCCAGAGGTGTGTGCGGGTGTGCCAAAATCGCACCTGTAAAAAGCAAGGCGCGACTAAGGTATTAGAAGCCTTTACGAAATTGCCAGTTCTAGGTGTGACTGTAACAGCCAGTGGTTGCTTAGGACAGTGTGGTAACGGGCCGATGGTGCTGATTCTACCCGATATGGTCTGGTATAGCGGCGTTAAACCACTTGAAATACCTCTATTGGTAGAACAACATCTACTATGTGGTGAAAGAGTCAAACATATGCTTTATTATCGGTTTCATACCCAGGGATAAAGCCAATTACAAACAACCAGGTCTGCACTATTTTTGACTCAAGTGAGGCATCCGATGAATATTCAACAGCTACGTCAATCGTTGAAAATGAAGTGGCTGAGTTACTACAAACAAAATCGTCCTTGGCTGGTGAAAATGCGAGTTTGGGGAAATTATAATGGCCTGCGACGACCATCATCGGGTTTTATTTTGGCTACTTTATCGGTTTTAGAGCCAGAATTTGAGCAGATGTTGGCTTTTATGATGGATTTGAATAATAATCCTGATGCGATAGTCTCAGCTTTGGGGCTTAACTTCAATCCCGATGAAGAGTTACGTTTGACAAACTCAGATAATGCTTCATCTGTACAGCCAAATCAAAGCGAATTTTTTGAGGAAAAACCTGTGCGATTCTCCCAAGGAGACGCTATGCGATCGCTAGTAGTTAAAACTGAGATTGTTCCTCCGTCTCCAGCTAAAATAAAACATGCCGAAAAAATCGCCTCGGATTTACCACAGGCACACAAACCTTTACCAGCGTTTGCAGTTGCTACCAAGGTCACTCTCCAATCTTCTAGCAAGATACCAACCTCTAGTAAATCACGCCAAAACAAGCCAACATCATCTTTAGCTTTAACTGCGACATTTCCCAGCAACGGTAAAACCATAGCCTTAGCAGTGGAAATTCCTAATCATGGCAAAGTAGTGCATAGAAGCGTTGTAACTTCTCATAAAACAGCAGTAGTAAGTCAAACGAGAACGCTACCATCATCGGCTGTGACTCCAGAAATTTCCCGCAATGGTAAACTAACAGAAAAGCTGGAACTACAAAACACACCTAGCAAAACTCAGACATTTCCTAGCACTAATGCTCGTAGTGTAGCTTCTTGGATAGATGAATTTTGTCAGGGTAAATTGTGAGGAGTTTGCATCATTATATTAGCTGAAACTGTCACTAGCGAGTCAGATGGATATTTAACCCACAGCATAATCTGTAAATTGGCGCTTAAATGGCGAATGAAAGCCTATGACAATATCGTGCTTAGGGATACCTAAATTTGCTAAATCTTCTCCTACTTCATTTTCTGTCCCATTGTGTTGCACCCAAACTTTACCATCTTTGATATCTAAATGTATAAAACAACCATAAACACGACGGTCATTTTTCCAGCCAACATTTACAAGTTGATAGTGGTGATGTTCTGTGTCAAAAATTAACTGGGTTTCAATTTCTGGATCTTGACCAGAGATTGAAGCATATTCTTGGAGAAGTTGCTGAATTATTTGTTGGTATTTTGTTAGTTTATCCATCCGACTATCTCTTGCATTACAGGTTTATAAGTAATCAATTTAAGTTGATATGTTTTAATAATGTTTTGTACAAGTCTGATAGTAAAGAATGAAGTATATGTATCGATAGGAACTGCTAAATAGAGAGTACGGTCTGGTTCTTGTTCATACAATGCTAGTCGATAGTTAATAAACTGTCCTAAAGCTGTGTGAAATTCAGAAATGGCGGATGTTTTAAAAAAGCTTTTAACTTCAACAGCAATTTTTTCACCCTCTCTTTCTGCCGCTAGAATTCTTTCTGCACCTAAGTCTATATACATATCTCCTAACTCGAAACTTACGCGTAAGGGATCATGGGTAATTTTCCACCCTTCTTTTTCTAGTCCTTTTTTGACTGCGTTGTGAAAGATATCTCGTGCTGGCATAATATAACATTATAAAATTTATTTCTCAATCATCAGGAGAAATAACAGGTCTATCACAATCATTCTTTACTATCGCCGCTTTTTTATATAATACCAAACATCTTCAGTAAAGATTTGAGTAGGTATATGTAGTGTAACAAAGCTCAATTACATCATTCACTCAAAAACGACTGTGCGATTGCCATAAACCAGCACGCGATTTCGTAAGTGTAATCGCACTGCCCTTGCTAAAACAACTCGCTCTAAATCCTTACCTTTTCTGACCAAATCTTCAACTTCATCGCGGTGACTGACTCTTACGACATCTTGTTCAATAATTGGCCCTGCATCTAAATCTGTAGTGATATAATGGGAGGTTGCACCAATAATTTTTACCCCTCTTTCAAAAGCTCTGTGATATGGATTTGCGCCTACAAAAGCTGGTAGAAAGGAGTGATGAATATTAATAATTTGCGGAAATTGAGTAATAAAATCAGCACTGACAATTTGCATATATTTTGCTAATACAACTAAATCAATTTTATATTGACGTAATAATTCTATTTGTTTAGTTTCTTGCTCTGGTTTATTTTCTTTGGTAATGGGAATGTGATGAAAGTCAATACCAAATTGGTCTGCTACTACTTTTAAATGAGGATGGTTGCTAATAATTAAAGGAATCTCTGCTGCAAATTCTTTAGCACGGTGTCGCCAAATCAAATCGTAGAGACAATGGTCTTGGCGGCTCACCCAAATGGCTATACGTGGTATAGTATCAGAAAAATGTAGTTGCCATTTAGCACCTAAAGGTTGAGAAATTGCATTAAACGCTGGCGCAATCAAATCTTTAGGTAAATTAAACCCATTTAATTGCCATTCTATACGGGTAAGAAATAACCCAGCCGAAAAATCTGTGTGTTGATCTGCATGAATAATATTGCCACCATTGGCATAAATAAAGTTAGCAATTTTCGCAACTAGTCCTCGTTGGTCGGGGCAAGAAATTAGCAAAGTTGCAGTTGGGTTAGACATATAATAATTCGTAATTCGTAATTCGTAATGGCGCTCTCTACGAGACGCTGAAAGCGTAGACTTCGGCGTGAGTTCAGTCGAACGCTTGCTTCTCGGCAGGAGTACGAAGACTCGCTAACGTAATTCGTAATAAAAAATTTAACTTCAGACTTCATCCTTTATCTATGGTGTTGGTAGAGGAAGATTACTAGGTAAAGGTGTTGATTTATTATCAATTGGTTGTTGCCATTCTGATATTTCTCGATTGACGGCATTAGCAAAATCTTTAGATACTAATAATACATTTATATTACCGTTTGGTTGCGTAGGCGAGTTAGCTTGAGCATACACAAAACGATTATTAAAATCAGATTTGCCTAAAATTAACTGATGGGCTTTCTGATTTTTCAGTTTAATATCAATAGTGGCGTTGGGTTGAGCTAAACCAAATTCTGCCAGTTGGTTAGCGGGAATTGATACAGTGCTATCGCTCTTACCCTTAACTAACAAATCCATTAAGTAAGCAACAATAGCATCATTTGCTGGCTCTGATATTGGCGATTTCAAAAACCATTTGGGATTATTCGACTGAGGGTTGCGTTCTAATACCACAGTGCTATTTTTAGTTTTCACTGTCAAAGACTGCACATCATCTTCTGCAAAAGTAAAAATCTGTTGCTGTTTCTCTTTGACTTCTTGTTGCTGAGTCGCACCTTTGATTTCATGGAAATACACGAAAGCACCCAAACCCAGCGCTAACAATATCAAAATTAAAGTCGTTTTTGGAATAGTCATTGGTCAATAGTCAAAAGGTTGAAATTTCATACTTCATACTTCATACTTCTTCTTACCGTCTTCGCCACCACATGAAAGCAGCTGTTAAGAAGCCAAGCACAGGTAAAAATAACAGAGACGATAGTGTTAAGACATTAGCTTGTGACGTAGATAGAGTAATCCGACGGTTTCTTGGTTCTTT
Organism: Fortiea sp. LEGE XX443; assembly: GCF_015206815.1. GTDB lineage: Bacteria > Cyanobacteriota > Cyanobacteriia > Cyanobacteriales > Nostocaceae > Nostoc_B. The sequence continues at coordinate 45,655 of NZ_JADEXZ010000020.1, forward strand.
GGGACGAATTGAAAGGGGTTGCTGGTCTTGTTGACTCAGCCAAGTTACAGAATTGAGAAATACATCGCCATTCAGTTGCTGTTGAAAAAGCCCATCGGTAGCGAAATCAGAATTGCCGAAGACTACTAACCGTGATTCTTTGGATGTTTGTTCAGATTTATCTTCTGTTGCGGGAGTAGCTTGACTTTGAGTTGTGGGTGAGGGAGTAGTTGTGGCTGTGGGAGTTGGACTAGCTTGACTTTGAATTGTAGGTGGGGGTAAAGGTGAGGGAGTAGTTGCGGGTATGGGAGTCGGGTTAGATATAGCTGGCAATTTTCTTGTCAACGCCACACCTAAGGTCAGCGGCCCTTTGAGGTCTTTGTCAGGATTGAATTCTAATTTTTCGCTTTGCAGGTCGCTTTCCGCCCAGGTATTGGGATAGGGTTTGGTTCGTAGTAGGGGAGTGGACTGAACACCAGCCACAGAGGTAATTTCTATCGGTCTAGCCAAGCGATAAAAAGAAATACCGTTACCGAAATCTTTGGTAATTGGGTGTTGTCCATATTCGTTGATGATGGGTGCGGCTGGGCCAAGTCCAACACCAGCACCGGAGACATCAACGGCTAAACGATTATCTAAGCGCACACCCCACTCTTGTAATAAGCTGTTAAGTTTGGGGTCAGTATCGGGATCAATCATCAGTAGTAAGTTACCGCCACGATTGAGATAGTCTTGTAAAGCTTTCACCTCAGCGTCAAAGAGTCCGCGTTTAGCACCTGCTACTACTAAAACCGCAGCATCTTCAGGAACTTGAGGTTTTTCAACTAAATTCAACGGTTCAACGGTATAACCTTTGTCGGTTAATCCTTGTATAGCTTGGGAAATTCCACCTTCACCACCTGTAAAGGGACGTTCGCCGTGTCCTTGGAGAAAGTAGGCTTTGACGACTGTGGAACCAGTGAGTTGCTGTAATCGGTTGGTTAATCTAATTTCTGATAAGCGTTCATTAATATTGACATTCTGCACTAATTGGCGGTTATTTCCAGATTCTAGATACACTTCGCCATAATCTTTAACCCCAAACTTCTCTGCTATTCCTGGCCTGGTTTGGGGGTCAATATATTCAAACTGAAACTTGGAACTTTGTCGCCGATAGTTTTCTAGTAATTCTCTGTCTTGGGGATTTTGAGTAACGTCAAATACCCATATTTTTACGGGCTGGGGGAGACGACGAACTAATTCTTGTGATTGGGGTGCAAGGGTAAATAACTGAGTTTCAGTTAAGTCTTGGCGTAGTTGATAGCGATCGCTCAAAAAGTTAATTAATCCTAAAATTATTAAGACGGCCACAGTTGCAATTAGGGCATTAGTCCCAGCTTGGGTAGAACGACTAGCCCACCAACGGCTTTGCTGGCTTTGCCAAACTATCCAAAATATAACAATGGCAATTCCGGGAATTATAAATGCTAAGGGTATTATTCCCCAGCTACCAGATACTAACCCGGTTGTGAAGCCGACCATGAATAAAAATGGCCCTAGCCAAAATAAGTATTTCCAAGGTTGCTTTTTTGTAATTTTTTTCATGTTATTGTCAAGAGTCAATTGTCAATAACGAACCGCAAAGGACGCTAAGGACGCTAAGGAAGAAGGGAAATAGAAAACATGTTATCCTAGCAAATTTAGTGAGACAGATCACTACTAACTATTGCCGTTGAAAACGCAGGGCATCAATTGATTGGGCTGTGAGAAAGATACCTAAAAAAATATAACTAGCAAATAAAGTTAAGGCGCTGGTATCGAAAATTCCTTGGATAAAGGTGTTGTAATGTTTGAGTAAAGACAAATGTGCTAAGGCTTCTCCTACAGGCCCGCCAATACTTTTGGCAATTAAATCGACAAACAACAATAACAAAACCAACGCAAAGGTGAGGACGGCGGAGAGGATGGTGCTGTCTGTTAATGAAGAAATGAACATTCCTAATGATAAAATTGCGGCTGCCAGCAAGATTAAGCCAAAATGACCGAGTAGGGGGATTGCTGGCGATATGGGAGGGTTGGAACCACTGAGGGCGATCGCTTCAAATATCAGCATGGGTGCAACCATTGTAATTAAGAATGTCACCACTCCTAATAATTTCCCGACGGCTACTGCCCAGTTAGTTAGGGGTGAGGTGGCTAACAACTCTAATGTGCCACGCTTGCGTTCTTCGGCGTAAAGTCCCATTGATAAAATTGGCAAAATAAACAGCAATAGCCAACCCATACGATCTAAATATGCTCGGATAAATTCGTAGGGGACATCAATTAAGGGTACTGGTACACCCAGTTGTTGACCCTGTAAGTCTATGGCTGCAACGGCTGGTAAAATTCCATCGGGGCCAAACAAAATTGTTACGAAGAACAACCCAGATATTAACCAAAATACGCCAGCGATCGCATAAGCTAATGGCGAGACAAAATAACTCTGTAACTCTCGGCGATAAATGGCAATAATATTCGCCAGTACTATACCCATTTATGCTGCTTCTCCTTCTTTGGCTATTGAGTTTATCTCTGGTTCAAAATGCTTTTCTTCTGTGGTCAGTTGTAAGAATACATCTTCTAAGGTGGCGCTGACTCGACGCATTTCTTGTAAACCAAATCCAGACCGGATTAAGGTGGCGGCGATTTCTCGTCCCGGTTCTGTTCCCGGTTGGGAAATCACCCGCAAATAAGCACGACCGTCTGTAGCATGGGTGAGATGATGACCAGGAATTGATTCTACCAAACTCACGCCCGCGACGTTTTGCAATACTTGTTTCGCTAGGTTAGCTTCGCCTTCAATTTCTACTTCATATCCTGAGCCACCTGTCAATTGTGTCATTAAATTTTCTGGGGTATTGGTGGCTACAACTTTGCCGCGATTAATGATGGCGACACGAGTACAGGTCATGCTCACCTCTGGCAAAATATGCGTAGACAGAATAATTGTGTGTGTCCCAGCTAGGTTTTTAATTAAATTTCGGACTTCGATGATTTGTCGGGGATCAAGTCCGACTGTGGGTTCATCGAGGATGATGGCTGGTGGGTCATGAACGATCGCCTGAGCAATGCCTACCCTTTGACGATATCCTTTAGAAAGTTTGCGAATAATTACTCGTTGCTTATCTTCTAAGTTACATCGTGCGATCGCTGCTTGGACTTTTGCAATGCGATCTCCTGCTGGTACTCCTTTAATTCGCGCCACAAAATGCAAAAATCCTTCGACCGTCATTTCTGGATATAACGGCGGTGTTTCTGGTAAATAGCCAATTCGTTGACGTACAGCCAGAGAATTATCGTGGACATCAAACCCTGCAATCTTCGCTGTACCGCTAGTTGCTGGTAAGTAGCCAGCCAAAATTCTCATGGTTGTGGTTTTACCAGCGCCATTCGGCCCTAAAAACCCTAAAATTTCCCCTGGTTCAACCCGAAAAGTTACATCGGTAATCGCTGGGGTAGAACCGTAAGTTTTACTGAGATGTTCAACTTCAATCATCGGTAAGCGTGGCGATCGCAAACTAGAGAATACCCAACAATCTTATATTATGGATAAAAGTTGTATTCAACTTTGGGGTTTAACGGCAATCCCGAAATCCATTAGAAAGTTGACGATATACTACCACTGCTAGTTGCGCTCCTAAAATTGGTGCTATCCAATAAACCCAATGATTTTGCCAAATTCCTCCTACAAAAGCTGGTGCAAAGGAACGCGCCGGATTCATACTTGCACCAGTTATTGGCCCCATAAATGCGGCTTCTACGCCTACAGTTAAACCAATTGCTAACCCAGCAAAACCAATGTGGGCGCGTCTATCTAATCCTGAACCGAATATAATCAGCATCAAAATAAAAGTTAGAACAAACTCTAGCACTAAAGACTGCAACCAATTCCCATGCAGTGGTAAAGTTGCGCCTAAATTGCCAACTTTTCCTAAACTAATTACTAATAAAGCTGAGGCCGCGATCGCACCTCCTAACTGTGCCAAAATATAGGGCAACACTCGCCGTTTGGGAAAAAAACCACTCGTCCAAAAAGCCAGTGTTACTGCTGGGTTGAAATGTGCGCCGCTTAAATGTCCTAATGAATAAATTAATGCCGCAACCACAGCGCCGAAGACAATACTAATACCCATATGTGTGACAGCGCCTTGACTTATGCTGTTCACCATCACTGCACCAGTACCTGCAAAAACTAAAATAAAGCTTCCAATTGCTTCAGCTAAAGCTTCTCGCCAGCAATTAGCCAGCAATTTTGGTAAAACTGAGTTTATTGCTTGAAGGAAGAACATTTGCACCTGACATGTCAAAAAAGTTAATTTGTTACTCAAGTTATTTCAAAAAAACTTGATATGTCAAGGAGAATTGAAATTAAAAAAATGCTGAGTGAAGCTTTGTAAGTAGTCGGACACAATAAAATTCATGGGTGGAGATAGGTGACAGGTTATACCAATTCACGAAAATCTTGATACAAATTAATGGTTTTTAATTCTTTCCCTCTGCTCCCTACCCCCTGCCCCCCTGCGACCTACTTGTATCAAACTTAAAGTGAAACGGTATTAAAGGCTTCCGCCGTGAGCGTCAGCCGAACGGTTACAGGTTACAGTCAAAAATTTGTGTAATTAATTCTGTCTGATTAAGTAGAAAGGTGCAAATAAACGGAACAATGTAACGGAAAGTAAAGTAGCTTGAAAACCTCTTCCCTTCTGCCTTCTGCCCTCTGCCTCCTGCCTTGTCATAACGACAATTTTTAACACCGACCTACTTACTTATTAATTCGGAGTTTTATATTGCTTGTGCGATTTTAGTTTGGCTGAGACTGAAAAATTTAGCCTATCAAACAGGTAAATCTCTGATGGTGCGTTAGGACTTTAGTCCTAACGCACCCTACTGGCTGCAACCCTGTTTTGATCAAAAATCTCAGGCTACGCCGGGGGATGTAGAAACCCCTGGCTCAACGAAGTAGCCAGGGGTAGTTCATGACAGTTGCTACAATAGGGAAATTAGCACTAAGATTCAGGAACAATAGGCACGCCATCCCGGACATTCAGCAGTCCTGAGATAATAATTTCATCTTCTGGCTGTAATCCTGCTAAAACTTGGTAATAGTTACGTTTGATATTGCCTAACTTCACCCGCCTTTGTTGAGCTACCAATTGCGAAACTCCTTGAGGGGTTGTTTCTGTTTTCGCTACATAAACAAAAGTTTCCCCAGCTACGCGAGTTACTGCTGTAGTAGGAATTAAAACCCCTGAACGCTGACTCCAAATAATTCTTGTCCGTACTAATTGGCCTGCTCTTAGCTGCCCTTGGGCGTTGTTAAACAGTGCTTTAATCAATATTGATTGTGGCTCATTGTTGACATTGGGAGCAATTAAAAATACTCGACTTGTACCCAGAATTTCCCCTTGGGCGTTGATAATCTCTACAGGCATTCCTTTACGTAATTGCGAACTTCGTTCTAATGGTAGAGATAATGTAACTTCTAAAGGTTGGTGTTGAGCAACTGTAACTAGTCGTGCGGAATTATTGACAAAATCACCAATTTTTACGGGGATATCACCCACCGTGCCACTGAAGGGAGCGGTAATTTTGTCATACTGAAGCTGGACTGGTTGTTGTCTAATGTTTGTATCGACTTGCTGGATAGCTGTTTCGGCCTGGAAGATACTGGCTTTTTGGGCTTGAATTCTCGAATCAACAGCACCAAGATTAGTCTTCGCTGTAGCCAGCCTGTCGGCATAAAAATCCTTACTTTGTCGTGATACTGCGCCTTGGTCTGCCAAGGTGGCATATTTTTCGTACTCTAGTTGATTTAACCGCACATCGGCAACTTTAGAAAGTCTTTCTACTTCTAAGGCGCGGAGTGTGGAGCGGGCATTTTCGAGTAGTACTGCGGCCACTTGAGTTGCACCATTATTTCCCACGACTGTTGCTTGTTGCGGTTTATAATCTATTTGGATAATTGGTGTTCCTGTGGTGACAGTATCACCCGGCTTCACAAATATCTGAGTAACTTGCCCTGGAATTCTTGACTGGAGGTTGATAGAACGCCGAGATTCCAAACTGGCAATATAGTCTGAACTTTCTTCGATTGTGCCTATTTGTACAGATGAAATTTTGGCTCTTACCCCTGATAGTTGAGCAGTTGTTGACGGTGTTTGATGTATGGGAGTAATTAAACGCCAAGCGATCGCAACTCCACCCCCTAATATTAGTATTAAAGCTAACAATAATCGCCACCACCGCCATTTTTGTTGAGGTGGTTCATATGATGTCTGAGAGAGTTCTTTGCCGAAATCAGTTTGAGGCTCAGGGGATGTCATGACTTATCAGATTACCTAAAAATAAAGTAAATAACTGTTGGGCTGTTGAGATGCAGTTTACTGATTTAGCATGAGAAGCAAGGACAAATTCTATGTTAGCTCGTCCAAATATACTGTTTTTATATATGAGGTCTAATCTATCAAAAGGTCAATGATAAAAATTTAAAGCATGATAAGTTTTTTAACTGTCTTGTCAGTTATTGTAGAAAATCTGTAAATCTTGCTATCATAGTTTGTTTTAAAATACTTTGAGCTAGAGAATAAGCAATACATACGAATTACGCACTACTAACTATATAAATAAGTCTTAAAAAACCACCAAATAGCTACATATTGTCAAGTGAGTTAGGTATGTGGCCGTTATTTATTCATATTATTCTTGTGGGATGTAGGTTGTGAAAGTTTGTAGCTATATCGCTCCAATTATCTAGTGTTTGTATTCAAAATAACTTTTTGCTGTAATGAATTATCCTTCCTAGCATCCAAAAGATGGAATTTATGTTCTATCTTTTGCGTTATTAATCCTTAACAAAGAATGTTTAATGTCAAATAACTAGGTATACAAATACCTGATTTTATAAGTGAGGTCAACAATTATGCTGATGTAAATCATCCAGCATTTGATCTAATGCTTCGTGTTTTTTGAACACTTATTGTGGTTTCAAAAATGCTTTGTTTGCAGTTTAATGCCCTGATATTTACAATTCGCTACGTGTCAAACAGGAGTAAATTGATATGTCTGCAACGCTGAAATCTTTGTTAATTGCAACATCCTTGATAGGCATCTGTTTGCCTATAGATACACCAGCACTTGCATACTCTAAACCACCTCAAACACGAAATTCTGAACAACTAAGCATATCTTCGCAGCCTAGTGAAGATCGAATATCACAAATACCTGGGCGCGACAGGGGTCGGTTTGGCCATCGTGACCGGGGTCGTAAGTAGGATGATGATAGGCAACATCATGGGGGATATTAGTATTCAGTCTCTACGCGCGACTACTTGTAATCAGAAACACCATAATGTTGTGCCTGCATATTCCACAGTGCCGTATATTCGCCTCCACGCTGTAAAAGTTCCTGGTGAGTGCCATCCTCAATTAAGTGACCTGCTTTGAGAACTAGAATACGGTCAGCCATCCGCACTGAAGCCAGCCGATGAGTAATTAGAATAGTCGTTTTGCCCTCTGTTAACTCAATAAAACGCAGGTAGAGATCATATTCGCTGCGGGGGTCAAGTGCCGCAGTCGGCTCATCCAACAGCAGTAACTGGGCTTCTTTGCGAACAAAAGCACGAGCCAGAGCTAACTTTTGCCATTGACCACCAGAAAGTTCTGTACCACCAAACTGCTTACCCAGTGGTGTATCCTCCCTTGCGGGAAAATCATCCACTAGTTTAACAATATCGGCTTTTTCCACGGCATCTCTGAGAATATCAGGACGCTCTAGAGCAGCTAGGTTTCCCAAAGCGATATTTTCCCCTAGAGTGAGAGCATAGTGACCAAAGTCTTGAAAAACTCCAGCAATTTGCTGCCGCCACTGCTCTAAATTTAAATTTCTCAGGTCTATACCATCGACTAAAATACATCCTTGTGTGGGATCGTACAGCCTCGTCAACAACTTAACTAAAGTAGTTTTACCTGCGCCATTGTCTCCTACTATGGCTACTGTTTGCCTAGGGTAAAGGGTAAAAGAAATATCCTGGAGAGCTAATCGACCATCTGGGTAGCGAAAGTCAACTTTCTCAAAAGTAATACCTGAACGAATCGGGGTTGGGACTTTCTCTCCAGGTATACTTAGTGCCATTGGGATTGGGCAATCGAGAAAATTGAAAAATTGCTGCATGTAAAGGACATTTTCAAACAGTTCTAGCCAATTAGCAACAAATCTTTCTAGATTATTCTGGAAGTAAGTCAATGACTGTACAAACAAAAGTACACTACCTGGGCTGAATTCTCCTCTAAAAGCCTTCTGTACCACCCAGTAGAAAGAAAAACCATTTCCCAATGTACTTAAAATAGCTAAACTAGACGACCAAAATGCTTGCTTGCCCCTCAAATGACGCATAGTTTGATGTAGAGACTGAAATGCTTGCAGATAACGCTCCATAAAAAATGAACCTAGCTTAAACAGTCTGATTTCTTTGGCGTAGGTATCAGTGAGCATCACCGAAGTATAATAATCCATTCTCCGAGCTTGAGGACTGTTCTCAAATAAAGTTAGCCAAATAGCTTTTCCATACTGAGAAGAAACTACTATCTGGGGTATAGTTGCGATCGCAATCACCAGAGGTATCCAAAAAGCTAGGGGAACTAGTAGACCAACTATCACGACCAAAGTCACAAAAGACCGACCTAATTCAACCAAGTTCTCCAGTAAGCTCAATGGTTTATAGCTGACTTGTTCTTGGAGAAGTTGTAGTTCATCATAAAACTGAGAATCTTCAAAACGACTCAAATCTGAAAAAGTATCAGCTTTACGCATTAACAATAAGCTAATGTGAGCCGTTAACTTGTCATTGAGATTACCCTGAAGTGCGAATATCCAAGGAGATAAAAGCGTCTCTAGCAGCAAAGCTCCAACCCATCCTGCTACCAAAGGAGCAAGGATTGCATAGCCTAATTCTATGCCGGATGTCAAAGCTGTTGTCACAGTATCTACCACTACCTTGGTAATCCAAACACTTATAGCCGGAAGAAACCCTTGTAATAAAGTGACAGCAATCAGAAAGAGCATTTCTTTAGGCGCTGCTGTCCATAACAATGGCAGAGAACGAAATAAAGCTCTAGTGTAATCTGTAAACCAAATTCTTAAATCGCTCATCAATTAAACCTGATTTTTTATTCGATGTTAAATAAAATACGCTTTATCTTAAGTCCAGTTGATTAATAATGATTCGATACATCTGTGCAAAAATCTAAAACTCTTTCCTCGTTGCCCCTCTGCGGTCTTAATGATATCCCTATAAGCAGTATTACAAAGTTGTCCTTCATTATCAGAGGGCATTTTATTCTAAAGTTTCTCTAGTTTCTCTGCATCAGTAATCTAATGCAGCAAGTTATATTAGGTGCTATCTAAACTAAAAACAATACTACCTAAGAAAGAACAATATTACTATTAAGTGTAAAAACAATACTACTTAGGAAAGAATAAAAAGCTCTGGAAAAAGATAATGTTATAGAAGTTAGATGATCAAAAAAGACAATGTGACGCTAACAGTAGCGAAAATTTTCTCAAAGACTAGGTTTTAGGGAATATAAATCCCACAGGGAAGTTCTCTGCACTCACAATAAAGTGCTTTTGACCTTTTGTGGACTAGTAAGACTCTGAATAAGAGGCTTAGTGTTTTTGTTTAACTATACCTGTGTAGGGATGATAGTTAGGCATTAATCATTGTCTGATTTTTTGGTCATTCTTTACACTCACTAGTTCAAATATGAATTCTTTTGTGAAAATGGATTGATGCAAAAACAGCATCCAAATTTTTCATGAACTTGAATGCAGATTTGTAACCAAGCTAATGAATTGAAGTTAACAGGAGTAAGTCACCATGCTTGCAGAAAAAACACTGACCCAACAAACAATAGATATGCGTTTGGTAGACAAAGCAGACAAACTAGAACAACTTCTATTATCTGATGAGGAAATAGCAGCTTTAGAAAAGTTAGCAATGCCAGGAGAATTTGACTCTCCGATTACCCAAAGATGGTTTGCTAATTGCGGCGGATGTGGTGGATGTGTTGGATGTGTTGGATGTGTTGGATGTAGAGGATGTTTTGGCTGCCGTGGATGCCGTGGCTGCGGATGTCGTGGATGTGGCGGATGTCGTGGATGTGGCGGATGTCGAGGCTGCGGATGTAGAGTTAGTGATGCCGGAACAGTATCAGCTGTACTAGAAGACAATGATGAATTCGGATTTGGATACTAAATAACCTGGAGATAGAGCAGCAATTCAGTAATTCTATAAACCAAATTTCTTGAGTTTAGAGTTACAAAATCTGTCTCCAATAGCCGATAAAACCCTGTTTTTTGTACACTTTTTTTAAATTCACCAGTGTTATAGCCGTAAAAACAGGGTTTTCATTTTCTGAATATTGCTGGATAAAATCGAGTTTTTTGATATTCCTATTTCTTTTATAGAGCTTGGGATAATAAAACAAAGCCTATGAAATTAAACGATGATCAACGCTTGCGTCTACTAGAACATGTTGTTATTCACGTTGTACCTCCAGATTGCAATGGTGAAGAAACTATGATCTTCAATACGACGCGACGAACGCTGACAGTGAAGGGTCAAGCACTGCACGATGTAGAAAAGATTGTCTTACCTTTACTAAACGGCTCCCAAACAATAGGAGAAGTCCGGGATAAGCTTGGGGAAAAATTGACAGATGCTTCATTAAATCAATGTCTAGAATTTTTGATGGACAATCGCTTAGTTGAAGAGTTTGTAGAAGAGCCAGTTGATTTAGATAATCGGGCTTATTTACTCCCTCAAATCAGCCTTTATCACGAGCTAGGCTTTGAGCAAAAAGATGTCCTGAAACACTTAGCTAATGCTAGAGTAGCTATTTTTGGACTTGGAGGTTCGGGGCTGGTAGCAGCAACCAATTTGGCTACTGCTGGTATCGGTTTTCTTCGCCTGTGCGATGATGTCTGCACTGTTGAGTCTGATTCCCTGATGATGTCAGCCTGGATAAATAAAATCGGTGCTTTTCGAGGTGTGGAAGCGGCTAGACAAATAGAGGCGATCGCAGAAGTAATCCAGACTGAGATCGTGACAGATTCTTTGACGGACGACGCTACAGTAAATGCTTTGCTGGATGACGTTGATCTCGTAATTGTCGCCACCGATGCCGTATCTGTGAATTTAGCATATCGCCTGAACAGACTATGCCTGAAAATGCAGCGCCCACTGCTCCCAGGCGGGGCGGCTGGTGTTGGAGGAACTGTCGGGCCATTAGTCTTTTCTCAGGAAAATCCCTGCTATCTTTGCTATCGAATGCGGTCTATGGCTTGTGCCAAGCTTCCAGAAGCAGAATTGGCGATTGAACAATTTCTTAACCGAGAACGCCGTTCTCAACCACGGCTGCGAGAAAGCTTGCCCATAGGTCAGATGTTGGTTGGAAGTTACCTAGCTCTTGAAGCAGTGAAGATGTTGCTCGGTTTACCGATCGCCACTGATGGTAAATTACTGCATCTAGACTTGCTCGGCACAAAGCTAACTCACAACGTTGTGCTAAAGAAACCAGGTTGTCCGCATTGCTCACCAAAACAGGTGACAGTGTAAAAAGTCAACACTCAATACTCGCTACTGTCAAGACAGGAGAGAATACGGTGAATGCAGCAGTTGCTAGTCCACGCTGGCGCGATTTAGTTAGCCCCCATACAGGAATTATCCGAGCCATTGATAGATTCACCAAGCCTTATACAGAGTTTGATCTGCCTGTTTTGTGGCAAGCCGAATTAGCAAATTTTCAGCTTCGCAAGCAGCAGGATGATTTACGCTACGGTGTAGGTAGGGGGATGACTGATGAGCAAGCAATTTTTGGTGCTGTAGGCGAAGCTATTGAGCGCTACTGCGGGGGTATTGTTGATCCTCGGCAACTAATTTTTAGTAGCTACGCAGAATTAGGCGATAATGCCGTCTATCCTCCAGCTTTTTTCTCTTTTTCTGAAAAACAATACTCTGACCCAACTTTTCCATATCCAGCTTTCGATCCAACAACGCAGACTTCATGGATGCCTGCCCTTTCTTTGGTAAGCAACCAACAGGTTTTCGTTCCAGCGTTTATGGTTTATTTGGACTGGGACAGCGATTTAGAAGGAGATTATATTTTACCTGTCACTTCTAATGGGATGGCTAGTGGCCCAAATCTTGAGTTTGCTGCCTACGGTGGTTTGTGCGAGTTGATTGAGCGCGATGCTTTTATAATTACATGGTTAAACCGCCTACCTGCTCCACGCATTTATTTCGCTCACCGGCCAGGAATTGAGACTGAAATTTTACGCCACTATAATCGATTTGGCGTTGAGTTAGTAGCCTTCGATTTTACTACTGATATTAAAGTCCCGGTTGTGATGGCAATGTTAATTGACCGTTCAGGCAGAAGCCCAGCTGTTGCGACTGGCTTAGGATGCCATCTCGATGGGGCAACAGCGCTTCGCAAGGCAATTTTTGAAGTTTGCCAAGCCCGCTTTGGTGACATAGAACGCAAGGCTGGCGGCGCTGGGGCTAATCTTAATACATATGAAGATATTAAAAATTTGGACGATCACAGCGCTTTTTTCTACAAAACGGCTCGGCTGGGCGAGTTGGATTTCTTATTTGACCATGACCAATACATAACAGTTGAAGATTTACCAATTTACACGTCTTCAGCAGAGGTAGAAAAATTGCAATCGGTCATTGCAAGGTTGCATTCAGTGGGTGCTGAACCATATTTGGTGGAGATTACAACTCCTGATATTGCGTCACTCGGTTTCCGAGTAGTGCGGATTTTGGCTAGTGAACTAGTCCCTATATATTTTGGCCACGGACTAGAGCCACTGGGGAGTCGGCGTTTGTTCGAGGTACCAGAAAGGTTAGGTTATGGTGGACGACGTACCGCAGACGACTTAAATCCTTGCCCACATCCTATGGCTTAATGCAGGGAACAGGTGACAGGCTTGAAAGTCTTCTTATGATTAGTTTGAGGAAATTAGAGTTATGTACACAGCCAACGAGCCACTGGAGTTAGCGCTTCTATATCATTTAAACTCTCCAGTACCTAAAAGTTATGTCAAGCGTGTTCCGGCTACCGAACTGCGGTATATGCCGGAGGCTCCTTTTCTGGAACTGCCGCCAGCACCACACAATAACCCGCTGACGGAGCTTTTGCAGCGGCGTTCTTCTGTGCGATCGTTTGAAAATACATCTATGCCGTTGATCAAATTGGCTCAACTGCTGGATGCAGGATGTGGCCTCAATGGGCTGCGTCAAATGGATGATTACACTTATGAAGCTCGAAACTCACCATCTGCGGGAGGACTTTATCCGATTGAGCTTTTTGTATCGACGCAAGCGGTAGAAGGTTTAGCCGCCGGATTGTATCACTACGAACCACGTGGTCACGGGCTTCATCGGGTCAATAATTTAGTACCAGCAGATTTTGTGGAACCGTTATTGCAACAAGATTACGCAGTGAATGCGAATGCTTTGTTTGTGTTTACGTCTGTTTTTATGCGCTCAATGTGTAAATACGGTGCGCGTGGCTACCGTTTTGCACTTTTAGAAGCTGGTCATCAAGCTGAAAATATATGTCTCATGGCTGTGCAATTGGGGCTGGAAAGTCTTTGTATAGGTGGATTCTATGATGTAAGTTTGAACACCATGTTAGGTATTGATGGAAAACGTCATGCGGCGCTTTACTGTGTTGCCGTTGGTACTGAGAGTAAGTAGATTTATGATGCAATATTTTATAGATGTGGCGATCGCTCCTAAAAATTAAGAATCTTTAAGTTGTAGTTATCAGATTTTTTATCTTCTTTTTGGCGATCGCATCATCCAAACCAGCACATCCTGTGGCAATCTGAGAGACAAGGATGTTAAATCTGATATTTTAGCTACAAAAATTTACTTCATAGAGTTATGCAAACTCTTCCTACACCTACCACTTCAAACATCACATCTAGTCAACCCACCTTTGACACTACCATTAAGCGGCGCAAAACCCGTCCTGTAAAGGTTGGTGATGTCACCATTGGCGGTGGCTACCCTGTTGTGGTGCAGTCAATGATTAATGAAGATACTCTTGATATTGATGGTTCTGTAGCCGCTATTCGTCGTTTGCACGAAGTTGGCTGTGAAATCGTTCGTGTCACTGTGCCTAGCATAGCTCACGCTGTAGCCTTGGCAGAAATTAAGCAAAAACTCATTAAAAGTTACCAAGATGTCCCAATTGTGGCGGATGTGCATCACAATGGCATGAAAATTGCCCTAGAAGTCGCCAAGCACATCGAGAAGGTACGTATTAATCCAGGTTTGTATGTGTTTGAAAAACCAAACACCAATCGCACTGAATATAATCAAGCTGAATTTGCAGAAATTGGCGAAAAAATTCGGGAAACTCTAGAACCTTTAGTAGTTTCTTTGCGCGACCAAGGTAAAGCCATGCGTATTGGTGTCAATCACGGTTCCTTAGCCGAAAGAATGCTGTTTACCTACGGCGACACCCCAGAAGGAATGGTGGAATCGGCTTTAGAATTCATTCGCATTTGTGAATCTTTAGATTTCCACAACCTAGTTATTTCCATGAAAGCTTCACGAGTTCCCGTGATGGTGGCCGCCTATCGCCTATTAGCCAAGCGCATGGATGAATTAGGTATGGATTATCCCTTGCATCTGGGTGTAACAGAAGCAGGTGATGGAGAATACGGCAGAATTAAATCTACAGCTGGTATTGCCACCTTACTTGCAGATGGCATCGGCGACACCATCCGCGTATCACTCACAGAAGCACCAGAGAACGAAATCCCTGTTTGTTACAGCATCTTACAAGCTTTGGGATTGCGGAAAACAATGGTGGAATACGTCGCCTGTCCTTCTTGTGGACGCACTTTATTTAACTTAGAGGAAGTGCTACACAAAGTTCGAGAAGCTACCAAGCACTTAACTGGTTTAGATATAGCCGTTATGGGTTGCATCGTTAACGGCCCTGGCGAAATGGCAGATGCTGACTACGGCTATGTTGGCAAAACTCCCGGTTACATTTCTTTGTATCGTGGGCGAGAAGAAATTAAAAAAGTACCGGAAGCCCAAGGTGTGGAGGAGTTAATCAACTTAATTAAAGCAGATGAACGTTGGGTAGACCCATAAGAAGTCTAAAGTGTGAAGTATGAAGTATAAAGTGATGTAGAGATGCTGTTGGCTGCTGCTCGCCGAGAAGCGACTGTTGTTAGCGACGCAGGAAAATCACCGGAAGAACTAGTAGAGTTTAAAATTTCATACTTCAGACTTTCCCACCTCGCCGGATTGTCAAGTATTTTGATGAAGTTAGGAATACATGCCCGGTCTTTGCAGAATACCTGTGTTAGATTGGGCATACTGACTATTATTTTTCCCTCTGACACAGCTGTCATTATGGTGATTACAAAAAGTAGGCTTGTTTTGGGTGCTACGGCAGTAACACTCTCCACAATTGCTGTTACTAGCTTGGGCATTCACTCGCGTGGTCAGGCTTTATTTAAAGCAAGTCCCAAGGAAACAGTAGACGAAGTTTGGCAAATTGTTAACCGCCAATACGTAGATGGCACTTTTAATCAGGTAGATTGGCAGGCTGTTCGTAAGGAGTACCTGAACAAGTCTTACAGTAATCAGCAAGAAGCGTATAAATCCATCCGGGAAATGCTGAAAAAACTGGGCGATCCTTACACCCGGTTTATGGATCCATCAGAATTCAAGAATATGCAGGTTGATACCTCTGGGGAACTCATAGGTATCGGTATTACCATCAGTCAGGATGAGAAAACTAAGCAATTGGTTGTGATTGCGCCGATTGAAGATACACCAGCATTTAAAGCTGGAATTTTAGCGAAAGATGTCATCCTGAAAATTAACGGTAAAAGTACTCAGGGAATGGATACAAACCAAGCTGTATCCCTGATTCGAGGTGAAGCAAACACGAAAGTTACTCTGACAATTCAGCGGAGTGGCGCTATCAAGCAATTTGATATAAAAAGAGCGCGAATTGAAATTCATCCAGTACGTTATTCTCAAAAACAAACACCAGCAGGTAATATTGGCTACATTCGCCTGAACCAATTCAGCGCTAATGCTGGTAAGGAAATGCAAAATGCAATTAAAGATTTAGAGTCTAAACGGGTTGCTGGATATGTTCTAGACCTACGTGGTAATCCAGGTGGCTTGTTATTCTCTAGTGTAGAAATTGCCAGAATGTGGCTGGATAAAGGTACGATTGTTTCTACTATTGACCGTCAAGGTGAGCAAGAAAGAGAAATAGCCAGAGGACGCGCTCTGACAAATAAACCATTGGTGGTGTTGGTAGATAAAGGTTCAGCTAGTGCTAGTGAAATTTTATCTGGAGCTTTACAAGATAATAAACGTGCTGTTTTGGTGGGTACTCAGACCTTTGGTAAAGGTTTAGTCCAATCGGTGCGTCCTTTGGAAGATGGCTCAGGATTGGCGGTGACAATTGCTAAATATCACACTCCCAAAGGTAAAGATATTAATAAGCACGGGGTTGATCCAGATGTGAAGGTGGATTTGACCGATACTCAAAGGCAAGATTTGTGGCTAAACGAGCGTGAAAAACTTGCCACACTGGCAGATCCGCAATTTGCCAAAGCCGTGGAAGTATTAGGTAAGCAAATTGCTGCCAAAGGCATTACTAGGAGTAGCGCAGACACAAAATAATTAGGCACAAATAGATATTTCTTTTGCCTTTTGCCTTTTTACTTTTATCTTTACTGGGGTTGGCACTTACCAGCCCTGATTAACCCAATCCGTCGAGCGATCGCTTCTTCTTGGGAAACAAAAGTCCCCCATTTCTCTATAACCTCTTGATCATCGTCTCTAACTAAGTCGCTGGGGAAAATTTCGCATTTGCCAGTATTGCGCTTGACAATATACCAAAGTTGTGTATTTTTCATTTTTGGCTATTAATAATTTTTTCTACCGCCACATCAATATCGGGAAATGCTAGTGGTTGAATTGTTCCCGTCGTTAATGTTTTTTTTGTGGCATATTCTCCATCTAGAATTTCTCTAAATATTACTAAATATTGCTTTTTTAAATTGACAACCCAATATTCTAAAATACCCGCTTGGGCGTAAATTTTACTTTTTATCTCTAAATCTTTTTCTAAACTAGAGTTCGCATACTCAATCAACAAAAAAATATTTTCTGGGTAAGGATGATGTTTTCGATACTCATCTCCCAAACGTTGGACAACGGCAATATCCGGTTCTGGTTCCGAGTTATTGGGTAAGGTGATAGGTTTAGCTTGACGTACTGCAACACTTTTACCTAATAGATCCATTAAATACTCTGCTGCTTCATAGCTACAATAAGCGTGAGGTTCTCCTTCTGGCGACATTTCTACAATTTCTCCGTTTAATAGTTCTACTTTATGATCGCTTAAAATGCCAGCATTAATCATGCGGTGATATTCGTCAATCGTCCATTTAGCAACAATCACACTCATAGCGATCGCTTCCTCCGATGTTATTCATGATGTTATCTTAGCAAGTGTACATATACCGCAGGTTCTGTTGATTTACAGCATGAATACTGTCATCACAGCAGAAAGAATTGATTTGCCTCCTGGCGCTGTCCTCAAACTCTTGGGAAACTGGCAAGACTATCAAAAAATGCTCTTGGTGTTGGGCGATCGCGCCATACCCCGCATTAAATACAGACCAGGAGAGATTTTGTTAATGGCACCGTTACCCGAACATGGAAGAGATGTAAGTTTACTGGCTGATATTGCTAAGGTTTTGCTTGACCATTTAAACCTTAGATACGACTCCTTTACACCCATAACCATAAGTTTGCCAGAGGTTAGCGGTATTGAGCCTGATTTTTGCTTTTACATTGAAAATTGGCGATCGGCGGTAGGTAAAAGTCGGATTGATTGGCAAAATGACCCTCCGCCCGACTTGGCAATTGAAATAGATGTTACTACTTATACCGACATTAATGATTATCTTGTATATAAAGTGCCAGAGGTTTGGCTATTAAGAAATAAACGTTTGTTGGTTTACAGGTTGCAAGGCGAAACTTATGTGCTTGGGGAAAGTAAATATTTTTCTAACATTTCGGAAATTGTGCAGCAATGTTTTCAAATTGCTAGTGAAGAAACAACAAGTGAGGTAATTAGATGGTTGAAAAATTTTTTGGTATCTACACAAAAATGATTCACTAATATAGAAAAATTTTTCTAATTTTAGATTTAAACCGCAGATAAACGCAGATGGACGCAGATAGAAGAAATATACAAGATTTTAAAATTTTAGAAGTTCAAGAACTTGATGTTAATTATGGCGGTATTCAAGCGCTGAAAAAAATTAATTTAACTATTAGTAAAGGTGAGGTAGTTACTTTAATTGGTGCGAATGGTGCTGGTAAAACTACTACACTCAGAGCCATATCGAAAATAGTTAATCCTAAAAGTGGTGCAATTATTTATAGTGGACGCAATATTACCCGCCATCAAACTCACGAAGTTGTAAAACTGGGAATTGCTCATTGTCCAGAAGGAAGGAGAGTATTAGCAAAGCAAACAGTTTTTGATAACTTACTATTGGGTGCTTATATACGTTCCAACCAAGGAGAAATTAAAGCAGATATTCAGCATCAATTTGAGTTATTTCCGCGTTTGTCACAGCGTCGCCATCAATTAGCAGGAACTCTCAGCGGTGGTGAACAGCAAATGTTGGCGATCGCTCGTGCTTTAATGAGTAGACCACAACTGTTATTATTAGATGAGCCTAGTTTAGGTTTAGCACCTGCGATCGTTAAAGAAATCTTCTCAATTATCGAAAATTTACGGGCTACAGGCGTTACCATTCTGTTAGTTGAACAAAACGCTCATCTTGCCTTACAAATTGCTGATAGAGGATATGTTTTAGAAGCTGGTTCTATCACATTAACAGGTGCAGCATCAGAATTAATTAATGATGAACGGGTGAAAAAAGCTTATTTGGGATAATTCGTAATTACTTCAGAAGAATAGTAGGTTGGGTGGAGCAACAGCGAAACCCAACATTCGTTACTTGAGCGTGGTGATGTGGCGAATTTTTTTCCACACATCCAGATTGGACAATTAAGATTCTCTCAGCTATTCGGCTGGTTAAAACTGTAGGGTGAGTATTTTAATTTATACCTAAAAACATATTTAATTATTACAAATAATTACAATATCTGTCATATATTGGGTTTGCACCTGTCTTTTAAAATGCCTATTTTCCCATAGGTGTGAACTCTATTGCCTTAAATAAACCCATGAGTCAGATAATCTGGATCGCAAGACACGCCAACCGCCTCGATTTTGTAAACCCCGATTGGTTCCTCACTGCTGAACGACGCTACGATCCACCCTTATCTGATGATGGTTTCGTGCAGGGAAAACAATTAGCTCAACGCTTGAAAACGGAAAAAATCACCCATATTTTTGCTTCTCCTTTCCTAAGAACAGTGCAAACGGCGAATGCAGTCGCAGAAGCTTTGGATTTATCTATTAAATTGGAAACAGGCCTGAGTGAATGGCTAAATCCTGAATGGATGACTGAAGAACCAGAAAGACTATCAGTTCCAGCCTTAAAAGAGTTATTCCCCAGAATTGACAGCAGCTACACACAGCGCATTGCTGCTACATACCCTGAAACTCACGAACAAGTACGTGCACGTTCAGGACAAACAGCCAGATGTCTAGCAGCAGAATTTTTTCCAGAGCATATTTTATTAGTAGGACATGGTGCTTCTGTTCTAGGTGCAGCAATGGGTTTAGTAGGTGAAGTTGCTAAAACCGAAGTTAAGGCTTCTTTGTGTTCCTTAGTCAAGGTTGTGCTTCAAGACTCAGAATGGTTGTTAGAACTAAAGGGGGATACTTCTCATCTAACTCAGGTAGAGGAAGTGATTCGATTTGCGTAAAAAGGTAGGGGGATGTAGAGTCTCTACAGCAAGATTTCGCTCTAGAAAAAAGTAGTTCACTTACCAATCAGTATTTATGACTTTGTTACTAGCAGGAGATATCGGCGGGACAAAAACCATTTTGCAATTGGTTGAAACATCAGAATCACAAGGTTTACAGACTATTTATGAGGAAAGTTATCGCAGTGGAGATTTTCCTGATTTAGTCCCGATGGTGCAGCAGTTTTTGGTTAAAGCTAATACAGCAACTCCCCAAAAAGCTTGTTTTGCGATCGCTGGGCCTGTGGTAGACAATACTGCTAAGTTAACCAATTTGGCATGGTTTCTAGATACCGAACGTCTGCAACAAGAATTAGGTATTGCTTCGATTTCTTTAATTAATGACTTTGCTGCTGTTGGTTACGGCATTTTCGGCTTAAGCACCAAAGATTTACTGACTTTACAAACTGGTAAACACAAACCAGAAGCACCTATCGCCATCATTGGCGCTGGTACTGGTTTAGGACAAGGCTTTTTAATGAAGTATGGCAATCATTATCAAGTTTTTCCTTCCGAAGGTGGTCATGCCGACTTTGCCCCCCGAAATGAGTTAGAGTTTCAACTGATGAAATACTTGCTGGATAAACATGATACCCAGCGCGTTTCTGTGGAACGCGTCGTGTCTGGTTTGGGTATTGTATCTATTTATCAATTTTTGCGCGATCGCGCAGAACGCAGTACCCTGACGGGTGAACGCAAACATGCTACCGAATCACCAGAAATCGCCCAAATCGTCAGAACTTGGGAACAAGAAGCCGGACAACCTGAAAAAAGTGTCGATCCTGGCGCTGTAATTGGCAAAGCCGCAGTCCAAAAAAGCGATCGCCTCTCGGAACAAACTTTACAACTGTTTGTCGATGCTTACGGTGCAGAAGCCGGAAATCTCGCCCTGAAACTCTTACCTTACTGCGGCTTGTATATTGCTGGTGGGATTGCACCGAAAATCTTGCCGTTGATTCAAAACGGCAATTTCTTATTGAACTTTAGCCAAAAAGGCAGAATGCGTTCTCTCTTAGAAGAAATACCCGTGTATATTATTCTCAACCCTCACGTGGGGCTAATAGGTGCGGCTTTGTGTGCAGCTAGGTTATAACACTAACATCATCAGTAATATCTGCATCGACAAAGCTAAAACTATGACATTCAAAAGATTGTTACCATTAATGGCTGCTACACTTGTTTGTGGTGGCTCTTTTATTGTGGAAGCGCGTCAACCCCAGCAATCAGTTGCGCCAAAAAAAGAAACTGTTGCTCAACCAATCCAACCAAAATGGAAGTTATTCCGTGCGCCTGATGGTCGTTTTACAGTGTTAATGCCTGGAACACCTAATAAGGAAACCCAAACTCAAAAAACTCATATGGGGGAAATAGATTTAGAAATATTTGCGGCAGAACCACCGAAGCAGCAAGTTGCTTATGTAGTTGTTTATAACGATTTTCCTCACAGTTATGGTCAACTGACCAATCCTCAAACCATATTAGATCAAGCACAGTATATGGTTTTAAAAACTACGAAAAGTAGTTTAATTCGCCAGCGCAATATTCGCAGTTCTAACGGTCATCCAGGCAAAGAAATTGAGTTTGTTAATGCCGGAGGTAAAATTACTAGAAGTAGGATGTATGTTGCAGAAGGCAGACTTTATCAAGTCATGGCTATCACCACTAAAAAGCAACAAAAAACTCTAGGTAAAACTATTACAGGCTATTTGAATTCTTTCCATGTAGTTTTGAAATAGTCAGATAATCTACCGCCTTGGATTTAAATCCAAGGCGATCGCATGTTTGTCAGATAAGTAAAGTTATAGTGGCAATTATGGCAATAGCTAAGGCCGTTATGATAAGCTAATCGTCATTTAAATTGCACCATTTTCATGGTAATCAAAGCTGCAAACCCTCTCCCTTGCTCCCTGCTCCCTGCCCCCCTGCGGCCTCAATGTGCAAATTAAATGCTTAACAGCTTATCGGCAGATGATCAACTTAAAGACTCAAAGGCTTTTAACTCTGTAATCTGTCACATGCTATGTTAATTATTACTAGATAACGCGATGTGCGACTTAATATTCGTAACAAGTTGGTCGAACTGAAGAGGGTCGCAACTGTGACGATTAAGCCAGAAACAGACGGTATGAGCTAAAGTTTTACGATTGAGATTTTTCCCTCATTCCACTTACTGGTAACGATTTTCTCGTTCCCGTGCGGATTGTGGGAATTTTCTGTTTAATCTTTTGCTCCACTTAAGATTTTCATAGCCTTTCGTTAACATGCTGTCAATAAATTGAGAATAGAAAAGCAGGGGGGAAGGGAGCTCTTAGCAGGGGAGAAAAGCCACCTACAAGAGATGGGGTTTTAACCAAAGGTGAAAGGGAGCAAGGGAGCCTGAACGAAGTTCGGTTTGTACCTACAGTCCCCTCTTCTCCCTGCCCCCTGCCTCTAATCAATCATCTCAGTCGATTGACGGTATTTTACTTACGGAGGACAAGTGAGCAGATATTTAAAATTCTATGGAATAAATAAAGCATTTTCGTGGCTATGGCGGACTTTGAGACACAAGTTATTTATGCGCCTATCCATTGTGGTGCTGGTGACATTTTTCTTCAGCTTAACTTTGCATTCTATAGTGGCTCAACCAGTATCAAGTGCATCGCATCCTAAAGTGATTTTAATTTCTTTGGATGGCGCAACACCAGATTTTGTTGAAAAGTATTTGACAGAAGGTGTACTGAGTCCTAGACAGGGCTTGGGACTGCTGAGAAATCAAGGAGTTTACGCAGAGCAAAACATCACCTGTAGCGCATCTCTAACTGCGGCTTGTCATATAGCGATTGGTACAGGTTCAACTGCTGCTCGTAATGATATTAACGCCAACACATTCCACTTGGTTGCTAGTCCATTTAATTCTAATATCAGCGGTTTTGGCGCTCCCATTGGGGGCTATTCTACTTTTGGCCCGGCTGCAAGTATACAACCTACGGCTGAACCAGTGTGGATTGGACTCCAGCGCAATGGTAAGCAAGTTGTGGCGGCTACATTTCCCGGTGCAGATGGAATTGATGTACGAGTACCGGGTTTAGCTAATAGCCCAATTATTGATCCTTCCAGTAGAAGAACTGTATCTTACACAGTTCCTTTTGGTGCTTTTGCTGGGGTAGGTGCGAGTGGTTTTAGTTTAACCGCCGCTAATTTTAGTCCAGCTTCTAGCCAAATAGTTAGTCAACTCAATAGTGCGAGAAGAGTTTCTTACAGCCCAATCCAGCAAGCTGCTTTAAACGATCGCTTTACTGTTGGT
Organism: Fortiea sp. LEGE XX443; assembly: GCF_015206815.1. Lineage (GTDB taxonomy): Bacteria > Cyanobacteriota > Cyanobacteriia > Cyanobacteriales > Nostocaceae > Nostoc_B. The sequence continues at coordinate 68,956 of NZ_JADEXZ010000020.1, forward strand.
GGTGTCAGCTATGATATCCAAGTTGCGGCATTAGATACAACAAACGATCGCCGCACCAATTATGATACGCTGGTTTTCTTCGATGCTCAGATTGGTATTCCTGCTGGGCCTTTCAGTTTACCATCAACTGGCCCTGCCTATGTCAGAGCGCGCGATCGTCGTTCTAGCCTATTTTACTTTGAAGGTAGTTCCAATGAAGCGGGAACAGGATTTTATGTCAGCAATCTTGCCCCTGACCTGAGTACTGTGAGAATTGCTCGTTATTCTGCTAATGCGATTCCGCGAAATCCAGTAGTGCAAACCACTGTTGATGATGTGCTTAGTAACGTTGGTTTCTGGGCTCCCCAACCTGATTTTCGGATTCCCCAACGCATCAGCCCTGGATTTAACGCTTTCCCCGACACAGAACTAGAAGCAGTTTACGCAGACTTAGTACGACTTTTTGTAGACTATCAAACTCGATTGGCGTTGAGAGCAATTAACCAAAATCCCGATGCTGATTTAGTCATGGTTTATATTGAACAACCAGATGGCTCAGAACACCAGTTTCTGTTAACTGACCCCCGTCAGCCTAGTGAACCAACTAATCCATCGTCTATTGGCGCAGGACAAGATCAAGCCAAAGTCGCTCGATACAGAACCTATGTACAGACTGCTTATCGGGCTGCTAATAATGCTGTACAGCGCATTATTAATACGGTAGGTACAAATCGCCAAGGTGTACCCAACAGTAATATCCTAGTTGTCTCAGATCACGGCTTTTCACCCTTCCATACAGCAGTGAGTCTGAATAACTACCTGATTAGTAGAGGTTTTGACTTAACTAGAGTCAGAGCAATTACATCAGGGCCAGCAGCCAATATTTATATTAGCCTTCAAGGACGTGAACCCAACGGCGTTGTGACTCGCGCTGAATATGTAACTCTGCAACAGCAAATTGTCACAGCTTTGCGGGAATTTGTAGACACCAATCCCAACTACGCCCCAGGCGGACGACAAGCAATTTTTGATGAGATATACCCTCGTCCGTTACCAGCTGATTTGAACGATCCGAAATTTGGATTGGGTACAAGCGAATTTGTTGGTCAAGATACTGGTGATGTCTTTGCAATTATGAGCGAAGGATACAACTTTGATGGCACACAAAGTCCATTTGTACCACGTTTAGGCGATACCAATAGCTCAGTTTTATCTGTGCCTAGTTTCTACGGGGCGCATGGCTATGACCCAACAATACCGAATCTTAGTGCCATTTTTTACGCCGCAGGCCCTGACATCAATCGTCGCGGCAATATCGGCACAATTCGCAATATCGATATAGCCCCAACTATCAACAGCATACTTGGTGTTCCTTCTGCCCCAACAGTTCAAGGACAAGCCCTCAATCTTAGAAACTGATTACTTAATTATTTTCGGAGTGCTGAATTTCATGTCCAGATTTCAGTTTAATTTACTTGCGATCGCTGTAGCCTTAATTAGTGTACCAACGATTTTAACCTCTGCACCTGCTCATGCAGCTTTGCTGAACGGCGGCTTTGAAAATGGTAATTTCACTGATTGGTTGACAGTCGGTAACACCAGTATTCAAACTGCTGACTTTGGCAGTAACCCCACTGAAGGCAACTTCCAAGCTTTAATATCCACAACTGCTGATGGTATAACTGCTACTCCAGGAGAATTAGAAGATTTCTTAGGGTTAGCACCATTCAGTTTAGATGATATCAACGGGCCAATCTTTAGCGGCTCGGCAATCCAGCAAGAATTCTCAGCAGTTGCAGGACAAACTCTCAGCTTTGGGTGGAATTTCTTAACGAATGAAGCCAGCCAATCTCCTAGCTTTAATGGCTTTGCTTTTGTTAACATCGACTCCCTTGAGCGACTCGCTGACACATTCTCAACCTTGATTCCTAGTTCCACAACTTTTCTCAGTGAAACTGGATATCAGACTTTTTCCTACACCATCCCCACCACCGGCACTTATTCTCTAGGTATTGGTGTGGCGACTGTGGGTGATTCTTTCGGTAGTTTTGGCGTTCTTGTAGACAATGCTGCTGTCGTACCTGAGTCTGACTCTGTTGTGGGTGTATTAGCTGTTGGTGCTTTGAGTTTCGGCTATATGCTGAGACGCAGACAAAAGAAACGTTAAATATAAACCAATACGGTTCAGTTAAGAATAATTGTAGGTTGGGTTGAACGAAGTGAAACCCAACAAATGCCCAAAAACGTTGGATTACCCTACGGGAAGCAAGCTACGTTCCTCAACCCAACCTACGCAAATTTATTTTTCTAGCTTAACTGAACCGTATTGAAATATAAACGTGAGTTCGACAGATTAAAAACCCCTCTCCATAGAGCGAAGCTCTTCTCGTAGAGTACCTCTCCCCTACAAGGCTACGGTGTACACACATCTCGGATGAGAAGCAAAAACTCGGCTTGATCCCCCTAAATCTTTTGAACAAGTCTTGAATACTGACGGACGAGTCTTTGATACTCGCGGATGAGTTTTTGATACTCGCGGATGAATCTTTGATACTCGTGAATGAGTTTTTGATACTCGTGAATGAGTTTTTGATACTCACGGACGAGTCTTTGATACTCACGAATGAGTCTTTGATACTCGTGAATGAGTCTTTGATACTCGCGGACGAGTCTTAAATACTCGTGAATGAGTTTTTGATACTCACGAACGAGTCTTTGATACTCGCCTATGGCGAAACCCAGCAATGGCGAGGCTTTTGGATGTTGGGTTTCGCGATCGCTCCACCCAACCTACTCCTGTATATTGCACAATAAATATAGTTCGTTGTAATAACTAATAATTCCTTGATAGTATAAATCCCCAGATTTATCTGTGGAGTCAATCTAAAATCTAAAATTGTAAATGCCAACTACACTTGCTGACGCACAAAATTTAGTTTCCGACCTCATCTCCCGCTACTCATCCCGTGTAGATTATTTGATGATTCGCCTAGAGGAAGCGGAAGGGACTGACATCTTGTTGCGTGGCGACAAGGTAGAAACCCTGAGTGAAGGTATTTCCATTGGTGGACATATTCGAGCTTGTTATAAAGGTGGCTGGGGTTTGAGCAGTTTTAACCAGCTTTCTACTATTAAAGAACGAATTGAAGAAGCGATCGCAGCTGCTCGGATGGTTGGTGATGAAGAAACTTTACTTGCTCCCATTGACCCAGTGCAAGCCATCTGTGAACTACCGCTCACAGGTACAGATCCACGTAAAATTAGCTTATCGCAGAAAAAAGAATTGTGCGATCGCTACACTCAACTATTAAAAAGTGTTGACCCCCAAATCACCACAACTTCAGTCCGCTACGGTGACAGCGCCCAGAGAATTATTATCGCTACCTCCGAAGGTACTTTCATTGACCAATCTTGGGTAGACATGGAAATGCGCTTCGCCGCCACTGCACGAAATGGCGAAACTGTCCAAACTGGACGGGAAACTACAGGCTCTCGCAAAGCCTACGAAGATTTAGTTAACTTAGATGAACAAGTCAAAAATGCTGCCCAAAGAGCGGTTGCAGCATTATCTCTACCATCAGTCAAAGGTAATACCTACACGGTAGTTATTGATCCCATCCTTACGGGTTTATTCGTTCATGAAGCTTTTGGACATCTTTCCGAAGCAGATATGGCTTACGAAAATCCCGATTTACTGGAAGTAATGACCATCGGACGGCGGTTTGGGCCAAAAGAACTGCAAATTTTTGATGGTGCAGCCCCGGAAGGACATCGCGGGAGTTATTTTTATGATGACGAAGGTACGCCCGCCACTACCACCCAACTTATCCAAGATGGGATTTTGGTAGGACGGTTACATTCTCGTGAAACTGCTGGCAAATTAGACGAAGTACCCACAGGCAATGCCCGTTGTCTTAATTATCACTTTAGTCCCATTGTCCGCATGACCAATACCTGGATTGAACCTGGTAAAACCCCAGTTGCAGATTTATTCACAGGTATCAAAGAAGGCGTATATGCCCGTAATTGGTTAGGTGGGATGACCAACGGCGAAATGTTCACCTTTAGCGCCGGGGAAGCATGGATGATTAGAAACGGCAAAATTGCTGAACCCGTTAAGGATGTGACACTTTCCGGTAACGTTTTTCAAACCCTAGCTGATATTGAAGCAATTGGCGATGATTTCTACTGGGATGAGTCTGGTGGCTGCGGTAAAGGTGGACAAAATGGTTTACCTGTTGGTTGCGGTGGCCCCAGCCTCCGAATTAGGGATGTAGTAGTAGGTGGAGAAAGTTAAATAATTCGTAATTCGTAATTCGTAATTAAGAACTACGCATTACGAATTATCTATGACTTTTTTCAGCAAAGCCATCCACATATCTGGCGGGTCGGCATAATAATCTATTTCTTCAACTTGATAGTGAGACAATTCAGAACCACGCCGCAAAATAATGTAATCGCGAGGCTTGATACCTCTCCCTACACCAGTCATTTGTCCTGCCAAACCTTGATTTAACGGCTCAAATACATAATCTCTACCCTTAATAAATTGGCTATAATCATGCGTTTTTTGCTGCTGGTTTCGTTGATGTTTTAATACAAGTACTAGCGGCCACCAATTAAATAAATTGAAACTTAAGTTCATACCTGTTCTGACACAAAATACAAAAGATTTTTCCAAAATCATGTTTAAAAATATCGATTTTACTATATGAATAGGCATCCTTCTCAATAATTTATCTAGAAAACATAGAAGATAAATTCTTGTTATAGCAGGTGACAGGGTTAAAAGTCTTTTAGTGCGTGAGTTTTATCATTGGCCGATGTCCTAACTGCCTTGGCTACTGCTATAATAATTAGCTGCATCTGATGCAAAAAATTATCTAAATATCTCAGAAAAATTGCTATTTATGTAGATAACAAGACAAAATTGATAAGATTCCCAACTGTTTTTAAAATATATCCAAGAATAATTTTATAAGCAGTATCTAAAATGGATGCAGGTTTTTTGCAGACATAATTCTGAATTTTAATTGTTTAATTTCTGTCAGAGAATAATATCTGTGTTAGTAATGATGCCAACCGTACTGTCTTAAAGCCACCGAATTTCCTATGACAGACTCCTATAATATGAAGTTACTGCATAAATTACAAGGTATAAATGGTAGTGTCCACAGTAAAATTACTAAGTTATTCGTAGATAAAAATTAGATTATTTGCAGATAAAGATTTGGAATGTGTCTTGTTTTCCTGACTTTAACTTATTGATTAATCTAAAAATTCACGATCGCATCAGATTGTCATGAATCTACATTTATTAATCAAAACTATTTATACTTATCGTAGTTTTTTTTAAGGCAACATCTACCTGATGTAGTAATATTTCTGGAGTAGAAGAGTTATCTAACACAACATTTGCACGAGCTACTTTTTCTGTCAAAGGTAATTGGCTTTGAATCCGTGCTTGTGCTTGTTCTCGATTGAGATGATTTCGCTGTATTAATCTTTGTAACTGTTGTGCCTCAGAACAAATTACTACCCAAATTTCTGTAACTAAATGTGTCATCTGTGCTTCAAATAATAGAGGAATGACTAGCACCAGAGTTTCATAGCTTGATGTAGCAATTGCTTGGAGAAAACACTTGCTGACATAAGGATGAATCAAATCCTCTACCCATTGGCGTTCATTTTGGTTTTGAAAGATAATTTCGCCTAAGTGTTGACGGTTGAGATTGCCGTCAGGAAGTAATATTTCTTCACCGTAACGTTGAGCGATCGCTCTTAAAATAGGTGAACCAATAGATACTGCATCCCTAGCATAAATATCAGCGTCAAAAATTGGCAGGTCATAAGCACTGGCTAAATAATTCGTAACAGTGGTTTTACCTGTAGCAATTCCTCCTGTTAACCCAATAATGCGTTTGGTCATTGCTCAATAGTCAAAGATCAATGGCTAAAGAATAAAATTTCATACTTCATACTTTTTAATTAAAACTTGAGTTAGTCCATCTAAAGTATATTCTTCAGCCTCTACATCCACCCGTCCGAATAAAGAATGACAAGTTTTGGAAGTTTGGGGGCCGATGGAAGCAATACAAACATTCTGTAAATAATTTTCTGCTAGAGATGATTGTATGGCATCAGAGTTATGAGCAAATGCGGTGTCTATAATTTGACAGAAAAACTGCACAGTTTTGGAACTAGCAAAGGTAACAATATCTACCTGATGATTTTGTAAAGCTAACTTTGCTGATTCTGGAATATTACTGGGACAGCAAGATTGATAAGCTGCAACTTCAATAACTTCTGCGCCTTTAGCAGCTAATTCTTTAACTAAAATTTCTCGTCCACCACTTTCGACTCTGGGGAATAAAATCTTTTTCCCAAACAAATTTTCGGGAAAGTTTTCCACTAAAGAATCTGCGACAAAGTTAGGAGGAATAAAATCTGGTTGTAGACCTTGTTGTTTGAGACTTTGGGCAGTTTTCTCACCAACAACAGCAATTTTGACATTAGCTAAAGCACGAGAATCTCTACCTTGTGCAGTTAGTCTGGCAAAAAAGTATTCAATAGCGTTGGTAGAAGTGAGAATTAACCAGTCGAAGTCAGATAAACTAGCGATCGCATGATCTAAATCTGACCAGCTAGAAGGCGGCCTGATTTCTAAAGTCGGCATCTCAATGACTGTAGCACCAACTGCCTTCAGGCGATCGCTAAATTCATTCGATTGTCCCACAGAACGGGTGACTAAGATAGTTTTTCCTGCGAGGGGGAGGTTGTTGGACATAATTGCGAGACTAGGAATAATTGCTGTAGTCGAATCCTCAGAATATATTTTCTCAGATTGCAAGTAATTGCGTAGCCCGACAACCTCACCAATCACAATGACAGCTGGTGAGAGAAATAACCCAGCCGTTTTTTCTAAAATATTGTTTAGTTGACCAGTCCAAATTTGTTGATTAGGTGTTCCAGCCCAGTGGATAATCGCAATGGGAGTGAGATGCGATCGGCCACGCCGCAACAATTGATGTAATATCTCTGGTAGATGTTGTCCGCCCATCAAGATTACTAGTGTTTCTAACCTTGATAGCGCCTCCCAATCTAAAGCATCTGGTTCGTGTGCTGTAAACACAGCAAAACAGCGACTCATCACGGGGTCTGTTAACGGAATTCCGGCGAATAATGGTGCTGCTAAAGCTGAAGAAATTCCTGGGACTACCTCAAACTCACAACCAGCGACTTTTAAAGCTTCAATTTCTGAGGTACAGCGTCCAAAAATAAACGGGTCGCCTGATTTCAACCTTACAACTTGTTTACCTGCTTGGCAGTGCTGCACCAATAATTTGTTAATCTCAGTTTGGGGTGTACTGGGTTTACCACCACGTTTACCGACATCTAACTTCAAACAATCGGGTGTTACACACTGCAACAATTGTTCATCTACCAGCGCATCGTATATCAATACCTCAGTCACAGCCAAGAGATTATAAGCTTTTACTGTTAGGTATGCTATGTCTCCTGTCCCGGCACCCACGAGGTAAACTTTGCCTGTAATAGTCATTTTTCATTAGTTTTTTACTAGATTGTAGCTAGATAAAATTATTTCTCTTTCACCAATAAACGTTTTGATCAACCACAGCCTAATTTCTCTTATTTTTTTGACATCCCACAGTGCATCTCTCCAAAAATGATGTAGTGTTTGGCTATCTTTTAAGGGACTTCCAGAGAATAAGATATACAAGCCATAAAAATGATAATCATTCTGAAGGGGGAAAGAGCAGTTGCCGTCGGCAACTGCTCTTTCCTCCCAAATATATGCAAGATAAATGTCTGCACTCAAC
>NZ_JADEXZ010000021.1 GCF_015206815.1 Fortiea sp. LEGE XX443
GAACGGGGCAGGGGGAAAGGTAAAAACCTTGATGCCACTTCACTCAAGTCGGGAAACCCGCCCACGTGAGTGGCTCCCCCTTGTGGGCAAAAGCCCCCTTGCTCCTTTTCTCCCTTGGTTGTTCGCGTAGCGTCCCGTAGGGAAGCCCCACCCCTTGTGGGTGGTTTTTCTCCCCTGCTAAGAGCTCCCTGCTCCCCTGCTTTTTTCATTCAAGAATTAGTACCAGAAAACAAATATTTTGTTTTGCGGATAAAAAACAATTGGAAACTAGAATTTGATGACTCAAGTGGGTTAGTCAAAGTTGGTGCATCTCAGGATGCTCAATCTTATAGAGTGATTAATTTTTGTGATTTAGAAACGAAAACTGAGTTTCGCTTAGTGACTAATTTACCATCTACGGGAGAGGCTGCCGTTAGTGATCATGAAATTAGGGATACTTATCGCTTACGCTGGGGGGGTGAATTGTTGTGGAAGTTTTTAAAAATGCACTTAAAACTAGACAAACTAATTACTAAGAACGTGAATGGCATCACCATACAAATTTTTGTTAGTTTAATCGCCTATCTAATTTTACAGTTATTATCTATTCCACAACAATGGGGACATACACTATTAGATAAATTCCGCTATTTACCATCTTGCATGTGTCAGAAAATCAGTTACGTTCATTGGTTTGAGGAGATGATGTCATGCTGACTATTTTAGGCTTAATAGAGTTAGTGTAACTATATATGTAAATTTTTGTATCAGCATTCAACATTTCTGTGTTTACATATATAATTCCCTAGTCAGCAAACTAATTAACAACCTGACATAAAAACGCAAAGACACAGCTTTTTTCCTCTTGTCTTTGCGTAACCCTCTTTCATCAGTATTTTGATAAATATTCAACATTTCAGCCAACAAAAAAAGAAGAATTCACCCTAGAGTGAAGGAAGAGGGATAGTTTAAGTCAGATTCAGCTAGGTTAAACTTTCAGGTTCTACACCTAAAGCTTTTAACCTTTCTGCCAGGAGTTGCGCTTTTTGTTCCGTTTCTATACGTAACTGTCGCTCAAAATTGAGATGTTCTTCCATTTCCTGAATACGTTCTTCTGGTGTGAGCAACTTTTGTCCTTCTTCGTCATACCAGTACAACCATTCTCGTGCAATACCTTGATAAATTCCTCGTTCTCTTCCAATTCCTAAACCAATTTCTGGTAACCAAATAGGATTTCCTGAGATGAGGAAATATTCACCATCTACTAACCGATAAACCTCCAGAGGTGGCTTTTTCCGTCGCAGGGGTTTGTAAATAATGTAGTACAAAACTCCTAATTCTTTGGCATAAAATTCTTTTTTGGTACTGTACTCCCCATGACTGATTTGAGAAACCACCTCTAGTGCTAAAAATGGGGGCTTTTTTTCTTCCCACAGCACATAACTAAAGCGCAAGTCGCCATCAGTAAAGCGTTTAACTCCTACGCTGAGAAATCCATCAGGGACGATCGCTGGTTTTTTTGGGTCATAATAGACACCCATGTTAACGCCAAAAAACCAATCCCAACGATCTGACCATACCATAGCCAGTGTTGCTTTCAACAAACTGGGAATTAAATCTTGTAGTTCATTATCCACGGGTATATCCTCTGAGTCTAGTAGCTCTTCGGAAGATGGCAAACAGTGTAACGGATTGTAGTTTAACATGAGTCGTATTGGTAGATGCTAAGTCTAGATAGATTTTAGGAAATAAAGTAATTTTGATTCATGTAGATATCACAAAGTTTTAATATTTAAAGCAACACAGCGGTTGATATTGCTGTTTTTATTTATCTGCGTCTATTTGCGTTTGATTTTTCTAGCTATACTTCATCCATCTGAAAAATGTAATGCTATAGATAGGAATTCTTAGAAGCTTTATAGAGTTTAATAATTAGCTAAAATAAGCATGTTCGATGAAAAATCAACCACAAAGATATATACACTAATCTTTCCTGTATACTAACTACATAATTATAAATAAACAACTTTATATAAATCTAGGGTATTACTTTGATAGAATTTCATTACCCAATGTAATTTAAGCGATCGCTGCAAATTTATAAAAAAAAGGCGAGTATATAACCCGCCCTAAAAATCTGAATTTAACTTACCAATCCCCGACTAATTACCAATTGTTGGCGCATTCAAAGAAACTTTTGGTGCTTCTTCTTTTTTCTGTGCCAATGTTGGTACAGAATCGCGCAATCTTGCTGTCAATTGTACGGTTGTAGCGTCGTAAATTTGAGTCAACAACTTTGGATAGAAACCAATACCAATAATTGGCACTAACAAACAAGCAATGATAAAGACTTCACGGGGTTCGGCATCGATAAGATTCTGATGAGAAACTAATTCTTCGTTTTCTTTACCGTAGAAAATTTCCCGCAACATTGATAGCAAATAAATTGGCGTTAAAATCACACCAACTGCCATCAAAAACACTACGATGACTTTGAAGGTAGAGCTATAAGCATCGCTAGTGGCAAAGCCAACAAACACCATTAATTCTGCTACAAAACCACTCATTCCTGGCAATGCCAAAGAAGCCATTGAACAAGTAGTAAACATAGCAAAAATCTTCTGCATCCGCTTACCAACACCACCCATTTCATCCAACATCAGGGTATGTGTCCGGTCATAAGTTGCACCGACTAGGAAGAACAAACTCGCCCCGATTAAACCATGCGACACCATTTGTAACATTGCGCCACTCAATCCCAAATCGGTGAAGGAGGCGATACCGATGGTTACAAAACCCATGTGGGAAATTGAGGAGTAGGCAATTTTGCGCTTGAGGTTGCGCTGGGCAAAGGATGTCAGGGCAGCATAGATGATATTAACTACCCCCAAAACCACTAATACCGGTGCAAAATAAGCGTGGGCATCGGGGAGCATTTGGGCATTCATCCGAATTAAGGCATAGCCGCCCATTTTCAGCAAAATCCCTGCCAGCAACATATGTACAGGGGCTGTAGCTTCACCGTGGGCATCGGGGAGCCAGGTATGCAAAGGAATGATGGGTAACTTGACGGCGTAGGCAATCAGGAAGCCAGCATATAGCGCCAGTTGGAAATTTAGGGTGAAATCCTTGAGGGCGAGCGATCGCATATCAAATGTTACCGTATCGCCATAAAATCCCATTGTCAGAGCAGACAGCAAAATAAACAGCGATCCACCTGCTGTGTACAAAATGAATTTTGTCGCTGCATATTGCCGTTTTTTACCTCCCCAAATCGATAGTAGGAAATATATCGGTACTAGTTCCAGTTCCCACACCAAGAAAAATAACAGCATATCCTGGACAGCGAACACGGCAATCTGACCGCCATACATCGCCAAAATCAAGAAGTAAAATAGCTTTGGCTTGAATGTCACAGGCCAAGCCGCTAAAATCGCCAGCGTAGTGATGAATCCAGTCAAAATAATTAGGGGCATAGACAAGCCATCTGCCCCTACTGACCAATTCAAATCTAGCTGCGGTACCCAGGGGTAACTCTCTACCAGCTGCAAATCAGGATTGGAAAAATCATACCCAGTGTAGAAGGCATAAACAATCAGTGCAAAATCTATAAGCCCTACGATTAGGGAATACCAGCGCACTGTTTTACCGTCTTTATCGGGAATGAGCGGAATTAACAACGACGCTGCTATTGGTAACAGAATAATCGTCGTCAGCCACGGGAAATTAGCTGTATTCATCACAATTCGTCTGCAATCAAGATCATGTTTACCAAGGAAGCCCTAGCTATTAAGTAGCAGTTTTTTGAGGCTTTCGCATTCCTTGTTATGTTGATTTAATTAAATTGGCAATGCCCCACTTTTTCTTTTGGCAGTATCTTTTGACTGGAAGAGGTATTCAAGATTCAGTTAGGATACTCCCTGTCAAGTCAAAATTTTACCCTAAAAAAGCCGTTAAACTAGAATTTTAGGGATGCGATCGCCTCACTGACCTCACGGATCACAAAAAACACACAATACTGCTTGGTGGTTGTTGCAAAAAGCGTTAAAGGAGAAATAAGCCTATGATCATCGCGCAAATTGATAGTCAGATTCGTTATGTCACCAACGCAGATGGAGAAACAACAGATGTACTAGTCCCTGTAGAACTTTGGCAACAGCTTATCAGTTCCATAAATTCTGATAACCTCAGTGGTTTAGCTTGGATTGATGAACAGGAGCCAAAAGCACAAATATTAGCCGACCTGCAAGAATCTGTGCGACAAGCAGCTGTAGGACAAACTTTCCCAGTTTCAGAGCTTTGGGACGATATCGAAGCCTAAATCTATGGCAGAAGTTCGTTTTACTCCTCCCTTCAAACGCCGGCTCAAAACTCTGACTAAACGCTATCGTCAAATTCAAATTGATATTCAACCCATTATTGATCAGCTACAGGCTGGGAATTTTATTGGCGATCAAATTTCTGGGATAGACTTGACCGTTTTTAAAGTTAGAGCAAAAAACAGTGATATCCCTACGGGTAAAAGTGGTGGATATCGGGTTATCTATCAAGTTGTCTCACCTGAATGTATTTTACTTCTACTCATTTATGCAAAATCGGATCAGGCAGATGTGAGCTTAGAAGAGATTGAAGATGCAATTAACAAGACATAGCCAAAAGATGATATTAAATTTTGCAAGTGCAGAAACAGTGTATAAAATTGCATAATATCTGCCCAGTTTTTATAGATACATGGATTACCCATTTCACAATTTAGACCCAGAAAAGTTTCAGCAGTTCTGCCAAGCACTATTGATAAAAGAACATCCAAACGTCCAATGTTTTCCGGTTGCACAACCCGATGGGGGACGAGATGCTGTAGCCTATTTAGGAATAGATTCTGACCGCAGTTTTATCGTGTACCAAATCAAATTGGTAAAACGACCGTTTGCCTTACCTGATCCTCATAAATGGCTGGTAAGAATTTTAGAAGAGGAAGCACCAAAACTTAAGAAGCAAATTCCCAAGGGAGCAACTCAGTTTGTTTTGATTACTAATGTTCCTGGAACTGCACATCCTGACTCAGGCTCTATAGATAAAGCGAATCAACTACTTAGTCAGCTTGGTGTTCCATCCATGTGCTGGTGGCTTGATGATTTAAACCGCCGACTGGATAGCTCTTGGGATCTAAAGTGGGTATATCCTGAGTTGATGACAGGCCCAGATTTAATTCGATCAGTTATAGAGTCTAGGCTTTCAGAAAATAGCGAGCGCAGGTCTGATACAATTCGTTCTTTTGTTAAACATCAATTTTGTCAAGAGCAAGAAGTCAAATTCAGGCAGGTAGAACTCCAAAATAGGCTGTTAGATTTATTTATAGATGTTCCAATTTCTCCCCCACAAAGAGATACAACTGGCAAGAAAGAAATAAAGTTATACAGAATATATCATGATATTGCTTCAAATCTTGAAAGAGATAGAAATAATCAAATACATACTACTTTCAGCGATGTGAATTTGTACTCTAATATTAGGGGGGAAGAACGGGAAATAGTAGGTGCAGCAACATTTCTACTTCATATCTTGGTTCAAAAAGATATCCCTCTAATAGTTATCGAAGGTGCGCCTGGACAAGGTAAATCGACAATAACTCAATATGTATGCCAAGTACATCGGATGCGAGTATTGGGCAATGATGAAGTATTACGTTCTTTATCGACAGATCATAAAGATGAAACGTTAGAAAAATTGCCTCCAATACATAGATACTCTCCAGTTCGTCTACCATTCAAAATTGATTTGAGAGATTTGGCAACTTGGCTCGACAAAAAAAATCCTTTTTCTGTTGATGAAGAAGATGAACTTCCTTCTAATTGGCAAAAATCTTTAGAATCATTCCTTGCTGCTTTGGTACGGCATGATTCAGGCGGTGGTGAATTTGATGTCATTGATCTGCGTGCTGTCATGAAACTCAGTCCAGTACTGCTTGTTTTTGACGGGCTTGATGAAGTTGCTGATATCTTAAAAAGGCAAGAAGTTGTTAATGAAATTATTAATGGTGTAAATCGTCTTGAAACAATAGCTGAATCACTTCAAGTTGTTGTGACAAGTCGCCCAGCAGCATTTGCTAATTCCCCCGGTCTTCCACAGGATAAGTTTCCACACTATCAGCTTGATTCACTAACTCGTATTCTGATTGACGAATATACAACCAATTGGATTAAGGCACGAAAGCTTGATAATAAAGAAGCTGCGGAAATTAGAAAGGTTATAAAAGAAAAGCTAAATCAACCACATCTGCGCGATTTATCTAAAAATCCAATGCAGTTGACAATATTACTAAGCCTTATTCGTAGTCAAGGTTTATCGCTTCCAGAAAAAAGAACGGCTCTTTACGATGATTACATAAAGCATTTTCTAGATCGTGAAGCCGCAAAGACTCCTATAGTTCGTGACCATCGAGAGCTTTTAATAAATGTTCAAAGATATTTTGCTTGGATACTTCATACAGAAGCAGAACAGGGCGGTAATGGTAGCATCTCTAAAGATAAACTTTATGAACTTCTTTCAAAATATCTTGATGATGAAGGTCATTCTAAATCATTGTTAGACGAATTATTTAGAGGCATGGTAGAACGCATAATGGCGCTGGTACAACGTGTTGAAGGTATGTATGAATTTGAAGTTCAACCACTGCGAGAGTACTTCACAGCGCGATACCTTTATGATACTGCTCCTTATTCTCCAACTGGAAATGAAAAAACGGGGACATTGCCTGATCGTTTTGATGCCATAGCACGTAATTTTTACTGGTTCAATGTTACGAGATTTTATGCTGGCTGCTATACAAAAGGAGAACTTCCTTCACTCATTGACAGGTTGCAAGATTTAATTGAACAAGAAGGATATCGACTAATTAGTCATCCACGTATATTAGCAGCTACTCTACTGTCTGACTGGGTATTTAAGCAACATCCTAAGTCTGTCAAAGCTGTTGTTGAACTTATACTTGATGGGATTGGATTGCGATATGTATTACCTTCTAATAGCCGCCGCCTTGGTTTAGGAAACCCTCTCGTACTTCCAAAAGATTGTGGACAAGAAGAATTAATCAATCATTGCTTTAAGAGCCTAGAGAAAATACCTCCTAAAGACTATGCTTTAGAAATAATAGATTTAATTAGAATAAATGCTACACAAGATGAAATTTTAGCTTTATGGAAGAGTTTTTTTTGCACTCAAAGTATTATTCAACAAGGTCAATGGCTTGAGTACGGTTATTATTTAGGAATTTTAAATAAAATAAGTTTAGATGATTTAAAAAATACTTTATCAGGTGAGTTTAATCTTTCAAAATGCGTGTCTCTTATTTTTAAAATTCGGCGGTTTGATTATTGTGAAATGACTGAAGAAAATTTTATTTTAACTATACAAGAAATTTTAAAAAGAAATATTATAATTGATAATCGCCGTAATATTCAGATCACTAGTATTATAGAGTTGTTTTGTCACTCTATTGACGTAAGCAGGTATGCTTTAGCTTTTAAAGCAAGAAATCTTAATATTCAATTGTGCCAGTTTTGGGAACATGATATTCACATAGTTAATCGAGGAAGGGTTTTCTTTCATCCACTACTAGCTAAAAAGCATATTAAACCTATAGTAAGTTGTAGAGAGGTTGCTAAGTGTCTTGATATCTTAGAAACAGTTGAACAAGAATCACAGCGTAGTGTACAAGAATGGGCAACTGATATTAATCCTTGGAATAATATTGTTGAAAAGTGCCGCCTACTTTGGGGTGATAATTGGTCTTTTTTCCATCTTGCCAACTTAGGTAGTGGAATTAAATCTAAAAGTGAAACATGCAAAGACTATCCTGAACTTCTTGATCACTCAAAATCCTTGTGCCGACGAACACGTTATGCAAGGTTGCAAGCTGGAAGACCAAATTGGTGGGAGCAACAATTAGTTCAAGTTAGGGATGAAATGGATGCTATGTTCATTATATTAGTACTAGTAACATGGGCTAGTTCACTCACCTTAGTAACTCTGGCTAATTCTATTAATGATTACATTGGAACATTATCCTCTGATAATTGGCAGAGGTTATATGATTCTGTAGAAAACGCTGTTACTCTAACAGAAGACTTAGGTAATAGAATGATCCACTATAATGTGGATTTAATGTCAAAAAATTTAGATGCAAGAACAGTCACTTTACTGGCTCTACGAGCAAAAGAGCAAAGCAAAAAAAAGCTCTACAGTTCTTATCTTAGTACTTATGATAAATCTGATCCATTAGTATTAAAATTCTGCCAAGAGTTAGCACTTGATCTTCTTCAAGAAAATCAAACTAATTGGCATCCGGTTTTGGAAGTAATTGCTCAAAGTTATGCTAAAGGACAAATATCAGAAGGTTATGCTTCTTATGGGTTTGTTCGTCGCATAGCTAGAAGAACAGAAACAAATTCTTTGCCTACTGAGCTTGCTGAGGAGATTGCCGAACACCCTAATCGCTATCCTGGATTTTTAGTTGCAGCAGCAGAAGCTATATGTAAAGATATTGTGGCATCTAAAACAATTCCTGTAGGGGAAATAGCACGTAGGGATAAATGGTTTACAATATAACTACAATGCTTAAGTAACCCGTATTTATATGCTGAATAAAGAGTAGTATTTATACGATTATCGACTATCTTGATTATTTTTTAAAGCCATAAATTAAATATAGATTATTTCGTAATACTGGTATCTGGCAACCAAACTAGGAAATAAAAAATAATGTAGGGGCGGACATCTGCCCACCCCTATAAACATTAGGTGATACCAAAAACGATCACCAAGCCTAAAACTGCGCCAAAGACAATCAAGGCATAGAATTGAACGCGACCGTTTTCTAGATATTTCAGCCCTTCACCACTGACGAGGGTGAAAAAGCCTGTGAGGTTAACAGCACCATCAACCACGCGGAAGTCAACTTCCAAGACTTGTCTAGCTATACGACGCAAGCCCAGGACGAAGACGCGATGGTAAATGTCGTCAAAATACCACTTGTTGAGGGATAGTTCGTACAGGGGTTTGATTTTTGATGCGATCGCGGCTGGGTCAATCTTACCGCGTAAGTACATCAAGGAAGCCAAGGTGATCCCAATTAAGGAAATCCCCACTGAAGCCCCCGCCATAATATAAAATTCCGTCGGGTTGAACTCAGCGGCTTTTTCTAGAACTTCGGTAAGGGTTTCGTTGGGCGAGTAAATAAACTCCTCGAAATAGTTGACGAAGGGAGTTCCTACCAAACCAATCAAAATCGAAGGTACAGCCAAAACGACCAAGGGCAAAGTCATTGTCAACGGTGATTCATGGGGAGAATCGCTGTGATGTCCGTGGGAACCATGATGATCACCAGTTGCAGCTAGTTCACCGTGTTTCATTGCCCCAGGGCCAAAAGTCGGGGCTGGTTCTTCGGCTTGTAATTCCAGGATGATTGTAGCTGCTTTCTTGAGTTTGTCCTTGATTTTGTCGTCATTACCTCGGAATTTGCCTTCAAATGTCATGAAATACATTCTGAACATATAAAAAGCCGTAATTCCAGCAGTTAGCCAGCCAATTATCCACAGAAATGGATTTGCCTCGAATGCCTTGCCGAGAATTTCATCTTTTGACCAGAAGCCAGCAAAAGGAGGCATACCGGAAATTGCCAAGCAGCCAATCAAGAAGGTAGTGGCTGTGATTGGCATATATTTCCGTAGTTTCCCCATCAACCGCATATCCTGGGCTAAAGCGGGGTCATGACCGACGACTCCTTCCATGCCGTGAATCACGGAACCGGAACCCAAGAACAGCATCGCCTTGAAATAGGCGTGGGTCATCAGGTGAAACAAACCTGCACTGTAAGCCCCTACTCCCATTGCCATCACCATGTAACCCAATTGGGAGATGGTGGAGTAAGCCAAGCCCTTTTTGATGTCATTTTGCGTAATCGCAATGCTTGCCCCCAAAAATGCCGTAAATGCCCCAGTAAAGGCAATCACGTTCATAGCGGCTGGGACGTGTTCAAACACCGGGTACATGCGGGCAATTAGGAACACACCGGCAGCCACCATTGTTGCAGCGTGGATTAAGGCAGAAATTGGGGTGGGGCCTTCCATCGCGTCTGGTAGCCAGACGTGCAGAGGGAATTGGGCTGATTTGGCAACTGGGCCGAGGAAAACTAAAATTGCAAACAAGACGGCAAGGAAATTGCTCACTGTCCCTGATTGCACCAGTTGAGCGAGGCGATCGCCCATCACACCAAAATCAAAGCTGCCTGTTGCCCAGTACAGCCCCAAAATGCCCAGTAACAAGCCAAAGTCACCGACGCGGTTGGTCACAAATGCTTTTTGACAGGCATCTGCTGCCGACTTGCGATCGTACCAAAACCCGACCAGCAAGTAGGAACACATCCCGACCAATTCCCAGAATATATAAATCTGCACTAAGTTGGGGCTAATTACCAGACCCAACATTGAAGAGCCGAACAAGCTGAGATAAGCGTAAAATCTGACATATCCTGGATCATGAGCCATGTAGCCATCAGTGTAAACCATGACTAAAAAGGCTACAGTTGTCACAATTACCAGCATTAAGGCTGTCAGATGGTCAATAGTGTAGCCCATGCTCAGGTGGAAATTTCCTGCTGCTGCCCATTCCAACGTACGGAGATAGGTTGGGTGTCCTTGAATTTGACTCCACAGCAAAGCCAACGACAAGCCCATCGCTGCTCCCATCAAGGAGATAATCAGCACAGCGTTCAGCTGTCGCAGGCGGTTAGTCACCTGATTTATCGAGATTAATCCCAAACCGACCAGCATTGCCCCTAAAAGAGGGAAAACCGGGATCAGCCAGGCATATTCATAGATTGCTTCCATCACTGACGCGTAATTTTAGAATTCTTGACTAGCTTAGGACAGTTTTGCGGCGGCTGTCCTCCGCAAGCAACTGTCCAGGTCGGAACTGTTAATAATTGTGACACACACCCTTGATGATAAAATACCCCACCCAAAGATGATTAGGTAGGGTAATTAAGCATGGTTTTAGATTTGCCCTTAGTCAAGAGTCCATAATTCACAAAAATAATTCTCAACTATTGACAAATGACTTTTATCATGCTGATTGACATTCTAAATCTGCTGTTTGTACGTGATTGTATGTTTTAGAACAATTGGTGTAGGTGAGCTTGATTTCTTCTAACGCCAGACGTAAATCGTCTCTGCCACGAAAACCTTCTAGGCGATGTCGGATAATCCCGTTTTCTACTAAAAGTAAAGTGGGTAGAGACTTTAGACGATAAGTGTTAGATAGTTTGAAGTTCTCATCAGCATTAACTCCAACTAATTTAATTTGCTCTCCGCATTGAGATTTAAATTGCAATAATAAAGGGTGAATAATGCGGCACAAGCCACACCAAGGTGCTTCAAAATTAACTAAAACAGGTACTGGAGATTCTAAAACTTCTTGAGTAAATGTCCGCTCACTAACCAACAACACCATGATGCCTCAAAAATTATAGGGTTTTATTATCAAACTAGCTATCAGCAGGGAGAATTGGCAAACCAGTCAGTACAGATAGAAGTATTCACGATCAAGATGATTACACAACTACTTCCGCTTTGATTTTAACTCTGACAAAAAAGCCAGCGCGACCATCATGGTGGCTTTTTAATTTTTTAACTCCAGATTGCCGCTGCTATGGAGAGCGTTGAGAATGCTGTGCCATAAAATCCCCAACCAAGGCATTTGACCAGCCACTTACCACTATAAATATTAGACTGGCGGAGCTTACCCCCACTGACAACTACTTGAATTGATCCTACATTGATTCGGTAGCACTTGATAAGTAGAAATTTTCATTTATTCGGATTTTTTGTTGATAGTGGGGATCAGCAAAACTCACCATCCCATATTACTAGTTGCTGCCATTAACAAGGGATGTGACCACCACAGCAGCGCCACAAAAATTGCTACTCCTAAATAAGCAGGACGGAAAAATTCCTGCCATTTGATAGATTGACGACCATCAATAATTGCTTTAAAGGGAATGATAGAAGTTCTTTGTTTCACGAGTTCAAAGGCTTCTCCATAGCGTTGTGCCAAACGGCGATCGCCATGCCAAACTCCAAATAAGTGGTGTAAAACCAATCCCAGGGAAGTTACCAAGGTAAAGCTAGTACCTAACCAGAGACTATGGGCTATACACCAAATAATTTGACCTACCATTTGGGGATGACGGGTAATCCGCATAATCCCCGTTTCGTACAGATGGACTTGGGGCTTTTGAATAGCAGCAATTTCTAGTAGATTGAAGGTGGCAGGATACAAAAACACAAATGAAATTGCTGACAACACCCAAACTATAGCCTTGACCCCTGGCAAACTCTGTACCTGCCAAATTTGCCAGCCATCATAGCGGTGGTTAAAAAAGTAAATAATTAGGATGACAGCCAAAGGTAAACTAACTAATGCAAACAAAATGCGATAAAGCCTCGCGCCTATGTGCTTTTCAGCCAATGGACGTAGAGCAGCCCCGCCACTGTGGGCGATCGCAAAAGCAATTTGTAACCCCAACATGACAAAATGACTGGGAGTAAACCAAGGATTTGGCATTGTAGACATGGGTGAAGTTATTTAAACAAAAGTTAATCCAGTACAACCAATAACACAAAGTATTCAACAGGGGACTTGAGTAAAGATGCTGTAGTACTTTCTTTTTTGAGTCAAGTCTCCAAGTTTTAAGATGCAATAAATCATTTCTTACTTCCATCCAAGTAGTGAAATCTGATTTATTGCTAAAACTGCTCCTTTCAAAGTTTGTGGGTTGAGCCTTATGTCTGACCTTCCTTTCACTTTAGATCAGTTACGTATTCTGAAAGCGATCGCTGTAGAAGGGAGCTTCAAGCGCGCTGCTGATAGTCTCTACGTCTCCCAACCTGCCGTTAGTTTACAAGTCCAAAACCTCGAACGGCAGCTGGATGTCCCCCTATTCGACCGTGGTGGACGTCGCGCACAATTAACTGAAGCAGGGCATCTACTTTTAAGTTACGGTGAAAAAATTCTTAGTCTGTGTCAAGAAACCTGTCGAGCCATTGAGGATCTACAAAATCTCCAAGGCGGTACTTTGATCGTCGGTGCTTCTCAAACTACTGGTACTTATCTATTGCCGAGAATGATTGGCATATTCCGGCAAAAATATCCAGATGTCGCGGTTCAACTGCACGTTCACTCGACTCGCCGGACTGCTTGGAGTGTAGCTAACGGACAAGTCGATTTGGCAATCATCGGTGGTGAAATTCCCGGAGAATTAGCAGAATCTTTGGAAATTATTCCTTACGCTGAAGATGAACTGGCGCTGATTCTACCAGTGTTTCATCCCTTTGCTAAACTTGAAACAATTCAAAAAGAAGACCTATATAAATTACAATTCATTGCTTTAGATTCTCAATCAACTATTCGCAAAGTCATCGATCAAGTATTAGCACGCTGCGAGATTGATACTAGGCGTTTTAAGGTGGAAATGGAACTAAATTCGATAGAGGCTATCAAAAATGCTGTGCAATCAGGTTTAGGCGCTGCCTTTGTTTCAACCTCGGCGATCGCTAAAGAATTACAAATGGGTGTACTCCACTGTTCCCCCATTGAAGGCGTGATCGTCAAACGAACACTATGGCTGATTTTTAATCCCAATCGCTATAGATCCAAAGCAGCAGAAGCATTTAGCCAGGAAATTTTACCGCAGTTTGCTACTCCGGGATGGAACCAAGACCTGATAAAATTGTCCCAAAAAAAGCTAGTAGTAAATACATTAGATGTAGCAACACCCAGTTCCTCTGACGAAAGCTAATGCTTGTCAATAGTCATTAGTTAGGGGCTACTGGCTATTGACTATTAACGGTGGACTATTGAATCAAAATTAATATGGAAGCTTATTGCACTCGTCCACGCTGCCCCCGCCCAAAAAACTATTTTGCCGATTTGGATGATTTGGCCACACTCAAAACAGCGCAGCAAAAATATTGTGCTACATGCGGTATGCCACTAATCCTAGATGGTAGATATATGTCCACCAAATTACTGGGTCGAGGAGGATTTGCCTCGGCCTTTCTAGCACGCGATCGCCGCATTCCCGGAATCCGTGCATGTGTGGTCAAACAGTTCCAACCTGCGGAAAATATCAGTGCAAATCAATTGCGTACAGCACAACAACTGTTTGAAAGAGAAGCAGATGTCCTAGCAGAAATAGGCAGAGAACATGAACAAATCCCAGAACTATACGCTTTCTTTCAAATAACAGTCACCAGCTTCACACCGCCAAATCACGAAGAACAATTTTTTTACTTGGTACAAGAATATATTGATGGGCAAACTCTTGAGGAAGAATTAACTCAAAACGGTAAATTTTCGGAAACAGAAATTTTATACGTGTTGCAGGAAATTCTCAAAATACTCCAGTTTGTCCATGACAAAAACATTATTCATAGAGATATCAAGCCTTCTAATATTATGCGTCGCCAGGATGGTAAAGTTTTCCTTTTAGATTTTGGCGCAGTTAAGCAAATAACCAATGTAGCATCAGGTACAGTTGCTGCATCCACGGGAATTTATTCAGCAGGATTTGCACCGCCAGAACAGATGACTGGAAATCAAATATTTCCCTGCACAGATTTATATGCTTTAGCTGTCACTGCTCTTACTTTGCTCACAGGTGAACCAGCCACCCAGCTATTCGATCCTCTAATTAACCAGTGGACATGGCGATCGCACGTAACTATCAACCAACACCTAGCTGACGTTTTAGATAAAATGCTTCTACCTGCTGTCAGTCAACGCTTTCAATCAGCCAATGAGGTACTGGCAGAGCTTTGTGGTCAGCGAATACCCCCAACTTTACTGCCAAAAACGCCACCTCAACCGCAGGCAATACAGTCACGTTCCACTTTTTCCACCTGGGAGTTATTAGCAGGATCAGCTTTTAGCGGATTTGAAGGTGCATTGATTGCGATCGCTCTGTTTAGTTTACTGTCATCACTCATCATCACTTTGAGTATCACAGCCGTAATTTTGGGTTTAATGATTTTTGCTCAAACTAAGCGCTGGATTGAAAAGACAGATTTATTAATTATTTCGGCAATTACCTTTGCTATTGTCTTCTTTATCCCTTTCTTACAAGCAGGGCTAGAACTTTCACAATTGGTGATCATAGCAGTTGCAGCCAGCTTAGTAGCGATCGCATTTACAACAATATTTCGTCTTATATATAAGTTATTATCTCTGATGTTCTAAATACAGCTAACTATTTATAGAACTCTTATTTGATTGTTGAAAAAAAGTCAGTAAACCTCTACCTCCCTTCTTTTCCATTCTCTATTCCTTCCCTAAACAAGTAATTTCAGGAATCAAATCAGATGGGCGTGTATCATAACTTCAGATGACTTTTATCTACCAACAGAATCGGAACTAATGAATTGGAGCTTAACCAAAATTTAACCTAGAGTTGCCCACAAAATGAGAAATTACTTTCAGGGTAAAAAAATCGCAAAGCCAACTATGTCACAGCAAAATAGAACTAATGAAACTAAAGTTTTGGTTCTAACACTAGCAATCACCTTAGGGCTAGTAGGTGGTTTGTTGTGGTGGTTTTCTAACAGTTATGGCATAAAAGATAGTACTTTTACTAAGATACGGGTAGAAACGCCAAATACAGACACTTTTTCCCAAGTACCTAATGTTCCCACGGGATTATTTAGCTATGGAGGTAGTACTACCTGGGCTCCCATCCGCCAGCAAGTAGATTCAGCGGTGACAATTGTCTGGCCCAGATTTCAACTACGTTACACCAATCCGATTGAAGCTGCGCCCGGTTCTAGTACTGGAATTAATATGCTGCTGGGTAATCAGTTAGCTTTTGCTCAATCGTCACGCGCCCTGAAACCAGAAGAGAATGAAAAGGCAAAACAACTGGGATTTACACTCAAAGCAATTCCAGTAGCAATTGATGGACTGGCGATCGCTGTTAACCCTAATCTCAACCTTTCTGGGTTAACCCTCGCTCAGGTTAAAGATATCTATACAGGCAAAGTAACTAATTGGGAACAGCTAGGTGGCCCAAATTTACCCATAACACCCTATTCTCGTCGCCAAGAAGCAGGCGGAACTGTCGATTTTTTTAATGAGAACGTGTTAGGAGGAGAAAAATTTGGTAGTAATGTACAATTTGTCCACAGTACAACTCCAGGTTTAGAAGAAGTAGCGAAAAATCCCGGCGGAATTTATTATGCCTCTGCACCAGAAGTAATTGGACAGTGTAAGGTCAAACCCTTGCCACTAGGGCGGAAATCTGAAACACTTATTGCACCTTACAAAACACCTTATATTCCGCCAGAAAAATGCCCAGAACAGCGTAATCAACTTAATACAGAGGCATTTCAAACAGGTGAATATCCTATTACCCGACGTTTATTTGTGATTGTTAAACAAAATGGACAAAGTGATCAGCAAGCCGGAGAAGCTTACGCCAGTTTATTACTCACCGCTCAAGGTCAAGAATTAATTGCTAAAGCTGGATACGTCAGGCTTCGCTAATTAAATTCAGTATCTACTTGCCATTGACCAAAACTAGGGTGTGGGGTGTGAAGGCAATACATTTCGGTTAAGGACAAAAACAGGTAAATTGAGTCTTGTACTAAAAAACATGTGCATCTAAATGCAACTCAAGGAAGTTGCACCGCATTGGCTCTTAAATTTCTTGGGTTGTCTAGCTTTTATACTCAAAATTAAGAAATAGCATTATCTGAGTTGGTTAAAAGGCGATCGCCCACCAATCAATAACTAGAAATTCTTCTGTACGTCTCTGCATAAGGAAAAAATTATTTCCCTAAATCGCTGAAAAATTGGTTATTCATGCGCTCATAATGCTGACAAAGATTTTCTAATTGCAGTACATAATCAACGATTGGGTGTCCCAAGGGAGGCTTAATTAAGTTACCTATGTAAGCATAAGCAGTTGCATCTAAAGTTGTGGGTTGATCTCCCATAAAAAACGGTTTGTCAGCTATAAAATCTGAAAGTGCTTGGAAATCAGCCGTAGTGATTTGATAGATTTCTTGATCATTATGACGACCTATGCCGTGATTGAATAGTTGATTGCAAGCGATTTTGTAAACTTCTTCAACAATCGGTTCGCATTCTTCTGCTGGAGCAGCAGCACTCAGGGTATTCAATAAAACTTCTCGATAAACTTGCCAATTTTCTGGTATTTGATAGCGGATGTAAACTTCGCCCCAGTAGATGTTTTCTTTAATCATCCGCCGAAAAGCTAAGGAAATGGCTCGTTCAACAGTTGTCAAACCTGCATCCAAGTCTATTCCGGCCTCAGACTTAAACATTTCGATAATTATTGTGGAATCACCTATGAGCTTTCCTTGGTAGTCAATAAACGGAATTTTACCTTTGGGGGCTATTGCTAAGTTGAGTGATGTATCGGTTTTATAAGTTAGCTTGGCCATGCGAAGCCAAGTTTCTAGTTTCATACAGGCTGGACTAAAACTGGGTAGACCCCATAAAGGCGATGCTGTGTATAAGGTAATCATTTCTTGGTACTCAAGATAGTTGTGAACATCATCAACATCCCGCCAAGGAAAATAAACAGCGCCAATCCGCCAGCTACCCAATCCAGCACATTAGTGTTATCCATTTTAAAAATCAACTCCTCGTTTTAGTTCGACACCTTGATTAGCATAGTGTTTGTGGCAGTATACCTCAGAGTGGATACTAGCTAAATCAAAGTAAGCCGGTTGCTGTTGACAACGGCCTGTGATAATGATTTCTGTGTCGCGGGGTTTGCGGAGTAAGGCTTGAACGATGGGTTCTACAGGGAGGAGTTCTAAATCTACGGTGGGGTTGAGTTCATCTAAAATGATGGTTTTATACAACCCAGAAGCGATCGCAGTTTTGGCAATTTCCCAACCTCGTTCAGCTTCCACATAATCTAATTCTTGCCGGGAATTGCGCCAAACGATCGCATCTCGACCACAGCGTTGATGATCGACCACTTCGGGATAAGATTGTTGTAAAGCGGCGATCGCTGCATCTTCTGTATAACCGCTACCACCTTTCAACCATTGCATAATCAACACGCGGGTAGAACCGGGATGGTTAATCCCTCTCCCAATTGCTTGTAATGCTTTACCCAAAGCACTAGTAGATTTACCTTTACCTGCTCCAGTATAAATTTCAATCCCCTCAATTAACAGTTGTTGGGCGGTGGGGTGATGTTGGGGTTTCATTTCCGAGTGTAAATCCGCAATCTCCAATAACTTTTCTGGTGCGGCGCGTCCGGTGGCGATGATTTCTAATTCCTGGGGTTTGGCTTTTAAAGTTTGCACCACCTCATCCACTGGTAGCAAACCTAAATCTAAGACGGGGTTGAGTTCATCTAATACTACTACCGAATATAAACCAGAAGCGATCGCACCTTTAGCCACATCCCAACCCCGTGCTGCTTCTTTGCGGTCATAGGGGATAATTTCTTCTTGTCCAAAAAATTCGGCTCTCCCAGTCCGCACCTGATCGATTAAATGGGGAAACCCACGCTGTAAAGCTGCGATCGCCCCATCTTCATCATAATCACGTTCCGGCCCTTTTAAAAACCGCAGCAGTAAGACGCGATTGGAATTACTCGGTGTATTTATTCCCAAGCCAATAGAGCGCAAAACCACCCCCAAAGCTGCTTGAGATTTACCTTTACCCACGCCGTCGTAGACGTGAATTTGACCTGTGAGCCGTTCAGAACGCGCTTGCGCCGTGCGAATCCCAATCCCGTTCCTTGTCATCTATCGAAAACCTGTAACGTGGCAGTCTCTAATCTTACCTAAGGTCTTGCACTCTCAGATCAAAAAAATCTCCTTTGGGTGCTTCCATACAAGAGTTAGCAGGATATATTAACAGGATAAATAAGGGTATACTGGCACACCAAGATGGTAAAGCGCGATCGCCATCATATAATTGCCCCCATCGGCCTGATTCTCCCCTCTCACCCTAAACCTTACCATTGACCTTCTATGCTAGAAAATTTTACTCTTCCTCGACTTCTGCCCATTGGTGTAATGTTGTTTAACATTTTATTTTTCCTAGTTGCTATTCCCGTTGAAGCTTATGTTTTCAATCGCCGGCTCAAGTTTGATAAAAAAACTAGTATTTTTTATGCCACAGCCATCAATCTGTTTTCTGGAACCCTTGGTTGGATCATATTTTTTTTCTTAGAACCAATTTTATCCCCAGAAATTAAATCAGAATTAATTAATTATGTATTTTTCAATAATTTTAGATCCACCAGCACTCAAGCAAGTTTGATTTTAACTACTTTCATTATTTTCTTCACTACTTTTTTAATGAAGTTTTTATTCTTACAGCTTTTTGTATTTACCTTAAGTGAAGATGGTTGGAAAAGACCAGAAATCACAGAAACATCTCAGCGTAGATTGTTGCGCCGCTCTATACCTGGCATCAAATTACAAACAACTAATTTAGTTACCACTACATTAATAGCTAATTCTCTGAGCTATAGTGCTATTACAATTATTTTGTTAATCCGTAATAGATAATTTAAATCACTTTTATCAACACCCAAAATGTTAGGAGGTAAAAAATGAATGTGTTATTTAAGGATTTATTGGGCATATTTAAATTTACTGAAGATATTTATGCTCGAATCAAAAAAATATTAGTTCCATCTCAAGCTTATGCTTGGCAGACCTTTATTTATTTAAGTGTATTTTCTTTGGGCATATCATATTTTGCCATAGGTTACATTAGAGATATAATTGCGCTTTGTGGTTGGTTGTTTTTAATTGCTGGCACAGCTTGGTATACCACTGATGATCCGCTAAGAGTTCCTGGTACTTTTATGCCAGTAGGCGCAGTGATCACAGGGTTATTAGTAAGTGTTTTTGCCTTTGGAAATCAACAGGAAATAATTACACCCCGAACCATCGTACTTTGGCCAACAATATCGGCGTTTATTACAGCAATTCCTGAATTTATTGAAGGCACAGATACCGACTCAAAAACCCAAATTCCGAAACCAGAAGCTAGAGAAAAAATCATCATTTTGGTTGCAAGTTGTATGATGCTTAGTTGCTGGCTTCAGTTTTACTTTGTCATGGATAAATGGTTAAAAGAATATCCCAGCGTCCTCGCAGATGATTTTCAGCGCAGTACCTTTGTGAGAAGAACAGACATTATCGAAAAAGTCCCAAAAAATGGCATTGTGATTTTAGATAAATTGCAACCGTTAGTAGAACAACAGATAGATGAAAGACCTTGGTCGCAAGTAGAGAGATGGCTATTAGATGCGAAGTTACAAGTAGGGAATTTGGGTAATAGAGTTATAGAGAAAAACTTAGAAGAATATGAAGAAAAAGCTCTATGGCGCGTTGAACCGCGGGTAGTTAATACTAAATCAGGTGGATATAGATTAGATTTACTCAGCATTTGGGGAGGCCCAAGTTCTAATCGAAAAGGGTATTACCTCAAAAAATCTTGTCGGATTGAACCAGTAGCAGTTTCTACAAAAAAAGCCATCACAACCGCCAACCCTGAGGATAAAATCGCAGTCGGGGAAATAGAATGCGATCGCGTGAATAAATTTGTTCCCGATTCACCTCCACCACTACAGTAATAACTATTGACTAATAACCAATGAGAACTTTTGTAATTGCCAAAAATGTATTTCAGGAAGTAGTACGCGATCGCATTTTATATGTGATCGGATTTTATACCCTGATCCTAGTGATCGCCTGGCGAGTGCTACCGGAATTTGCTGCTACTACTGAAAACAAAATGTTTTTAGACTTTGGCATGGTAGCAATGAGTACTATTACCTTAATTGTTGCCGTATTTATTGGTGCAGGATTGGTTAAAAAAGAAATTGATCAGCGTACAATTTTGGTGTTAATTGCTAAACCAGTTAGCCGCAGTGAAATTATTACTGGCAAATTCTTGGGTTTGTCAGCAGTGTTAGCTATCTTAATAGCCTCAATGTCGGCGATTTATCTAGTATTTTTACAACTAGAAAATATTCCTCATCCGACATTCAGCATTGTCATAGCCGCAGTTTTTCTGTTCTTACAGTTATCTCTCATTAATGCTGTGGCTATTACTTTGGGTGTGTTTACTAATTCCTTGCTGGCGATAACGTTAACCTTTGCCGTGTATTTAATGGGTAACATTACTCAAGATTTAGTTAAACTGGGCCGTTTGAGTCAAAATCCAGTGATGGAACGCATTTCTCAAGGCTTATATCTGATTTTGCCAGATTTATCACGCTTAGATTTAAAAAATGATGCCGTTTATGGACTGCAAGCACTACCTAATGCCACTATATTAATTACAAATGCAGGCTATGGCGTACTTTACAGCATTATGTTACTAGCGATCGCCAGTTTTATTTTCTCCAAGCGTGAATTTTAATTGTCAACAGGGTATTTATAAAGTAAATCTAAAGAGACAGAATAGGACTAAAAACGAACGGTAGGATGCAGATAACCAGTCGGTAAAAAAAGACTGAAACCAAAATCTTCGCAGGTATAGACCAACATAACTAAAAGTCTTAGATAGGAAACAACAATGCTGGAAAGTCTGGGAAGAATTAATAATCCATTAGCTAGAAGTGTTGCAACAGCAGCTACAGTTTGCTCAGTAGTAACTTTATCTACTGCTATGGTAATTGGGTTCACCAATACTAAAGATAAATCTGCTTATCAATTTGGTGTCTATTCCTCGTTATTTGGTGCTGCTGCTGGCGCAATTTTTGGATTAGTTTATACAAGTAAAAGCAGTGAAAACCGATCCACACCAGACATCAAAACATCAGATAGTCATGTTTGGCAAGATTGGCGAAATTTTGTCGTTGTTCGTAAGGTGAAAGAGAGCGAAGAAATTACATCTTTCTATTTGCAACCTGAAGATAAAGGTGAAATTCCCAACTTTCAGCCAGGTCAATTTTTAACTATCAAACTTGATATTCCTGGACAAAATAAGCCTGTAATTCGTACTTACTCCCTTTCAGATTATTCTAAAACTTGTGAATACTATCGCCTCTCAATTAAGCGAGAACCTGCACCGAATGGATTAGATGTTATGCCTGGTATAGCATCTAATTTCATGCACGATCACATTCAAGAAGGTGCAGTAATTCCAGCCAAACCACCAAACGGTAAATTTGTTTTGGATGTGCAGAAATCCATCCCCGCAGTGTTGATTAGCAATGGTGTGGGAATTACACCAATGATTAGCATGGCCAAAGCTTGTACTCGTCTTAATCCTCATCGTTCTGTTTGGTTTGTACACGGTGCTAGAGATGGTCAATTCCATGCTTTTCAAGATGAAGTGATGGAAATTGCTCAACAAAATCCTAACCTAAATGTACATATTCGCTACAGCCGTCCCAAACCTGAAGATACAGGTAAATACCAGAGTGTTGGGTATGTTGATGCTACTTTAGTTAAAGAATTATGTAGACAAGAGGCTGAATATTTTTTGTGTGGTTCTCCAGCATTTACACAATCTATCACAGAGGGACTCAAAGAATTGGGAGTACCTAATAACAGAGTCTTCTTTGAATCTTTTGGTAAACCAATGAAAAGCGAGTCGGCGAAACAAACTCAAACTGCAACTACAGGTGAAGGATTTGCAGAAATTGTCTTTGCAAAATCTGGCAAAACTTTGACATGGAAACCTAGTGATGGCACTATCTTAGAATTTGCTGAAGCCAATGATATTAATCCACCTTTTAGTTGTCGTGTGGGTGTTTGTGGTACTTGTGTGTGTAAAATCCAAGAAGGTGAAGTTGCTTATCAAGAAGAACCAACCGCCACAACTGATGAGGGTTCAGTCTTGATTTGTATTTCTCAACCGGGAACTTCCAGATTGGTATTGGATATTTAATACATTTGTTTTGATATATTAGGCTTTAGATAGCCGACTTCTTTAAGAAGTCGGCTATCTAGATACTTTAATAACCAATAATAATTTCTGGGTTATAAATTGTACCTTCAGGCATAATAGTATGCTTTAGCTTACTATAAATTATTTTGGTCTCCCAAAGATTTGCATTTAACAAGTTTGCCTTAGTTAAATTAGTCCATGTTAGGTCTGCTCCATTTAAGTTTGCTTCAGTTAAATTAGCCTCCAGCAGTATTGCTCCACATAGCCTTGCTTCTCTAAGATTAGCTCTAACTAATTTGGCTTCTATCAAAGAGGCTTCAATGAAATTAGCTGTACTCAAGTCTGCTTCTGTAAAATCTGCACCACACAAAGAAGCTCCCCAAAAGTTACTCTTACTACATTGCGATCGCCATAAACAAGATCCACATAAATTTGCGTAGCTTAAATCAGCATTGCTGAAATTTACTTGCGTTAAATTTGCCTCACTTAAGTCTGCACAATTCAAAATAGAACCAGATAAATTAGCACAACTTAAATCTGCTCCTCTCAAATTAATCCCACTTAAATTAACTGCTCTTAAGTCAATTCCACTCAAATTACATCCACTGAAATCCTGCTGCTGCCAATTTTTTTCTTGAATTTGGTTAGAAATAAGTTCTTGTAGATCAGCACAACTTCTCATGGTACTCACCTCGGAGTGTCAATAATTGCAAAGCTCAATTGTGAGAGTCACTGTATATCGAGATTACACCAATACAGATAATTCGCTGAATGAGAAATGAATAATATTTAGATAATTAACGAAGAATAGGCTTAAAAAGTCTTTTTTACAACAAAAAATGCTGACATAGGTCAGGAAAAATTAACAACAAATAATCTAGGAGTCAGCAGCTTTTCTTATCGGTTGTTGAGGAATAGAAATTACAAATTCTGTCCCTTCACCAAAAGTAGAGTAGCATTCTAATTTGCCTTGATGCCTTTCGACGACAATTTGATAACTGATAGACAACCCTAAACCTGTACCTTTGCCAACAGTTTTAGTAGTGAAGAAAGGATCAAATAAACGGTTTTTAATTTCTTCACTAATACCAAGTCCATTATCTGCAATACGAATTATGATTAAGGGAATTGAAGAATCTTTTTCGCTATTATCTATTTCGGTGCAAATTGTAATTGTACTAGGATTATTCTCACACTCTTGGTAAGAACGCTTCTGGTCACGCTCTTCTAACGCATCGATAGCATTGGCAAGAATATTCATAAATACTTGGTTAAGTTGTCCAGCAAGACACTCCACTAAAGGAAGATTAGCGTATTGTTTGACTACCTTAATATCTGGATGAACAGATGTAGCTTTGAGGCGATTTTGTAAAATCATTAAGGTGCTATCAATCCCTTCATGAATATTAACTTCTTTGACTTCAGCTTCATCCAAACGAGAAAAATTCCGCAAAGACAAGACTATTTCTCGAATTCGATTAGTACCAACTTCCATTGAAGTTAAAAGTTTTGGTAAATCTTCTAGGATGAAATCAAAATCAGCATTTTCGATTTCTGCTTGTAGTTTTAAAGAAGGTTTATAATATTCTCGTTGATATGATTGCAGTAGATTTAATAATAAATAACTGTACTCAACAATATGCCCCAAATTACCATGAATAAAGTTTACAGGGTTATTGATTTCATGAGCAATGCCAGCTACAAGTTGTCCAAGACTAGACATTTTTTCGTTTTGAATTAGTTGAGTTTGAGTTTTTTGTAACTGCTGCAAAGTTTGTTCTAGTTTTTCTTTCTCTTGACTCAACGCCAGAGTACGTTGCTCTACTCGTGTTTCTAGTTTGTGATTAGCTTTTGCTAATCTGTTCAGAGCTTTTTTTAATGAGAGTTCTGCTTGTTTGCGCTCGCTAATATCTATCAAAAAGCCAATGAATTGGACAACTTTACCCTGTTCTCGCACAACAGTGACAATATCTTTTACCCAAATCCAATTTCCATTAACTGCTAATAACCGATACTCAATTATAAAATTATCTTGCCCTAATAAAACAGTTTGGAGATGGTTAAGAACATGTGGTAAATCTTCTGGGTGAATGTGTTGATGCCAAAAATGTGGTTCATACCATTGTTCAATGTCATATCCAAATAAATCTTCTACCTGTGGCCCCAAATATGTAAATTGGTGAGTTACAGCATCAGCTTCCCAAGGTACTAACTTTACACTTTCTACAAGTCGCTTTAACCTTTGTCGAGTTTGCTCTAAATTTTGTTCTGTATGCTTACGTAAAGTAATATCTGTTGCTATAACAGCATATTGAATGGCTATTCCTTCTGCATTAGAAATTGGCTGTCCATCTATCAATAACCAATTCTCTATTGAATTATCATAGGTATAAGAAAGTTCAAATTTAAAACTTTCACCTTTTAATAGCTGTTCTCGGATATAAGTTTGTTGAATATGAAGTTTGTAATCAGAACCAAATACAGTAAAAAATCTTTGTCCAATTAGTTGTTCGATTGTCAATACTGTATGCCGAATAAATGCTGAATTAGCCCACTGAATACGCCCATTTCTATCAGTTAAGATCATTAGTAAATCTGTACGCTCTGCTAGGGCATTCAACATAGTTAAAGGCAGATCAATTGAGTCAGCTAACATAGTTTAAATCCTGTAATTAGCTTCTAATTAGCATCGCGTCTACCAGCTATATATGCTAAAAATAGCTTGCCTATATTATCACGAGATTGGCGAAATACTTGCAATTTTTCTAATTCTGTACCTGTCGCTTCTGCTGGATCAGGGAAACTGAAATGATGACGTTTAACTGCTTTAGGTAAAGTTGGACAACTGTGATCAGCATTATTACAAACTGTGATCACTGTATCGATTTTTTTATCTAGAAATAAATGAAGGTGCTTACAAGAGTTTTGAGAAATGTCTATACCTATTTCTTGCATTACCTTGACTGCTAAAGGATGCACTTCTTTCGCAGGGTTCATACCTGCGCTTTCTACTGCTAGAAAATCATCAGCTAATTCCTGCAAAAATCCTTCTGCCATTTGGCTACGACAAGAATTACCTGTACAGAGAATTAATATGAGTGGTCTTTCCATAAAAAGTAATAGCTAATATATATCACCCAAAATCATAATTATACTTTGTATCAATTGTCTTCAGAAAAAATACTAGTCTGAGGTTAAATATTTAGAGTTTAATGATAGTTTCTTATCTATACCTAAGATTCTTCGCCCCAGGTACGTAACTGCAAATAAACTAAAACTAACGTGAAGAATAACAGTATAGTTGCAGCCGCAGCGGCATAACCAAAATCAAACTGACCAAACGCTTCTTGGTAAATATAATAAACCAACAAATTAGTAGTATTCAAAGGGCCGCCACCTGTTATCACGTAAACTTGCTCAAAACTCCGCAATGTAAAAATTGCTGTGGTGACTGTGGCAAAAATTAATGTAGGACGTAATCCCGGCAAGGTAACATGCCAAAATTGTTGCCAAGCATTCGCACCATCTAATTCGGCTGCTTCATAGCGAGTGGAAGGAATTGCTTGTAACCCCGCTAAAAAGACAACCATATTAAAACCTAATTGTTTCCAAATACTCAAAATAATCAGTACAGGCATTGCCCAAAATGTATCTCCTAGCCAAGAAATTGGTGCAATACCAAATAAATTGAGAAATGTGTTTACAGGGCCAGAATTTTGAAATAGCCAGCGGAATCCTAAACCAGCAGCTACTAAAGAAATTATTGAAGGTAAAAAATAGGCACTTCTTAACATCCCCCGAAAAGCTAAAGAACGATTTAATAAAACTGCTAATCCTATAGGAATAATTAAACTGGGGATGATAGTAGCAAGGGTAAAATAGATGGTGTTGCCAAGAACTTGCCAGAAATCGGGGTTAAGTAGCAAGCGCCAGTAGTTTTTCAAACCTATCCAATAAGTACCTGTGGATGTAAAACTGCCAGCTGTGAAACTAAGGTAAAACAAATAGGCGATCGGCCAAATAACAAATAGACTTAATAAAATTAATGCAGGTGCAAGAAAAGTCCAGGCAGCAAATGTATCATTATCTAACCAAGATTTATTAGTATATATTTTTGGCATCTATCAATTTTTCCTTGTTGCTGTTATGACTTTTCGCCCTGATTCTAACTTGAGCTTGGTTTCTCCCAACATTAGCGATCGCCTATCATCTAGTGATACTCAGATAAAGCTAGGAATTATGGCTTCTGGGAATGGCAGCAATTTTGAAGCAATTGCCCAAGCTATTGAAAATGGGCAACTTAATGCCCAAATTCCAGTTCTAATTTACAATAATCCAGGTGCGAAAGCAGCAACACGCGCCGCAAGTCGTGGTGTTGAAACTGTTTTATTAAATCACCGCGAATACAAAAATCGGGAAGCTTTAGATAGGCAAATAGTCCAGACTCTGCGCCAGTATGATGTAGATTTGGTAATTTTGGCTGGTTGGATGCGTCTGGTAACATCGGTCTTTATTGATGCTTTTCCTAACAGAATTATTAATATTCACCCTAGTTTGTTACCGAGTTTTAAGGGTCTTCATGCTGTTGAACAAGCATTGCAAGCTAGGGTAACAATCACTGGCTGTACAGTGCATTTAGTTTGCTTAGAGGTTGACAGCGGCCCGATTTTAGTTCAAGCCGCCGTGCCAGTATTACCAGACGATACGCCAGAAACACTCCACGCCAGGATTCAAATTCAGGAACACCGGATTTTACCACAGGCAGTTGCGATCGCCTACGGCGGGGTGCAGCCCATCGCGGCTAGTCCACTCCAAGCTAGACTCACACTGCCTTGAGTTAACGTTGCTGCATTTTCCAGAAATAGCTAGAAACCCAATTTGTCATAATATGAGCAACAATCGGCACTAACAAATTTCCACTCAAAAGGGCGCTATATCCCAAAATTACCCCAATAATGGTAGCCCAAATTACGTAAGGCCATTGTTGAGAACCACTGAGGTGTAAAACTCCAAAGCAAAGGCTAGATACAATCACAGCTACATGATCTAAGCCTAAAGCTGGCAGCATTACACCTCGAAATAATAATTCTTCACTTAACCCCGGTAGTAAACCCAGCCAAATTAAATCAGGTAAAGCTAAAGGTCTTAAAACTAGTTCTAGATAATAGTCTGCACTTTGACGATAGAGAGGCCACAATCGATAAGCTAAACCACTTAATCCGGTGATCATAGCTCCTACACCAAGACCCCACAAAACATCTATTTCGTTCCATTCCCACTTGAATAAGAAAACACCGCCAAAGCGCAACCAAACTTTAGCGACTGTCCATAATAAAATCGCAGTCACCCCCATCGCTACCAGCACTTGGGTACGCGTCAGGTATGGAATTTCTGGTTCTTGTTTTTGTTGTTCTACCACGGGTGTTTAGGGAGTAGGGAATGGGGGAGAAGAGGCAGGGGGAAGGGTGCAGGGTGCAGGGGAGAACTATTGATTATTAACCAAAGCATCTGGATTGATGCCTGCTTTGAGGGCTACTAATACACCTACTGCTTCTAAATATGAGTTTACCTTTATGGATTTGATTCCCAACGATTGGGCAGGAACTTGGATTTGAGTTTTATTTTCTTCTACGGTAATTATTTGGCATTGTTTTTCGCTTAAACTCAGCAAAGCGCTACTGCCACAAGCATTTGCAGGTACGATCGCAGCATCTACTTGATTTGCCCAAATATCTTGTTGTTGAGATGTAAATAATTGTTTCTCGACAATAAATTGTGGGGCGCGACTCAAGCCGACAAGGACACTTGGTAAAAAAGTATAGCCTAATTCTTCCGCGGCGGAACGAGGAGATAAATCGGGATAGGCTGGTGCGCTGACGAGTGCTGGTGAATGGGCGCAAGGAATTTGCAAGTTTCTGACTAGTAAATGGCTAATTACGGCTTCTGCACCTGCTAGAGGGTCTACGCCTTTACCTTGGCGGTAGTTTTGGACGGCATCTTCATCCATATCATCGGGGAAACGGGCGACAACTGCGATCGCTTCTGCCCCACTTTTCTTGATGAGTATCTCCGCCGCCCTGAGTAAACTATCTGGGTTGCCGATAGTTCCCCAG
Organism: Fortiea sp. LEGE XX443; assembly: GCF_015206815.1. GTDB lineage: Bacteria > Cyanobacteriota > Cyanobacteriia > Cyanobacteriales > Nostocaceae > Nostoc_B. The sequence continues at coordinate 29,049 of NZ_JADEXZ010000021.1, forward strand.
CTTACACCTGATTGTGCTGTGCGTAATTCTACATTTAACGGAGCATCAGTAATTACATAATCTGTGATAGTTAATCCGAGAGTTGCTTTCGCTGCATCAGCAGCTTGCAAGTGTCTTAGCCGCAAATCTGGTTCAATGTCTTGGTCTAAAAGTAAACCTATTTTATTATTACGGACTGGACGTAAACCCCAGCATCCAGCGGCAAATTTGTCAAGTCCGTAACCTTCCACATAGAAAGCGTTGGGAATGTTCCAATATAAACTTGCGCCGTTGAGGACATTGGGGTGAGTGATCAGGCGATCGCAAACCTGTGCTAATGTTCTAGCAACTGGTATCGCATCTCCGGCATAACCCCCAATCGCCGCCCCAACGCCAGTAGGTACAATCAAAATAGCAGTGTAAGGACGCATGTTAAGTGCTGAGTGCTAAGTGCTGTTAGCGGTAGCGGGGCGTTCAGCCCGTGCTGAGTGCTAGAAAAAACTAGCACTGCTATACACTTAAAACTCAACATTTCCTGTAGTAACGATTGCTTCAACAGTAGCTTTTTGTTGGTCTTCATCCACAGAAGTAATAGCCCAACGCAGTGGTTCACCTTGTTTTTTCAACTTGGCTTCAATGGCTTTTTGTAACTCCGTAGGAGTTTCTTGGATATCGATTTCTGCGGTAATAAAATGAGTAGTCATCGCCATTTCTCCTGTTAATTGATTTGTTCTACAATAACCGAATGAAGTCTGAAATATTAAATCTTATTTTTCAGACTTCAGACTTCAAACTTCATACTTTACTAGTCTTTCCCAAATTGCAACTGATAAACTATTTCTTCTTTTTCAGTCTCAATTTTCAAATCAGAACGAGGATAAGAGACACAAAGTAATGCGTAACCTTGTTTTTGCAGTTCTGGACTAACGCCCATACCATCAGTTTGGTTTACAGTTCCTGCGGTAATTTGCGCGGCGCAAGTTGTACAAACACCAGCATGACAAGAACTCGGTAGTTCCAAACCAGCAGCATCGGCAACTGATAAAATAGTTTCATCTTCAGGAACTTGCAGAGTTAGAGTTTTACCTTGGTGATGCAGTTCTACGGTGTAGGTTTTGGACATATACTAAAAAATGGGATGCAATAGACAAACTGATTATTATATCGGAACTAAACCTCGTCTACTTTGAGAATCGTAGTTTTTTATCGAGATGATGAGATTGCTTCCTTACGTCGCAATGACACAACAGAATAATCAAAAACTCCAGATACCAACATAGATGAGGTTTATTTAAATTATTGCAGATATATACCCAACACCGAAACCACATAACTTGGTAAGGAAATCAATTTTTATAAAAAATCGGGGTCAATATTTAACTCCCGCAACTTAGCAGCTAGACGTTCTGCGCGTTGCTTTTCTTGTTCTGCACGTTGCTTTTCTTGTTCAGCACGCTGTGTTTCTTGTGCTGCTAATTCTTCCGGTGTCGGCAATAACTCCCCTTGTACCGTGAAATAACGTAATTGATTGTTCTGCACACCTAAGTATAAGTCTAACTGCTGACTCCATAACCAACCTTGGGGATTTGGTTCTATGGGTTGGTAATTTCCATCTACTAGATGAAACCCAGCAAATTCTAGATTATTTGGATCAAACCAAAAATATTCTAGTGTGCGAAAGGTATCTTGGTAGATTTGTTTTTTTAAGCCTTTATCTGTGGCTTTTGTAGAAGAGGAAAGTAACTCCACAATAATATTGGGGTACTTACCGTCTTCTTGCCAGATTACCCAACTTTTGCGGGGTTTTCTTTCACAGCCTTGCACGACAAAAAAATCTGGGCCGCGAAACTTTTCTGATTTGAGTTGACGTTCACTGTAGTAAATTGTCAGATTTCCAGCAGCATAAAAGTCATTGCGATTTTGCCACCACAATTCTAAACACTGTAATAACAGAATAATTTGGCGTAGATGTAAATCGCTTTCCAATGGTGGTTCTTTACTTTCGATATCTCCTGGTGGGAATATTATATCTTCTATTGGTAGGTCACTTTCAATATCTCCTGGTGGAAATATTATACCTTCTGCTGGTTCTAATTCTTGGGCGACTGTCATGATTTTGATTGGGGCTAGAAGTAGTATTATCTTTTGTTGGATGCACAGATGTTATTACTATCATAATCTGGCTGATTGATTATGATTTGCGTAGGCGAAGCATCGGCGTAGGTGAAGCATTTTCAACGAAACATCTTGAGATTGCTTTGATTTTGCTTGTGTTAGGGACTTTACCAGAGTTCTATAATAATCACAGAGAAATTAGTTAAATTTGCTTAGTTATATTTATGAATTGCCTTTCCTTAAAAACTGTATCTGTAAGTTTACCTTTAGGCATTGGTTCGATGTCTTGTAGGATGTTGAACCCACAGAACGCAAGGCGGCTTGGTCGCTGTATGTGGAATTAGTGCGCGCATTGCTGTGCAACCTTTAGATTGGATTGGAGATTTTATATATGGGGTTGGAGATTTTATATATAGGATTATATATGGGGTTGGAAATTTTATAACTCCGGTAGGGAGGGGGGAATAATAATTAACTCGTTTTGTATATTTGTATGGGGAATTTTAAGTAGGAATATGATTATTTTTCTTCCTATTCCGGTGGCGCTGCTTAGTGTATGGGTTGGGTTTGTATTCTTTCCTCGCAATACTTGGTACGGTGAAGGCGGTTTATTTGGTTTGTTGTATGTGCCTGTGGACTTGTTATTAATTTTTATATTATTGTCATTTGGTTTTGGGGGTGAAATATTGTTTAATGGAACAGTGTTGGGTGGGTTATTTTGGGTGTGTTTTTTTGTTTTTTGTGGTTTTTTGTACGCACGATTTAAAGGCTAACATCTAAGGCTTTTCAACATTTATAAAGATTTATTACAAGCCCCAAATGCACAGAAGAATCAACATCTCATAATTCCGATACCTAGCACTGCGGGGTTATAGCAATTCGTCTGAATAAATTTTTCTGCTACCTGCTGCACCTCTGTACTTTCAGTAGATGTAGGTTGGGTTAAGCGTAGCGCAACCCAACATTAAACGAGAGTTGGTTTTAACTGTCACACTGATGAAAATCTTGGCAGTATTTTTGTGAATTTACCACAGACTAAATTGAATGTAATCACATTTTAATCGGCAACGCCAGAAAGCAATCTCTGTCAATCAATAATATAAACACTTGAATCATGGCTTTACTGTGACTGCCAAATGTAAGCCTAAAGCATCTAACAAAGAATTTAGACTGTAAAACTCAATTTCTCCTTTCTCTGATAGCATTTGGTCAAGTTTATTGTAGAGTTTCTTGACTTGTCTAGAAAGCTGCTCCACTCCACCATGCGATTCTATGACATTTTGGAGTGCTTTACTCAACATTTTCGGGTCGCCTTCTTCTAAAACAACTTCAATATAAGCTGCTGCTTCTAGTGGTTTTTTTAAGTCTTGTATCAGTTTTTCGTGATAGCTTGTACTTCTAGGCATCATCTCTACTCCTGTAGTCTTGCCAATATTCTTTAGCTTTAGCAATATCTTTATCTTGAGTACTTTTATCCCCACCACACAAAAGAATAATAATTGTTGAACCTTCTTGACCAAAGTATATGCGGTAGCCAGAACTATAGTTTATTCTAAGTTCAAAAACACCATCACTAACTGATTTACAATCACCTAAATTACCCTCTTCTACTCGGTCTAGTCTTGCTCTAATTTTAGCTTTTGCTTTTCTATCCCACAGAGAATCAAACCACTCAGAAAAAATATCTATACCATCAGGTCTTAAATAATTCCTAATTTCTGTTGGTTGAATTTCCATGATAAACTTGAGCAAAAATCGTTATTATTGATTTAATCTAGCTTTAATAGCTGAATGAACTAATTCATCGGGGACATGATTACGCTCAATGTATTCATTAATTTCTGCTTGATTATCTAAGTAAAAACTCAAAGCATCAAAGACTTGGGCTAAAGTTAAATGAGGTAAATGTAGCGGTATTTCTTCTGGTCTAATACCTAAACGCCAATTTTCAACAATTGCTCTCACAGGCGTTCTAGTTCCCGTAATAATTGGTTCACCCGATAAAATATCAGGCTGTCGGGTAACATAACGAGAGTTTGTTGTAGCTGTCATACTAAGGAAACTTTTGGCAGTATCTCTGTTAATGTATCACAGTCTTAATTAGAGGCGATGCCTACGCATTTCATCGGCACATCCTGAAAATCTTGTTAAACTCTGCGATCGCCATTTGTGAGAAGTTAGAGTAATTACACTTTTGTCAAGAAGGTGCGAAAAAAAGCGAAAGCCAGTCTTAAAGCTGGATTTCGCATGGTTTTGACTATTCCTAAATCTTGATTTTATTTAGCTGCAAAGTACTGAATGGGGTTACTCTGAACCTGTACCAGTCTCACCGGTGTTAGAAGAACCGCTATTTGATGTGTCGTTTGATTGGTTTGACCTTTGAGGTACAGTGGTTTCAGAAGTATTAGTTTTACTACCAGCCGCGGGGGTATCAGCAGAACTATCCCTTGGAGGAGTTGTCTGCGTTCCTGAAGTTGTAGGCTGTTGTGGGGGAACGGTAATGTTAATATCTGGAGGCGAAGGTATAGTGACAGTTGGAACTTGCGGTTGTGGAACCACTACAGGTACTTCTGTGGTTCTTTCAATGATTGTGGTTTGTTGTGGTGAAGGAGTCACTATTGGTTGAGTTTCTTGAATTACTGTTTCTCTGGGTTGGTTAAAATACCAAAATGCACCAACAATTAAACCAGCTACAGAGGTGAGAAAAATCCCTAATAACAAACCAACAGACGCATTTTCATGATCACGCGCAGCTAAATTAGCTTGTTGGTAGTGACGTTCTGTTTCTCGACCATTTGCATAACCATTTTTATACGTGTTGACATGGTTGGGATTGTTGTTAACTGTTTCACTGGTGCGTGTTAAGTTAGTGTGGGTGTTACCCTGAATGTCAGTGTAAGATTCTTGTCTAGTTTCGCTGTTATGAGTTTCGCGATCGCCTGAATTTGTCATACTATTAATTACACTCCTAAAATCTGTGTTGGCAAAACTAAACCCTTGCTCCAAAAGAAATTGCAATACTAATCGGCAAAGGTTTCAATAAATTTGAGTTGCTTTTTTTACTTGGCTTTTAATGATATTCAGCATAGCCTCTGTAATTGCACAGATGGTTCTATCTAAAGATGGGAGTTTATCATCTGCCAAAAGAATGAGTATGGTGTAGATATATGCAGTTATTAGCTGACTGTCAGGCAGAAATTTTAGCGATCGCCTAAATATGGTCAAACTTGTTCATAGGCGATCGCGCATACTGAAACATAGACAACTAGCAAGCAGTTAAATTCATGTTTCCTATCCCCGTAAATTCTCAAACACCCCATAGCGGCTACCATTGGGATAGTAGTAGTCGGCGTTTTTTTGAAGGCTGGTATTACCGTGTAACTTTACCGGAATGCGGACAAACCTTTGCCTTCATGTACTCTATTGAAGACCCCATTGGTGGTAAACCTTATAGTGGTGGTGCAGCTCAAGTTCTAGGCGCTAATGATGAGTATTTATGTCGGACTTTTCCAGATGTGCAGAAATTTTGGGCTAGTCGAGATACTTTAGCCTTGGGTCATTGGGGTAAAACCAACCTCAATAATCAACCCCTCTACCTCCTACCAGCAGAGTTTGAACAACACATTCAAGAAGGTTATCAAGCTACAGCTACCCTGAATCAGGGAATAATCCGCGACCCCGCTACAGGTTTTTATTGCCGTTGGTTGTATGAAATTCAGCCAGTATATGCTTGGGGTAATCAAAATAGCCTTCAGCAATCAACAGCTGGCTGGCTGTCATTTTTACAGATTTTTGAACCCGGATGGCAAATTTTGATGGCGCACGGCTTGGCCAGTGGTTGGATTGATTGGAATGGCAAAGTTTACGAATTCACCAACGCGCCAGCTTACGGCGAAAAAAATTGGGGTGGTGCTTTTCCTCAAAAATGGTTTTGGCTAAACTGTAATCACTTTGACGGCGAACCTGACTTAGCGTTGACTGCTGGTGGTGGTAGGCGTGGTGTGTTGTGGTGGATGGAATCTGTCGCCATGATTGGTCTACATTATCAAGGCAAATTTTATGAATTTGTCCCCTGGAATTCGGAAGTAAATTGGCAAATTCAGCCTTGGGGTAGATGGCAAATACAAGCAAGAAATCTAAACTACGAGGTTGAATTGACAGGAACTACGCATCTACCTGGTACACTCCTACGAGCGCCGACAAACAATGGTTTAATGTTCTGTTGTCGGGATACGATGCAAGGAAAACTGAATTTGGAGTTGCGAAATTTAAGTGGCAAACAATCTAAAATCATCCTAAAATCACAGAGTCACCTTTGTGGGTTAGAAATAGGCGGCGGTTCTTGGGACAATTTGTGGCAGTCTAGTTAAAACTACTGCTATTATATTTATGCCTCGTAACTGGGGCTGTAGCTCAGATGGATAGAGCGAGCGCCTCCTAAGCGCTAGGTCGTGCGTTCGAGCCGCACCAGTCCCGTCGTTATCTAAAAATTTAGTAAAAATATAGTCGGCTGGATTGAGGAAATCTGCTAATATTCCGTAAATTTCGGCAAATGGCGTGTATATGTAATTGAAGCTGTATTAACGGAAATTTAGCTGAATTAAAATTGGTGGATTTAACTAAAGTCTGCTACTTTACGTATTTTTTTAATTTATTCAGAAAATATTACATCGCAGTACACAAAATCATAGAGCCTTGAAGAATAATCTATTGTTTACAGGTAAATCTTTTCGGTTTATGGTTCTTGCTCTACCCCTATTAATGTGGTTGGGTTACAAAGAAGCAAAAAAACAATACACGCAACCCCAAGCGGTATTAGTCTTAGGTGGTTCAACGAAAAGTTTAGAGAGAGAAAAATTTACAGCGCAGTTTGCTCGGAAGTATCCAAATTTACCAATTTGGATTACTGGTGGTAGTCCACCTAGACACACTCGCAAGGTATTTGTCAAAGCTGGTGTTGATCCCAAGCGTTTACACTTGGATTACGAAGCGGTAGATACAGTTACAAATTTTACCAGCTTAGTAGATGATTTGCAAGCTCGTGGTATTAAAAGAGTTTATTTGATTACTTCCGATTTTCACATGCGACGTGCTTGTGTCATTGGTGAGATAGTTTTAGGTAGCCGGGGAATTGACTTTAAAGCTGTATCAGTACCCTCTGAAAAACCACCTGAACCAATTGAAAAATCCATCCGCGATGGAGCTAGAGCCTTGGTGTGGGTAGCAACTGGTTATACGGGTGCGAGTGATGGTAACAAAAGGCGTAATCTATTGGGAGCAGGCAGTAATTAATAATTAGTAAAAAGGTAAAAATCAAAAGAAAACAATCTTTGATTTTTTAACTTTTTACTTTACTTATGCAGCGATTTCTTGTACTAAAACAAAGGGCTGTATGATGAGGGTATGGAATCGCTTTTGGTGATCGCTATTCCATACTCCCACTTGATCGACAGAAGGTTTGCTAATTAATTGCTCATTAATCAACTGCTGTACAAATTGAGTGTTATCACCGGCGATCGCTTCTCCCACATCTAACAAGTTTAGCTCCTGTGCTACCAAAATTACTGCATCACGCTGTACATGGGGAATTAACCACTCCCATTCCGCCTCATCCACAATTTCTGTTAATTCTGCCCTTAAATCTGACATAACTCCCTTTTTGATGATGATTAATCTAATTTTATAGCAGGTGACAGGTTACAGGGTTAAAAGTCTTTTATTGCATGAGTTTTATCATTGGCCGATGTCCTAACTGCCTTGGCTACTGCTATACATTAGAAACTAGGGACTAAGTAAGCATTACAAATGACCATTGACTATTGCTCATTGACTAAATCTCTGACTTCATCTCATCAATTTCAAATAAAGATACAACGATTCCGGTAATAGGAATAGAGATAAAAACACCTAACAATCCTGCCACTCTAGCACCTACTAACAAAGCAAAAAATACTACAACTGGATTTAGATTCAACGCACCTTGCATAATGCGAGGCGCAATTAAATTGTCTTGAATCTGCTGAAGGATAATGCAAGCAACTAATACTTTTAATGCCAGCCAAACATTTTGAGATAATACAATTAGAGTAATTGTGCTAACTCCTAAAGTTGCCCCTATGCCAGGAATTATGTCTAGTATGCCAATTATTGTAGATAACAATAAAGCAAAAGGTACTTGCAGTAATAAAAATACAATAAAAGTTGTTGTTGTCAAAAATAAACTTAATAATAATTGACCACGAAAGAAGCCTAAAAAGCTACGCCGGATGATGTTTGTAAATCTAACACGGCGCTGTTTAGGAACTATTTTTAAAATAAAATTCCACAATTTTTCTCCATCCAATAGCATAAAAAATGCCACAACAGCAATCAAGATAAAAGTTACAAAATTAGTCAATAATTGTTGCAAAAAAGTCAAACTAGTGACTAATGTTGATACAGCCTGATTACGCAGTTGCTCTTCAATTACACTTAAGTCTATTTGCAGATTCCGGTTACGAAGCAAGCCCTCAATTTTTTCTATAAAGGGTGCTAAAGAAGTTAAAAAACCAGAAATACTATCAATTAATTGTTGTCCTTGAGATAAAACGGCTAAACCAACAGTGATAATCAATCCACCCAAAATCACAATACTAAACAAGAATACGACAATCACAGCTAAACCATGAGGCAAAAAACGCCGCAACCACTGTACTGGATAACTGAGTAAGAAAGCTAAAATTGCCGCAAATGTAAAAATAACTATGACTGCTTCAAAATAGGCTAAAAGTTGCACGAACGCCCAGCCAGCAGCCACTAAAAGTAAAAAACGGACTAAAGCCGAATTATTAAATCGGTTCCAAAAATTCTTGGCATCAAAGCCACTCATATAATTTCTAAAAATAAGCTAGTTTAGAGATCGCTAATAGATACTAGAAACATATAAAAATAAAGTGGCGATCGCTACCACCTAAAAGCATATTTCTTTTTAACGCCCTAAATCGTGCATCTCGTTGATTACCGTTGCACACTTTTGTGTTACGGCCGCTAATTCATCTTTATTAGTGGAACTAGGGGGGTCAATTACATGGCCAATTCTGATAGTGAGTGGAACAGCACGCGGTATCGATGAGCCTTTTTCTAAAATACCTTCAGTTCCCCATAAACTTACAGGTAATATAGGTACTTTTGCCTTTGCAGCCAGCAATGCTGCGCCTTTTTTGGGTTCGGTGATTCTACCATCTGGGGTGCGAGTACCTTGTAAAAATACTCCCACAGCCCAACCATTTTCTAGACATTCTAGGGCTGCACGGATAGCATTGCGATCGGCATTCCCTCGACTGACTGGGTAAGCACCATACAATTTAATTGCTTGCGCTAAAACAGGAATTTCAAACAACTCTTGTTTAGCCATGTATGCTACCGGACGACGCACACAATTGGAAACAATCGGCGGGTCGAAGTAACTAGCGTGATTGCTGACAACCACCAATGGGTCTGATTGTGGGACATTTTCAACCCCATAAATTTTACCCCCAAAGTAAGCATGTAACATGGGACTGACAATCGACCATTTAAATGCGTGGTAAAGTGCCAGACTGATCAACGGTTCACGACTGCGAGACATAGGAAGGATGAAGTATGAAGTGTGAAGTATGAAGTATGAAGTATGAAATTAAGTATTTCACCATCATTTTTTACACTTTTGTATTCTCTAGTCCGGTAATTCAGCAGCATTACGGACGTTATTTAAGATTAAATCAGGAGTGGTGCGTTTAATTAAACCTGTTAAAACATTGCCAGGGCCGATTTCTATGACTTGCTCAATACTGTTAGCCGGTAATTGCAGAGAAATTTCTCGCCAACGTACCGAACCAGTCATTTGTTGAGTTAGACGCTGTTTTAAAATCTGTGCATCAGCTGAGGGTACAGGTTCAACATTCGACATTACAGGTACAGTTGCAGATTCAAATTCCACAGATTCTAAAATATCTTGAAACTCCGCAGCAGCAGCAGCCATTAAATGTGAGTGAAACGCCCCAGAAACTTTAAGAGGAATAGCCCGCTTGGCCTTAACTTGAGACATCACCGTTTGTACTGCGTCTGGAGTACCAGAGATAACGACCTGCGCCGGGCTGTTATCATTCGCCAAAACTACATCTGGTGTTTGTGCAATGACTGTTTCTAACTGTTCCCGGTCAAAGTTCATCAAAGCCGCCATCATCCCGCCTGCGGCGCTATCCATCAGTTCAGCACGACGCTTGACTAATTGCAAACCCGCAGACCATTCAAAGACACCAGCAATGTAAAGGGCAATATACTCACCCAAACTATGGCCAGCAACTAAATCTGGTTGATGTCCTCGTTCGCGCATCAAGTCAGCAAGAATACTCTCAACTACGTAAAGACAGGGCTGAGTGTAAAGTGTCTGTGCTAACTTTTCTTCTTGGTTTTGGCATATCTCAGTCACAGACCAGCCCAAAATTGCCTCCGCTTGGGCAAATTTATCTTTGGCGGAGGGTATATCTAGTAAATCCATTCCCATTCCCAGAGTTTGGGAACCTTGTCCGGGAAACACCCATGCGGTTTTAGTCATTTGTCAAGAGTCAATTAAGAAGTCAAAAGGAAAAAAGCAAAAGTAAAAATTTTTACCTTTTTACTTTTTACTTAATACCTATTTTCCCCATTGAAAAATGGCTGCACCCCAGGTGAGGCCTGCGCCAAAGCCGGATGCAGCAATGATGTCATTGGGTTTTATTTTGCCTTGTCGCACTGCTTCATCTAAAGCTAGAGGGATTGACGCGGCGGAAGTATTGCCGTAATTGGCAAGATTACTGATAACTTTATGTTCAGGAATATTTAGGCGTTCGGCAACAGCATCTAAAATCCGCTGATTGGCTTGGTGTAAGAGTAGCCAATCAATTTGCTCAACAGTGAGGTTTGCTGCAAATAAAGCTTTATCAATAATTTCTGGTACTTTCTGCACAGCAAAGCGGTAAACTTCTTTACCGTTCATCGTGATGGGTTGGTAAGTGCCTTGAGAGACATTAATACCTGGGAGTAGTTCTTGAGAAGAGACTGCGTAACCAAGATTCAGGTGATGATTTTGAGTGCCATCGCTTTTGAGGGCAAATCCGAGTAAGCGATCGCTTTCATTAGCTTGCAATACTACTGCTCCTGCACCATCACCAAACAACACACAAGTTTTTCTATCTTGCCAATCTACCCAACGAGAGAGGATATCTGCTCCGATCAACAGTACATTTTTATATACTCCGGTTCTGATGTATTGGGCAGCTGTGACTAGCCCGAAGACAAAGCCAGAACAAGCAGCTGTTAAGTCAAATGCTACGGCTTTATTCGCTCCCAATTCAGCTTGTACTTGACAAGCACTGCCAAATAAATCATCAGGGGTAGATGTTGCCAGCAAAATCAGATCCAAATCAGTTGCTTGAATTCCGGCAGAGGCGATCGCCTGACGACTAGCAGCCGCCGCCAAGGAACTCACCGAATCTGACGGTAGTGATATTCGTCGTTGACGAATTCCCGTTCTTGTGGTGATCCACTCATCTGAAGTTTCAACCAGTGCTGTCAATGCGTGGTTGTCGAGGGAAGTTTCTGGTACTGCCGAGCCACTTCCGGTAATTGATACACCTAACTTTTCCACTCCTAATCTCCCAAGCTCTCAGCGTTTTAGTCATTTGCCCTTCTATCTTTGAGATGACAAATGAACGCCAGTTACTACAAGTCGGCAGAGCCGCCCAACGGACTGCTCACCGCAACGCACTGGCTCCAAATCAAAAATGACTCATTACTAACCGCTTTCGCGCTGTAGGATTTCATACTGGGACTGAAGTCTTTGCAGTACCTGATTATCCACCGCTTCTTTTGCCATACGTATTGCACTAAAAATTGAAGGTGCTTGCGAACTGCCGTGGCCGATGAAACAAACTCCAGCCACACCTAACAGTAAAGCACCTCCATGCTCCGCATGATCCATGCGCTGCTTAATTCGCTTGAGATTTGGTTTTAACAGTGCAGTACCAATTTGACCGCGTAATCCTTGGGGCAGTTCTTCTCGTAAGATTTGCAGAATTACTCCTCCCAGAGATTCGGCAAATTTTAATAACACATTGCCCGCAAAGCCATCACACACAATTACGTCAAATTGACCAGAAAGTACATCACGGCCTTCGGCATTACCAACAAAATTAATTAGAGTATTTTCTCGCAGTAGTTGATGGGCGCGGAGAGCTTGCTCGTTACCCTTGGTGTCTTCTTCGCCAATATTTAATAAACCAATTTTGGGTTTTTCATTACCCAACACATACTGGCTGTAAATCGAACCCATGACAGCAAACTGCTCTAAAAATTTAGGACGGCAGTCTACATTTGCGCCAACATCAAGTATTAATACTGGTTTGCCAGCCATAATCGTGGGGAAAACCGTACCAATTGCTGGGCGATCAATTCCTGGCAATCTTCCTAGGCGGAGCAATGCTGCTGCCATTGCTGCCCCAGAATGACCAGCAGAAAATACAGCATCTGCTTGCTGATTTTTGACTAAATCCATTGCCACATTAATAGAAGCCTTGCGTTTGCGTCTAACCGCATTTAAAGGCTCCTCATCCATTGCGATCGCTTCCTCAGCCGGAACTATCTCCACCCGCTCCAAAGTAGTCTTTGGTGGCATGACAGCTTGAATCTGTTGGGGATCACCCACCAACAAGACTTTCACACCCAATTCTTCACTGGCACGCAATGCGCCAGCAACGATTTCACTGGGTGCGTTATCCCCCCCCATTGCGTCAATTGCTATCCGTGCGCAAGTCGATCCCATTGCTCAGAGCTTCTAGAAACCTTACAAATTTTACCAGATGGCTTTGTCGAAAAACCTTAACTTTCTGGCTGCCAAATTACTATTGTTACTATTGCAACAGCTTTTGGCAGCCAGCCCAAGATAACACGAATAAAGTATGAATTCTGAAGTATGAAGTCTGAAATATGAGTTTTCAGACTTCATACTTCATACTTTAGACTTCGGTTCCTAGTACCCAGTTGACCAACATCCGCACACCGTAGCCAGTGGCTCCAGAGCCGTTGTAGCCATTTTCTTTGTCTGTCCATACTGGGCCTGCAATATCTAAGTGCGCCCAAGCGGTATCTTTGACGAACTGTTTGAGAAATAGAGCAGCAGTAATAGATCCACCAGGACGTGGCCCGGTGTTTTTCATGTCCGCAATGCCGGATTTCAAGCCTTCAAAATATTTTTCTTCCATTGGCATTCGCCAAATTTTTTCGCCTGATGTGGCAGAAGCTTGTTCTAGTTGGGAAGCTAAAGCATCATCGGGAGTATACAAGCCTGCAATATCTTCACCCAAGGCAATGACGTTAGCACCGGTAAGGGTGGCTAAATCAACGATCGCATCTAATCCTAATTTGTCGGTGTAAACCAAAGCATCAGCTAAGGTTAAACGTCCTTCTGCGTCGGTGTTGTTGACTTCGATGGTTTTGCCGTTAGAGGCGGTGAGGATGTCCCCTGGGTGCATGGCGCGACCGCTAATCATGTTTTCAGTGACGGCTGAGATGAAGTGAACTTCGGCATCTGGTTTGAGTTGAGCGATCGCTTTGGCTGCACCTAAAGTAGCAGCTGCACCACCCATATCAATTTTCATGGTTTCGATGCCGCTACCTGCACCTTTGATATTCAGTCCACCAGAATCAAAGGTTAAACCTTTACCAATTATGGCTAGTTTTTTTGTGGGTGTGCCTTGGGGTTTGTAGGTGAGGTGAATGAATTTTGGCGGCAAATCGGAGGCTTGAGCAACTCCTAAAAAAGCACCCATACCTAGCTTTTCACAATCTTCTCGTTCCAGAATTTCAATTTGTAAACCGTGGTCTTTAGCGATCGCTTGGGCTGTCTCTGCCATTGTAATGGGCGTGACTGCGTTGGCTGGAGCTGCTACCAACTCTCTAGCTAAAATTACCCCGGAGACAATCTGATTAGCACGAGCAATCGCTGCTTCTTGCCCATCAAATCCCAGTAATTCTACTGTTTCAACTTTGGAAGCTTTATCATCTGGTTCTGATTTAAAGCGTACATCTTGATACAGTGCCAACTGTACACCTTCAGCGATCGCTTGGGCTGTTGCGCCTGGGTCGTTATTCCATAATGGAAAGCTAAATCCTAAAGTTTTGCTTTTTTGCTTTTTGGCTACTTTTGCCACAGCCGCAGCCGCACGACGCACGGTATCTATTTTCAGCGCCTCTGGTTTTCCTAAGCCGACTAAAATTACTTTCTTAACTGCATTACCACCAGTGACACGAGTGAAAACGGTGCTATTGGCTTTGCCTGTAAATTCTTCTTCGGCAATTACTTCTTTTAAGATGCCGGCAAACTTGTCATTTAAAGTCGCCAGTTCACCAGTTAACTCTACTGCATCTTCAAATAATCCGATTGCCAAACTATCGCCTGCCCACTCCAGCAAAGGCGTATTACTGAGTTGAATTGCCATGTTGGGATTTTGTTTAAAGATTCCTTCTTGTACCAGTATTGCTCAAAATTATTTTTTCCGACTCAGGGGAGTAAGAGAGAAGAGGCAGAGAGGCAAATGACTATTGACTATTGACTTTTATAATTGAAACATCCAAACCTTCTGCATGGCATGACTATGACCCCAGCCTTATCTTCAACCCAACGGGCAGAAGTGTTCTATCCTAGTTCTGATGGTGAACCTGTGGCAGAAAGCTATGCCCATCTATGCGTTTTACTGGCGACGTTGGAAGTTCTACGCCAGTATTTAGCAGGACAACAGGCAACAGTCCTCGCTAATCAGTTTCTTTACTATGCCCAAGGGTTTCCTAAGTTGCGCGTTGCACCAGATGTAATGGTTATTTTTAATGTCGCCCCTGGTGGTCGAGATAATTACAAGGTGTGGGAAGAAGGGGAAGTTCCATCTGTAATTTTTGAAATGACTTCCGCAGGGACAAAAAATCACGATCAAGAATTTAAGAAGATTTTGTATGAGCAACTTGGTGTCAAAGAATACTGGCTATTTGATCCCAAGGGCGAATGGGTGCAAGGACAGTTGCAGGGTTATCGGTTGCGGCAAGATGTATATGAATTAATCACAGACAATCGCAGCGAACCATTAGGTTTGCGGTTGCAAGTGGAAGGAGAATTAATCGGTTTTTACCGAGAAGATACAGGAGAGAAACTGCTGAATCCCACAGAACAGGCGCAAGCGTTACGAGAAGCACAACAACGAGCAGATGCAGAAGCCCTAGCTCGACAACAAGCAGAACAAGCTCAACAGCAAGCCGAACAACAAATAGAGCAATTAAAACAACGCCTACGAGATATCGGTATTGATCCTGAGCAAATTGAACAGGAATAGAGGCTAGGGGCTGGTTGTTGACTCAGAACTATTAACTATTGACTGAACTTCGGTGATCTCAATATCAAATTTATTAGAGATCGCCGTAATAATTTCTTGCTCTACTGCTGTAGTCTGATTGTCAAGTTGAGCAATTCTTTGGCACTGCGCCAATAAGGGGACAGCAAAATCACGGTTGAGTTGATTGAGTAGTGTATCTAAAGGTTGCGGTGATTTGATATTGTTGGCAATCGCTGTTATTGATGCCGGGCTGAAATTCAGTGATTGTAATTGTGGTAAGATTTCTCCCCAGGTTTTTTCTGGGTGGCTGGCAAGGAGCATGTGAACTAGAATTTTATCCATGATCACTTGTTGAGCGATCGCAGTTTCTAAATAATTTTCACTTTCTGCTTTTAAAGTTGCCAAGGTTTCTTTTGATGTCAACGAAGTGGATTCATCCAGTTTGGCTTCATAAAATCGACAAGCTGCATACCCTAGAGAGTAACTCATGGCAGCGTTGGAACTAGTGGCGATCGCTGCACCCGCAAACGGTACATTTCTCAGCAGCGCTAATCCTGCTGCTTTCAAAAGTCGATTACCTCCCAAACCCAAACCAAAAATTGTCAAAACTTCGCCTTTACGTGCTGGCTCTTGTAAGTCTAGCCCATAGGCAGCGGCAATTTGATACAGCATTTCTGACTGCAATTTCAGTGTTGCGGCTAAATCAATAGCCAACAATGCTGCCGCTACCCCTGGTAAAATACTGCTGGCAAAACCAATCCCCCCAGCTTTAGTTGCTGTTTCCATCATGATGCGGTGGGAAATTTGACTGGGAGATTCTTGCGGATATTTTTGCTGGAGTTTTTTAACAGTGGCTGCTGCTTTTTCTAGATCAACATTTTCGGTAGCACCTATCAGCCAATTGAGATTCAAAAACCCAGATAGTTTGCGGATTAGCCAATTTTGATTAAGAAGATTGACTAGCTCACCAGTGGTTTGAGTAGCTTGCCCAAATAACTTATGTGTTTGCTTTGCTGCTACTACTCCCACTCCCAAAGCTGTATCTAAAAACGCTTTACCACTTTGGGACAAGGAATCTAACAGTGATGACTTCTCGGCTGTGGATGTCTGTCGGGTGATTTTTGCTTCTGGTAAATTAACTGATTGGTTTACTTTGGGTTCTGATTGGGGTGTGTCTGCCATTTTTTTGAGATCATCGTGAACATCTCTCTAGTTAGTTTGTAGCTAAACTTGAAATGACTTGAACTCTCCCAACAAGCACAAATTATCAATCTTCATGTCTGAGAAGTTCGGCGTATTCTTCTAACCTTTCTTCAGCTAGGTTGAGTTCCTGAGTAGGCAATTCATAATTTGTCAAAAAATTGTTATCCTCTAAAATCTCATAGAGATTAACATCTTTCTCTAGCAAACAGGCGTGTCCGCTATTTGGCAGTACTAAAACCTGAGAATTGGGTAAGATACCAGCTATGCGCTTGACTTCGCTTACCGAAGGTAAAAGGCGATCGCTACCTCCAGCAATTAACAAAACAGGTTGAGTCAAGCGACGTAGCTGGTTTTCATCAATCTCAAATTGTCTCAATAAAGACAACCGCCAGTTAACTGTTTTTGATGGTACGGAACGCATGGTTTTGAGCAAATCATGGCGATCGCTTCTCGTCATCCGTTCTAAAGATGCCAAAAACGGCAATAACCCCAATGCACCGATATCATAAAAACATTCGGGTACTAAATACGTCAGTTGGGATGTCCAAGGCAACCAAGAACGCAAATTAAAGGCTGAGGCTGGGTTGATTAAAATAATCCGTTTAAATAAATGGGGTGCTTTGATGGCTACTTTCATTGCCAAGCAGCCCCCAAATGATTCCCCACAAAGATAAATTGACCTCTGGGAGCTTTTTTCTAATTCTGCATGGATTAAGTCCAAGACATTATTCGTTAGTATTTCCCACGTAGTCAAGTCTTTCCTGGGGATCGCTAAACAGCGCACATCAAAGCCAACTTCTAATCCATCTGTTTGCGATCGCAACATTTGACCAGTGCCATCCATTCCTGGTAAATACACAAACAACGGGTACTCTGCTTGGACTCTTTTAGGAGTTAGAAAACACGGCTTTAGCTCAATTTCTGGCATTGTAAAATTTTTAATTCAACTTTTTGGTTCTTATAGTTTTACCTGCATACAATAACCATACTTTGAAGTTTGTCATCTCTTGCTGAATTCAGCGCAGTATTGCAGGAAAAAGTCTGTTAAAATCATAACTCAGCTAATAAAAACTTCATAAAATATAAGTTTAAGCTGTTTATACACATAACTCAATCCCATCAATAGATAAAAGCCAGACAAGAATCAGCAAACTATCTCAAAAAAAAGCAAAATATTACAACTCTGCCTGAATAATTGTTCAGGGATAAATAAATCAAAAACTTAGGTTTTAAGCTTGCTTGTGTTTTACTTCAATAGCACCCTTGTCTCAGTAAATTGGCGATTTCATTTTGGCAGTGTTCGGTTAGCTCTGATACGACATTTTTTGCCTGTTTTCCATGATATTTCTGTTGATGCTGAGTTGTAATCCAATAAGGACGACCAATTAACACAGCTACCCGATGATATATGACTAAAGGATGCCAACCAGATTGATTAAATAAAGGTTCTGAAGGGTCGAACAAACTCAACAGTTTTAAGGGAAATGCTGTGGTGTTGACTTCTTCCAAGGAGGCGATCGCAACTGGTAAAATTGCCAAGTCAGGTACAGCAGATCGTAACGCTAAATGGGCGAATCCTCTCTGAAATTCACCCACCATAGATGCCGGAGTCGATTGCACCATTGGTTCAGCCCCTTCAGGAAAAACCCCTACCATCTGTTTTGATTGTAATAGCATCTGTGACTGGGCAAAAAAGCTCTGCTGGCGGTTGGGAATTGTTTCTAAAGGAAAGCAACCTAATTGCCCTGTGACAATCTCTCGTAAAATCGGCACTTGTCCCATATAGTGATGGCAAGCAAAACGAATTGGACTCGATAGTGCTGCCATTAAAATCATGGCATCCATAAAGCTGCGATGATTGCTCACTACTAACAAACTTGCATCTTGAGGAATGCGATCCTCGTAATAACGAAACATTTGTGTCGAAAACGCCGCTAGGAATAAGCGAGAAATGTCCAGAGGACTATTTAGACTCATATCTAAATATACTTTTGGGAAAATATCGCAGTTTATCTTAATTTAATTTTTACATTTCTTTACTAGTAGCACTACAGTCTTAAGATAGAAATGTCTTATCAACATAAGCAGATGATTTTTCTAGGTTTAGAGCGTTGTACTTTTAGCCACAATGTATGTAACAAAAAGCATTACAAAGGAATATGAACTCATAATTTCTGTTGGTTATGTAAAAATAAGCCAGTTTTGCCTAATTACAAAAAATTTCTTGCATCTGGAAATTTGCTAACATTAAAGTGAGGTTTGAAAAAGTGATAGTAATGTTATATAATTGCGTGGTTTTGCCGACATAATTAATTGAAAAGCGTTTTAATAATTTATTTTTAATTTTGCATGAATCTAGTGGATAAAAAAGACCAGACATTTGCACTGACAACACCCCTCTACTATGTAAACGATGTTCCTCATATCGGCAGTGCTTATACAACGATCGCCGCAGATGTAGTGGCTCGGTTTCAGAGGTTAATGGGGCATCGGGTACTATTGATTACGGGTACAGATGAACATGGACAAAAAATTCAACGTTCAGCTGAAACTTTAGGAAAAGCACCCCAAGAGTTTTGCGATGCCATTGTCCCCAGTTTCATGCACTTATGGGAGGTATTAAATATTCAATATGATCGCTTTAGCCGGACTACAGACGTACGTCACGAAGCGATCGTCAAAGAATTTTTTGGGCGAGTTTGGGAAAAAGGTGATATATACCAAGGACAACAAAAAGGTTGGTACTGCGTAGCCTGCGAGGAATTTAAAGAAGAAAGAGAATTGTTAGATGGCAACCGTTGTCCTATTCATACTAATAAACAAGTAGAGTGGCGAGACGAACAAAATTATTTCTTTCGCTTATCTAAATACCAAAAACAGCTAGAAGAATTTTATCAATCCCACCCAGAGTACATCCAGCCAGAAAGTCGTCGGAATGAAGTCTTAAGCTTTGTTAGTCGAGGTTTGCAAGACTTTTCGATTTCCCGGATCAATCTCGACTGGGGCTTCCCCGTACCAACTGATCCCAAGCAAACCCTTTACGTCTGGTTTGATGCCCTGTTGGGTTACGTAACGGCGTTATTAGAACCCGATGCTGAACCGACATTAGCAAATGCTTTAGCGACATGGTGGCCGATTAACTTGCATTTAATCGGGAAAGATATCCTGCGCTTTCATGCAGTTTACTGGCCAGCAATGTTAATGTCAGCAGACCTACCATTGCCCAAACGAGTCTTTGGCCACGGTTTTTTGACCAAAGATGGGCAGAAAATGGGTAAAGCACTGGGTAATACCCTCGATCCCATAGCTCTAGTCCAGAGTTATGGTAGTGATGCGGTTCGTTATTACTTCCTTAAGGAAATCGAATTTGGCAAAGATGGCGACTTTAATGAAAGTAGATTCATTAATGTTCTAAATGCAGATTTGGCAAATGATTTAGGTAATTTGCTCAATCGCTCCCTGAACATGGTGAAGAAATACTGTGCTGGCAATGAAGTTTCAATTTCAGATGAAAGTGTTTCTGCTGAAAATCCTTTAAAAAGAATTGGTTTAAGTCTAGGAGAACAGGTACAACAAGCCTATGAAGCTCTAGCTTTCAATCAAGCCTGTGAAGCGATTTTGTCACTGGTGCAAGCCAGTAATAAGTTTATTGATGATCAAGCCCCTTGGTCACTATATAAACAAGGACAGCAGCAGGAAGTGGAAAAAGTGCTTTATGTAGTTTTGGAATCTGTCAGACTGTCGGCTTATCTTCTTTCACCAGTTATCCCCAATATCAGTAGTGATATTTATCAACAACTGGGTTTTGGAATTAACTTTAACGAGCAAATTAAAACAGCGATCGCTGCCCCATTTTCTATCCATTCCAAATGGGGGGTACTATCTAAAAAACAGCAGTTGGGGAATCCTCAACCAATCTTTAAACGCATAGAACCTCCTAAAAACGATTAGTTTTTTAAATCGCTTTCAGACAAATCTCTTATCTCTCAAATCTCACAAAAAATTCATTGGGGCTGGACTTAAATATTAGCCCTAGAAAATTATCATAAACCGCACTAACTAAATGTAAAAGTCGGAAATTCGTATCAAAAATAACAAAATAAAATCCGAGGTATGACAACAATGTTAAATAATTTAGAAAATGACTCGATATTTACCCCAGAACAAGTTTTAGAGAATCGAGGTCGAGTCGCCATATTTATCGATGGCTCAAATCTATTTTACGCTGCACTGCAATTAGGAATTGAAATCGATTACACCAAGCTACTATGTCGCTTAACAGGTGGATCTCGATTGTTACGGGCTTTTTTCTACACAGGTGTAGATAGAACCAACGAGAAGCAACAGGGTTTTTTACTGTGGATGCGTCGGAACGGCTATCGAGTCATAGCTAAAGATTTAGTCCAGCTACCAGACGGCTCAAAAAAAGCCAACTTAGATGTCGAAATAGCTGTAGACATGATGGCTTTGGTAGATTCCTATGACACCGCTGTTTTAGTTAGTGGTGATGGAGATTTAGCCTACGCCGTCAATTCTGTAAGTTATCGTGGTGTACGGGTAGAGGTTGTGAGTTTGCGCTCAATGACCAGTGATAGCTTAATTAATGTTAGCGATCGCTACATTGATTTAGAAGCTATCAAAGAAGATATTCAAAAAACCCCACGCCAGAGTTACCCATATCGACCTCTATCGGGAATGGGCTTTTTGGATGATCCCACAGATCATGATGGACATCTAGAAATTCAAGATTAATGAAGGATCAGCAAGGCAGACAGACAGCAAAAAGAAATTTAAGATTTATGGGGGGAATTAAAATAAAATTCCCCCACTTTCATTCATTTTCTTGGTTGAGTTTTATCCACATCAAAACAAATTGGTATTACCTGCCTTTAACTTTACTTTTAATGATTAATTTAGTGGCTTGTGGGAGTAAATCCCCCACAGGCTCTAATCAAAATAATCAAGATTCATCCACAGCAGATTCAGACAGTAACTTAACTTTTTTTGATGTTTCCTTAGAACAAGCTGACGAAGTAGGGCGACCGCTTTGGAAAGTTAAAGCTAAACAGGCAAGATATACCAAAGAAAAACAAATCGGTCAGGCGGAAAGCCCCTATGGAGAGTTATATCAAGATGGTAAAATAGTTTACCAAATCAAAGCAGACCAAGCAGACATTGAACAAGATGGTAAACGACTGTTTCTTAAAGGAAAAGTATTTGCCACAGACCCTAACAATGGTGTGGTTTTACAAGGTAACGAATTAGAATGGCGGCCTCAAGAAGATTTATTAATTGTCCGTAATCAAATCAACGGACAGCATAAACAATTACAGGCAGTAGCGCAAGAAGCGAGAGTTAAAACCCGTGAACAAGTAGCAGACTTTTTTGGCAAAGTTGTGGCAAACTCTACCGATCCCCAGTTACAAATACGGACAGAGCATTTACTTTGGCAGATTAAACAAGAAAAATTAATTGGCGATCGCCCTCTGCAAATTGACCGCTATAAAAATAAACAAATCACAGATCGTGGTAGAGGAAATTCTGCTGAAGTCAACTTAAAAACTAAAATTGCTACCATCAAAAAAAAAGCCCAAGTAGAGTTACTAGAACCACCAGTGCAGATACTCAGTGACTCGATGATCTGGAATATGAACACAGAAAATGTGCAAACAAATTCTCCAGTCCGAGTGTTCAACCGTGCCGAAAATTTAACCGTGACAGGCAATCGAGCCGAAATGAAAATACCGCAAAAAACGGTTTATTTAGTCGGTAATGTGAACGCCATTGGTCAGCGTCGTCAGTCTTTGAAATCTCAAACACTCACTTGGTTTCTGGATAAAAAATTATTAGAAGCACAGGGAAATGTAGTTTATCGACAAGTTGATCCACCTTTAACTTTTAATGGTGACACCGCCGTTGGTAATCTCCAAACAGAAAATATCGTTGTCAGCGGCGGTAAATCAGGTGGTCGAGTAGTCACAGAAATTATTCCTGAATCACCAAAACTTGGGAGGTAAATTATATTGCTCGCACTTGGCGACTACGTATGCGTTCTGGGCTACCTGTAGGAATTGAAGCAATTAACTTTTGCGTGTACTCTTCTTTCGGTTCGCGGTAGATGCTTTCGGCTGTGCCTTGTTCGACAATTTGACCGCGATTCATGACTAAAATGCGATCGCTCATAAATTTCACTACACTTAAATCGTGGGAAATAAATATATAAGTGAGTTGAAAATCTGTTTGCAATTCTTTCAACAAATTCAATACTTGCGCCTGTACCGATACATCAAGCGCCGAAACCGATTCATCACAAATGATAAATTTCGGGTTTAATGCCAAAGAACGGGCTATACAAATCCGTTGACGCTGACCACCAGAAAACTGATGGGGATAGCGACTCATCGCGTCTGCACTCAACCCCACTCGTTCTAGAAGTTCAATTACTCGTTCTCGCCGTTGTTTGACTGTCTTACCCACAGAGTGAATTAACAACGGTTCCATGATTGCATCGCCAACTTTGATCCGGGGATCAAGGGCGCTAAAGGGGTTTTGGAAGACAATTTGCATTTCTCGTCGGAGTTTCTGCAAGGCTTCACCCTTGAGATTGGTGATATTTTGCCCATCGAAAATAATCTCACCACTCATTGGTTCAATTAACCGCAGCAAAGTCCTACCGAGGGTCGTTTTACCGCAACCAGATTCGCCCACCAACCCCAACGTTTCCCCTGGTTTGACATCAAAGGAAACATCATTAACCGCCATAGTGTAACGCTTTGTGCCACCAAAAACCCCGCGCACAGGGAAACCCACTTTTAGATTACGGATTTGCAATAAAGCTGACTTTTCTTGCAGATTTGTCAATCGGGTAGTAATTTCTTCTGGAGAGATTTCTATTGGCTGCGGAGGTTCTTTTGCCTGAATTAACAACTCTCCGTTTGCTGTTTCTTCCACACTCATATAATCAGAAACCGTTAGCAGTTTGTGGGGACGATGGTTAAGTGTGGGGCGACAAGCTACCAATCCCTTAGTATATGGATGTTCAGGATGACTGAAGATATCTTCAGATGCACCATATTCGACAATTTTACCTTTGTACATCACCGCTACTTGGTCGGCAATTTCTGAAATTAGTCCTAAGTCATGGGTAATGAAAATCAACGCCATCTCGCGGGTTTGTTGCAATTCTCGTAGCAAATCAATAATTGTGGCTTGCACCGTCACATCTAAGGCTGTGGTTGGTTCATCCGCAATTAACAGCAACGGATTGCAAGAAATTGCCATTGCAATCATCACCCGTTGTAACTGTCCGCCTGAAAGTTGGTGCGGATAACGTTCTAAGATGGCTTCTTTATGCTGTTTTACCAACTGTGCCAGTTTGTAATCATCTGGTTTGGGTGAATTGGGGTTAGTTTGAGGCCAAGTTTCGAGATACTGCTGTTTGATTTGTTCATCACTAGAAAGAAGTTTAACTTCTTGCAAACCTGCGATCGCAATTTGTCTAGCTTCAACCGTTGAGACATTCTGATGGCGCATAATCGCTTCAGTTAGCTGAAACCCAATGTTATAAACTGGATTCAGCGAACTCATTGGTTCTTGGAAAATCATAGCGAGGTCGCCGCCGCGGTGTAGCTGCATTTGTTCTGGCGGTAACTCCAGCAAATTAATTGGCTTGGCTTCTGGCTGTTGACGAAACCAAATTTCTCCACCACTAACTCTACCGGGAGTTTGTAACAAACCCATCAATGCTAGTGAAGTTACAGATTTTCCGCTTCCCGATTCTCCTACAATTCCTAGAGTTTCACCCCGATGTAGTTCAAAAGAAATTCCATCTACAGCTTTGAGACTGTTGTCATCACCGGAAAATTCAACTTGGAGATTGCGAACCTCTAGGACAGTTTCTCTCATAGGAGTTGCGTATGGATATTCACAGAAAATTATTTGGATTTTAGCAGTTGTTTCGATGCTATGCTGGCAATCTTAGTTTTTGCTAATTGTAGCTTGAGGTAACAAATAACCGTTCAGGCTTAATATAAATACGCTTTTCTAGAGTAAGGGAAGTAAGTAGTTGGGGATAAGTGACACTTTGGCATGGTTCAACTGCGCTCACCAGCCGCTGAGTGACCGCAGGCGACAGTTAAAAATTTGTATAATTTATTTTGCCTAATTACTTAATTATCCGCAATTGTGTGCGATCGCAGATAAGCTGTTACACGCCTAATTTGTAGATTCAGACGGCAGCGAAGAGAGATTTAGATTTTTCTCCTAAATCTAAAATATACAATTTAAATGTAGAGTAGCTTACCAGATATTTAAGCCCCTCTCCGCGTCGGAGAGGGGTTGAGGAGAAGTCATCAAACTCACGTTAATTAGAACGGAATATCATCTGGATCGGGTTCTTCTGTGACTGGCGTATAGGTACGCTCAAAATTGCTGGGTTGGTATGCTGGTTCAGGGTTTGTAACTAGCGGCGTAACCCCAACATTACTAGTAGCAGGTGCAGCTGTTGGACGTGGCTGCCCATAACTAGAATCATCAGGTTGAGGATATGCGGTGGGAACAGTTGCAGCTGAAGATGCAGGTTGCGAGTAGGTTTCCGGTGCTGATGAAGTATAAAAACCTTTGCCCACTGGGTGAATGCGTTGGATTGTTAGTTCGGCACGTTTTTCTTTAAAACCTTCGGCGCGGCGCTCAAATGTTACCATGCCTAAACGCCCTTCAATGATGACGCGATCGCCTTGATGATAGTTTTGCTGCACATCTGTGGCTAAATTACCCCAACTCACCACTTTCAAGGTTGCGGGTGGATCTTCTGGCTTTTGGGAATTAGGAAATTGTACTAGCATTTCTGTAACTGCTAGATTATCGGCTGTATACCGTAGTTGTGGCTCTTGAATAATGTCTGCCATTAAAACACAGCTGTTCATTGAATGCTCCTAAGCGAATAATTCGTAATTTTTAATAACGCTCTCTACGAGACGCTAAAAGCGGACGCGGACTCGCTAACGTAATTATGAATTAATTTATAAACTGTCTATTGTGCATTATTCCTAGCATAAAAGCCAAGCGATCGCATTGCACAGTAGTTGTAACACTAGTGGCCGCCTTCGCCTGACTGGAACGAGCATTGAATTCTGCATGAATAGTATAATTGTACCACTAATGAACAAAAAAATCCGCCTGCGCGGACTAATGAAAAATCAAGGGTTTTGAACCCACGCAGGTGGGTTTTGTCTGTGTAGCCGCGATTTTCAATCGCCAAGGCAAGTAATAAATTAGACTTTTAACACAACCTCTAAAGCCGTTCGCTTATCCGCTTCAATCCCTAATAGGGATCAGTGAAAGTTTCAACAATATTGTTGATATTTGGTCGGGGCTGTTCAAATTGTTTCAATCCCTAATAGGGATTAGTGAAAGTTTCAACTCTCCATCTTGAAGGATTTCCCAGATTTGAAGAATGTTTCAATCCCTAATAGGGATTAGTGAAAGTTTCAACCTCTACTGGATATCCCCATTCTTGCAGCCAATAGGCAAGCGCCGTTTCAATCCCTAATAGGGATTAGTGAAAGTTTCAACATTCGGCATCAGCAATCAAGGCGGATGCGATACCAGTTTCAATCCCTAATAGGGATTAGTGAAAGTTTCAACTGCGGAAGGCGGAAAGCCCGTTATTATGCGGTTTTCAAGGTTCGATTTTGCGGATGGACTGATTATAACACTAGAGAATGTAAATTGATTTACAGAAAATACCTGAAACCCAGACTTGTTAAGGTGCGCGGATGATTTTAATTTAATTTTTCCCCAAAACCTTACACTGAAAAGAATACAGCAGTTTTTGATGAAAGCTAATTTTCTACACCTACCCATCCGCGCATTTGATAAAAATAAACAACAAATTAGCTAATCAAATTCTCTAATGCTACCTGCAAATCTTTTGTCAATGTACTCGCTGCTTGTCTGGCTGCATGACGGTTATTTTGCGACTTTTCCCAGCGTTCGGTGACTGAAATTGGTTCACCTACGGTAATTTGCACTTGTCGCAGTCCTAAACGAGGTCTTCCTGGTAATGTTGATTCTTGAATTCGAGTTAACATGTCATACATCAGTAAGGCTGTCTCGGCGAACCGTTCAACTGTGGGTTGTTCTTTGAGATAAGTTTCGGTGATGGCGACAAAACTTTCTACTATCCGCATGTGCTGCATTCGTAAGTCTGCTTCTTCTGCAATCCAATCTGCGAGTCCGCGTTTCAAGGGTGGTAGTGTATTGATATCTAGAATATCTTCGCGGTAAATGTAATTCCAGCCTGCTTCTTCTAAACGGCGACAACGGTCGATAAAGTTTCCCTGTGCTTGGATGTCAAAATATTGTTCTGCAACTTTTAAGCCTGTATCTAATAAGCGATGTAGTCGGGGAATTAGTGGTTGATTGGGTATCTGTGGTAAGTCTTGATGATAAAAGCGGCGATAAAATTCTTCCATCTCGGTAATGAGATATTCACCTAGCTGACAAATGCGTTGGTAATAAATTTCGGCTGGGTTGTCAGTTGCAGACTGAGAAACTGGCTGTGCTGCTAAACCGCTATCAGCTTCTAATTTACTTAATAACCAATTTAGTTTTAACCAAGGTGGCTGAATGTAACGATATTGAATTGCAACTGGCACTATCAATACTGTTTCAGTGCGATCGCTTTTTTGCAAGTCTTCTACACACCAAAAACCTAGTTGAGCAACGCCGGGTTCTAAGGGGCTAACTATGCCACTATGTCCATTAGTACCGCCTTCAGGTGCAACTGCGATCGGCATTTTGCCATTGGCGAATAAATCTCGCGCTGTTTGAATAGCTAACCTATCTAACCGTCTACCACGCCGGACTGGAACGCCGCCAATCCGAGAAAATAACCAACCTAGCCAATTTCCTGCCCACAGTGTCATGCCTCTATCATAGAGAAAGTAGCTATGTAGTGGTTCTTGTAATTTGATCCCTTGCTGACGTGCTGCTTTAGGAACTATGCGCGAAAGCAAATACAACATACAAAGGGGATCTTCGACTTCTGGGTGACGAAATGCTATCAAAAAGCGGATTTTGCTTGCTTGGAATTGTTGATAGAGTTGGGCTAATATCTCTGCGTTCTCGGCTTCAATTTTAACAACACCAGCAGTTAACCAAGGTCGAGTCCGAAAACGTAGGACAATTGGCAACAACCACCGCATTATCTGGAGCGCCAGCGGGTTAAACTTTTGGGGAATAAATTTTAATGGTGGTTGAGTTGATTGTATCGATTTAGGCAAGCTGTTCTCCAGATGGTGTTTCTTGCGATTGTACAATGTAAACTAACCGCACCCACAAGGGGATGAGGTTTCCCGGAGGTCTTTATGAATTTTAGGTTGTGCTTTAAGCGATCGCTCCCATCTTTTAGTTGACAAAGCCAACTGCGATCGCTCAAAGTCTATCATCCACTTTCAATAGCAGTAAAGCAGCTCATGTCTAAAAAGCAATTTCCCAATTATCCGTTTAATTCCAACAATCCTTCCTCAGATAAATGGCACGAAAGAACATCACAAGTAGCTTATCGCTTCAATCGCCAGTATCAAAATCACACTTTTGAATTGCCAACAGAAGTACAGTCTATGCCAATATATCAGGAATGGAAGGCTGGTATTTTGGCTGGCAGGGCTGTTTCTCCTTTCTGGGAAATTGCTCAACCTCAAAAAAATCAGCACTGTTTGGATATTGGTTGCGGTGTCAGCTTTTTGATTTATCCTTGGCGAGATTGGCAAGCATTTTTTTATGGGCAAGAAATTAGTAATATAGCGCGAGATACCCTCAATTCTCGTGGTTCCCAACTGAATTCAAAGTTATTCAAAGGTGTGGAGTTGGGGGCGGCTGATCGTTTAAACTACCCTTTGGATCAGTTTGATTTGGCGATCGCTACCGGATTTAGTTGTTACTTTCCTTTAGAATACTGGAACACTGTTTTGGGTGAAGTCAAACGAGTTCTCAAATCTGATGGACATTTTGTCTTTGACATCCTCAACCCAGAACAGCCTCTAGCAGAGGATTGGGCGGTTTTAGAAACTTATTTAGGTGCTGAGGTGTTTTTAGAACCTCTGGCTGAGTGGGAAAAGATGCTCAAAGCTGCTGGTGCTAAGGTAGTTGCACAGCAATCAGGAGAACTATTTGAGTTATACAAGGTGCGGTTTTGAATAGCTGTAAATCGTTGGACTCGTTTCCCGTTTTCCAGGTATATATACAAATTGAGCTAACTAACGCAGACATAATCTAAGCAATACATAAAAAAGCAGGGGGGAAGGGAGCTCTTAGCAGGGGAGAAAAGCCACCTACAAGAGATGGGGTTTTAACCAAAGGTGAAAGGGAGCAAGGGAGCCTGAACGAAGTTCGGTTTGTACCTACAGTCCCCTCTTCTCCCTGCTAAGAGCCCCCTGCCTCTAATCAACAGCATTATTTGTAGATGGTGATAGCCGCCATCTTTAATTTTATTGAAATTAATTAGCACTAAAGACTTAAAAATAATTATGAATCGATAATACCATTTTGGTGGATAAAACGTTTATTGCATAGCTTTTTCAGCAATTTATTTGTCGCAATCATTTATGTAGTATACTATTTTTGCATAATTTTCTCAATTACTTCCGATTGAATTACAACTTACAGCAAAATCCTGGCTAAGATTCGACGACGTTATGAAAATTGGTATAAAACAGTTTTGGAATTTGTTAATAGACTATCTCAAGCCTCAAAAGGGGCGAGTGGCCAAGTTTGCGATCGCTCTACTCGCTAGTATTGGACTGCAACTTATCAACCCACAAATTTTACGTAATTTCATTGATACATCTATAACAGGCGGTTCAGTCCAGAACTTATTCATCGCCGCATTTCTCTTTATCGGTGTGGCTTTAGCGACGCAAGTCATGTCAATTACAGCTACATACTACGGCGAAAACGTTGCTTGGACAGCGACTAATGCCTTACGTGCAGATTTAGTAGAGCATTGTCTAAAACTCGATTTATCTTTTCACAAAGTTTCTACACCAGGTGAGTTAGTAGAGCGAGTGGATGGTGATATTCACAATCTTTCTAAGTTTTTCTCCAAATTTAGCGTTTATATTTTGGGTAGTTTGCTGTTGATTTTGGGTGTAATTGTGGTGATGTTCGCCGAAGATTGGCGGGCTGGTATGGCTATTTTATTTTTTGCGGCGATCGCATTGTATACTCTAATTCGTCTGCGTTCCATTGCCGTTCCTTATTGGGGAAGCTATCGCCAAATCAATGGAGAGTTTTTCGGATTTTTGGGTGAGCAACTCACTGGGATTGAAGACATCCGAGCAAATGGAGCGAAAACTTATGTTATGCACCGCTTCTATAAAATTTTGCACCGCTGGTTGCCCACTTATCATCAAGCCCGCTTTGCTGATACTATCCTCTGGACGACAACTAACGGTATATTCGCCCTAGGTAACGTCATTGCTTTAGCTGTAGCTCTTTACCTTTGGAATCAAAAAGCAATTACTATCGGTACTGCATACATATTTTTTTATTACACTACTCTCTTGAGCGAACCGATTGAGCAAATTCGCACTCAGTTAGAAGATTTGCAACAAGCAGAAGCCAGTATTTATCGGATTCAAGACTTATTCCAAGTGCGATCGCAACTGAATGCAGGAGGTAAAAAGCTACTTCCTCACGGCGCACTTTCCGTTATATTTGAGAATGTCTCATTTAGCTACAGCGATATCCAAGGACAAGCCACTACGCGTCTACCCATCAACAGACAAGATCCAAAATCAGAATTAATCCTGCAAAATATATCTTTCCATTTACCACCCGGTCATGTATTGGGATTATTAGGACGTACAGGTAGCGGTAAAACGACTTTAGCACGCTTATTACTGAGGTTATATGACCCACAATCAGGCGCGATTCGCTTGGGGAATGTACCCATCAAGCAAACTCCCTTAACAGACTTACCTAAGCATGTCGGGCTAGTAACTCAGAATGTCCAGTTATTTCAAACCACAGTCCGCAACAATCTCACCTTTTTTAACCAAAATATCAGCGACGATCGCATCTATCAAACCTTAGAGATGCTGGGATTATCTGCATGGCTCCATTCATTACCCAAAGACTTAGATACTGAATTAGGGCCTGATAGTACTGGCTTATCAGCAGGAGAGGCGCAATTGTTAGCATTTGCCCGTGCTTTTCTCAAAAACCCTGGCCTAGTAATTTTAGATGAAGCATCCTCACGCCTCGATCCCACAACAGAAAAACTCATAGAAAAAGCCATAAACCAGCTACTAATTGGGCGTACCGGCATCATTATCGCTCACCGATTAGCCACCGTGCAAAGAGCAAATCAAATTCTAATTTTAGACAAAGGTCGAGTCAGTGAATATGGTTTGCGAGAAGAATTAATTCAAAATTCTCATTCACGCTTTTCTCAGTTACTCAAGACTGGTTTGACAGATTTATTAGTTTAATTTTGGTCATGCCAATTTACATAACAGTCTTCTTTTAATTACAAATTATTATGTTATCAGCAACCAAAAAAACACCAGGCTGGAAATTATTATGGAACCTAATTTGCTATCAACCAAAACTATATATAATTGACAGTTGCTTCTGGATTTTAATTACGGGCTTACCTGCAATTCCAGGATTAATTATCCGAGAATTTTTTGATAGCCTGACGGGTAAAGCCCAATTTGGGTTAACATCTTTAACTTGGATTGTGTTATTGTTGGCTTTGAATTTAGGACATATTGGAATAATATTTGCAGGGCGCTTAACCAAAACTCAGCACCGTTTCACCATGAGTTCATTGCTAAGACGCAATTTATTAGAACGCCTGTTAAATAATCCCAATGCTCAACCTGTAATTGTTAACAGTGAAGAAGAAAAAGCTGTATCTCAAGGTGAAATTCTGAGTTATTTTCGTGATGATGCTCAACAAATAGAAGACAATGTGGCATGGGTATCAGAACTACTTGGAGAAGGAATATTTGCTGTTCTTTGTCTGGTAATTTTACTAAGCGTTAATGTTCAAATGACTTTGTTTGTTTTTCTGCCTTTAGTTGGGATGATCGCAATTATTCAACAAGCAGAAACTCATATCAAACGATATCGCAAAGCTAGTCGCCAAGCAACAGAAAAGGTGACAGGTATTTTAGGCGAAATATTTAGTTCGGTGCAAGCAATAAAAGTAGCTGGTGCAGAACAAGATGTGCTGAATTATTTTCGCACTCTCAACGACAAACGCCGCCAAGTGATGGTGAAAGATAGCTTATTAAATGCCATGTTAGATTCGGTTTTTCAAAACATGGTGAATTTAGGAACAGGTTTAATTTTGCTACTAGCTTCGGTGTTAATTCAAAATCAAACTACTAAACTGACTGTAGGTGACTTTGCTTTATTTATTTATAATCTTTCCTTTGTGACTGGCTTTTTCAACTCATTAGGGAGATTCATGGCGTTGTATAAACAAACTGAAGTCTCCTTTGAACGCATGACAGCTTTGCTTTCCGGTGCAACAGCAGATACTTTAGTAGCCAACAATCCACTTTATCTGAATAACCTGCGCGATGAGCTACGCTTCGTCAGAAGTGGGAGAAAACAACTACTTCCACCCTTAGAACAACCACAAATAAAAGAAAAAGATTGCTTAAAATTGTTAACTATATCTAACTTGACTTACCACTATCTTGGTACTAATCAAGGAATTACAGATATCAGTTTTCAGCTACAGCGCGGTAGTTTGACTGTTATTACTGGTCGTATTGGTTCTGGTAAAACTACACTGCTACGAGTTTTATTAGGATTATTACCCAAGCAATCAGGTACTATTTATTGGAATGGATTGCTAGTAGAAGACCCTGCTAATTTTTTTGTACCATCTCGTAGTGCTTATACTTCTCAGATTCCCCAACTGTTTAGTTATACCCTCAGAGAAAATATTTTATTGGGTTTAGAAAAAGATGATTCTGAAATCGAAAAAGCGCTAAACATGGCTGTATTTGAACAAGATTTAGCAGCTATGAATGCAAAAATGGAAACTCTAGTAGGAGCAAAAGGCGTTAGACTATCTGGTGGGCAATTGCAACGTTTAGCAGCAGCGAGAATGTTTGTTCGTCAACCAGAATTACTGGTTTTTGATGACCTTTCTAGTGCTTTGGATGTAGAGACAGAACTAGCTTTATGGTCACGGATATTTAACAATGGAAGTGAAGCACAAAAATGGACACCAACTTGTCTTGTGGTTTCTCATAGACGTTCTGTTTTACGTCGCGCCAACCAAATAATTGTGATGAACGCAGGTAAAATAGCAGCACAAGGAAAGTTAGATGAAATTATTAGTCAAGGTCAAGATTTAAACTTTTGACTCTACTCATTAACAGCCTTTTAACTCAGCACTTCACTATAAAGGACTTCCGGTGTTGGAGGGATGCGTACCAGCAGATGCGATCGCAGTGTCCCCGGTATTTTAGCAGGTAGAACATATCCGTCTTGACTTTCTTGATAAAGCTGGCTGAATTGCAACAAATCAGTAACATTTTCTTGTAGCAAATCAACAAAGTGGTATGTATATTTTTGCGGACAAACCAACGTCGCCGCACAAGAATATTTGCTAACGCAACTCCACAAACACCCCACAGAGTCAATATTGAGACTGCTGTAAGTGGAATTATTTTTTTGAGCTTCCAGCAGCTTCAGCAAGAGTTGATTTCCTTCGGCGCGATCGTCTGCTTCGTCGTGAGAGAGAACCGTACTGCATGATTTACAAACAAATAAGGTATGAAGTGTCATGATGATAATGATTTTTTATTCTGCAAAATATATTTGTTGAGGTCATCCAAAATAGCATTTGCTGACAAGATATTACCAAATATCCAGTAACCAGAATCAACAACATAAACTCTTTGATTTTTAACTACATTCAAATATTGCCATAGAGGATTTTGCTGATATCGTTGAAAGTGTTTTTCCGAACCTGGATCTAAGAGTGCAAATAAAATATCTGCATCCAGCAAATCTAGACGTTCTATACTAACTCCTACGCGGGGTGATTTCGGCTTAGTAAGTTGTTGTTGTATCTTTGGCGAAGCCAGCCCGATTTCTGAAAGTAAATGCCCGGGAAATGAAAAAATAGTCCGAAACTCAGTTTCCTGATTTCCTGCATAAAAACGGCTGACACAAACTTTGATTTTCCCTAGTTCCTCTCCCATAGCATTTTGAAATTCTGTAACTCGTTTTTGATATTGGGAAAGTACTTCTTGGGCTTGTGTACTTTTACCCAAGACTTCACCAATATATAAAAAGGCTTCTTTCCAAGCCGTGAAATCATTCTCAAATGTTACTGTTGGGGCGATTTGCGACAAAAGCTGATAATCTTCTGCATTGATGTACTCACCAAGAATTAAATCGGGATTTAACTGCACAATCCTTTCTAAATTTGGCTGTGCGCTTTTGCCAATGGAAATTATACCGTCGGCTTTATTTCCGAATTGCCTACCTCTGCTAGTTATCAAGTTATGTTCTGCTGCTGCTATGGGTTTAACGCCTAGTGCTAACACTGCTTCTAAATCTGTTTCATTCATTACAATTAAACGCTGTGGATTTAGAGGAACACAGGCTTCTCCAAATTTATGGCGGACTATTCGACACTCAGAAGAAGTTAACTGTGTCTTGGTATAAACCCGGCTTTGTATATTACCATGACAAGCAGTGACTAGAAGAAACGCCAGAGTCAAGAGAAAAAATAGAGGTAGATGTTTCTTCAAAATGCGACGATATAATTTCCAGAATTGGCAAAATTTCATCATTAAAATGTTACAGAAAAACTCCCAATAACTGTGAATGGTGCGCCCGGTTCAATGGCAACTCTGCCAAAGTTTGCTCCTTGAAAATATCTTTCGTCAAAAATATTTTGGAAATTAATTCCAGCCCGCCAATTATTACGTTGATAGTAGATGGCTGCATCTGTTCTTAAATAACCGGGGATGGTGTATGTGTTGTTGATGTCACCTTGGCGATCGCCTACATAAAACAAACCAAAACCTAAACCTAAACCTTGCAAATCACCACGCTGTAATTGGTAAGTTGTCCACAAACTGGCTGTATTAAATGGGACATTGGCTGGGCGATTTCCAGCCAACCCATCATTATCTTCGGTAATCTCGGCATCAATGTAAGAATAAGATGCAATCACATTCCAACCAGGAAGTATTTCCCCTGCAACATTGAGTTCAATACCTTGGTTGCGTTGTTTCCCTACAGGAATACTGAAGTCTGGATTGGCTGGATCAGTTGTAGCAATATTTGATCTTGTGATATCATAAGCCGCAAAAGTAGCAGCTAATTTGTTATCCAAAAATTCACCTTTTACACCAACTTCGTATTGAGTTCCTCGTTCAGGTTCTAGAACTGAACCATCCGCTCTTGTACCAAAATTGGGTTGAAATGACTGGCTGTAACTAGCGTAAAGAGAAATAGGTTGAATGGGTTGATAAACAATGCCCACTCTTGGGGTGATAGCTGTATCATACTGACTAGATTCAGTGTCATTCAAGAAATTTCTGCTGTTTTGGTCTACGATATCTAATCGTCCACCCACAATAAACTTTAAATTATCTGTCAATGCTATTTGGTCTTGCAAGAAAATTCCTAAACCATCGCTACTATTTTGGTTATCACGTACAACTAAAGTTAATTCTCCTAAACCAGGTCTGGGTATGGCGTTGTAAACTGGATTGAACACATCAATACTTGGTGTAAGTCCTGCGGGTAATCGCTTCTGAGTTCCGCCTGAAGTGGCTCTAGCTAAGTCAACACCAAATAAGAAAGTATGCTCAATTGAGCCTGTAGCAAACTTACCAACTAAATCAGTTTGTAAGGTATAAGTTTCTTGGTAGTCATCATTTGATCTAAAGTTCCTTGATAGAATACCTGTTGCCTCATTGAAATTTAGAGGTTCAGCACGATAATCAAAATCATCTGAACTCTGATATCGGAAAGCATTACGTATTTTCCAGTT
The DNA here is from genome assembly GCF_015206815.1 of Fortiea sp. LEGE XX443. Classification (GTDB taxonomy): domain Bacteria; phylum Cyanobacteriota; class Cyanobacteriia; order Cyanobacteriales; family Nostocaceae; genus Nostoc_B. The sequence continues at coordinate 64,767 of NZ_JADEXZ010000021.1, forward strand.
ATCGTTAAAATTATGCTCTAAGCGATAGCTAAAACCTATTTCTTCCACTCTTCTCACATCGTCTGGTTCGCCTAAAATCCGCTCCAAAGGAATATCAACAATACCTCGGCCAAAAGCTAAAAATCCCCGATCAAATGGGCGTTCATCGTTGAGATAATCGAATTGAAACGTTAAGTTAGTTGCTTTGCCAATTTCCCATTTTAACGTGGGTGAAACAAAAAATCGTTGAATATCTTGATTAAAATCACGGAATCCATCTGAAGACTCGAAAACAGAGTTGAGCCTATATAGCAAAGTTCTATCGGAGTTTATTGGCCCAGAAATATCAATACTAGGGCGAAATGTCGAAAAATTACCCACTGACAATTCAGCACTATAGAAGGGATCTTTTAGAGGCTGCTTTGTAACTAAGTTAATTACTCCTCCAGGCTCAACACCACCATATAAAACTGAAGCCGGCCCTTTCAGAACTTCTATGCGTTCAACGTTTGCAGTTTCTCTAATACCGCCTCGTCCATCCTTGAAACCATCAACCAAAATACTTCCACCAAAAAGCCCACCGCCAAAAAATCCCCGAATACCAAGTTGGTCGGATGTACCACCAAAACCACCACTTTGAACCACACCACCAACATTCAGCAGTGCATCTCTTAAACGAGTCACTCCTTGATCCTTAATTACTTGTTCAGGAACTACTTGAACAGTCTGAGGAATGTCTCGGATAAGAGTATCAGTTCTAGTTCCCGCGGAAGTATTGGGTACGCGGTATGTATCTTGATCACCTGTTACTACTAATTCAATCGGTTCTTCATTTTGCGCTGATGGTTGTTCTGGTTGTGTTTCACCACTTGGTTGTGGTTCTGGTTGCGATGGGGTTGGTTGTATCTGTGGTGTTTGAGTAGTAGTTACAGTTGGTACCACCCCAAAAACTAAACCCTCATCACCATCAAATAACTCAACTTGTGGCGCACCAGTTTCACCAATTACCATCACACGGATCGTGTTTGCATCTAAATTGGTAACTGTAACTTCAGTAATTCCCGCAGTTGGTTTCTCTTGGCGGAATGTCTCACCACTAGGCAGGCGTAATTGGGTGTTGGGTATATCTACAATGTAATTATTGCCTTCACTTCTTACTACTGGTTGGAGCTTGTCACTTTGATTAGTTTCTAAAATTACATCAAGTCCCTTATCAGTAGATTGTAATTTGATTTCTGGAATCACAATCAGTGATTGAGCAAGCAATTGTTTGACTTTACTTGCAGCGTTAAGATTATCGGCTTTCTCCTGTGTGCTGGTGCTGTTTATCTCCTTACCCATTGCAGGTATAGCAACTAAAATCCAACTCAAACTCGCCATCCAAATCAGTTTTTGCAGTTTTGCCATTTTCCTCACCCACCAGTCAAATCAGTTTTGCAAAAAATAACTAAAAATTATTCTCAATAACTTTACCGTGATGACAAAGTATATTTGAAGACTAAAAATTGTTTCAAACGGATTTTTTTCTTCTTCTAAACGGATTTTTTTACTGAAGATAAGATCAGATAAATTTTAAAATTTATTTCTTTTACTTTTTAACTTGATATGCTTTCGGGTTGACACCAAATTTTTTCTTAAATGCAGAATTGAACGAACTAGGGCTAACGTAGCCAACTGCTTGAGCTGCTTCTTTAACTTTCATTTGACTGTTAGTTAACAGCATATATGCTTGCTGCATTCGATAATCATGTAAATAACCAAATACTGTTGTTCCAAAAACTTGCCGAAAACCCTGCTTTAATTTGTAATCGTTCAGTTTTACTTGTCGGGCTAATTCTAATAGTGAAGGTGGGTTTTTAAAGTTATTAATTATTATTTCTTTGGCTTGATGAATTCTGTCAATATCGTCAACTCTTAAAGATGATTTAGAATCGGAATCTAATACAACTTCTGTAAACTGGCTAAATTGAAGCGTCATCAATTCAATTGCCTTGGCTTCTAAATACAACCGTTTCATTATTCCCTGGAAAGGACAGTTTAAAATTTTTTGTAAAGCCGTTTGCATTTCTGGTGTTGTAATTCCTTGGCGATAATAAGGTTTTACTTCACCATTAGCAGCAAATATTTGTAATTCAGGGGGCAGTTCTTGTAGTTGATTAGCATCAAAATCGCTAAAAAACTTTGCAGGTTCAAGCAAAATTTGTACTCTTAAAACCTGCTTATTTGCTGCATATTGCTCAGTTTCTTTAATATTTGGTGAATATTCTAAATAATTACGACCTACAATTTCATTTGCCGAGTCTGTTAAACCATGTAAAACTGTTTGAGAGCTACCTTCTATAAAAAAACTTAATGTTGTTGTTACAGTATCATTTTCATTCTCGCCAATTACAATAAAATCATCTATGGGTTGAAAATCATAAGTTCTAATCTTTAAACCAGCCCGAAGCAATATCTGCCATTCTCGCCAAGAAAAATATTTTGTATTTGCTTCTGTAGATTTTTCATAAACATCGGAATTTGGACTAAATAGATGATTTTGTTGATATTCGTCTAATATTTCTTCCCAATCTTGAGCAGACACAACTATTGTCATAGTTCTCAGCAATTAATATCTTACAGTTTCAAGCACGCGATGCGCGACTTATTATTTCGTTATACAAGTCCGGTGTATGAACAGATATGTGGCATCTTACCGGTCGTCTCAATCGCAAGATTTTAGCTCATACTGCCTGTTTCTGGCTTAATCGCCACAATTGTGGCCCTCTTCAGTTTGACAAACTTGTTACAAAATATTAAGTCATACATGGCGTTACAAGCAGTATTTTTGATAGTTTATTGAGATTATCTCTCATTTTGGTAACGTGTTTTGTAGCTTAGATAGCAAATATTGTGAAGCTGACCATAGACATCAGCATTTAGACAGATTACGGCTGTTGAATTTTCACAAAAACTATAGGAATCATATTGGATGTCTGAAAAAACTATAAGATAATACGGTCTGCAAAAGATATTTGTTACGGTCATCCAAAATAGCATTTGCTGACTTTAAAGAATCCCCACGCGATAATACATTTGTCTTATAAAGAGTTACAGAAAATCCAGCTACCCTGAAATTACACCTAACTTTAGTAGGTGTAATGTTCTTTAATATCATTGTTTCAAAATCTTGCCTATGGATGGATAGTGTTGTAGATGTGTAACAGCTTAAATTTTCTAAATTCCCATTAGTGGAGGCGCTGTTCTACACCAATACTACCGATGAGATTGCCAAGCTTGTCATAAAGTGAGCGATCGCCAAGGGATAATTATTAGTTTCCCATTGATAAATTTCACTCCATCCTGGTTTGCCAGTTTCAACGCTTTTGGTATACCAGCCTTCTTTCTGATATTGGTAATTTTTAGTAATTTCAAATAATTTGATTGGCTTTCCTTGAGTATCAGTTGTGTAGTTGTACAGATCAGGATTACCATAGCGATCGGGTAACACCAAACTAATATCAGGGTTGCCATGATCTGGAATTTTAGATTCACGGTAATATCCAGAGGCAATAAACTTTCCTGTTTTAGATCCGTAAAGAATATAGCCAACGTTATAAGTTTTGACTTGCTTAAATAAGAATTGAGCTAAACCGTCTGAATTTTCGGGATTAAGCAATCCCAAGTCGATTTGTTCACCATTAATTTGAGTCAAATAACGAGTAGCTGCTGCATAACCATCAAGGTGCTGCTCAATGCGATGGCTAACTTCAGTTTGGAACTTCACAGCCATTTTGTTGACAGCTTTCTGCCGTTTTGTAGCGAAAGATATCCAGTCAATCCCACTGCTGTAAAGATTTGCAAGATGAATGGAACCACTAAAACAATCCGTAGAGGAACTTTCCGAGATATTTTGGAAAACGCACCAATTGTGGGCTTGAATAGCATGTTATAGCAGGTGACAGGGAACAGGTGACACTTCGGCATGGTTCGACTGCGCTCACCAGCTGCTCAGTGACCGCATGTGACAGGGTTACAAGTTTTTTAGTGCATGAGTTTTATCATTGGCCAATGTCCTAACTGCCTTGGCTACTGCTATACTAAAAAGGCTTCAAGATAGATATATGCCTTATAGTTCCCATTAAAAAACTCAGATCCCCGGCTTCTTCAAGAAGCCGGGGATCTTGTTGTTAATATTAGCTGCAACCTTAATTTGATTACTGTGTACACAATACCTGTCGCATTTTACGCATATTCGCAGGTAGCTCAAAATTCATAGCTTGTTGAATGAAAATTGAAGGGATGGGAATATTGGGTGTAGCTTGTACGTTATAAGCCAGCAAAGTGCCATTAGCAAAATCTTTTAAGTCTACACAGGCTGTAAAATCATTAAAAGTACCTTTTTCCATGCGGAAATGGATTTGTTGCCCTAGAACTTCGGCAACGTTAAGGTAAATTTCAACTTGGGCGGTGAAAAATAAAAAGGCTTTTTGTGCTGCTTGGTATAGACGCTTGACTTCGCCTCTCTGCACAACTTCGCTTTTGGTGATGTCAGGAAAATATTGTACCCAACGGGGGTAATCTGTGAGCTGCTGCCAGACATTTGATCGCATCATCGGCAAATACATCCATGCAGTAACTGCACCACCACACGCTGTATGCGATCGCGCTTCTAGCAAAATTTCGCCCTGCATCAGTAATCTTTGCTTGTCATCGCTCCAAGCCATATCTAAACCTGCAATAATTGGGTCTGAAATATGAGACGCAGCCATATTGATTCACTCACTCCTCAAATTTTCCACACTTTTAGAGTTGACGCTAAACACTGTTGAATCCGGTTTAAATCAACTCACTCAAATTTTAGTTCCACTTTCTAGCATCTATTTTCCGGAACTAAATCATTTCAGGTCATTATTCTGTGAAATTACTGATAAATTTGTATTTATGATTACATTTAATTAAATTTAAATTTAAGCCGTTCTAAAAATAGCACTACTTCTATATTAGAAGTGTAATAAATTTTGAATGAAAGGCAAATTAAATGAGTCAATCTTCCTTGAATCGCAAACTAACTCAGGCTTTTGGTATTCTACTCGGCATTGGCATCGCAATCTGGGTTCTCAGGGGTTTTGGTATTCTGACATTTTTGCCGGGAGGAATTATTTGGCTGTTTTTATTAGGGGCGATCGCTCTCTTAATTATCAGTTTTGCTCAAAGAACATGGTGGCGTTTCTGATCTATACTGATCATCATCATACTTGACAAATTACGTCAAATTACGCAATTAGTTCATTTTAGTTGCCAAAAAAAATACTTTGGGTAACTTTTAAACCTGAGTAATTGTAAGCAGAAAAGACTTAAATTATTGGTTTCTCCTTGAATGTAAAAGTGTGCCTATTATAACTCGCTACTAAAAAGGTGATCGAGAAACCAGACAAATAACTTATCAAGGGATAAAACAATGGAAACTTACGAATGCACCGTTTGTGGCTACGTATATGATCCAGAAGTAGGTGATCCTGATGGTGGAATTTCACCAGGAACACCATTTGAAGATATCCCAGAGGATTGGGTGTGTCCAGTTTGCGGTGCAACAAAAGATCAATTTGAACCAGCAGAAGTTTAAAGATAACCGCTAGTCTAGAAAGTAGGTGCTATGAAACAGAGACTTTTTGAACTTGCAACTGTTAACAATTGTCGTTATTGGGGGTGGGGCTGCGGGATTTTTTGGTGCGATCGCCTGTGCTAACGCCAATCCTTACGCCCGTGTCATTTTACTCGAAGCCAGCCGTCAACCACTAGCAAAAGTGCGGATTTCTGGTGGCGGACGCTGTAACGTCACTCATGCTTGTTTTGAACCAGCAGGGTTAGTGCAGAATTACCCCAGAGGTGGAAAGGCTTTGCGGGGTGCTTTTAGTCGTTTTCAAGCTAAGGATACTGTATCTTGGTTTGCCAGCCACGGAGTCCCACTGAAAAAAGAAGCAGATGGCCGGATGTTTCCAATCACAGACGATTCTGAAACTATTGTGGAATGTCTGATGAATGCAGCCCAAGAAACTGGGGTAGAACTGCGAACTGGTACAGCAGTTGTCTCAGTTAAACGGCTACTTAGTAATGAGTTTGAACTTATTTTGAAGTCGGGTGAAACTTTAAAGTGCGATCGCCTACTATTAGCAACAGGCAGCAACCCTGTAGGCTATAAAATAGCTCAAGCATTAGGTCATCAAATTGAACAGCCAGTCCCTTCACTATTTACCTTTAACATTGCTGACCCAAATTTTCGGGCGTTAAGTGGTGTTAGCGTCAACCCAGTGCGCTTGCGGCTGTCGGTTCCCGAAAAACCTGTGTTGGAACAAACGGGGCCTTTGTTAATTACACATTGGGGTGTGAGTGGCCCCGCTGTGTTAAAGCTTTCGGCTTGGGGTGCGAGAATACTTCATGAAAACCGCTATCAAGCCACTTTATTAATTAACTGGCTACCCGATTTGCAACAAGAGCAAGTACGAGAGAAAATTTTAGCAGTTAAAAATGAATGGGGCAAAAAAGCGATCGCCTTACATCGCGGAGTGGATTTACCTCATCGTCTTTGGCAATACTTTATCACTCGTTTGGGTATTAATACGGAAGACCGTTGGGCAGAAATATCCAGCAAAACTCTCAATCAGCTAGTTCAAGAAATTTCTCAGGGAAAATACTTAATCAATGGTAAAGGAGTTTTCAAAGAAGAATTTGTCACTTGTGGCGGTGTCAGCCTCAAGGAAGTTAACTTTCAGACAATGGAAAGTAAATTAGCTACGGGTCTTTACTTCGCCGGAGAAATTTTAGATATTGATGGCATTACTGGTGGGTTTAACTTCCAAAGTGCTTGGACAACAGCCTATTTAGCTGGTTTAGCAATGGCAAAAAATTAATAAAAAATTTAGTATTCAGAATATTAGTCCCCTGAATACTGAATTCTTTTTTCTACTATGAAGAGAGAGCAATATTACTTCAGTAAAATTTCTTATTAAGTAATAATTAACACTTAACTTCAAGCATTTCTCTCATTGCCACTCCATATTTGTAGCAGTCACCCTAGAGTAGGCGATTTTTCGCATCTGTATTAATTTTTAAAGGGTGTATGTCAAACTACCAATCTACTCTGTCTGAAATTACATTACAGGGCAGTCAGTATATGCTGCATGGCTTTCCTGTATTAGGAATTCCAGATCAAGAACGTGCTGTTAAATACTTCAGTCTCAATCCATTTCTCCCCAATGCCCAAAATCGTTGCCCGGTTGAATGTGCTTATTGTGTCTGCCATCAAGACCGTGATTGGCATCATCATCCCGAAAATTTTGAAAATAACTTCACTCCATCTGACTTACTTGATCGTCTATTAGACCGCATTTTTGCTACCCCAGAGGGGCAGAAAGGTTTTCCAATTTCTCTATGCGACTACTCCGACCCCTTCATTCCAGCGCATCGAGAACGTGTACTGTCAATCCTCAATGCACTGATTGACCGTCAAGCAGCCAATATGGTTTACATCACAACCAAAGTCCACCCAGGTAAAGCATTTTTAGAGCGTCTCAAAGCTACTTTAGCGCGACCTAATTCTCTGCGAGTCACGGTTTTTGTGAGTCTACCACCCTTAAAAGCTGGCTATGAACAAGCCTCCGTTCAGGGAAGAGTCAAGCTGCTACAAGATTTAGTCAATCTTGGTATTCCCTGCTGTTGGTATCTTCGTCCCCTAGTTGAACAGTGGTTTGATGAAGCTTTAATGTGGGACTTGACAAGGACTCTTTTGCCTTATGTTGCCGATCACGTTATTTTGTCGGGAATTGTTATGTCGGCAGAAATTGAAGAAAGTCTGTTAAAACAGGGGTTAACTGTACCGCAATGGGATCGAACACAACCAGGACGTAAGCAACTTTTATCACCAGAGTTTGAATCACAACTGCGTTCTATCCTCAGCACGGTTGCAACTGAGCAAAATATTTCCCTTGGCCCGGTTATGGGGCATCGACTCTGCGGTACTAATGGTAATCATGCCTACGGTTGTTTAATTTGTGCTAAACAAAATCGTTATTGTCAGTTGTTTCAACTACATCACTACGGTGAAACGATCGCGGCTGAAGATAATCAACGATTTAAAATGCTACTGCGGCAGAATTTACAAACCAAAGTACCATCACCAGAAGAATGCCAATAAAGAGGGACAATAATCTTGCCTTTGATGAATTTTAAATCAATCCAAAAATGAAATTCAGCGAAATCACACGCCAATTCGCGGACATCGCCACTGACAGTAGTCTGACAACTAACCCAGACCACGACGTAGAAATTACTGGGGTAGCTGCTATTGATGAAGCCACAAGTGGAACTCTCAGTTATGTAGAAGGCGGAAAGTTTACATCTTTAATTGGTAAGACAGCCGCAAGCGCCTTAATTTTGCCGGATGACACAACATTAAAGTCTCAAGCACAAGAACGCGGTATTCTGTGGGTAAGCACACGGGAACCCAAACTCTTTTTTGCCAAAGTTCTGACTCTTTTTTATCAACCATATCGCCCCAACCCACAAATTCATCCCACGGCTATAATTCACCCCACAGCCAAAATTGGTAGTGATGTTTATATCGGCCCCCATGCGGTGCTTCAAGAAAGGGTAGAAATTGGTAACAGTGCTGTCATCCATCCCAACGTAGTGATTTATCCAGATGTCAAAATTGGCGATCGCACTACCCTACACGCTAACTGTACAATTCACGAACGCAGCCAAATTGGTGCAGATTGCGTAATTCACAGTGGTACTGTGATCGGTGCAGAAGGTTTTGGCTTTGTACCTACCCGTACTGGTTGGTTCAAAATGGAACAATCAGGCTACACAGTATTAGAAGATGGCGTAGAAATTGGCTGTAATAGCGCCGTTGACCGTCCAGCCGTTGGTGAAACCAGGATTGGACGCAATACCGTAATTGACAACTTAGTACAGATCGGTCATGGTAGCCAAATTGGTGCTGGCTGTGCGATCGCAGGTCAAGCGGGGATGGCTGGTGGTGTTAAAGTGGGAAATCGCGTGATTTTGGCTGGACAAGTGGGAGTCGCCAATCAAGTTAAAATTGGCGATGGGGCGATCGCCTCTGCACAAACCGGAATTCACAATGATGTCCCTCCCGGCGAGATTGTTTCAGGAAGCCCAGCAATTTCCCACAAGTTATACCTCAAGGCCGCTGCGATTTATCACCGCTTACCTGAGATTTATCAATCACTCAAACAATTACAGCGCCAATTAGGGCAAAAGTCAAAAGAGGCAGGGGAGCAGGGGGCAGGGAGCAAGGGGGAAAACTGAGCGCCCGATTGTACTCCACCCCAGTAAAAGCGCCCTAGAAGGGCGGGGCTTCTCTACGAGACGCTTTGCGAACATACCCATGTTCTGCTCCGCTT
>NZ_JADEXZ010000022.1 GCF_015206815.1 Fortiea sp. LEGE XX443
CGATTAGTTCGAGATTATGAGTTATTGCCCGAAACATCGGAGACGTTTATTTACCTTGCCATGATCCGGATCATGGTGAGGCGATTGGCATAAAATTTCACCACTCAAAACTTTTCAAACACCCTCTTACACTAATGCAAATTTTCGCACATTCTTAACTACTCTAATTCCTGAATTCTTCCCATTTACGGTAGCAACGAGATGTAGTGTAATAAGGATGAAAAACCTCTAAAAAATTGCTCTGAAGTGTCTTGTAAAAAGTTTCTATTACGTCAGGATCATCAAGGTGAAAAGGGTAATCTTGATTAAAACCTTTAAAGAAATACCAGTTGAGGATAGTTTTACCACCAGGTTTCAGTGCTTTATGAAACTTGAGTAACTGCTGAATGGGATCTGACAAATGTTCTAAAACATCAAAGGAAATAATTGTATCAAATGTCTCATTTTCTGGCATTTCCATGCAAAAACTCATTTTGTGATTTAATTTCATTTGCTCACATCGATAACGCACAAAATTATAATTAATCGGATTAATATCACAATAAACCACTTGCTCAACCTTTGGGCAAAGGGCAGCATTAATCGCATGAGTACCAATTCCACCACCAAAATCTAACACCCGACCTTGGGCATGATCTACAATCAAATGTAAAATATTTTCAATATTTTGACTTTGTTCTAAATGCCAGTTTCCCAACTCAAATAAATAGACATCTCCTACCTTGTCACGATAAAAATTCGCTGCTGTTTCCCAATCAAAATCTTTATAGCCTAATTCGGCCATTTTTTCCTGTCCTACTGCTAACTTTTGTTCTAGTGTTTCTGAATCTAAATGTAAAAATTCCTGTAAGTGCTGCTTTAAATCAAATGAACTTTGCCAATATTCGCTTAAAAACGCTGGAGCAGGGTACTTAGCCATAAATCTAACTATTTTTATCAGTGGTTTATATTTTAAACTGAATCAACCTCTAATGTTTAACTGGTACTTAATAGAGTCTGCGGTATTGACTAAGAGAGCCTATCAGTGTAATGTAAATCACTAGCATTATTAATTGTAATGCTATCTTTTTAGTATGAATTAGTTAAAAATTAAGCATTTAAACTAATAACAATGAATAGTAATCTAATCATAGATGTTGGCGTTAATACAGGACAAGATACAGAATTTTATTTAAAAAAAGGTTTTAAAGTTATTGGTATTGAAGCTCAACCTAGTACTTACGAATCTGCAAAGCAGCGACTCAAGTATTACCTTGACAAAGGTCAACTCATTCTTTTGAATGTAGCTGTATCACCAAAAGATGAACCAGTTAGTTTTTATGCCAATTTAGAAAAAGACTTTTGGGGTACGACATCATTAGATAGGGTGAATGAAACCCAAGAGTTGTTTGGAACAAATTTTACTGAAATAACTGTTGAAGGAAGAAGATTTGAAAGCATTTTGGAAGAATTTGGTATTCCTTACTATCTCAAAGTTGATATTGAGGGTAGTGATTTACTTTGTGTAAAAGCATTAAAAAAATTTGACACGAAACCACAATTTATATCTATAGAATCAACCAAGACATATTGGAATGATTTATTGGAAGAACTTGCTTTACTAAAAGAACTTGGTTATCAAAAATTTAAAGCTATTAATCAAGCACGAGTACCTAAACAGGTATGTCCATTACCAGCAAGAGAAGGTGAATATATCCCTTATCAGTTTGAATATGGTGCTAGTGGACTTTTTGGAAAGGAAACTCCAGGTGATTGGCTGTTAGAAAGTGAAATAATCAAAGTTTATAAACGTATTTTTTTGACATATAAAATAATTGGATTAAATGGGATTATTCACCGGTTTCCAATCGGAAAGATATTTCTAGATGCTCTCAAAATTAGGGAACCTTGGTATGATACTCATGCCAGCTTATGAAAAAATACAGATAATTGAAGAATATTATGAAGCAAATTTATTGCCTAATTGCCTACTGCAACAAGTAAAATCATTAATCAAATATGAGTGTTATGAGTCCTATAAATTTTGATTTGATTCCAGAAATATCAATTGTTATCTGTACTTACAACCGGGCAAATTACTTAAATAGAGCAATTGATAGTGTTGTTGCTCAAACTTTTAAAGATTGGGAACTTTTAGTAGTTGATGATGGTAGCGAAGATAATACCTTTGAAGTTGTTAATAATTACGTTCAACAATTCAATAATATTCGTTATCTTAAACATCGCAATAAAAAACAAGCGTATGCTAAAAATGCTGGAATTCAGGCATCTTTTGGAAAATACATAACATTACTTGACAGTGACGATGCTTATAAGCAAAATCATCTAGAATCGCGGCTTGAATACCTGAAAAAGCATTCAGAAATTGACCTCATTGAAGGAGGATTCTTTTCTGAAGAAGAGATTTTTGTAGCTGATTATTATCAACCAGACCAAATCATCAATTTACGTGAATGTGTTTTAGGCCCTACATTCTTTGGTAAGAGGCGAGTATTTTTTGAGTTGCAGGGATTTAAGAATATTTCTTATGGAGAAGATACAGACTTTTGGGAACGAGCAGAAAAAATTTTCAAAACTCAAAAAGTCACAGAACCACAAACTTACGTTTATACAAGAGCAGAAACAAGCGTTACTAAGGATAATTTGGAACAGCGATCATTAACCTAAAAACTTTAATTCACTTTAGTTAGTATAGCTGTCAAGCTGCTTCAAACATGCACATTTGTCATATTATTCTAAATAACATTGGTGGAGCGCCAAAAGTTGCTGATTCTCTGATTACTTCCCAGAGTAACGCTGGTTGTAAAGTATCTGCTGTTGTTCTGACTGTTTTAGATTTACAGTGGATGGTATCTTTTAAAGCTGCAAAAAATGTGATTGTAATGAAAGTTGCAGGTACGCAATTATTTATCGGAGGAATAATACAACAAATATGGATAGCGATACAATTAAGTAAAGTTATTGCTGAACAGAAGCCAGATATTGTTATTTGTCATACTGCATTTATTACCAAGTTATTTTATATTTCTCAATTTATTTCTGGAAAATTTTCTGTACCCTATATTAGTTATATTCACAGCGATTATATTTCTGAATCATTGAGTAAAAGTAAAATAAATTCAATCAAAGCCAGAATACAAAACCAATATATAACTATTGATAATTGGATCAATTTAAATGCACTCAAACAAGCCAGTGGAATAGTTCTTGTTTGCAAAGCTCTTTATGAAAAATTTTCAAGTATTGGACTAAATCATGATCGAATGGTGATATCTTACAATCCAGCTATAAATGATACAAGTAACGAAATTCTGCACCCCATAGCCGATTCTTGGTTAAATAATTCAGATTTAGTTACTTTTGTATGTGCTGCCAGATTTCACAAACAAAAAGACCATAAAACCTTACTTAAAGCATTTGCTAAAGTTAGTAAAACTCATACAAATATCCGTCTAATTTTGCTAGGAGATGGTGAACTAGAAACAGAAATACAAGCTCTAGCAAATTTTTTAGCTATTAATAATATTGTCCTTTTTGCTGGGTCTGTTAACAATCCTAGAGCTTATTTCTCACTATCTAGAGCAGTTGTACTTTCTTCGCATTTTGAAGGCTTTGGACTGGTTGTTGTAGAAGCTGTAGCCAGTGGTGTAACATTTATTGCTAGTGATTGTCCAGTTGGCCCTGGCGAGATTTCTGAATTACTAGAATGTGGAACTTTATTTCCGCCAGGTGATGTGGATGCTTTAGCAGAAGCAATGATGAACTGTGTAAAAACTCCTAAAGAGATTATCGATCGCTCTCAGCAAATTGAACGAATTTTTAGTGAATCTAGCTGTGCAAATAGATTAGAAAGCTTAATATTTGATATCTTACACCATACTCAATAACGATATGTTTAAATCTGTTTGGCAGTTTTTACTGCGGGGAATGGTTGTGAGCTTGTGTCTAATATGTTTATCTGGTTGTCAGTCAATCACACAGAAGGACGATGGCGTAATTCATCTCACATTATGGCAATCTATCAATCCCCCTATATATCGAGATGTTTTTCAACAACTAGTAGATAGATTTAACCAAACTCATCCTGATATTTTCGTGGAATCTATCTTTGAGTCTGATCCACAATTACCGAAAATATTGACATCAGTTGTTGCTAATGTACCGCCTGATATTCTGTCATTTTATCCTGAATATACAGGTCAATTTGTGGAATTAGGAGCAATTCGACCGTTAGAAGATTGGTTAGAAAAATTGCCAGTGAAGTCTGATATTCGACCTAATTTACTGGAACAAATGCAGTTGAATGGTCATATTTGGTCAGTACCAATGGACACAAGTAATGTTGGAATTTTCTATCGACCTAAACTTTTTGCAGCTGCGGGAATTACAGAAATACCCAAGACTTGGGAAGAACTCAGACAGGTAGCGAAAAAATTAACCATAGACCGCAATGGCGATCGCCGTCCTGAACAGTATGGTATGTTATTACCCTTAGGAAAACAAGGATGGACAGTCTTTAGTTGGTTTCCCTTTTTGTACGCTGCGGGAGGCGAGATTGTCACTAATAATCGCCCCAATTTAACCAATGCAGGTGCGATCGCGGCCTTAAAATTTTGGGAAGACCTCATCAAAGATGGTTCTGTTATGCTTTCTCCTCCAGAGCGAGGCTATGAAGAAGATGCTTTTTTGACAGGGCGTGTGGCTATGCAAATTACTGGGCCTTGGACATTAATCATGAAATCTGCTGTTGATCATGAAGTATTTCCTATCCCCGCAGGTGTTAAGAGTGCTACAGTCACAGGCACAAGAAATTTCTTTGTGATGAAAACTACGCCAGCTAGAGAGCAAGCTGCACTCAAGTTTTTAGAATATATTTTGAGTGAAGAATTCCAAACAGAATGGAGTGTGAAAACCGGTTTTTTGCCAGTCACACTCAAATCTGCTCAAAGTAAAACTTATCAAGAATTTATCAACAGCCAACCACTGTTAAAAGTATTCTTTAATCAGCTACCCGTAGCAAAGGCTCAACCAAGAATTGCTGGATATAGTCGCATTTCTGACAGTCTTGGTCGCGCTATTGAAGCCACTTTACTAGGTACAGATCCAGAAACAGCACTGAAAAAAGCGCAAGCTAACCTAGATTTAATTTGGGAGCAGAATTCAGAAGTCAAAACTCAAAAGTCAGAATAGTTAAATCGTTAAGTAGAGTGTGTTACGCATTGCTTTAACCCACCCTACAACTAGAAATCATCTTTTGCTTCCATACTTTGAGCTAAAGCTTTATGCGCTACTTTAGTAACATAAATAGTCACAGCAACAGTAGCAACTAATCCAATCACTTGCATAATCAGCTGATAAGTTTGTGCTTCTGGAGTGAGTACTTGATTAGGCATATTAGCCATAGCTAAATTTCCAGCTAATGACCCAATATAAACATACATTACTGTTCCTGGAATAATCCCGAAAGAGCCTAATATATAGTCTTTTAAGGAAACTTGCGTTACTCCAAAAACATAATTTAATAAGTTAAAAGGAAAGATAGGACACAACCGAGTTAACAAAACAATTTTCCATCCTTCTTTAGCAACTGCCAAATCAATTGCTTTTAGTTTAGGATATTTTTCAATTTGACGTGATACCCAATTTCGTGATAAATAGCGTCCAATTAAAAATGCTAAAGTTGCACCAATAATTGCTGCAATTAATACATATACTGAACCCCAAAACAAACCAAATAAACAACCAGCTTTTAAAGTTAAAACAGAACCTGGAACAAATAATAATGTGGCTAAATTATAAATACCTATATAGGCAACAGCACCCCAAATTCCGAGACTGTTAACTTGGGCGACTAAAGTCTGAAAAATTGCTTGAAAGTTAAAAAATCTAGCAGCAAATATCAATGCAGCTACAAACATACTTAATAGTAAAAATTTGAGTTTACTATTGAATTTTGATTTTGATTTTGCAATCATGATATCTACAATTAAAAAGATATTTTTATTATAAATAACTAATAAAATTAACCGAAAATTTTAGTATTTAATGGTGTGTTACGATTAGTTATAACTTTCTTGAACGCTCGAATACTTGCCCGTAACACACCCTACTGGCGTGGCAAGGCTAAAATGTTGCATTATTATCTGCGTCTAAGTAGAAAGGTGCAAATAAACCGAACTATGTAACGGAAAGTAAAGTAGCTTGAAAACCTCTTCCCTTCTGCCTTCTGCCCTCTGCCTCCTGCCTGGTCATAGCGACAATTTTTAACACCTACCTACTTATGTGCGGTTAATTATTTCTTTCATCCTATACATAGCTTTGGATGAAAATATGCTATTTAGATGAGAAATAGCTTAAATTCTCCTAAATTTTTCCTTGCGATACCAGCTACGGATTCGCGTTGGTGAAACCCCAAGCAAATAAGCAACAATAATAATTTGATTTAGTAGGGTAGTTTTAAAAACCCCTTTTTGCAACCATCTCCGAGCAGAAGTCACTACTGGCGTGCTGATAATTACAATGCGTCCAGTAGACTTTAAATGCCGGATGAATTCAAAGTCTTCCATGATAGGTAATTCAGGGAAACCACCAATTTTTTGAAATACTTCTTGAGTTACAAATATTGCTTGATCACCGTAGGGCATTTGCAAAAAACGCGATCGCCATTTTACCCCTAATTCTACCAATCTTAAAGCTAAAGGTGAGGCATCAATCTGTAAATCAAACGCACCAGCTACACTCCCAGGCTGTTGTAGCGCCGTGCGTATCATCGCATCAAACCTCAAAGGTAAACGAGTATCTGCATGAAGAAACAGCAACACCTCGCCACTAGCAACCACCGCACCTGCATTCATTTGCACAGCACGGCCAGGAGGTGATGAAATAACTTTAGCACCCAAAGATTGAGCAATTGCTACTGTTTCATCACTAGAGCCACCATCAACCACAATCACTTCTATATTTGCACTAGATAGAGTACTGGCGATCGCTCCTTTAATATTTCCTGCTTCGTTGAGAGTGGGAATAATGATTGAGACTTGAGCAGTAGTCAGGTTTACCAAACTCATTAGTATGATTTACACGCGTCATGTAAGCATACTACAGTTATGTGAATAAACGCTTTCTCATCGCCAAGGCTTCCATGTACAGGGGTTCGGCCTTGTTGCGAGATTTAGTTGCGATCGCTTGAGGCTATTGGGGCAATATGTTGCTGAAGCATTAGTGTACACCAACTTCCTGAAGGAATAATCAATGCTTAATCTAATTACAATTAATTATTAAACTTGGGCTGTTATATTTCGGGTTGGTTCAAGTACAACTTTTTACTAACTCAGAATTATCCTAAGTCAATACAAGCTAAACACAGCCTGATTCCCAAGTACTCTTCCTAAATAATAGCGAAATTCAAACTCGATCTAAACACAAATTGATGTAATCGTCATTTTGATGAGACGATGCCCTTGGCAAAGTCTTTGACGAACACATCATTACTGATCTATATTCATCAACTGCCCAGTATTGCGTAACTACAGAGTTTTGGGTTGAATTCATTGTTGATAAATGAGCGATCGCAGCTAAGTGCAACTACTTTAAAGATATTTGCAACATTTTTGTTGATTCATATTGCCCTAATCACAAATATGAATTCTCAATCAACTTAAACTCTTCACCATTGGAGTTTGAGTCAAATTCAGCAAATCTATCCCTCAAAAAAGTGAGGTTTCTACTCATGAAATTTCCTAGATTGAAGCTCCAAAAAAATCTTTACCTTCCAGTGGTAATGACTTTAGCATTAGTATTAATACTTGCATTTAGTAATTATGTTAGTGCAAAGACTCCTTTAACTCGTGACAACGGCGCTCCAGTCGGCGATAATCAAAACTCCTGGACTGCCGGAGCAAATGGCCCCGTATTACTTCAAGATGTACATTTAATTGAAAAGCTGGCTCGTTTTGATCGCGAACGTATTCCAGAAAGAGTTGTTCATGCTCGTGGTGCTGGAGCCTATGGTGAATTTGTCAGCAATGGCGAGTTGTCAGACATCACAATGGCTGCTCCTTTTCAAAAAGCTGACAAAAAAACACCTGTATTTGTACGTTTTTCTTCAGTAATTCACCCTCAAGGTTCACCAGAAACTTTGCGCGATCCCCGTGGATTTGCGACTAAATTTTATACCGACCAAGGAAACTGGGATTTAGTCGGTAACAACTTACCCGTGTTCTTCATCAGAGATGCCATCAAGTTTCCTGACATGGTTCATTCTCTGAAACCTTCGCCAATTACAAATAAACAAGATCCCAATCGTGTATTTGATTTCTTCTCTCACATACCAGAAAGTACCAATATGTTGACTTATGTGTTCTCAGATATGGGTACACCTGTCAACTATCGAGAAATGGATGGTTTCAGTGTCCACGCTTACAAATTTGTGAATAGTAAAGGTCAATACAAGTACGTCAAGTTTACTTGGAAATCTCTACAGGGAGTGCGTAACTTTACAACCCAGCAAGCACAAAAAATGCAAGG
The DNA here is from genome assembly GCF_015206815.1 of Fortiea sp. LEGE XX443. Classification (GTDB taxonomy): domain Bacteria; phylum Cyanobacteriota; class Cyanobacteriia; order Cyanobacteriales; family Nostocaceae; genus Nostoc_B. The sequence goes on from NZ_JADEXZ010000022.1 coordinate 8,527, forward strand.
AAAAGACTTTAGTATCCACACTACAGACCTTTACGAAAATATTCAGCGTGGCAACTATCCGGCTTGGGATTTGTATGTGCAGATTCTCAATCCTCAAGATATGGACAAGTTTGAATTTAACCCTCTAGATCCGACTAAAATTTGGCCTACTAATCTGGTTTCCATGCGTAAAGTAGGCACAATGACTCTAAATCGACTACCAGATAACTTCTTCCAAGAAACTGAGCAATCTGCTTTTGCGCCCAGTAACATCATTCCTGGCATTGAACCTTCTGAAGATAGACTTTTACAAGGAAGAATCTTTTCCTACGCAGATACCCAAAGGCATCGTCTTGGCGGAAACCACATGATGCTATCTGTTAATCAACCCCAAGTTAAGGTTAACAATAAAAACCAAGATGGTTATGCCAACTACTACAATACTAAATCTGACCTGAACTACGAGCCTAGCCAGGAACCCACAGATCCGCAACAAGACAGTAACTATCGCTACTCTCAGTTACCAATCGCTGGTACAACTCAACAGCAAAGAATTCAAAAAACTCTCAATTTTGAACAAGCTGGAGAACTCTATCGCTCCTTTAGTAAGCAAATGCAGGACAATTTGATTGCTAACTTGAAGGAAGATTTAGGAGCAGTCAAAAATGCAAATATCCGGACTCAAATCACTGCTTTCTTCTACAAAGCCAATCCGGAATATGGAACCCGTGTAGCTCAAGCAGTAAATGTTAGTTTAGATGCAGTTAAACAACGTGCTGCTGAACTGAACTGATATAGATTTGAAAGATTGCTCTCTAAATGTGATATTGTAATCCTCAATAATAGACAAGAAACAAAATACCCGACTTCTTAAAGAAGTCGGGTATTTGAAGTTGAAGCTATCTTCCGTAGGTTGAGTGAAAGTGGAATCCAACAAATGCCATTAACAAAACTACAAAATTCTCAACTACAAAAATATCTCGATTCAAGAAGTAAAATTTACGCTGCAATTATTTTCCCGATAAAAATATTTTTTAACAATATTATGTTTTGGTGTTGGGTTACGGCGCAAAATAGATTTACTATATCGCTACAATATCTCTCGTACGCCTCCACCCAACCTACTTTTTTTCAATTACATTATTCCCCAGTAATTGAAAGTCCCTCAACCCAAACCCTAGGAGCAACACCGCCTGGTGTTAGCTCAACTTCTTTTTCCATATAAACAATTGATTTCAGAACTTGTAAGAAATCACCAGCAACCGTTGCTGACTCAATACTTGTCTTCACACCTTTGTGAATTAGCCAACCATCAAAAGGCAAAGAAAATGAGCCTTGCAATGCTTTTACACCAGCGTGTAAAGCATGTAAATCATCGATAAAAATTACATTTTCCGCAGTTTCTAAACTTAATTCTTGTTCAGGAAATGCGGCTGCAAACACATGATAAAAGTTAGGACTAACACTAACTTTTGCACCAATACTTGCATTACCTGTGGGTTGAGCATTCAGTCTTTTAGCAGTACCAGCACTGTGTAAAAAGCCTGTCAATACACCATTTTCAATTAATGTCACCTTACGAGTGGGTGTTCCTTCACCATCAAAAGTTTCCGCACCAACATTAGCCGGATGTAGTGCATCATCGTAAACCGAAAGCAGTGGAGAAGAAATTTCTTTACCTAAATCATCGGGAGTAGACAGGCTTTGTTTATCCAAAATGCTTTGAGCATTGAACAAATTAGAAAAAGCACCCAACAAACTTAAAAAAGCATCAGGCGAGAAAACAACTAAATATTTACCAGACTGAATTTTTTCATAGTTCAAGTGACTGATAGTTTTATCAGTAGTTTCTTTGATGCAACCATTAATGTCAAGATCACCAACACCGCGACTAATTCTAAAAGCACTACCACTGCGTGGTTTTTTATTTTCTTCTTCAGTTTTACTGTAAAGATAAACTGAGGCGATAGAATGAGATTCTTTTCTAACTGCACCATCACTATTGAGATAAAATCTGTCAATATCTCTTTGAGCCAAGCCGTTGTAAGGTACACCCTTAATTGCTGGATGAGCCGTTAGTAGTTCTTTTTCTGCTCTCAGCAGTTTTTCTATCAATTCGGAAACTGGGGCTTGAGGCGTTTTATCATCTGGTGTGTGAGAAATAGGAACCGTCGCCTCTGGACTAAAATCAGGTGCATTTTCTTTAACACCAAAAAAACTAGCTTCATAAGCAGTTTTTAGTGCTAATTCTAATCCTGTGGGGTCTACATCTGTGGTGCTGGTGACACCAATTGTATTATGTTCATTCCAAACACGCACGGTAACACCAGAGCGATTTGAGGCTTTAACTTGTTTTGGCTCACCTTGATCTACTTGGACACTGGTTTCGTCTATGGTTGAGCCATAGATATCGAATTTTTTGATGCCAAGTTTCTCGGCGTTTTCTTTGGCGTAATTTGCAATATCGTTGATATTAGGCATAGTCAATTTTAGATTTTGGATTTTAATTTAACCGCCGATGGACGCAGATGTTTTGCCTTTTCATCTGTGTGCATCTGTGGTTTTATAAACGGATAATTAGCGGCCGCCGACGGTGATAGAGTCAACTTTGAGATGAGGTTGTCCAACTGTGGTGTAAATGCTGCCACTGACAGAACCGCAGAAACCTGGTGCTAATTCTAAATCTTGGGAACACATGGAAATTTTGTTCATAATTTCCTTGGCTTCACCAATGAGAATTGCTCCTTTTAGTGGTTTGGTGATTTTGCCATTTTCGATTAAATAAGCTTCATCGACACTAAAGTTAAATTGTCCTGTACCACCAACACTACCGCCACCCATTTTTTTGCAATAAATACCTTTATCAATTGAGGCAAATAAGTCTTCATTTGTATATTCACCAGTTGCTATATAGGTGTTACGCATCCGACTGGCAGCTGCAAAGGTATAGTTTTGACGGCGGCCACTACCTGTTCTGGGATGTCCAGTACGCCAGGAACCTGCTCTATCTGCTAGGAAGTTTTTGAGAACGCCTTTTTCTATTAGTAAAGTTCTTTGTGCTGGCATACCTTCGTCGTCCATGTCAATTGTACCGAAGGCATTTTCGGCGCGCCCTTCATCCCAAGCTGTTAAACTTTCGTGAGCAATTTTTTCGCCTTTTTTATCGGCAAAGGGTGTAGTATTACGCTCAATTTGAGTGGTTTCTAGTAGGTGTCCACAGGCTTCATGGAAGATTACCCCACCAAAGTGATTGGCCATGACAATGGGGTAAGTACCTGATTCAACATAATCTGCGTAAAGCATCTTCCCAGCAGATTCGGATATTTGCTCGGCGGCTTGTGTATAGTCCCAAGTTCTTAGAAAGTTAGCATCGCTGGTGTTTCCCGCACGTTCACCGATAGAAGCACGATTTGCACCATCGGCACACAATAAGTTAAATCCTACCGATTGGGTGAGGCGAATGTCACGGGCAAAGGTTCCATCACTGGAAGCAACTAGCACTTCTTGCCAATCTCGGAAATAAGTTGCGCGGCGAGATTGTACATGGCTGGCTTTTTGGTTCAGACTAGCAGTACCATCCAAAAGGATTTCGCCCATTTCGCGGATTGAGCTACACAGTTCTAACCATCCATTTTTGCCTCTTTTGGTGGCGTAATCCCGCAATAATTCCAGATTGATTTCCGGGATGAAGGAATAAGGTGCGGGTAACTGTAAGCCTAAGATAGAAAGTCCTTTTTCTAAGGCTGCTTTTAATCCAGAAAAGGAAAGGTCATTTGTGCTGACGTAGCAATCGCCTTTGCCACGAAATACTCTAACTCCTGCGCCTGTGGCTAAACTGGGTGAAATGCTGGTGATAGCATCATCTTCTGCTAAACAACTAATATAGTTGCGACGCTCTAAGAAAAATTCAATGAAGTCAGCACCGGCGGCGCGTCCTAGTCCCAAAAGGGTAGCCAGGGGGGCTTCCCACGTTTCATCGAATTTTTCTGTTGTGGAGGAGTATGTTAAGGTTGGAAGTTGGTTCGAGAGAAGTAGGGTACTTGTAAGCATGGGTAGCCTCGTGTGCTGGCTGAATTTCAGAGATTTAACTGAAAAATCCTAGTGTGTTAACTCTAGCAAATTTACCCAGAATAGAGAGGCAGGGGGCAGAGGAGCAGGGCGCAGGGGAGATGATTTTTTGTTTGTTGTTTCCATGTATATACAATAATAGAATTAATTCCCTCCTGCCTCCATATTGCCTTGACGAGCGAAGATTTCAATCATTTCGCTGCGGGTGAGGTTATTTTCAGCCGCTAATTCAGCCAACTTTTCCCAAGCTGTGTCTGTGAGTCTAATAGACCTTAATTGTTTAGGTTCTGAGCCGTAATCTGTTTGAAATTTGCCGGAAGAGTTACGTCTGCGCCTGGGTGATTTTTGTCTTGTACCGGAATATTTATCTGCAAGTTCAGTTTTAGGAATTTGATTAATAGTGATTAATTTAACTAGATTATCAATCAGGCGATCGCGCTCCATTGGTAAAATGTCTTGACCATGCAGCATATACTGAAGAATCATAAAATGTACTAGTGTACCAATAAAAATACGTGCAGCTACCTCTGGGTCAGGTAGTTGTAGTTCTGGATGGGCGGCAAAATATTGGCACATAAGTTCCAACCCAGGTTTTTCTATGTTGCGGAGGAAGACTTGCGCTAGTAGGGGGAATCGCCCCGATTCACCAATAATTAATCTGATTAAGCCGAGAAACTCTTGTTCGCAAGTAACCTTCTCTAAAACATTGGCCGCTACTTGGCGCAGCACAATTTTAGGTTCGCCTTGGTGAAATTCTGGGTCTTGGGGGTTAAATAATGGCAGACATTTTTCTTGAGCTAGTCGCTCAACAAGTGCTGCAAATAATGTTTCCTTGTCTTGAAAATAGCTGTAAACAGTTGTTTTTGACACTCCCGCTGCGGCTGTCACTTTATCCATTGTTGTAGCAGCATAGCCATTTTCGAGAAACTCTTGCATTGCGCCCGCTAGGATAGCATCGACTTTCTCGGCTGAAGGTGAACGGTCTATATTGTCTTGTTCTGTCTGTCTTTTGTTTTTTCTCATCTTCTGATTTTCTGGCTAAATCAACCTAGCGTAAAAGGGAGTGGGGAGTAGGGCTGAAATTTTCGGATGACTCTTGACATTATTGTAATGTACAGTTTAGTTTAGTTACAGTTAAACTAAACTAGATTGTTTAGTTAGCGTCCTAAACAAAAGGGGGCTTACGGTGAATAATGCAGCAGTTAAAGGTTCCGCATACTTCAAGCCTAGCTCTCGCCAACTAATAATGTTGGCAGCAGCGATAGGTTTTGCGATCGCAGGTTATAAATTTTGGCAAGTTCAATCAGCGCCTACCATTGCAGCGCCAACAACAGAGGTAAGCATACCGCAAATTACTACGGTGACAGCATTAGGTAGGCTAGAACCGAAGGGAAAGGTAATTAAACTTTCGGCCCCTGCTGCTAGTCAAGGCAGTCGGGTAGAGAAATTGTTAGTCAAAGAGGGCGATAAAGTAAAGGCTGGACAAGTAATTGCTATTTTAGATAATAGCGATCGCCTAGAAGCAGCTTTACAAGAAGCCCAAGAGGCAATCAAAATAGCCAAGGTCAATCTGGCGAAAGTCCAAGCAGGTGCGAAAGTGGGCGAAATCGAAGCCCAAAAAGCCGAAATTTCCCGCGTACAAGCCCAAAATATTGGTGAAATCAGAGAACAAAGGCAAACTGTTGCTAGGTTAGAGGCGCAATGGCAAGGTGAGAAAACAGCCCAACAGGCAACAATCAAAAGATTAGAAGCGGAATTGAAAAATGCTCAAGCAGAATTTCGCCGCTATCAGCAACTTTACTCTGAAGGTGCAATTTCCCAATCTACCTTTGACAGTAAACGCTTGAGTGTAGATACTGTTACCGAGCAGTTGAGCGAAGCCAGAGCCAATCTTAACCGCATAGATGCTACTGGTAGCAAGCAAATTAGCGAAGCCAAAACAGTTCTGGCGCGGATTGATTCTACTGGTAGCAAGCAAGTCCAATCAGCCGAAGCCAACTTAGACCGCATAGCCGAGGTACGCCCTGTTGATGTGCAAGCTGCAAAAGTAGAAATTGACCGGACTATAGCAGCGGCGAAGCAAGCCAAGGCAAACTTAGATCAAGCTTATGTTAAGTCGCCCCAAGACGGTGTAATCTTCGACATTCATACACGTTCTGGTGAACAAGTATCCAACGACGGCATCGTAGAAATTGGACAAACTAATCAGATGTATGCAGTTGTAGAAGTTTATCAAAGCGATGTCAGAAAAATTCGTCCTCAACAAAAAGTGCGAATATCTAGCAACTCGCTCCCTAGTGAACTACAGGGAAAAGTTGATTGGATTGGCTGGAAAGTGCAGCGTCAAAACGTCATCAACACAGATCCCAGTGAAAATATTGACTCTAGAGTTGTAGAAGTTCATGTGCAGCTAGATAACGCTTCTAGCACCAAAGCCGCTAAATTTACCAATTTGCAAGTCAAAGCGGTGATTGAATTATGACAAATCAATCGAACCACAGAGACGCAGAGAACGCGGAGAAATAAGAGTTTGGGAGGTTTTTGTGTGTGTCCATAACAAAGTACAAATAACAAATCAAACAAAATTGCTATATGAATCAAGTCATACAAGAATTGCAACGGCGCACACCTTTAGGATGGCTGCAACTAAGTCATCACAAAAGCCGCCTGTTAGTTGCATTAGCAGGTATAGCCTTTGCCGATGTTCTAATTTTTATGCAGTTGGGTTTTCAAAATGCGTTGTATGACAGCAACACTCGTCTGAATCGCGCCATACTTGCAGACATCATCTTGCTAAGTCCGCAAAGCCGGAACATGCAGAATTTATCTACCTTCTCCCGACGGCGACTGTTGCAAGCAGCAGATGTACCAGGTGTGAAATCAGCCGAAGCCATGTATATCGGTTTAGTAACATGGAAGAATCCTCAAACCCGTCGCAAAACTTCGATGCAAGCCATTGGGTTTAGTCCTGAGCAATCCGCCTTAGATATTCCCGAAGTGAACAGCCAATTAGACAAAATTAAATTACCAGACACATTCATTTTTGATCGCGCATCGAGAGGTACATATCAAGAAGTTATTCCGCAAATTGATGCAGGTAAAGTTATCACCACTGAAGTAGATAAACACACGATTACAATTAGCGGTACATTCAAATTAGGTGCATCTTTTGGTGCTGATGGCACATTAGTTTCTAGCGATGAAAACTTTTTGCGGCTGTTTCCCAGACGACAAGTAGGCAGTATTAATCTAGGTTTAATTAACATTCAACCGGGCTATAATTCCCAGCAGGTAGCAGCAGCTTTGAAATCGCATCTGCAAAGTCAGGATGTCAAAGTATTAACCCGCGCAGAATACATAAAAATGGAAGAAGACTATTGGAAAACAGAAAGTCCCATTGGTTTTATCTTCACTTTGGGCGTGTCGATGGGGTTTATTGTCGGCGTGATTATTGTTTATCAAGTTCTATCTACTGATGTGAATGCCCATCTCAAAGAATACGCTACCTTCAAAGCAATGGGCTATCGTAATTCCTATTTACTAGGAGTAATTTTTGAAGAGGCCATCATTTTAGCAGTTTTAGGTTTTATTCCAGGTTTTATTGTGCCTTTAGGACTTTATCAATTAGCTGCTAATGCTACAAATTTGCCTATATATATGACAGCAGTTAGGGCATTAATAGTTCTAATTTTAACCATAATTATGTGTACCATGTCTGGCGCGATCGCCACTCAAAAACTCCAATCAGCCGACCCCGCAGACATGTTTTAAACAAACATAATCTTAATTACGAATTACGAACTACGAATTACGAATTAGTATTATGCCAAATATACCCGTCATATCCATCCAAAATCTCGACCATTACTTTGGTAAAGGTCAACTCCGTAAACAAGTTTTATTTGATATCAACCTCACCATTAATACAGGCGAAATTATAATTATGACCGGGCCTTCTGGCTCTGGTAAAACTACACTATTAACCTTAGTGGGAGGGTTACGTTCTGCCCAAACTGGTAGTTTACAAGTACTAGGTAGAGAACTTTGTAGTGCGAGTAGTGGAGAACTCACCCAGGCGCGACGTAGCAACGGTTATATTTTTCAAGCCCATAACCTGCATGGTAGCTTAACAGCAATTCAGAACGTGCGTATGGGTTTGGAAGTACAACAAAAAATTTCAACCCAAGAAATGCTGATGCGATCGCAAGCAATGTTAGAAGCTGTAGGATTGGGACAACGCCTGAATTACTATCCAGATAGCTTATCGGGAGGACAAAAACAACGAGTAGCGATCGCTCGTGCCTTGGTAAATCAGCCTAAAATAGTCTTAGCCGATGAACCAACAGCCGCCCTGGATAAACAATCTGGGCGCGATGTCGTAGAATTAATGCAGAAACTTGCCAAAGAGCAAGGTTGTACAATTTTGCTCGTTACCCACGACAACCGCATTTTAGATATTGCTGACCGGATTATTTACATGGAAGATGGTCATCTTGTTAGAGATAGTGTGAGTGCTGTAGCACTAGAAAAGTAATATCGCTTTTCACCCTCTGAACTCTAACGTTCGAGTAAAAAGGCTCAACCTTCAGCCTTATAACTTCATCATTCCACGTCAGAACAGGAAATTTCAAGCTTAAAATAAGAACATTCTCACTTAGAACAGAAAGATTCTCACTTCAAACAGAAACGTTCTTACTTTAAACAAAAACGTTCTTACTTTAAACAGGAACGTTCTCATTTCAAACAAGAACATTCTCACTTCAAACAAGAATGTTGTCGTTTAGAACCTGAAAAGCCAAGATTAGGCGTAGACGAGAAGCAGCTTGTCGTCAGACATCGCATTCTACTCACTTCATCTCTGGGAATGCCTTCCCTTGTTCGCGGTTTGTGCCATATCATGCTTTGCTGAAGGTGAAAAAGTATTGAAGTGGACGACAAAGTTAGTTATGGAATCAAATCATCAAAATGCTGATACACTAGCAGCACTGCAAGAATTAATAGACGTAGTGGCAAAATTGCGATCGCCTGATGGTGGTTGTCCTTGGGATTTGGTACAAACTCCTGAAACTTTAACTCCCTACGTCATTGAAGAAGCGTATGAAGTCGTAGACGCAATCAAAAGCGGCAATCAAGCAGCAATTTCCGAAGAATTAGGCGATTTACTCTTACAAGTTGTCTTACAAACTCAAATCGCCAGTGAATACCAACAATTCACCCTGAAAGAAGTAGTAAATGGTATTTCTCAAAAACTAATTCGCCGCCATCCCCATGTGTTCGGTGATGTAACTGTGCAGAATGTCGAGGAAGTGCGGCAAAACTGGGAACAAATCAAAGCTGCGGAAAAAGGCGAACCATCCCCAGAAAATCAACAACTAAGCGCCAAACTCAGCCGTTACGGGCGCACCCTTCCCCCATTAATAGCAGCGATGAAAATTTCCCAAAAGGCGGCGGAGGTAGGCTTTGAATGGGAAAACATTGATGGGGTGTGGGCGAAATTTCACGAAGAGTTGGCAGAGTTTCAGCAAGCTTTAGCTGAGGAAACACCAGAACGCCAACAAGCAGAATTAGGTGATTTACTATTTGCCATTATTCAACTAGCGCGTTGGCACAATCTTGACCCTAGCGCCGCCTTGCAAGGTACAAATCAACGATTTGTCCAGCGGTTACAAAAAATGGAGGCAGTAGTTGACCGCCCCCTTTCGGATTACAGTTTGGATGAGTTAGAGATGCTCTGGCAACAGGCAAAAGCCCAACTTGCCCAAGAGTCTTGATATATACCAGTTTACAATTTGATGGTCACAGTCTTAACTTCGGCATATTGCTGTAGAGTAAGGAGCTAGGGCTAAAGTCTGCGTTGTGTCAGCAAGAAGAAAGCGATCGCACAAGTTAAACAGTTCTACCTCAGTTTGTGTTTGTCGCATCAGCCGCAAGAAATGACCTTCAGCGTCAACACTTAAGACAATGTAGTTGAGGAACTTTTTGAGGTAGCCGACACGCGATCGTTCTGGAATATTCGGGGCTTCTGGGGTTTGCCATAAACGCTCAATGTAGTTGCGTACTTCTGTTAAAGGAACAGGCGTAATCGGCTCAGATCGCAAGACTTGCCGAATTTGATGAAAAATCCAAGGATTGCCAATTGCCCAACGTCCCACCATCACACCAGCCGCACCTGTTTGAGAAAGCACTGATAGTGCTTGAGTCGCCGAGTGGATATTTCCGTTGGCAAGTACTGGACAATTGACCCGTTTGACCGCTTGGGCGATCAAATCATAGTTGACTGGCCCGTGATACCTGTCTTTTACCGTGCGACCATGCAAACTCAGCAAATCAACGCTATGGCGATTGATCAGCTCTAGTATGGTGTAAAAGGTATCGGTATTTTCAAAGCCTAAACGCATCTTGACTGTTAAAGGTCGATCATTAACAGCAGAACGTAGTTCTCCCAAAATTCGATCCACTTTTTCTGGCTTAAGCAGCAATCCGCCCCCAGCTTTTTTACGATAGATTCTCGGTGCGGGACAGCCCATATTCAAGTCAATTCCTGCGATATTATAGCCGCAGAGTTCCTGCGCTGTTCTGACTAAATCTGGAATGCTTTCGCCAATCATTTGAGCAAAAACAGGACGGCCTGTATCGTTTTGGGTGATTGATGCCAAAATACTAGGGTTGAGCCGTGAAGTCTCATTGACGCGGAAATACTCGGTAAAGAAGTAGTCAGGGCTGCCGTAATGGGCAATGACCTTCATAAACCAGAGGTTTGTCACATCCTGCATAGGTGCAAGAGCCGTGAGAGGTAGGTTTAGGTAAAGCGATTGAGGCAGCGATACCAGGGGCATAAAAAGGCTAGTGTCCGACAAAGCATCACTCTATCAAAAAAATTGTTTTGAGTTGGAGTGGCATCAACTGAAAACTCACTATTTAGGTGGAATAAAAAAGCAGGGGGGAAGGGAGCAGGGAGCAGGGGAGAAAAGCCACCTACAAGAGATGGGGTTTTAACCAAGGGTGAAAGGGAACAAGGGAGCCTGAACGAAGTTCGGTTTGTACCTAATCAATGGGAATGTGTATTTTGGACTGACCGAGGAATTGGGTGAAGGATTTTGTAGCTAGTAGCGAAGCAATATCTTCCTTAAGATAGTTAATTTTTATATTAAATTATTATATTTGACGCAAAATTTTCAATCTCAAATTTACTAATGCTTCTATGATTAACATAATTTTTAGCGATATCAAAAGTCTAGTATTAAGCAGCAAGTAATACTACAATTAACTGGTTAATAAATTATTAATTAAAGCAATAATCGCTTTAATTAAATTTGGCAGTTATTAGATCAGGTAAAGCGAAAAGTTTAAGCTTTTCGTGTAACTTTTCACTTCACTCTGCCAAAAACAATTAGTGAACTATTAGGTATCAAAAAATAATGCTGAAACGTCGCACAATACTAGCTGGTTTAACTGTGCTAGGCTTCATGCTGGCCATAAGTACAAAAGTCTACGGACAATCTACTAGCGGGCCAGATGCTTGGCAGACTGTTTACAATGATGCAGTTGCTGGGGCAACAACAATAATTTCAGTCCCGCTTTTGGGCTTTTTATTATCAGTTGTCTTACAAATAGTCTTCAACTTGGCAGGTTTTTGGGGCGGTTAATTCTTTGTCTCATACCTAAAGAGAGCCTAAATAGAGGCTGTTGCAGTGTAATTTTTTGCTAATTTCTCAGCCTGCGTAGACGCTCTGCGTCTTGTCGTCAGACATCGCCTCAATAAATCTTTCATTAATTAACGCAGATTATCCCATAACTAAATATTCCATAACCCGTGAGGACTTTTATTTCTATGTTCAAACCTCGCACAATTTTTAGTGCCTTAACTGCAATTATCCTAGCATTTGCCATCAGCACACAAATATATATACAACCCGCAGTAGCTGCTGGAGGAACGTGTAATCCAACTCTGGGAAACCTACCTATATGCCCAAGTGCAGCACCTTCCGAGTTAGCTAGTTTCATTGACCCAACTGCAACAATCACCAATCCCACAAATATTACTTTGGGCGAAAAAGTCTACGTCGCACCATTTGCCGAATTAGACGCTACTAATGCTCCTATCAGTATCGCAGCAGATTCTAACGTCCAAGACCAAGTGAAAATAATAGCGTCGGGAACGGGAGTGCAAATTGGCGAGCGTGTCATTATGGCACACATGGCCATTGTCAAAGGTGCAGCTAAAATCGGTACTCAAGGTTCAACCGGGCCTTTTACTGACCCAGTTACCAATACTCAGTTCAGCAACACTATTTCAAAAACGTTTCTCGCCTTCAACTGTGAAATAGACGGTGCAACTATAGAAAAAAACACGGTAATTAACTTTCTCGCGCGGGTTGGCCCTGGTGTTACCTTACCTGCGGGTAAAGTCGTCCTGCCTGGTAAAAACGTCACAACTAACCTACAAGCTACTAGCGGCAGCTTGGGGAAAGTAGTCAACCTAACACAAGCCGATGTTGCATTAATGGAAGGCATCATTGAAGTTAATGAAGCATTTGCCAAAGGTTATACAGACTTAGCGAGAGCAGACTTGTCAAACGTAACAGGGATAAATTATGCCCCAGTCACCTTTTTTAACTCCGGGGGTCTGCCGCAGATAGGGGGAAGTACGACTCGTGATCCGAACTATCGTAACCGCATTATCGGCAACATCACTTTCCAAGATTCTTTAGCAACACTCACCAACAAACTAGCTAGTAGAATTTCGCTGCGTGCTGATGAGGGTGAACCTTTTAATGTTGGCCAAATTGCTGGGATGGCAAACGATGTTGTATTTCACGCTTTAGAGACAACTAGCTTGACTCTTGGTAATGGGATTGGTTATGGGCCTCGTGCTTTAGTTCATGGCGGTAGGCAGGTTGTCAATGGTGTTGCTAATGGCCCTGAAACCAGCATAGGTGATGCCGTAGGGCTAGGGCCGAACTCTGTTATATTCCGTGCCAGCATTGGCAACAGATCGGCAGTTGGGCAAAGAAGCGCAGTCTTCAACTCTACATTAGCTCCCAGAACGTATATTCGTTCTCGAACAATCTATGCCGATAACGGTAGCTTGATTTTACCTGTGGAGTGGTAAGCAAATCACTGTTGCATAATTTATGAATCGGAAAATCTTGCCGCTAGTGCAATTACAATGCCTACGATTGGTGCTGCTGTTCACTTTGATATTCGGGCTGATACTAAGTATTGATAGTGGTTACTCTTTAGCTGCTGACATCACTTCTAATCAGCCTCAAGTTGTACAACCGCCAGTTAACGGACTTGTTTCTACATTGTCAGATGAAATTAAGGAATTACCATCAGAGTTAATTCGCTGGTCAACTTACTGGCAACTTTGCTGGGAACCATATCCCGAAGCAAAAGAATACGAACTACAAACGGTGCTTGTGGAAGGGAAATCTCCAAAGTTGAAACGTCAAAGCGATCGCTGTTTTCGTATTCAAGCTGCATCTAATGAAAACCAAAAATCACAAGGATTACTCAACCGTGAATTAATCTTGTTGATGCATAAAATTCAGCTAGGTTATCGAGTGCGAGCCGTTTTAGATAAAAACTGTGTCAGCGAATGGTCTCCAGTCATGGCAGTTGGTGCAACTACTGCCTCTGAATCAAATGGTACTAAATAGAATGGCACGCTTGTAAACGTGAAACCTCGTCTGGGTAGAAGGTAGTATTAAGTCCTCTTCTGTCACTCTCCGAAAATATCTGCTATTGCTGAATTCTAGAGCTTTTGTATAGGAAGCGATTGGCTTCGCCAGTGCCGTAGGCAATCGCCAGATTTTTTTCTAATCACAAATACAACACCCATTTTTTGTAATAGGATAGCTTGTATTGACCGACTGATAAAGCTTCTAGAGATTGCTCTCTCGGAAGGTGACAGAAGAGGGCTAACATGTTGTAGCAATTTGTACTTTCTATTACTTTTATAAAAAAGATACATTAAAACTGCGATACAAAACTGGTGATTAAAAACTGTTAATAATTGCTTATTTTCTATCTAAAGGAAGTGCCTACGCCCAAAAGAATACGCCAGAATATGAGTGTAGTACCAAGTTTAAAAATTTTTATCCAAATTAGCTAAATACCTAGAGTTAAAAATGGTAAGAAATATTAAAGAACAAATCCAAACAGACTTGAAACAAGTTAAAGAAACTGGTCAGTTGCGGACTGAAAGAGTTCGAGAAATTGTGAAGTCAGCAGTTTCTCAAGTAGCTTCTGAGTTGAAAGAAGGTTCTGTCGAACTGCGTACTCTTGTAAGAGATGCGGTTTCTGCTGTTATTGAAAACTTACAAGAGAAAGGTAATGAAGTTAAAGAGGATGTAACAGCATCCATTGAAGGAGCGTTAGAAGGAGTTAATCGTAAAAGACACGAAAGTATCGTTCAAACTCAGTCAGAACTCCAAAGGCTGCAAACTCTATTAGATAGTGAAGAAGAAAAGCTTCAACAAGATGTAGACGTGATATTAGCAGAGATTCAAGAAACAGGTACAGACAAAACTGCTGATACTAAAAATGTCATAGACTCGGCTGTTAGCGCTATCAAAGATAGTGACGAAGTTTCCTTATTGAAGAAACGTTACGCGCAATTGCAAGCACAACTAGCTATCGTCCGAGCTAATTTAGCTGCACGTTACGGCGGCCGTTCTGAAGAAATCCAAAATTATCTCAACGACGCAAAAACTTGGTATGATCAAGCTCGTCCGCAAGCAGAAGTCGTAGCTACACAGGTAGCACAAAAGCGATCGCAACTAGAAGATAAACTTGGGGAAGCAGGTACAGCTATAGCTAGAAAAGAATTCCAGCTTAAACAAACCTTACGAGAGTTACTTTTAGCAACCGCTGATTTGTTTAAAGAAAAAGAACCTGCGGATAAAAACTAGAAAGAAACTTAGAGATATTGCATTGCAACATCTCTAAAAAAATAAACATGATAAAAAGGGTGGACTATCTAAGTTCACCCTTAATTTATTGTCCCTATTTAGAGAAGTTTGTTTGAATCGATAACAAGTACTTTGCCTTAGAAGAAGCTATTTTAGTAAGTTCCACTATTAAATGCTTCTTCTTTTTTCGCAACTACCCAAACTGCATGAATACTGCCAGGAAGCCAACCGAGGAGGGTAAGCAAAATATTAATTACCAAAGTAGGGCCAACACCAACTGTTAGAAAAACGCCTAAAGGGGGTAATAAAAGAGCAAGTAGAAGACGAAATAATTTCATGGATTTGCTGTTATTTTTTTCAAATTGATTAACTCACATTTTCCGGAATTAACTTAACTACCAACTCTGTCTCAGGCATTATGTTAATTCTGAACTACGGTTTAGGTGAATAATACTTATCCTATTGCTGAGGATTTCCTTGAGGTAATTCACCTTGATTTGTCGTGTTTCCAGTTAAAGTCAAGTTTCTTTCAACAAAGTAGTTGCTAATAAAGGTGTTAGCACAGGATAGAACCACTGGTCCGAGAATAAAAGCGATAATTCCATGAACGCTAAACCCAGGAACTAAAAATGCGGCTAATGCGAAACACAAACCGTTAACAACTAAAGAAAAGGCTCCCAATGTGAGAAAGTTCAGTGGTAAAGATAGAGTGGAGAGAACTGGCTTCACAGAACTATTGATTAAGCCAATCGCTACCGCAGCAATTAAGGCAGAAGGAAAATTAGCAATATTTACACCAGGCACAACTAAATCAACAATTAGTAAGCTCAGTGCTGTAGCTAGAGTTATTAGAAAAGTTCCCAACATTTTTTTACCTAAAAAGTCAGTGATAGTTTGTTTGAATGTCTTTCTACTATCATTAACAATGTGGGACGATTTAGCCTCTCTTGCAAGATAGATTGAGTTTCTACCAATTGGCAGATTTCGGGAGAAACTTCGTAATTCTCGAAAATCTCCAGAAAAATGGATTACCACCTCGTCAAATCTCTAATCAAGGGGACTGCGGACAGCTTTTCCACCACGGTTAAGTACATGGGTATAAATCATCGTAGTCTTCACATCCTTGTGTCCCAGTAATTCTTGCACTGTGCGGATGTCGTAGCCGTTTTGTAATAAATGGGTAGCAAAACTGTGGTGAAACGTATGACAACCCACCTTTTTTTGAATACCAGCTTGACGAATTCCTTGTTTTAATACCTCTCTATAGAGAAATAAAATTGCGTTTAAAGCTTTATTTTGAGTAGATGCAGGCAGCAACTTTTTGGGGCGTTGCTGAATTTAGGGATGAAATAATGAACCGCAAAGTACGCAAAGTACGCATTCTCTACGAGAGGCTTCCGTCAACGCGCAGCGTCTCGTAGAGAAGAAGAGGTTTTGAGAGATAAATATCAGAAAATCATCCCGCATTTATGCAACACCCTTTTTGGTTATCCCTCTTCTAAATCTTTTGATTCTTGAGTAGTTCGATCACGCTTAGAAGTCAGGTAAAGCTTGATTTCCTCAAGCTGCTGCATTTTCTCACAAATCTCCTCAAGCTTGCGATCGATGACTTTCAACTTCTCAGTGAGTGGCATCGAACCGTTTCCCCAAGTATCAATCAGATGCTTAATCTCATTCAGCGTGAATCCCAAAGATTTGCCTTTTGTAATGATGACAACTCGTTCTAACATCTCTGAACTGAACTCCATATAGGTTCTTGTCCCTGCTTGTCGTGCCTTCGCCTCAATCAGTCCCATTTTTTCGTAGAAGCGGATCGTGTCCTTTGTCAAACCTGTTTTTTGGGCTAACTCACCGATCAACATCGTCGCCACCTAAATTCTGAAATTGATACTTGACTGTGGAGTATACTCCATAGCTTACGCTAGAGCGAAATCAATTGAACCCTTGAGAAAGAATTTGAGCGGCACAGGAGTACTATGAAAGCTTTTGTTACAGGTGGTTCCGGGTTTGTCGGTCGTTACATGATTCAGATGTTGCGCGATCGCGGGAATGAGGTCATTGCTTTAGCAAGATCCGAGCAAGCCGCGAAGCAAGTGACTCAGTTGGGTGCCAAGGTAGTGCGAGGCGATCTGCTGGATCAACCAACGATGCTTCAAGGAATGCAAGGTTGTGATGTTGTGTTCCACATCGCAGGTTTTTTGAGCATTTGGGGGCAATACAAATCGTTCTACGAAATCAACGTCCTTGGGACTGAGCGTGCGTTGGCTGCCGCACAAGTGGCAAACGTCCCTTGCTTTGTTCAGATTGGTGCTGCGGCTTCAGTTTTTGATCGTCAATCTTTATCTTGGATCGATGAATCTCATCCGCTCCAGCAGCCTGATTTTTCTCCCTACATTGCAACTAAAAGTATTGCAGAACAACGAGTCATTACTGCAAATCGGTCTGGCTTTAGAACCGCTGTGGTGCGTCCTTCCTGGATTTGGGGCAATGGAGATCACGTATTGCCTCAGCTAGTAACAGCCGTGAAAACTGGACAGTTTATCTGGATCGATCAGGGCAACTATCCTTATATGACGACTCATGTGATGAATGTTTGTCATGGGGCAATTCTAGCGGCAGAGCGGAGTCCTGGTGGACAAGCGTACTTCCTGAGCGATGGAGATGTCGTACAGTTTTACAGGTGGGTAACGACATTGCTACAAATTGCTGGAGTAAAACCAGGTCGGTTGAGTATTCCGAGATGGGTTGCTTGGAATGTTGCTGGATTAATGGAAATGATTTGGGGAATAACAAGGCAACAAGGCATCCCGCCGATTACTCGGACAATGGTTAGGCTGATTGGGCAGGAATTGACATTTACAGATCGTAAAGCACGAGAAGAACTCGGTTACACTCCAATTATGGCTCGTGATTCCGGATTGGCGGAACTTGCAGCTTTCTATCGATGAAATGGGCTAACAATCCGCTTGCACGCCGACTGTCTGGAGTTTCTCTGTTGAGTCTGCTGATATCACTCTATTAAGTACCCAAGCAAAATTAATTGTACATATTGATTGAAAACAAGAATGTCTGTATTCCTTACCTGTTCCCTGTTCCCTCTCCTAACTATAAAATTTATTTTGCACGACTACTTAACATAGCCTCTAGGTGAATCATGAATGCACAACTGATGATCCAACCCTCCTCTTTTATTGATGCTGGTATTCAAATCAAGCCAGTTCGAGGGCTGTTCTTATTCAAATTTAGTGAAGACTTGCAAGAGCGACTGGAGAACCTGAACGAGAAACAACGAGAATCGAAATTGTCACCAGATGAAGAAGTAGAACTGACTGGGATTTTAGAACTCGACCGAATTTTCACACTGCTTAATGCAAAAATTATTGCTGAGTCTGCGTAGGTATGGCGATTTCAAAAGAGATTCGGCAAAAGGTTCGAGAGCGGGCTAAGTATCTGTGTGAATACTGCCACTCCTCTGAAGAAGCCAGTGCAGCACGGTTTGAAATTGATCACATCCAACCGCGATCGCGTGGAGGGGCAGATACATTTGAAAATTTGGCTTTGGCTTGTCAGCGATGTAATAGCTACCGTTACAACTTCACAGAAGGGACTGATCCAGAATCTCAAGTTTCTACTCAGTTGTTTAACCCACGACTGCATCAGTGGAATGAGCATTTTATTTGGGAGAAGGGTGGTCTAGTGATTCGAGGCAAGACTTCCATTGGGCGTGCAACGTGCGATCGCTTAGATTTGAATGACCAGGAGCATAATGAGGGGGCGATTGTTAAAGCCCGTCGTCTTTGGATTCAGGGCGGTTGGCATCCACCATCCAATGATGATAGTGAATCCTAATGGCTAATAAATTTAGATGAGAAGGCGATCGCGGCGGCATAACTGAGACTGGAATTAGGACAAAAAATTAAATGCGAACTTCACCACAAGCTACCGCTTTTTCCTTCACATTCCCGCTTTGTTACGTAATGGCGGTAACGAAACATAGCTTCTAGTTGGGTTTGCACTAGCCAACCACTGATAAATTCCACTGTATCTCCACCAGGCATGGAGAAAGATATCGCATCTGTTAACTTAGTTTTGCCATCTTCCGGCTGAAATTCATGCCGATGTACCCAAGTTTCAAAAGGTCCGGATATCTGTTCATCTACAAACAGACGATATTGTTCACATTCAGTGTGGCGTGCTAACCAAGTTAAAGGAACTAGGCCAAGAAATAAGCGAAACTCTGTGATAGCGCCTATTTCTAGTCCTCCCTCCCGGCGAACTACTTTCATTGGTTGCCAAGGTGGAGTTAGCAGTTGCAAGATATTTGGCCTTTCATGAAATTGCCAAACTACTTCTATTGGCGCGTTAATCACAGATGAATGGTTGAAGTACAGCATTCTCAATCTAAAATCCAAAATCCAAAATTGCATCAGCCTTCGTATTCGGTATCAATTTCGATATCTAGGGTATCTTCATCAACCCGCACGTACAAAATATTTGGGTTACAGCAAACTTGACAATCTTCTACATAAGATTGCTGTCCTCCAGCACTCAAATCGATAAAGGTTAAGTTTGGTTCGCCACAAAAGGCGCAGTAATACTCAGCAGTTGTTTGCATTCAATTTTTTGCTATGAATTTAATGGCTGTAGTTCCTTGGGGGATGAGCGAAAATGACTGGTAGCCTCATCCAAGTGCTTTAGTAGTGTAGACTGCGGTAGCGCCCCTTGCAAGTGGCTCCAAGGCAAGACTTGGGCTGTTGACCAATTAGTATGGACGTAGAAATCTAAATCGGGGATTTGTCCTTTGAGTTGCTTGAAAGCACGTTTGTAACTACCCAAGGAGTCGCCAAAATCACGGGTAAGTTCGAGAAGTTGAGATAATCGGCGATCGCCTCTGGATAACAAAGCTTGTATGATAGACCAGTTATAACTTTCAGGACGAAAATCTATACCCTGGGGTTTGAGTTGTTTTTGTAAAAGTTGTAACCGCTTTTCTGCTTGGCGATTTACCCCAAACCATTGAAATGGTGTATGAGATTTAGGTACAAAGGTGCTGCATCCAAATGTTAATCGCAGTCCTGGTGCAGCTTTTTTGATACTCCGCATCATCGCCACAGTTGCTGCTAAATCTTCCGCTTCCTCACCGGGAATACCTACCATTCCGTAGAGTTTCAAACCTGTGAGTCCCCCAGCTTTGGCATTGATCGCCGCTTGGATAATTTCATCATTTTGTAGCTTTTTATTGATGATTTGGCGGAGTTTATCAGAACCACTTTCTACAGCAATAGTAAGCGATCGCGTGTCTCGTTTTGCTAAAGTTTCTGCCAATTGCACCGTGACTGTATTCGTTCTCACCGAAGCAATACTCAACCGCACATCGTCATATTTTGGCTGACTAATATAATCTAATAACTCAGCAAACTCTGGATGTTGCGTAACAGAAGCACCTAATAATCCCAGGCGATTTGTAACTTCTAAACCTCGTTCAATAGCGGGAATTAATGAACCTTCTAAGCTTGCAGTTCTAAACGGTAAAGTGAGATAACTTGCCAAACAAAAGCGGCACATTTCTGGACAACTTCTTACCACTTCCACCATGTAAATATTTTCCCAAGCCGCTTTTTCAGTTACTACAGTTGAAGCTGAGAGGATATTTCCGCGATAAGTTTGCTTCTGCACCACTGCGGGAACTTCTGAGGAAATAGGCTTGATTGACTTTACTTCACCATCTTGTGTGTGATATTCCACCTCATACAAACTCGGAACATAAATCCCTGGTACTTGCGCCAGTCTTTGGAGTTGAGTTTGTCTAGAAGCATTTCTGACTTCTTTATACGCCTCAATAAAATTCCCCAGCAGATTTTCGCCATCTCCTAACAAGATGACATCAAAAAAATCTGCAAAAGGTTCGGGGTTAGCGGTGAGAACTGGGCCACCACCAAAAATTATTGGGTGAGTATCATCACGAATATTAGCTCGAATGGGAATATCTAGAGATTCCAGCAAATTTAAAATATTCACATAATCCAATTCCCAAGAAATCGAAAACCCCACAATTTCCGGCTGTCTGGGAAGTTGTTCGTGAATATCAGTAAACAAACGACTCACCTGCACATCATCGCGCATTGCCAAATTTGCCCATACCACCTGATAGCCAAGGCTGGTAATTCCGACAGTGTACTCATTAGGAAAGGCAAAAATTACTGGGATAGCGTTGGTATCTGGTGTGGTGGGTGTGAATAAAAGTCGTTCAGCCGCAAATACAGATGATGTCATGTCAAAATAGTTCGTAATTCGTAATTCGTAATTGTTTATCTTTAATAAATCCTAAATAGATGTAAGTAGAAAGGTGCAAATAAACCGAACTATGTAACGGAAAGTAAAGTAGCTTGAAAACCTCTTCCCTTCTGCCTTCTGCCTTCTGCCTCCTGCCTTGTCATAACGACAATTTTTAACACCGACCTACTTATGACCTATCAGCGTCAATCTGCGTGCATCTGCGGTTAATTTTATATAAATTCAATTAATGCACTCTTTTAGCTGTGTCAGCCTACTACAAATTTATAGAAAATGCTATCTCAAAGTTTAAGCTTTTACTGCCATTTTAAAAGCTGATGCAGTGGATATTAAGAAAACCTAGCAATTAATTCTTCACGAGATAATTGCAACAGTAAAGGGGTAAACTCTTCTGGTGGTAACGCCAATAAAGGTTCAATAATTGCTTGAAGTTGATTATCTAATTCACCAAAACGAACTTTCAACAAATTTTCCACCACTAAGCGTTCACCTTGCTGAAGCCCTCGTCGTTCCCCTTCTTGTATCGCCTGTTCTCTGTCTTGTTGGTAAAGTGGTGCTAATCGCATAAGTAACTCCCTATCTTCTTCGTCTTGATTTTGAGTAAATTGTAAATTTTGTTGCAAGTTATACAGTAATTCTAATGCCGCTTTTCGGAAAGGGTTATCGAGAGAAAGTGCTTCTAGCTCGTCAATTGCTTGTTTCTGAACGTTTCCTCTACCAATAATTCTCAACCACAAGGTTTCTGGAAGTGCAGGTAACTGATGAATTGCTACTATAGCTGTACGCAAGTATTCTGCCATGAAGTAAACACCAGGCAAGGAATCAGCTTTGGGGTTAGCTCCAAATCCTGATAAGAGTGATGCTGATGCTGTTGGCGTAAGAATCCACAATTTTGGTAAGTCAGATTCTTGAATGCGGCTGCTATTTCGATTGGCTTGCCGTTGTAAGTCGCCACGTACCTCTAATAATTTTAGAAGACAATCACAGATTTCTGTAGCGGCAGCGGCATTACGAAAGGGTTCAAATAAGGAAGAGGTAGTGGCAAATTGACCCAATAAACCAAGTATTTCTGAAATATTACTTGGTTGTGATTTGGGGATGAAATAAACGTCTATTTCTCTGACTTCGCCTGCAACTCTTTTTGCTGCTTGGACTTGACCATAAGGGGTGAGTAATTGTTCTAGATAGTCTTTGGCAAATTGGTCGTGAATGAATCTGGTCATGAGTGGGAAATTTGGCAATGCAACCTAGTTTAAAGTCATGATGCACACCACAAATGAATTAATTCTTTTTTATGGATAAACTGCGGCTTTTTCTACTAAAAAGTACAAGCGATCGCCAATTCTGCATGTTGTAGTAAAGTATCTTTATCTAAAGTATGGACAAGATATTGCGGTGTTTGTGCTAAAAGTTTTTCAATTCTCTCTCTAGCTACTGTGATTACCGCTTCCTTCAGGCTACCCTTGCTTAAAGAATCAGCAAAATCAGCCGCCATATAATAAGTACGTTCCAGAGACGATGAATTGATATTCCGCGAAAGGATGAACAAGTCACATCCAGCATGAAAGGCGCGGGCCACAGTACCGCTTTGGGTAAACATATCTGAGATTGCTTTCATATCCAAGTCATCGGATACAACTACACCCTCAAACCCTAGTTCTTCTCGAAGGATATTTTTAAGAATAATTTGTGAGATGGTTGCTGGTACATCTGGGTCGATTTTGGGAAACAGGATGTGAGTTGTCATAATCAAAGGTACTTGAGCATCAATCAAGGCTTTGAAAGGTATCAGTTCTCGATTGCGTAAGTCTTGTAGAGTTAGATTCAGCACTGGTAATTCAACGTGAGAATCTGTACTTGTATCCCCATGTCCAGGAAAATGCTTGGCACATCCCAAAATACCAGATTCCCGAAGCCCCAGGTAATATTCAAGCGCACCATCAACAGCCGTTTCTGGTGTATTGCCGAAGGCACGCGCTCCAATTACGGGGTTGTGGGGATTAGAATAAATATCAGCGACAGGAGACCAAGATACATTAATTCCTAGTGATTTTAGTTCTGTAGCTGTTGCTTTTGCTACTTCACGGGTATGCGATCGCAACACCGAAGCATAGGGAAATCTGGTAATTGGTAAAGGTGTACGCACCACACGTCCGCCTTCATGATCTAAAGTCATGAACATCGAATCGCGTTCAGCATATTGTCGAATTTGATCTATCAGTTCTTTGAAGCTGGCTAACCAATCCTGATAGGGAACGCCATCCACAAAATTTTTACCAAAAAATATTACCCCAACTGGTTTTAATTCACTGAGCGCTCGTTTATCATCATCGCTCAATGTTGTGCCGGAAATACCGAGAATCAAGTAATTTCCGAATAACTCTAGTTCCTGTGATGTTAGCATATTTTGTTACCTTTAGATATTTAATAATGAGTATCAATACTTAAAAAATATATCTTTTTCCTCCTACATACCCTTATACCTCTACAACCTAAAATTAGGGACAAAGTGTAAAAAACCTACACCTATCAACTAAGAAAATTCCGTGTTACGAAAGTTTTTAGACCAGCGATCGCACAATTACTGCCAAATGTAACGGATTGCAACGTATAATGAGAACGGAAAAATGATGAAAAAGTATTGAACAATAGTAGGTTTAAATGCGAGTAGCGATCGCTGGCGCTGGTCTAGCAGGACTTTCCTGCGCGAAATATCTCACGGATGCAGGTTACACTCCCATTGTCTTAGAGCGTCGGGACGTACTGGGTGGCCTTGTAGCGGCGTGGAAAGACTCTGACGGCGACTGGTACGAAACCGGGTTACACGCCTTCTTTGGGGCATACCCCAATATGCTGCAATTACTCAAGGAGTTAGGCATTGAAGACCGCCTCCAATGGAAAGAGCATACACTAATTTTTAATCAACCAGAAAAACCCGGAACACTCTCACGTTTTGATGTTCCTGATATTCCATCTCCGTTTAACATCATTGCTTCAATTCTCCGCAACAACGATATGCTGACTTGGGAGCAGAAGATTCGGTTCGCTATTGGCCTGCTTCCAGCTATAATTCGCGGTCAAAAGTATGTCGAAGAGATGGACAAGTACAGCTTTTTGGAATGGCTGAAAAGACAAGGTGTTGGGGAGCGAGTAGCAAGCGACGTGTTTATTGCTGCTTCTAAAGCCTTAACCTTTATCAACCCCGATGAAGTTTCATCCACAATTTTATTAACTGCTCTAAATCGTTTTCTGCAAGAACGATACGGCTCCAAAATCGCCTTTTTGGACGGTTCACCTACAGAACGGCTCTGTCAACCTATCGTTGATTACATTACCGAACGTGGTGGAGAAGTCAGGCTGAACGCACCTTTAAAAGAGATTTTGCTCAACTTTGATGGTACAGTCAAAGGATTTTTGCTGCGCGGGTTAAATGGCGAACCAGATGAAGTTGTGACAGCAGACTTTTACGTATCAGCTATGTCAGTTGACCCATTGAAAGTCATGTTGCCAGAACCTTGGAAGCAAATGGAGTTTTTCCAAAAGCTAGAAGGTTTAGAAGGCGTGCCAGTGATTAACATACAGTTATGGTTTGATCGAAAATTAACCAACATTGATCAACTATTATTTTCGCGATCGCCCCTCCTCAGCGTTTATGCTGATATGAGTAACACTTGTCGTGAATATGCTAACCCTGATCGCTCAATGCTCGAATTAGTTCTGGCTCCAGCTAAAGATTGGATTAGCAAATCTGACGAGGATATTGTTGCTGCAACTATGACCGAGTTGGAAAAACTCTTCCCCGACCACTTTGGGAAAGACAATCCAGCAACATTGCTGAAATATCATGTAGTGAAAACGCCGCGTTCAGTTTACAAAGCGACCCCAGGTCGTCAACAGTACCGTCCGCCCCAAAAAACTCCCATAGCCAACTTCTTTCTGAGTGGAAGTTACACCATGCAGCGCTACCTTGGCAGTATGGAAGGGGCCGTACTTTCTGGTAAGCTAACAGCGCAGGCGATTTGTGAATCGCTGCCAGAGGCCAATGCCTCAACCTTGCAAACGCTAACCCGACCGCCTGCAACGAATGCTGCAACTGCCTGATTCCCCCCCGTGCATGAAAACGCTGGTCTCTGTAGACGAGTCATACAAACTTTGTCGGCAACTTATAGCCAAGTACTCCGCGACTTTTTACCTGAGTACTTTGCTTTTGAGTAAAGAAAAACGCCCTGCTGTTTGGGCAATTTATGCTTGGTGTCGCCGTACAGATGAATTAGTGGATGGCCCTGCATCTGCTCTTACCACATCAGAAACTCTAGATCAATGGGAGCAGCAGCTAGAGTCAGTTTTTGCTGGACACCCAGTAGAAAATTATGATGTAGCTTTGGCAGATACTGTCCAACGCTTTCCAATGGACATTCAGCCTTTTCGGGATATGATTGCCGGACAGCGTATGGACTTATACCGCAGTCGTTACGAAACTTTTGAGGAGTTATACCTCTACTGTTATCGTGTCGCCGGTACTGTAGGCTTGATGTCAACGGCAATTATGGGGTTGGATAACACCAGAAATACCGCTCCGTGGAACCGTAAACAACAGCCTTATACTCCCACTCAAGAAGAAATTGCTTTAGGAATCGCTAAACAACTGACTAACATCCTCAGAGATGTAGGCGAAGATGCACTGCGGGGGCGAATTTATATTCCCTTGGAAGATTTGGCAAGATTTAACTACACAGAGCAAGACTTGTTAAAGGGTGTAATAGATGAGCGCTGGCGTTCTCTCATGCGCTTCCAAATTGCTAGGGCAGAACAATTTTATCGCAAGGCAGAAAGAGGCATATCCTACCTATCTTCTGATGCCCGCTGGCCTGTTTGGGCAGCACTAATGCACTACAGTCAAATTTTAAAAGTGATTGAGCGCAACGATTATGATGTGTTCAATCAACGCGCCTTCGTCCCCCAATGGCAAAAGGTATCAACTTTACCCGTGGCATGGATGCGATCGCAAGTCTTATAAAATTAGTCCATAGTCAACAGTCAACAGCAATACCTCTTGACCAATGACTATGGACTAAAAATATTTGACTTTTTCCAAAAAACTGCTACCATAGATATTCGTGACCCTGGAGAGGTGGCTGAGTGGTCGAAAGCGGCAGATTGCTAATCTGTTGTACGGCAGGCAACTCCGTACCGAGGGTTCGAATCCCTCCCTCTCCGTTTTCCAACGAGTAAATCCAACTCAGCCCTGGATACTATATAAAAAATATTAAATTTAGAACTACACTGTTACTCCTTGTGGTAGATGCTATTATTTATCATTTGGAGTCTGTTAAGATCGAGCTAACCTGAAACATAGTTTGAATCTTACTTTCAGGCTCCTGAACATCACAGGAGTGAAAGTAAATTATGCCGAGAATTATTGCTCCCCTAGCCTTGAGTGTCGCTACCATTGTCACAGGTTTTCTGATGGCAGCTTGTGATAACGCTAATACCACCAACACCACAAGTACTGCATCCCCAACAGCAAACTCAACTACTTCAACAAATAGTTCTGACGGATTAAAAATTGGGACTCTACTACCCACAACCGGTGACTTAGCTTCCATCGGACAGCAGATGGTAGGCTCTGTACCTTTGCTTGTTGATACCGTTAATGCTTGTGGAGGAGTCAACGGCAAAAATGTCACACTTGTAGAAGTAGACGACCAAACCGACCCTAAAGTTGGTGCTTCTGGTATGACCAAACTGGCGACATTAGATAAAGTTGCTGGTGTAGTTGGCTCTTTTGCTAGTAGTGTTTCTACCGCGGCGGTTTCCGTTGCTGTACCAAATAAAGTTATGCTGGTGTCCCCTGGTAGCACTAGTCCTGTATTTACAGATAAAGCAAAAAAAGGTGACTTTAAAGGGTTTTGGGCGCGGACTGCTCCCCCCGATACTTATCAAGCACTAGCCTTAGCTCAATTAGCTAACAAAAAAGGTTTTAAACGAGTTTCAACAGTTGTCATTAACAACGATTATGGTGTTGGCTTTGAAAAAGCATTTGTAGAAACTTTTGAAAAATTAGGTGGCACTGTAGTTAATAAAAGCAAACCTGTCCGTTACGACCCCAAAGCCCAAACTTTTGACACTGAAGCAGCGGCTGCTTTTGCTGGTAAGCCAGATGTAGTAGTGGCGGTACTCTACGCTGAAACAGGTAGTCTACTCCTGAAAGCTGCTTATCAACAAGGTTTAACTAAAGGAGTACAAGTTCTGCTGACAGATGGCGTGAAATCACCCACGTTCCCAGAACAAGTAGGTAAAGGTAGCGATCGCAAATATATCTTAACGGGAGCGCTAGGTACAGTACCTGGTTCCGATGGCAAAGCCTTAGAAGCTTTTAACCAATTGTGGAAAGAGAAAAAAGGTGGTTCACCGGGAGAATATGCGCCACAAGCTTGGGATGCTGCTGCATTACTAGTTTTGGCAGCCCAAGCCGCTAAAGATAACACAGGTGTCGGCATCTCTAGTAAAATTCGTGAAGTTGCGGCTGGCCCGGGTACAGATGTTAGTGATGTCTGTGAAGGGTTAAAGTTACTCCGAGAAGGTAAACCGATTAACTACCAAGGTGCTAGTGGAAACGTGGATGTTGATGCTAACGGTGATGTCCTCGGTGTTTATGATGTTTGGACGGTAGGAGATGACGGTAAAATTAGCGTGATTGACAAAGTTACGCCTAAGTAATCCTTAAAAAGGCAAAAGAAAGAATTCTTTCTTTTGCCTTTTAGCTTTTAAATTAAGTAATTAGAAGCCGGTGAAATTGTAACCGATTCCTATCAACAAACCCACATCAGTTTGGTCAAAAAATCCGGCATTTACAGCAGCTGTGGCTGTAAATTGCGAGGTGATGGGTACATCAACACCACCAGATACCAAGAAAGCCACTTGTGAATTATTGCCAGTGGTAATGGCTGCACCAACTCCTACGTAAGGAGCAATGGCTAAAGGCTCGCTAAAAGGGTCTTGTTGCAGAGAAAAGTCGTAGGTAACGGGAACCAGAATTGTAACATTGTTACCAAACACAGCTGATGGTCTGACAGAGAAAGTATTTGTTAATCCCACCTTACTCAGAACTGCAAAGTTGCCATCTCCTAAAGATGAATCTCCGCCACTTAAACCAATATTAGCGCCAATACCGATATAACTTCTGCCACCACGGGTAGGTCTACCGACATCAATAATATCTGATTGGGCAACTTTTACATCCGATGGTTGAGCAGTAGATTCAAAAGACTCAGGAACAAGTGCATCTGATGAGGTCGCTACTGTTCCAGGCATAGGTGTGAGGTATGGGTAAGCACTGGGCAATTGCTGGAATGTAGTTAAATCTGCTGATGGTAAAGGAGAAAAATTTTGCTTTGTCATCTCTACTTCAGGATTTAACTGATTGGGAGACGCTGCGGTGACAGCAGACTCAGTTAACTGCTGAGTATTTGCTGTGTCTACTGTCTGAGCCATAGCGGAAAAACCAGAGGTCAAGACAGCAAAAGTAACTAAACCTGGTAAAAAAACAACATCTTTATGAAGAAAAATAGTATTCACATTCACTCCTAACAGAATATTACTGCAATAAATTGCGAATTTTGACTTTAACATCAGAAAATTCTTTCCTACATCCTGAGAAGGACGTAGGTATTGAGAATTCACAATTGGGAGTAATGAAAACTTTAAAGATTGCTAACGGCTTCCGCAACTAGTCTTGATACAAAGGGTAAGATATCGCGGTTGTTGGCGTTGGCTTTACCTTCAGTAAAAACAATTAATAAGTAGGGACGCTGATTAAGTATCTCAATATATGCTGCATCATGACGAACTTGACTTGTCCAACCAGCCTTTGACCAAATTTGGGCTTGTTGAGGTAAAGCACCGCCTAAAAAACCTGTGATTTGGTCTTCTTCGACATTTTTAGGTAAATCATCAGGGTTAAGACTGCGTTTGAGCAAATTCATCATTGCTTGCGATCGCCCACTCGCAACTGCTACACCACCTACGATACTATGTAGCAAACGCGCGATCGCATTTGTCGTTAACATATTGCGATTATCAAACGTCTCTCCATAAAATGCCCGTTCCCTTCCATAAGGGCCATCACACCAAGTTTTTTGACAAACATTTATCGTCTCCATCTCTTCCCAACCCAAAGACTGGTAGTAACGGTTGACAATATGACGCTGTTGCTTCCAAGTTTCAAATGGCCCTGGTGGTAACTCTGGCCCGGAAGTAGTACCAGTCAAAATATCTACAACTAAACTTGTGGCATCGTTACTAGAATCAATTATCATATCGCCCAAGGCTCGCTCCAATTCCTTAGAGGTTTGGATCATGCCTTTTTCTAACCATTCATTTACTGCTACCAAGTAAAATAACTTAACCACACTCGCGGGATAAATCCGTTCAACACCACGATACGTGAAACCACGGACTGGGTGATTCCAAAAGGCATCTGGAGTTAAAGCGCCACCAGTATTTACGGGTACTGGCGGATCGTAGACAATCCAAGTCAGAGCAATTTGATTTTGAGCTAATGTCGGAAATGCTGCCCAGGTTGCCTCTAAAATGTCATTACCCAAATTCTCTAGTTGTTCGTCTTTTCTAAAAAAAACCATTGAATAATGCTCTCTAATTCAGAATCCCAAATCCTAAATTTGACCGTAGATAAATACCAATGTCTCGCTGAACTCAACTTATATGATTCTCCTGCATGTACGCGCTTGGCAACTCAGGCTGCTGTTGGGCGACATTTGCGGGTAACATCAAATCATCAAGATACAGCAGTTGAGGTGTATTTGTGTGAGGATGATTATCCAGGCTGGGTGTCGTTTTTGGATTTGGGTTTATTACAACCTGCTACTGTACATTATCAAGCTGCAACATTTGCGGAAACTGAAATTAAAAAACTGCTTCCTAAGGTTATCGCTTTTACCCAAAAAGCTATGGAGCAATCTAATGAGTATCTTTGGGGTGGTACAGTGGGGCCGAATTACGATTGTTCTGGTTTGATGCAGGCGGCGTTTGTATCGGTGGGGATTTGGCTACCAAGAGATGCTTATCAGCAAGAAGCTTTTGTCCAAGCAATCACCTTAGAAGAATTACAGCCAGGGGATTTGGTGTTTTTTGGGACACCTGAAAAAGCTACCCATGTCGGGCTTTATTTGGGTGATGGGGCTTACATCCACAGTTCTGGTGCAACTCAAGGACGTAATGGGATTGGGATTGACATTCTCTCGGAACAGGGAGATGCGGTGAGTCGGTCATATTATCAGCAACTGCGAGGTGCTGGCAGAGTTGTGAAGAG
The DNA here is from genome assembly GCF_015206815.1 of Fortiea sp. LEGE XX443. Lineage (GTDB taxonomy): Bacteria > Cyanobacteriota > Cyanobacteriia > Cyanobacteriales > Nostocaceae > Nostoc_B. The sequence goes on from NZ_JADEXZ010000022.1 coordinate 39,115, forward strand.
TTACGAACCACAGAGATAGAGAGGGTGCAGAGGGTTATGAGGAGTGGGTTGATTTCAGAAGGAATGGGTCAGGAAAATGGGGCAATTTCGGCAAGTGTACCAGATGTGTCGGTGGTTGTACCGGTGCGTGATGAGGTGGAAAGTTTGCCACATTTACTAGAGGCGATCGCATCTACTTTATCTGATAATCAGATCAATTATGAAATCATCTGTGTGGATGATGGTTCAACTGATGGTTCTGCGGAATTTCTCAAACAACAAGCACAAATCCGCACTGATTTAAAAGCGGTGATTCTGCGGCGCAATTACGGACAAACCGCAGCGATGTCTGCTGGGTTTAACTATGCAGTTGGTAAGGCAATTGTAACTTTAGATGCTGACCTGCAAAATGATCCCGCTGATATCCCAATGTTATTAGCGAAGTTGGATGATGGCTACGATTTGGTCAGCGGTTGGCGACAAAAACGCCAAGATGGCGCGGTTAATCGTTTACTTCCTTCTAAAATTGCCAACTGGCTAATTCGGCGCACAACTAGCGTGTATATTCATGACTATGGTTGTTCCCTGAAAGCCTATCGGGCAGAATTGGTGGCAGATATGAATCTTTACGGCGAATTACACCGATTTTTACCGGCACTGGCTTATATTGAAGGGGCAAGAATTACAGAAATGCCTGTGCGTCACCACGCCCGCAAATTTGGTCGCAGTAAATATGGGATATCGCGGACTTTTCGGGTGTTAATGGATTTGTTAACTATTTTGTTTATGAAAAAGTTCCTCACCCGCCCGATGCACGTTTTTGGGTTGCTGGGTTTGAGTTCGATGGCTGTGGGCGTAGGGATAGGAATTTATTTGACCTTTGTCAAGTTGGCGATGGGTGAGATGATTGGTAATCGCCCGTTGTTGATTTTGGCAGTTCTGTTGTTGGTGACTGGAGTACAGTTGTTTTGCTTTGGTTTGTTAGCAGAGTTACTGATGCGTACCTACCATGAATCCCAAGGACGACCTATTTATCGAGTACGGGAAGTAATTGAAAACAAAAATACCCGAACTTGATGTAATTCATCATTAAAATTAATTGTAGGTTTTTCTTTTTTTGCCTTTTGCCTTTTGACTTCTTATGATAGCCTCCTCTCAACCCAACTATTTCACACCCGACGAATATCTGCAAATGGAGGAAACAAGCTCCATTAAACATGAGTACATCAACGGCTACATTTACGCAATGGCTGGAGCAAGTGATCCTCATGTTACCATCGCTCTCAACCTTGCCACACTTCTGCGGAGTCATGTGCGTGGTTCTGGCTGCCGTGTTTACATTGCTGATATGAAAGCTCGAATTGAATCTTTGAATCGATACTATTATCCTGATGTTATGGTGACTTGCGATTCAAGAGATCAAGAAACACCCGTACATAAAAGATTTCCCTGTTTAATTGTTGAAGTTTTATCTGACTCGACTGAAGCCTTTGACAGGGGTGATAAATTCGCTGATTACCAAGCACTAGAAAGCTTAAAAGAATACGTTTTAATTAACACCAAACGCCAGCGAGTTGAATGTTTTCGACGTAATGATGATGGCTTGTGGGTTTTACAAACATACACATCCCAAGAAAAATATTTTCGACTCAATAGTATTAATTTTGAGGCAACAATAGCAGAACTTTACGAAGATGTAGTGTTTTAATAATGCTGATACCAATTTGCAATGACGCTCGTTCCTCTCTACGAGACGCTGCGCGAACGCTAACGCAATTCGTAGTTAAGAAACTTAGCTGTGACAGTCCACTATTGGACTATCACATGTCACCTGTTTCCTACTATATTCACCGTGCGTCGCCAATGATGACAAATGGCGACCAATAAAAGGGATGACGGTCAATTTGCTTTAACTTGGCTTTTTGTAGTGCTTCTCCTTTACTCATGCCTTGCTGGAGATTTGCATAAAAATCAACCATGAGTTTTTGGGTTGATTCGTCTTCAACCGCCCACAAACTCGCCATTACTGCTTTAGCACCAGCACGTTCAAATATATAGGCAACACCAGCAATGCCTACGCCTTTATCATCAATTTTTTTGGCAGTTTGACAAGCACTAAGGGTTAATAATTGTGTACCTTTTAAACCTAAAAATGCCGCATCAGCAATGTTAAACTGTGTATCGGCAAACAGCAATGAGTTATTTTTTAAATTTAATTCTTTACAGTCGGTATTTTGGAAGCAGCCGTGAGTTGCTAAATGGACTAAATTAAAACGTAAGGCTTGATTTTTGAAATTTGCTAAAGTGGCTTTATTACCAAGATAAGCCTCACTTCCTGATAATTTCTTTGTGATTTCGTTGACTTCTATTTCTGCGCCTGGTAAATTTTGTGGATCACGAGATACGGGATTACCAAATGCTAAGACTTTTGGTAATTGGTTTGTAGTTTCTTTTAGTGAACCTAAAGAGCTTGTGGAAATGCGAGTGAGATAATTGACGGGATATTTCTGGATTAAATATTTTTCAGTTTTGCTGTCGCGGAGGGTTTCAAAAGGAAGATAGCGGAGTTTGCCTGTGGCGATGATGCTTAATTGCTTGGGTTGCAATTTTTGGATTTCAGCTTCTACAGGTCGAATCAGAATATCATATAATTTAACGCTATTTTCTGCGTAGTCAGGATCACCGTCATTTTCTACTTGCTCTAGATATTGGGTGAGCAGTTGATCAAATTCATCAGGTTTGATTAATGTTTTAATAACGGTTACTTTATTTTTAGTTAAGATAAATATTGCTAAAGACTTTGGTATACTTTCCAAATTGGTCAACAAGACAGGTTGAATTACTACTGTATCGGCGGGAATGGATGATTTAAGCTGGTCAATATCGGCAGGTGTGGTTTCAAAGAGTTCGGCAACTTCGGGAAATTGGCGAGATATTTCTGTGGCTTGCTGATAGACTTGTGTTTCTAATTGGCGAAATTTTTGGGCGACATCTGCGGAAAAGTTATTTTGCAGTTGTTGTCGTTGAGCTTCTAGTTGTTGATTTTTTAAATTCCAATTATTAATAGCTTGTTGGGTTTGGGGGTTAGCAACTTTGGCATTAATTAAACGATTGTAGTCAGCTAAATCAGTAGTGCTGAACAGGTTAACCCAGGCAAAAGCTTGGTCATATTTCTTTTGATCAATTAAGACATTGACTAAAGCAGCACTCCAGTCATTTTGCTGTAAAAACTTTTGGCGATTTTCTTGCTGTAAACTTCGGCGTATTTCTAAGTTGATTTGCAGAAATTTTTCTAAATCAGTAATGGCTTTACTGGGTCGATTTGTATTATGAAACAATATACCTCTATGACCCAAAGTATTAGCTTCCCCAAAGCGATCGCCCACGGCACGTCTGAGGGGCAGAGCTTGGTTGTAAAATTTTAGTGCTTTCTCCTTTTCTCCTAAATCTGAGTAGACTACACCAATGTTATTGAGAGTAGTAGCTTCCCCGGAGCGATCACCCACCGCACGCCACAGGGTCAGAGCTTGGTTGTAAAATGACAATGCTTGCTGTTTTTGTCCTAAATCGGAGTAGACTAAACCAATGCCACTGAAAGTAGTAGCAATGCCAGAGCGATTGCCCACGGCACGATACAGGGGCAGAGCTTGGTTGTAAAATGACAGGGCTTGCTGCTTTTCTCCTAATGCCCAGTAGACTGTACCAATGTTATGGAGAGTAACAGCTTCCCCAGAGCGATCGCCCACCGCACGAGATAGGGGAAGGGCTTGGTTGTAAGATGACAGGGCTTTCTGCTTTTCTCCTAATGCGTTGTAGACTGAGCCAATGTTATTGAGAGTTCCGGCTTCCCTCGCGCGATTGCCCACTGCACGCCATAGGGGCAGAGCTTGGTTGAAAAATGACAGGGCTTGCTGCTTTTCTCCTAAATCGGAGTAGACTAGACCAATGTTATTGAGAGTAGTGGCTTTCCTAGAGCGATCGCCCACCGCACGAATTAGGGGCAGAGCTTGGTTGTAAAATGACAATGCCTGCTGCTTTTCTCCTAATGCGTTGTAGACTGCACCAATATTATTGAGAGTAGTGGCTTCCCCCGCGCGATCGCCCACGGCACGATATAGGAGCAGAGCTTGGTTGTAAGATGACAGGGCTTTCTGCTTTTCTCCTAATGCGTTGTAGCAAAACCCTAGCTCATTGAGTACAAGTGCTTCAAGTTTTTGGTCTTTTTGTTCTCGTACTATAACCAAAACTTGCTGGAATATGGGTATGGCTTGTTGATATTCTTGTTGTCGTCCCTTTTGTATCGCCTGTTCTAGTAGTTTTGTGGCTGTTTCTGCTTGGTTTTTTTTTGTTTCTCCCCAACTGGGTTGAGTTATGAGCGTTACTGTTAGGGGAGTTAAGTAAACACACGCAGCTAATACACTGGTAAGAATTTTTTGCATATAGCAATTTGATTTGGTTTGGGAAAATTGAGAAGTTTAGAGGATGTTTTTAAAGTTTGCTTGTTGGTGGCGGAAGATTTGAGATCCCCCCCAACCCCCCTTATATCAATTCACAATTCGCAATTCGCAATTCGCAATTAAAAAGCTTAGATGCAGCAAGGCTTTCAGGATTTAAATCCGTATCATCTTTTTCGTGAAATGGTATTAAAAAGGGGGGCTAATAATCCTCTTAAAGTCCCCCTTTTTAAGGGGGATTTAGGGGGATCTTCTACAAATAATCAAGCGATCGCACTGTTGCAAACACTACATTCTTCTATAGTAGGGCGATGGCTATGCCCGCCGCAGGCATCGCAAACTCAAATTTAATGCTAGGTAAGGTAATCATATCTCCCTCAGTGTTTTGCTTTCTCTGAAGTAACTTCCGCTTTCCTTGAAGTAACTTTTGCTTTCCCGGAAGTAACTTCCGTTTTCCTTGAAATAACTTTCGCTTTCCCGGAAGTAACTTCTACTTTCCCGGAAGTAACTTTTGCTTTCCTTGAAGTAACTTCCGCTTTAACATTTCCGTGTTTCCCTCAATCTGTAGCAGTTTCCGCTTTAACATTGGTTATTTAACAAAAATCAATAATTTTACGTATGGCAACTTTTTATACAATTGTCCACCATAGAGTAAGGATAAATTCAAAAAATGAGTATTAATTATGTCAAGAAGAAAGCGCACTTCACGTATTCTCGACAAAGCCGAAATGCGTCTAGCAAGTATTAAAGCTATCAGTCCTGCGCTAGATGTAGGAGAAGGATTAACAGTCACAGATTATACTGAGAAAATTGAAAAGATGCGACAATTACTGGAGGCGTACAATACCACCCTCTCTAATATTGATGCTTTATTAACCCAGATTGTGGAAAATGAAGAACATTTAGCAGATTATTCTGAAAATGTTTTGCGTGGAATTGCTTATAAGTTTGGCAATAATAGTCATGAGTATCAAATGGCTGGAGGTACTCGAAAAAGCGATCGTAAGCGTGCAATGCGTCAAAGCATGGTTTTAACTACTACCTCAAGCTAACGTGAGTTTGATGAACCTCTCCCCAACCCCTCTCCGCATCGGCTACCGTGTACACACAAATTATCTAATCACCCCAAAATTGTTTTTTGTAGGGTGTGTTATGCCTCTGGCTAACGCACCATCGAAGATTTTCGGTGCGTTAGGACTGTCGTCCATAACGCACCCTACCAGATGAAAACGAAGCAGAGTAGGATTTTTAGACTTGTGTGTACATCGTAGCTCCGCATCGGAGAGGGGCTTAAATCCTCCTAATTTTGAACAAAAAATTTAAGGTTTTAAAGTATTAAACGTAGGTTGGCTAAAGCGCAGCGCAACCCAACATGGATCTGGGAAACTCAAGATAGATATTTAGGATGTGTTAGCGTCAGCGTAAAGCATCACCAAATATCTCGGTGAGTTACGGCTGTCGCCTAATGCACCCTACTGGACTAATAACTGTTCACTGTTCACTGTTCACTGATTTAATAAGGTGTTGCTTGAATTGTCATTGTTCTTTTTTGTAGAGTTACGTTATTTTTGCGTAAGTTCTATTAAAAGAATGAGGCGATCGCACTAACAATTAGTTTGAGAGCTAATTTCTTGTAAAATCTCTGAAATTTCTGCTTCTGATTGAATATGTCGTGCCAGAACTTGAGCAGTAGCCTCTAGCACGCGGTTAGAAAATAACTTAGCTACATCTTGGCGTAAACCTTGCCCAATATAAAATTTAAGTAATGCCTCACAAGACATGTCTCGACTGTCTGCTATTTTTTTGAGCGATTCTAAGGTATCTTTAGGGATTTCTAAAGATACTGTTTCATGTGAGCGTGGACGCAGTTGTAATGTAAATTCTTCTTCAGGGTTGTTCATAAAGCTTTCTTTCTGTACGAGTTGCTAGACGAGCGGAAATGATCCGGTTTCGTAATCCACGTTCTACATAGACAACAAGCAACAAGCGTTGTTCAAGAGAATACCCAATGATAAAAGCCCGTTGTTCGCTACTAGTAGTATTGATAGGATTTGCATCGCCGGTTTGATAGAAAGGATCAAAGAAAACCTCTGCGGCTTCTTCAAAAGTAATGTCATGTTTTTCGATGTTGCTTCGGGCTTTATTGCTATCCCACTCAAATTCAACACCTTGTAGGCGATAAACAATATCCATGCGTTTATTTTATCGTCATAGTATTAGACATAGGTTGAGTGTTTGCCTTACAGCCCTAAGGGCATCCTACGGCAGGCGTTTTCGTAGGGTAGCGCAGCGCAACCCAACATGGATCTGGGAAACTCAAGATAGATATTGGTGTTGGGTTTCCTTACGTCAACCCAACCTACAATAGTGTTAATAAGGTGTTGCCTGAATAGTCATTGTTCTTTTTTGCGGATCAAACTGGAGTTGATCTACTACATATTGCCTATCTTTAGCTACTGATTTAATACCTAACAACTCTGCACGGGAAACTACAGGGGGAGCCAAGGTAACTTCTGCTTCACCTTTAGCTGGATTTTTGATTTTAAAAGTATCTACAGGGACACCATTCCAAGTTACTTGTTTACCTGTAGGGCGTTTGGGTTCACCCCGAATAATTGGAGGGACGCGGCTTATGTAAGTAGACGCATTTTTGAACTTTACTTTTTCAATTTTACCTAAAGGAATGGAGCGGGTTTTGCTACTACGCTGAATTGTTAATGTTTGTCCTTGAGCGTCTACTTCAATTACCCTACCGCTGAGGGATTCTCCTCCTTTTAAAGAAATATCTGCAAAATCTGGTAAGGCTATTGGCAATGCTATAGCCTGTAATTTAACTGGTGCTTGTGCTACTAACAAATTTCCTGTCTTGACTTCCTTGGCGATCGCAGATATTGTATTTCCTGCCAGCAATGCTCCTGTTCCCAATACTCCGGCAAATATCACCTTAAAAACAGTTGTCATAGTCTTAACACGGTTATTTATGTATTAATCCTTTGTTTAACTTCTTTATTATTTAGCAAATTTCCGTAAAATAACGGAAGATAAATTGTTTTATTTAAGAAATTATGGTGTTTTTTGTTGTTTATGGTTCAATAGAGTTCCGTTAAGGTTTTGATCCCCCTTAGCCCCTTCAAAAGGGGGGAATCGGACTCTTGAAGTCCCCCTTTTTAAGGGGGATTTAGGGGGATCAGATGATTTGTGTGTCTAATTATCCCTTGGAGTGCTTCTGTGACTTCAAACCCCAACACAACCTCAGATCCAAATATTTTAGGTAAGTTTACTAGTGTAATTGGTTTAATAGGTGCGGCTCTTTTCTTTGCAGGGTGGATTTACCGTTGGGCATATTTCTACTTTTTTCAACTAGAAATTTCTAACCTAGATTTACCTGCACAGTCGTTTCTCATAGTTCCCATACAAATATTTTTTGGGGATGGTTGGGCAATATGCAAAACTGCGATCGCTTTTTTGTTGGCGGCGATCGCTATTAATGTTACACTGTGGTTAATTAGAATCTCTAGCGAATTTTTTGTTAACCGCTTCCAAGATTTATCAAATCGCATCATTCGTGTGACTCAAAATAAGCGGTCAATAACAGCTAGATTTCTCAAGTCTTTGGTTAACTATAGTTCTCAACAGCTGCGTTTAGTAGATTTTTTGCGATCGCTAGTCAATGAAATTGTAATTGTATCTTGGGTTTTAATTGTGATCTTTTGGTTAGCGCAGTGGCAAGGCGTTACCGATGCACGACGAGATGCTGGGCAAAATTCTACCTTACCCGTAATTGCCCTAATTACCCCAGAAGAAAAGTTTGTCGCCGGACGCAAACTTGATGATGCGTTTGCTGATCCGCCATTGAAAGGCTACAGAATAATTGGAGATAGAGGTTTATTTGAAGACCTACGCGGTAAAGAAGATACTGATGTCAGCAATCCCCAGCAGCCGAGAGTTTGGCGCTTACTTCTAGAACGTGGCGGCTGGATTTATTTGTTTCCGACTTTACCACCAAATGCCACACCTAATAACCGTCCAGCAGTAATCGCTATTCAAACAAGTGATAAAGGACATTTGCTAATTCGCGCTCCAGAAGTTTCTAAAACCCCGACTCCTTGAGACTCGACTTTATCCATTTTTGAGAATATGGAAAGCTAAGACGAGGAAATATAAGCATGGAAAAATCTAATTATCAAGCACTATAAATTTATTGTGTTGCTGTCAATATCTCTTGTGCGCCTCTACCCAACCTACTCTCAAAAAGTAGTGGCAAAAAATGTTAAATAACGTAACAATACTAAAACAACACAGTTAGCGTTTTTTTGCATCTGCCTTGAAAGCTTTTAATACATTTGATGCCGACCTTCGGCGTAACCTGCTAGTTTTATTTACGGCAGGTTTATTATTCTGGACTAGTACAGCTGCCTTTTTACCAACGCTACCGCTATACATCAAAGATGTGGGGGGTAGTAATCAAGAAATTGGCATTGTCATGGGTGGTTTCGCCATTGGGTTGTTGCTGTTTCGTCCCATGTTAGGACGATTAGCCGATCGCCACGGTCGTAAACTCGTATTAATAATTGGCACAACTGTAGCAGCGATCGCTCCTTTTGGCTATTTGACTTTGACATCTATCCCATTATTATTCTGGCTGCGGATTTTTCACGGGATTAGCATTGCGGCTTTTACTACTGGCTACAGTGCTTTGGTAGCTGATTTAGCTCCTGTTGCTATTCGTGGTGAAATTATTAGCTATATGAGTCTGACTGCTCCCATTGGTTTAGCTATTGGGCCAGCCGTGGGAAGTTATTTACAGGAGGCTTCTGGTTACTCACACTTCTTTTTATTATGTGCAGCAGTCGCTTTTACTGGTCTATTGTGTGCGTTACAAGTCATCAATCCACCATTAATTACAGCACGGTCATCAGAACACCAAAACAGTAATTTTTGGCAAATTCTTGTAAGTCCACGGGTGAGAATTCCAGCTATTGTCATGCTGCTGGTAGGTACATCCGTCGGTGCTGTACATGTTTTTATATCCTTATTTATTAAATCTACTGAGGTAAGTTTTAATGGTGGCTGGTTTTTCACAGTTGCAGCTCTATCCAGTTTTACTATCAGGGTGTTTGCTGGTCGAGCCAGCGATCGCTTTGGACGGGGTTTGTTTATTACTTTTGGGATTACAGCCTATACCTTAGCCTGCCTATTACTATGGCAAGCTAACAGTACCAATGCTTTTTTGTTATCTGCCATTGCACAAGGCTGCGGTGGTGGGACAGTGATTTCAATGGTGACTACGATGATGGCAGATCGTTCACTACCTCAAGAACGTGGGCAAATTTTTGCTATTTGTATGGCCGGATTTGATTTAGGGATTGCGATCGCTGCTCCTGTATTAGGATATGTTGCAGAAATAGTTGGCTATCGCAATATGTTTGGCTATAGTACAGCCTTAACTTTCTTAGGACTGCTAATTTTTCTCACCCTATCTAACAAAAATTTACCTAGTTCTCTGCGTTTTGCTCTGGGTCGCGGTGAAGATGCCTTTTCGTTGAATAATGTTGACGTGAGTTAAATGTTTCAGCGTTGAAAAGATTTGATTTGTAGTGAGATAAGACTTTAGCTCATTACAAATCTGTAAAATATTAGAGATTATTTTCAGTTTCTAGTATCTTGTTTCTTCTATTATTTGAGATTTGTGAATTTTCGGCAACTTTTCTACAATACAAATAACAAATGTTTCTGCAAAATTAACAGTTTTTTATATTTGTTAATAATTACTTGAATCTTACAAATTTATTACTATTGCTCTTGTTGATTTAAACATTATTTTTGAATTTTTAGTTTATAATGCTATTCATTATGTGTTTCTTAAATATCAATAAATACAGTTCAGTTAAGGTTATTGGTTAGCCTTTGGAATCTGTAGAGGTGTTTTTTTACACCTCGGCAAGGTTTTTCATGTTTATAGTAATCTGCATAAGATATACAAACACCTATTTGCCTTGTTTCTTCTCTTAAATAATGAATTTGTAAATCAAATGAAATTGCTATATATAAATCATCTGTAGGTCATTTTAAAGATAGACATAAAAACATAACCCCATAAATATGATAAGTAAATTAGACAAGCAAATATTTTATGGATGAAGTGACCAGTAAACTACTAATTATTTTTCAGAATGTCAATGAATGGCTGAGATTTGCAGAAGCAAAAAATGCTGTTTTACTAGCTTTCTCTGGTGCTGGAATTACTGCAACTATCACCATTTTAGCTACAGTAGAAAAGCTCCCAAGCTCTTTGCGTATTGGATTGTTATTAACAACATCTCTGCTGTGCGTTTCAGCCCTAATCTGTTCTCTATCATTTATTCCTAAAACGAACTTAGAGCGACTGCTATCGTTACAAACAATGTCTATGAAAAATTCTACATCTGCAATCAGAGATACAGATAACCTGTATTTCTTTGGCGATTTACAAAAATACAATTCGCAAGGATTACTTAAAGCATTAAATAAGTATTATTTTGATAACAATATGAAACCTTTTAAAAAAGAATACAAAGATATAGCCAGCCAAATTACGATTAATGCTAGAATTACGTTTTTAAAATTTAGAATATTTACGTATGCAGTTTATATTTTAATTATCTCTATTTTAGTAATTCCTTGTTCAACGTTAATTAGCTTAGTAATTTATAAAACATTATAAATAAAATTTTAGCAAAATTCTCTAATCCCAAACCTACCAAAAATTTACTAATAAACTATGCAAGAGATTGTGACAAAAACTGTGGTTGAAATTGATCTTGCTGGATACAGTGATATTGTAAAGAGTATGCAACAAGACTATGATGTAGATGCTGTGCCATACCTCAACAAGAATATTCAGCGTTTTATTGATGATAGTTTAAAAGAAATAGATAATAGTAAATATATTGTTCAAGACAAAAAAGGAGATAATCGTGTTATTTTCTTCGATCATGCTAATGATGCTTATAAATTTGCCGAAACTGTTCATAGAAAAACTAAATTATATAACGTTAGCACAAACAAAAAATTTGCAAAAAGATTGTTCCGCATCGGTGCTGCAACTGGCAAATTTGTTATGAACTATGATGGAGAGAACTTTACAGGCTACGATATCATCACTGCTTATCGGTTAGAAGCAAAGGCAGAACCTGGAAAATGCTTTATTGTTGATGTAGAAACATTCAACTCTCTTTCAAGGGAGCTACAAGACAAATTTGATGATGAAAAAACTGTATTTGGTAAAAAAAGAACAACTGTATGTGGTGAAAATGTATGTGATGAAAAAGAAGAGGAATTTCAAGCTCGGAGTTGCAAAATTATCTATGATAATTTATTAGAATGCTTCGAGAAATTGAATAAAGAACAAAAACAGCTAGTCTATCAAATTGGGCTTGAGGGACTTGAGTATGATGACAACCTATCTGAGGAGAGTAAAAATAATGTAGAAAAATTAGTAGAGCAAGAATTAATCATAAAACAAGAATATGACTCTAGAACAAGATTTATTTTAGCCAATAATTTCAATAATTTTTTTCAAGAAATAATCGTTAAAATTATTGTTGAAGAAATTAGTACAAAGAAATTAGACATATTAAAAAAATATTCAATTCTAAAAATATTAACACGAAAAGATGTACATAAATTGCTGCAAGAAAAACTATCAACAATTCCTCAAGCTCAAGACGATAATTCAATGCTTGGTGAATATATTTATAACATAATTCATACTTGGCAGAATACTCCAAATCTACCACAACTATCAGACAATTATGCAGCAGGAAATCTGCTAAATTTGTTGTTGCAATTTGATCTTAAAACAGATTTTAGCTATTCTAACTTATCAAACATATCTATTTGGAATGCTGATTTAACAAAGGCTACTTTAACAGGAGTAGATTTTACTAAATCTAATCTGAAAAACTCTATATTTTCTCAACCATTAGGTTGCATTCATTCCATTGCTTTTGATGCTGATGGTGATTATTTTGCTACAGGTGATGCTCATGGTTCAATTCGAGTTCATAATGCCAAGACTTTAGAACTATGTATTTTTCATAACGAAAGAAACAGTCCGATTTGGTCAGTTGCTTTTGGAAAAAATAAACAACATGAGCGAATGTTAGCTTGGGGAGCAGAAGATGGCAGTGTGAAATTGTACAAAATCACCTCCACAGATAATAAGATGAAGCTGAGTCTTATTGATTCACTAGATGTAACAACACGTATATTATCTGTAGTATTTAGCCCGGATGGGTATACTTTAGCAAATGGAGGAGATGGAAATAATGCGATACATTTTTTAAAAATTAATAATGATTATCATCCAAAAGGCACTTTAGATACTAGTGACGTATCTTGTATGGTCTTTATTAATAATGATTGTATTGCTAGTGGTAGCCAGGATGGATATATCCGCCTTGGGTATATAGAACAAGCAAACCACAGGCAAGATTTCAGTCAAAAGGTACATCAAGGAGTAGTACGATGTATTGCATTTTATGGAAAGAAAGAGGAAGAGAGGCGAATTTTAGTTAGTGGTGGAGAAGATGGCAAATTAAAAATGTTGGATTTAACTAAACATCCTCTCCACCCTGAAGACATCAAATTTGAAACAGAAATTAGTCAAGTACGGACAATAGCATTTAGTCAAGATGGGAATATTCTTGCTGTTGGATGTATAGATAATAATGCAAACGGACAGAGTGAACACAAAATTAGGCTGTGGAGTTTCTCTAACAGAGAATGGATAGGACAACCACTAGAAGGTCATAAGTATTCAATCAGAAGTTTAGTGTTTTCACCCCAGCCTAGTAATTCTCAACTTTTAGTAAGCGGTGGAGATGGATGTACCGTCAACTTTTGGCAGAAAGAAAACGAAATATGGAGAGGTGAGGAGAAGCTAAAAGGATATGCTAATCGTATCTGGTCAGTAGCACTTAGTAGAGATGGTAAAACCTTTGCTTGTGGAGGTGAAGACAATAAAATCCATCTTTGGAATTATCATGAACGCACACATATTCCACTTCAAACGCTTACCGAGCATACTAATTGGGTTTGGTCAGTAGCATTTAGCCCCAATGCTGATATTTTAGCGAGTGGTTGTGAAGATAATAAAATTTATTTGTGGGGGTTACAAGAGGGGAAATGGCAACCCATCCGTGAATTGGTAGGAAATTCTGAAGTCAAGGGACATGATAAACGTGTTCGAGGTGTTGTGTTTCATCCTGATGGATATAATCTGATTAGTGCAGGAAATGATAATAGAATTATTTTATGGGACATAACAGATTTAAACAGGCCTCAAATATTACCGGGGTTTACTGAACATAATGACCGAGTATTATCTGTAGCTTTTAGTCCAGATGGTAATTACCTAGTTAGTAGTAGCCGTGATCAAAATATTTATCTAATAGAAGTAGAAACCCATCATCAACCGTACTCGCTAGGAAATCATTACTTGCTAGGAAATCATACAGATTCTCATAAAGATCAAGTTCATAGCATTGCTTTTAGCCCAGATAGCAATCTGTTGGTTAGCGGAGGTTTTGATAAAAAACTAAAATTGTGGGATGTTAAGAGTCGAAAACTTATTCGGACTTGGGATGGATATCAAAAAATACTATCTGTCGCATTTCATCCAAAAAAACAACCAAAAAAACTAATTGTAGCTAGTGCTGGGCATAATCACATTATTCAACTATGGGATATCGATGATCCCAATAATGTAAAACTTATAAAAACATTCAAAGGACATAAACGCGCTGTAGAGTCTATAGTATTTACTCCTGATGGCAAACAACTGATTAGCTGTAGCCAAGACCAGACTATCAAGTTTTGGGAGGTAGGAGGAAAACTTAATATTAGTATCCATACTATAGAACTTGGCAAACCATATCAAGGGATGAATATTTATGGTCTTGATGGTTTGGACTCAGCCCAAATCTCAGCTTTAGAGGAACTAGGAGCTTTAAAATTAGGACTTAAGCATGAAAACGAAAAATAAATGGCAAGGTTGTAAAGATATGGGGGTGTATGTATACAAAACCTTTACATTCCATACCTTTTCACCCCTACACCCAGTCTCCACCGACAATCTTTGTACATAAGTCCTGAAAATATTGAAAGTTAACTCAACGATTTAGTTAATTATTCTAAAAATCCAAAATATTGCAATCCTTCTCCAATTCCATTGGCAAACTTGGCTGTTGCTAAATAACGATTTGGGTTTGGGTTAGCCTTGTGCCAATCTAGCAATTCTTGTCTTGCATTACCGACAATAATACCTTTTTCCTCCCTATTGGCAAACAAGGCAATATCATTACCAGAGTCTCCACAAGCAACGGTTTTTGCTACATCTATTTCTAAATATTGCCGTACAAAGGTCATTGCCATACCTTTATTTGCGTTACGTGGCAAAATATCTAAATCTTTACCACCGCTATAAATAACTTGAATATCTAATTCCTGTTCTAACAAAGCACGTTCTAACTCTGGTACGACTTTTCCAGCAATTTCTTCTTTAAGAAGATAGCTTACTTTAAAATCTCTTTGTTCACTTGCGGGTTGAGGTTTCAAGTCAGGAAAATTTGCCGATATTTTTTTTACTAAATCTCTATCCCAAGCTTGAGAAAGTTTATCAGACCATGTAGAATCCGGGTCTTGACTACCATTGATATAAATTTCTGTACCTACAGAACAAACCAGTATATCTGCATCTAATAGTGTTTTTTCTTTGGCAAGTTTTTGAAAAAGAAAAGGTGAGCGACCAGTTGAATAAACGATTTTAGTGCCATATTGCTGACGATGCAATTCTAGCTGCTGATTTAGTTGTGCCATTGCATCATCATCACCTATCAGTGTATAGTCTAGATCCGTGATGAAAAGAAACTGTTTCATAACTCTGCCTCTTGAAATATTAACTATATGATTTCAAAAATACTCGTATAAATAAATCAGATTGCAATGTCAAGATTGGTTGACATCTGCTGTTTGATTAATTGATAAATTTGGTCGGCAGGGTTTTTGAGGATTTGGAGTATTTGGTTTGCCCTGCATAGGTTTAAACCCTGTTTTTAAATAAGAAGATTTTAAACTTAGCTAAACACGGTAAATCATACCACAACTTTAGATTTAATTACACAATAATATTTTGAACCCTGGGAAAGAGTAATTTACATTTAATACACGATTGAAAACATCAATATTTAGTATTGATATTATTCCACTATTATTTGGATACACTTATCTCTCAGATGGCATAGATTATAAATTGAAAAAGCAAAAGGCAATGGAATATAGTTTTTTTGCCTTTTGCCTTTTTACTTTATTAAACGGGCGAGGAGGGATTCGAACCCCCGACACCGTGGTCCGTAGCCACGTGCTCTAGTCCACTGAGCTACACGCCCCTGCCAGAAAAACATCTTAGCACTTTATTCTCGAATCATGCAAGAGAATTCTCCCAAAAATTTTTCTGTTGACTTAACTCATCTGGATGCTCAAGGACAAGCACAGATGGTAGATGTTTCTGGTAAAGCACCCACAATCCGCCAAGCAGTTGCTGTTGCTAGAGTGCGGATGCTACCAGAAACTTTGATTGCCATTCAGGACGGCAATACTCCTAAAGGTGATGTGTTAGCAACGGCTCGGATAGCAGGGATTATGGCAGCCAAACAGACAGCTAATTTAATTCCTCTGTGTCATCCATTACCATTACAAAAAGTTACCGTAGAAATTACCCCCGATTCCCAATTACCTGGTTATCAAATTCAAGCTACCGTCAAAACCAAAGCTGAAACTGGCGTAGAAATGGAAGCTTTAACTGCCGTTTCTGTAGCAGCATTGACTTTATACGATATGGCGAAAGCCTTAGAAAAGTCGATTCAAATTGAATCAATTCACTTAATTAGTAAAACTGGTGGGAAATCTGGAGATTACACTGCATCAGAACTATAGCCTACTCAATCTCACCTATAGCTTTGTTGACATCAGTTGGGCTGTCAAATTCTTCATCATTAGGCAATTGCTCTAACAGAGATAGAACCTTGCGATCGGCTCCCTGCTTTTGAGCATGTTGAACTAATTCTTGTTTATTGGCAGGATAGTCCATGCCTTTTAAATGTTTTTGAATTTCAACTGGGTTTGCTTTAGCCATTTTTGCCACCTACCTCTTAAGGACATTTCCATATTCACAAGTGGACATATTGGCTCCCTCTATCAAATAGGTGAATCATTTTTAACACATATAAATTTAAAGCTCACTCAATCGATTGATGCACTATTTTTGATCTTCGATAGTTTTAAAATTTGCTATGAATTATGTAGTAATAGATACATTTAGGCAAAACTTATATTTATTGAGATAGTTCTTTATTATTAGAATTCCTGTCTGATTAATATGGCTAAATCTGATCGGAACATTTCTACAGCTAAGGAATGTTAAAGCTATGTCCCCTCAAGAAATTGATGTATTAGAAGCACGACGCGTATACAAATCTACTGGTGCAATTCCGGCTCAGATGTTGCGCTCAACTATCTATCGTGCTTGGGAGCGATCGCACCTGCAAGGAGCTAATCCTCTGGATCTGCAAGCTGAAAAACTATCAAGTTTAGATACAGAGCGTTTGATAGAAAAAAAGCAGACTTTGATTAAAGTGGCTACTCCTTATATTCGTATGCTCTCACAGGCAGCTGGCACAGATCGTCATGCAGTCATGTTAGGCGACAGCCAAGCGATCGTGCTGGATGTAGCGGGTGACAAACAAACTGTACAAGGGCCAGAACCTTTTCCTGGGCCTGGTTCTTTGCTATCTGAAGCTGTAGCTGGTGCGAATGGTATCGGGACACCATTAGCAGAAGCAGATTATGTAGAAATTGTTAGTGCAGAGCATTTCATTGATGGGTTTCATCCATTTACATGCCAAGGAATTCCTCTACGCGATGACAATCAAGAAATTATCGGAGTACTGAGTATCTCCCTACGACGTGCAGATGCTAGACAACGGCTGAAAGAGATTTTGCTGTGTGCGTCTCACGGAGTTGAAGCAGAATTATTAATCGCCAACTTAGAAAAAGATGTTCGTAGTGTATTACAGTCAAACCCCAACGAATATCAGCCACTCGAACAATTGCGTCAAGATATTATCCAAGCACATCAGGCGGCACGCTTAAAACTTGAAGTCGTTTCGCGGATGGTAGCGGTTAACCGTTTAGACTATGCAATTCAATTGCTACGTCAGGCTGAACAATCAATTCAAATATTTCGTCGCCGTGCCGAAATTTGGCGCAATTTAGCATCCTTTGAGATTGGTACACTCCAACCTGTGTCACTAACTGGTAATATATCCGATTTACTGGATCTTCTCTCGACGGAAGCAGCCATTCGTCAGGTAGAAGTAGTTACTGACTGGTACGAACCAATCACAGTAGTTGCTGATCCCAGAAGCCTTTTACGCCAGTTGCTGCGTTATTTTATTCAAGCTTTTGATAATGTAGGCAAAGGTGGAATAGTAAAAGTAGTAGTCAAGGAAATTCCCAAGTCTGAGTTGGCCCAAGTCAGTTTCATCGTAATTTCAGTCTTTAACATCGCTCAATCAGCATCAACCTCGCAGTTTTTTTATCTACCAATAAAAAGAACTAAAGATGAACAGTAAAAATTCGGGAAAGCGCAAAGTACTGATTGCAGACGATGACGATGATAGCCGAGCTATGCTCATGTTTCTCTTAGAAGAAGAAGGTTGGGAGGTAAAGGAAGCTAAGAATGGTCAAGAAGCTTTAGAAATAGTAATCAAAGAGCGACCAGATTTACTAATTTTAGATAATAGAATGCCGGAACTCACAGGAGTTGAAGTGTATCAGCAAATCCAGGCACAAGCTATAAATATAGCAGTCGTATTAGCCACGGCACATGGCTATCTAGACGAATTAGCCTCATCTTTGGGGATTGCTCATTTTATTTCTAAACCCTATGACATTCCAGAGTTGTTAAAAACTATAGAGTCTGCTTACAAAAATTCCTTCAGCAACTCTAACTGAGGTTGAGACGAAAAGAATTTATGACAGGTTGTCTAGGTAAACACTAAGACTACACAAATATAAATAGGCCGGTGTTAAAAATTGTCGTTATAACAAGGCAGGAGGCAGAGGGAAGGAGGCAGAAGGGAAGAGGTTTTCAAGCTACTTTACTTTCCGTTACATAGTTCCGTTTATTTGCACCTTTCTACTTACTGCCAATTGTTCGGTATGTTGGCGTTCTTCAAAGGTAATAGCAACTGCACTCCGAAAAACCTTAGAATAATCAGGTGTGTTAAAAGCTGTAACAAATATTTATGCCTCCTCGTTGGCCTCGCAAACCCGATCGCAATGATCCTGAATTCCGCAAATTAGATGACCGGATGAATTTTGCTGTGCATGTCGCTGTGGCTGCAACAATTAATTCTGGCCTCTGGTTCTTCCATATCTTGAAAACAACTGATTGGCAGTGGTTGCCGTTGTTGACGGCAAGTTGGGTAGTAGTATTATTGGTGCATCTAGTTTATATTGCTGCGATCGCCAACTATTCATCTACACCGCCTAAATCCACCTGAAGATGGACAGTTAATGCTAGGGCATTTGTAACCTGTGGCAGTAGAGTTAGCTCGATTAATTGAGCAATAATAATATATAGGCTAAGAGCTAACGCTCTTTCTTAATATAAGGTGATTTTTATGGCTAAGACTAATACCGCAGAATTACTAGAAGCTCTAGCATCTGAAATTGGCGAAAATGTCTACATTGACATTGCAAAGTGGCATCTTTACCTATCTGATGCTAAATTGCACACTGTTGTTGCCGAACAGTTATATCCCTTAATTACTTCTAATTCTGTCAACGAAGACCGCGTGATCAAAGTGTTAGAATCTATACCAGTAAAAATAGGTGGCGGTAGAAGGGAACTGGCACTAATTGATTTACTACCGCTACAATGTCAAGTAAATCTGGTCGATATTTTAGAGAAATATCAACGCGAAATATAATTTTCGGACTTCGATTGTCTAATAAATTACTCTTTTAGCACCCCTATTTGTAGGAGGTGAGAACTATGGCTGCCTATGAGTTTCACGATGAATATACTCTGGCAGAAACAGCAGATAAACTAGGAAAAAGAGCTTTACAGTTAAGTTTGATTCATAGTTTTGTTGTGCGTTATTTTGCCGACAGCAGGCAATACTACATTCCTAACGAAGAAGAATCAGAACCACTGACACCAGAACAAGCATATATGTGCTTTAAGAAATTACTTGAAAATTCTGGTAAGTGAGCATTTTTATATTCAATTTTGAAGTGGATAATTTACAGCTATTTTTGGAGGTTAATTATATGTTTTTGCAAGTCAAAAATACCAGCGATTTAGTGAAAATTATTGATATTCAGGAATTAATTGACCCGAATATTAATATTGTTCACGGACAAGACCAAGAAGGTCAGGAAGAACAAGATACTGATTCTTTTGAAAAAGAAGCTCTCGTTTTTCCTTCTGGAGAAAGCTTACCTCGCTGTTGGTTAGATGCCAATTATCGTAAGGCTAAAGCTTCTTGATGCACAATTACAGCAAATTTAATCTTTGATTGATGTAATGGGTGATTAGATTTATCTAATCATTCATTATTTAAATTCTAATTAAACGTGAGTTCAATGAACCTCTCCCCAACCCCTCTCCGACGCGGAGAGGGGCAGAAATATCCCTCATTTTCAATGAAAAATCAGGGTTTCAAAGCCTCTATGCCACTGTGTTTTGCGGGAAAGTTTTTTATAACTGTCGAAATCACGTTAATTAACTACCAGTTGATGACACAGTTTGTTCTGGTGATTTAACTGTTTCATTAGCTTGAGATTTGGGAAAAATTGCTTTAGTAATCCAGTCAGTCAGGATGTGAGACAGTACTCCCATCGGCCCAGCAAACAAACAAAGTACTAGGGAATGAATTGTCCAAATACCAGTTTTCTGTCCTTCCCAATATATCCATCTTCCAACAAATAAATCCATCACTAAAAAGTGAATCCAACCTGTTGCAGCAGCTTTTTCATCGGCGAAAAACCGAGCAATATCAGCTAGTTGAGGATTTGATAAAGCTTGGGCATTTTCTGGTGTAATGCTGGTAATGAATAAATACAAATATGCTCCAGCTAAGGGCAAAAATGGGATATATGACTCCATTATTCGCCGTGTTATTTTCCAGTTGGGGAGGAGAATTATTAATGCCCAAAAAGGCAAAACGAATAGATTAGCAATGTCAAACAGTTGAGAGATTGTCATGAAAAGAAGAGGTAGATTAGGTGATAGGTGATAGGTGATAGGTGACAGGTTACAGGTGACAGGTGATAGGTGACAGGTGATAGGTGACAGGTGACAGGTTACAGGTTACAGGTGACAGGTGACAGGTTACAGGTGACAGGTTACAGAATTAAAAGTATTTTGATGTCTATTGCTATAAGTAGCAAAAGTAGAATAACCTACAAAGCTACAAGTTGGGATTCTATTTCTGTTGAGTTCAAATCACGACCGATAAAAACTAAGCGAGTTTGTCTTGCTTCTGTTGCTTGCCAAGGGCGATCATAAAATTTATCAAAGCGGTTTCCTACACCTTGCATAACTAAGCGCATAGCTTTATTTGGAACGGCGACAAAGCCTTTAATCCGATAAATTTCTTGCTGGTTGACGAGATTTTGCAACTGTTGTTGGAGTTTTTCTGGGTCAAAGGCGCGGTCTAAAATTACGTGCGTTGAGGTAATTTCGTCGTCGTGGTCGTGGTCTTCTTCGCTGTCGTGATGGCTGGGACGGCTATCTAAATCATCTTCAACTGCGGCTTGCAATCCTAATAATACAGATGGGTCGAGTTGACCGCGATCGCTCTCTACCATTTTTACCACTCTGGGTAATTCTTGTCTAACTAATTCTTCAACTTGCTTTTTAGCTTCTGCATCTATTAAATCAGTTTTACTCAACACTACCAAGTCTGCACAAGCGAGTTGGTCTTCAAACAACTCCTGCAAGGGTGTCTCATGTTCTAGGCTATCATCTGCTTGGCGTTGGGTGGCGATCGCTTCTAAATCACTAGCAAATGTCCCGGCGGCGACGGCTGCACAATCTACGACGGTAATCACTGCGTCTACAGTTGCAGCATTCCGAATTTCTTGCCAACGAAAGGCTTTTACTAGCGGTTTAGGTAAAGCCAAACCCGAAGTTTCAATTACGATACAATCGATACTATCCCGGCGTTTGATTAACTCTTGCATTGTGGGATAAAACTCTTCCTGCACAGTGCAGCATAAACAGCCATTGGTTAATTCAAAGATATTACTCCCGCCATCTTCATCTTCGGGGCATATTTGACAAGATTTCAACAGTTCGCCATCAATCCCCAGTTCGCCAAATTCGTTGACTAAAACGGCGATGCGACGACCTTGGTTGTTTTGCAGCAGGTGGCGAATCAGGCTGGTTTTACCACTACCTAAGAAGCCTGTAATCACGGTGACTGGAATTTTTTTAGCCATGTTTCATGAATTTGTAAAGTCTTTAAACGCAAAGGTACGCAGAGTATTTGTGCAAATTTTCGCTGTGAACTTATGCAATCCTGTACTTAGTCTAGTTCTGCAACAGAAGGTATTTAAGTTATGAACATCGGAATCATTGGCAGTGGTAACATGGGACGTTCTTTAGGTATTCTCTGGGCGCAACAGGGACATCAGGTATATTTTGGTTCTCGTGATGCTGCCAAAGGCAAGGCTGTGGCTGAATTTGCCGGATCTGGAACCCAAGGAGGGACAAATGATCAAGCAGCGGCGTTTGCTGATGTGATTTTGTGGACAGCACGGGCTGTGATGCCACAGGAATTGCTATCTAACACGGAAGTTCTGAGCGGTAAAATCATCATTGATTGTAACAACCAAGAGATACCTGCGGAATTTGCTTATCCTGCGATCGCAGAATCTCTAGCTGAGAAGCTGGCAAAATCAGTACCCAATGCTCGTGTAGTTAAAGCATTTAATACAATGGCGCAGGAGCTATTTGAATTAGCACCAGAACCACTCAAGGATTATCACGTTTCGGTTTTTGTGGCTGGGGATGAAGCAGCAGCTAGAAATATAGTTATGCAACTGGCCCAAGAGATTGGATTTGTACCAGTAGATTGTGGTGTTTTACGTAATGCCCGTTTGGTAGAAGGCTTGGGTGATTTCATTCGTTTGATGATTATTGGTCAGCAACAGGGGTCTTACGCGACTATCTCTGTCAATGTTTTACCTGCTGCACAAGAAACGCGTCTGGGCGGACGACAAGCTTCTACTTTAAAGTGAACTCTAAAATGGACAAAATTTAGGGACAATCTTCCTTTGGTTACTTTAATCATTAAAAGCAATCACAGGAACATTGTCCCTATTAAAATTTAGTGCGCTCTTAATTTACTCAGCCGTAGCTAGTTCGGTGCTGCCACGGGCGCGACGGCGAGTTAAGCTGTTGTACAACATCATGCCGATGGCTTTGATTAAGTTGCCTTCTAATTCTTGGAACAGTTTCATGTTTGTTCCGAAGGCGGCGTTAGCTTCATCAACGATGCGATCGCCTGTAGCATCATCAATGGGCATCTCATCCAAAATTTGCCGATACTTAGCTTTAAATGCCTTCTCATCAGAAATTTCATCAAATTCATAGAAGGCTGTTCCTTGCCCTTCGTTCAGATTCATCGCTGTGACAGCAATGTTCTTGAGAATCTGTCCCCCGGACAAGTCACCTAAGTAACGGGTGTAGGAATGAGCAATCAATAATTCTGGTTCTGTTGCAGAGATTTCGCGGATGCGCTGCACATAAGCTTCACCTGCTGGCGATAATTGAATTTGCTCGCGCCAGTTAGCACCATAATAATAGCTTAGGTCTTGCTCTAGAGTATGCTTGCGGTGCAGTTGGGGAAAATTAATTTTGGAAACAATTGGATGCTGGCGGTGCTTTTCCATCTCCTCTTCCATTGCCGAGTAGACGAAGTAAAAGTTAGCCACTAGCTTCCGGTAGGAACTCTTCTCTACCACTCCTTTTAAAAAACACTTGACAAAACCTACATTTTCTGCCATCGTGTGGGCTTTTTTCGTACCGACACGTAATTTGCTGGCTAAATTGCTGCTCATACTAAAATTTCTCACCTTTAAAGGGATATACCGCAGTTCCGATTTACGAACGGCTAAGAAAGGTCATTAAAAAGTTACATTAGAACTATTTGATGAGAATTTATATTAAAAATTTTTAAGCAACGGCGGTTTGTACTTTTGTAAAGCGGTACTCAGTCCAGAGAAATAGTCATTTACCTCACAGCCGAGACAAAAACTTGAGGGCAAAATGGCGATCACTAGGATTTTTTGTATAAAAACTTTACAAAGGTCAGAAAAATTTTAGAGATATTCACTTAATTCAGTCTATTGGTAATAGATTCCTGAAAAGAAAAACGAGTATATAGTACAGATAAACAAATACTCACTTGAATTTGTTGAATAGAGAGTACATTAATATTTTCCAGTGTTACGGTGTGGGGTTTTTAAGATTATGGTTTCATCAATAACTCGAACTCAAGGCAACATTCGAGGTATTTCTCTCACTGAATCTAATAGTTGTGAAAAAGGCCTAGAAGAGAATTTAGCATTTAGCTTGATATCACTACCAACAACTCCTTTGTTCGGTACAGATGGAATTCGGGGGAAAGTCGGAGAATTACTGAATGCGCCCTTAGCTTTGCAGATAGGTTTTTGGACAGGTGTAGTTTTACGTAACCATGCAGGTGAAGCAAGACCAATAATTCTGGGGCAAGATTCTCGCAACTCCAGTGATATGTTAGCAATGGCGTTGAGTGCGGGGTTAACAGCTGCCGGAATCGAAGTTTGGTATTTAGGGTTATGTCCTACTCCCTGCGTTGCTTATCTTACCAGCATGAGTGAAGCGATCGGTGGCGTGATGATTTCTGCCAGTCACAACCCACCAG
Organism: Fortiea sp. LEGE XX443; assembly: GCF_015206815.1. GTDB lineage: Bacteria > Cyanobacteriota > Cyanobacteriia > Cyanobacteriales > Nostocaceae > Nostoc_B. The sequence goes on from NZ_JADEXZ010000022.1 coordinate 63,569, forward strand.
AAGACAACGGGATAAAAGTGTTTGGTGCTGATGGTGCAAAGTTACCACAAGCATTACAGGCGGAAATTGAAGCGGGATTGCGTGGTAAGTTAGCAGTTGCGGGTGGTATGAGTAATTGCGGTAGACATTATTCACGTCCGCAGTTAATCGAAGATTACAGCCAAGCATTGAAACGTCCCTTGCAGAATGGTGGAAATCTCCAAGGAATGAAAATTGTTTTAGATTTAGCTTGGGGTGCAGCAGTTGGGTTAGCACCACAAGTATTTATGGAAATGGGCGCAGAGATCATCTGCTTACATAACGCCGCCGATGGCGATCGCATTAACGTTGAGTGCGGTTCTACCCACATGGAAATGTTGCAAGCCGCAGTTAAAGAACATCATGCCGATTTGGGCTTTGCCTTTGATGGTGATGCCGATCGCGTATTAGCTGTAGATAATACCGGAAGACAAGTAAATGGCGACTATATCCTTTATTTGTGGGGTCGCCATCTGCAACAACAGCAACAACTACCAGATAACTTGATAGTTTCCACCGTCATGGCCAACTTAGGATTTGAGAGAGCATGGCAACAACAAGGTGGTAGATTAATTCGTACCGCCGTAGGTGACCAATATGTGCAAGCAGAAATGCAGCGGACTGGGGGAATGCTAGGCGGCGAACAATCTGGTCATATTCTCTGTAGACACTATGGCTTTACTGGCGATGGGTTATTGACAGCCTTGCATTTAGCCAACTTAGTCAAACAAGCGAGTGTTTCTCTAGGAGAACTAGTAGACCAAAGCTTTCAGACCTATCCCCAACTATTAAAGAACGTGCGAGTAGTAGATCGCGATCGCCGTTTGGGCTGGAAAGATTGTCAACCCATCCAAGAAGCGATCGCCCTAGCCGAATCCGCAATGGGTGATGCTGGTAGAATATTAGTCCGCGCCTCTGGTACAGAACCAGTCATCAGAGTCATGGTTGAAGCTGCTGATGCAGAACTAGCCCAACATTGGACAAATGAATTAGTTGCTAAAGTGCAGCAACATTTAGCGTAAGCAGTCCTGATATGAAGTCCGCTTAATAGCCCACAATAAAATTACCCCTCCCCAACCCTCTCCTTGCCAAGGAGAAGGTTAGGGAGAGGTAAAACAAGAATTATGGTTATTTTGCTGGACATGATCTGAGTTAAGAGCGATCGCGCCACTAAAAAATTTTTGCTAACTTCTAATCACTGTCGCATCAACCACAGAAGCGCCACTAGCACCATTGCCCTGTGCAGATGGAGATTTTAGCGTACCGTGCAATATTGGGTCTGGCTGTGGTGGTTCTGGTTTTGGACTTAGGGGTTGAGGATGTCCAACATATTGGAATTCTCCTTTGCCATCCATTGAAGCACCTTTTGCCCAACGACCTTCAGAACTTTCTGTACCTTCCGAGTGATTCCAGAACTGATAAGCAAACTCGCGTTTTTCCAATTCCAGAGGGAAGGAACTAGGTACTGGAGTGGTTTCGAGTCCAGATGATTCTAAATCTTCAATAGCTGCTAACCACAAATTTTGGTGCATGGTGTCACGAGCAATCATAAAACTCAAGGTATCTTTCACCCCTGGGTCATTTGACATCTCATACAACCGTACTGCTTGCAAGCGTCCTTGACTTTCAGCATGGAGATTAGAGCGAAAATCAGCTAAAAGGTTGCCACTAGCAACGATAAAACGACCATTCCAAGGATAGCCAACGCTATCAGCTGGCATTGCACCCAAACCAGAAACAATGGCGTGCTGAGGATTCATCGCCGCGTTCATAATGACATCGCGCGGGTTTGTCCCGCCCATTACCGCACCTACTACCGCATCTTTTACACCTTCTTCTTTGACTTTGACAGGCGCTTTATCTAGTAAATGGGCAATCATTGTAGCCAGCATTTCAATGTGACCTATTTCTTCAGTACCCACATCTAGCAGCATATCTCGGTACTTGGCAGGGCCGCGACAGTTCCAACCCTGAAACAGATACTGCATCATCACAGTCATTTCTCCAAAAGTCCCACCAATCAGTTCTTGAATTTTCATGGCGTAGACTGCATCAGGTTTTTCTGGTGGTTTGAAATACTGCAATTTCTTGGTGTGATAAAACATTGAGTCTCCTAAGTTATTGTTACTTTTATTTACTAGGAAACTAAGTAAATCTTATATCTACATCAGCCTGTAGTTTGATAAAAAATTAATGGAATTAAGAATAATTTAAACCCAAAGGTGAACACAAACAAAAACAAATAAACTAGTTATATTTTTAAACAAAATACTTATTTTATATACAAAATTAGGCTCGAAAATAACACGCTATCATAGTCTAAAAATATTTTCAATAATATAAAGTGCATTTGTAAAAACAGAATGCACTTTACAAAAAATGGTATTGAAGTTAGGTGAAATACTATTCGCTCAAAGGTTAATTTTCATCGCGCCCATGAACTTGTGCAGGAGGGCTAGTTGCCTCTACCGCAGTAAACGGTTCTAAGATTTTGTAGTTGTGGTGTGAGCCTTTTGGGACTACCCAAGAACTTCCCGGTTCTAGCAAAATCATTTGTCCTTCAATGTGCAGTTCTGCGCGACCATTAATTACATAACCCACAGTTTCGTAATCGCGTGCTGTGGGCTGTTTATCTTCACCTGGTTGCTCATTTTCCCAAAGACGCATAGAAATGGATTTACCAGAAGCAAGATATTTCTGACCAAGTTTACCTTTAGGAGAATGACTGGAATCTATTTTTTTAACGCTGGTATCAGTCATATTTAATTAACCATTTTATGGTTTGAGAACAACTTTGATACAGTTATCTTTTTTGTGTTTAAAAATTTCGTAGCCGTGAGGGGCTTGTTCTAGAGGTAGAGTATGGGTGATGACAAATGAAGGGTCGAGATCACCATTTTCAATGTGATTTAGTAAGGGTTTAAAATATCTATGAACATGGGTTTGTCCCATTTTTAAGGTCAAACCTTTGTTCATCGCCGCACCCATCGGTACTTTGTCAATAAAACCACCATAAACTCCTGGTATTGATACATGACCGCCTTTGCGACAGGACACAATAACTTGTCTTAGTGCCGTTGGGCGGTCTGTTTCCAGACGGACTGCTTGTTTGACTTGGTCATACAAAGCCATTGCATCTGTACCGTGTGCTTCCATACCGACAGCATCAATACAAGCATCAGGGCCACGGCCACCAGTCATTTCTTTGAGTGCTTCGCCGACATCTATCTCTTCATAGTTGAGAACTTCGGCTTTGCCTTGTTCTTTTGCCATATGTAGGCGTTCAGGAATGCGGTCAATAGCAATTACACGTTCAGCGCCTAGCAAATAAGCGCTTTTGATGGCAAATTGTCCGACTGGGCCGCAACCCCAAACAGCGACAATATCACCTGGTTTGATATGGCAGTTTTCTGCGGCCATGTAACCAGTTGGGAAAATATCAGTTAAAAATAGAACTTGCTCATCTGTGAGATGATTGGGAATTTTGAACAAGCCAACATCAGCAAAGGGTACTCGTACATACTCGGCTTGGCCACCAGCATAACCACCAAATAAGTGAGAGTAGCCAAATAAGCCAGATGGTGAGTGACCCATTTGCAGTTCTACCATCCAAGCATTGGGGTTTGAGTTATCACAAAGCGACCATAAATCCTGCTGGCAAAAAAAACAGTTACCACAGGCGATAGTGAAAGGGACAACGACGCGATCGCCTATATTCACATTCTTTACTTCATTGCCCAATTCTACAACTTCTCCCATGAATTCATGCCCAAGGATATCGCCCTTTTGCATAGTGGGAATGTAGCCGTTATAAAGATGCAAATCAGAACCACAAATAGCTGTGGAAGTAATTTTAATAATAGCATCACGCGGGTTGATAATTTTTGGATCAGGAACTGTTTCTACCCGCACATCGTTTGCTCCGTACCAGCAAACTGCTTTCATGATTATTTAGTCCTTAATATTAATTTAGGGAAATCTAGAATAATCTCGCGATGTATTCTAGATTTGGTTAATTAAGCGTTGAAAAACTTGGACTTAGTTTTCTACATTCTGTCTCTTAATTGCTTACTAGGAGGATTTTGATAATATCCTTCTCTAGATTCATTGGCTCGGTCGTATCTATTTTCAACTTTGTTTCTTAAAGAATCACGAAACTCTTTGGTAGCACGAGGAGTTTCTTCATCTAAGTTCAGCTTTTCACGTACATTATCGGCGGTGTCTCTGAGTTTGTTTTGGGCATTTCTAATCTGATTGTCGTTTCTAATATCAGTTTGCTGATCAGGTGTACCTTTGTAATATCTACCTTCTGGAGTTACAACATCAGCTTGTGCTACGTTCACAAAGCTAAAAGCCTGTCCCAGTAAGAACATAAATCCTACTAAGAAAACAACCATAATTTTGCGAAAATTGGCAATCATGTGCTTCATAAATATCCTTGTTTGGTTGATTTTGAGTGTACAAATCGAGATGTGTCTGAACGGCTATCAGCCAATTCATTATTTACCCTGTGGTTGGCCTTCTGTAGTGGCGATTTCTTCTGCTTCCATCAGCATTTTGAAGCGGCGTAAATCATCACCAATTTGCTGTTCTGGTGCTTCGCCAAAAAGTTTAGCGATCGCAGCACTCAATGCGCCACCGGGGGGGTTATACTCTAAAACGACCTTTACTTCTGTACCGCGATCGCCTGGGGCTTTTTTAAAACGGACAAAACCAGAGTTATCAATATCTGCACCTTCTACAGAAGCCCAAGAAATAAACTCGTTTTCTCTATCTTCTAGAATGTCTGCATCCCATTCCACACTGTTACCCAAGGGAGCATTCGCAATCCAATGGGAACGTTTTTCGTTGTAGACTTTGACAAATTTGAGATGCTTCATAAATGTGGGCAAATTCTCAAAGTTGTGCCAAAAACGGTAAAGTTCATCTGCTGGTTTATTAATCGTTACCGTCTTTTCAACTTTGATGGGTTGATTCATCCCAATTACTTCCTGTGCTTGCCCAATGGTGCTATGCTTCGTTAAGCCTTGGTAGATCAAACCACCGCCAGCCAGTGCAGTTAGCACCCCCCGCAAAGAACCTTGTCTTAAACCTGTCAGAACCATAGCCCCGCCACCCACAAGAGAAGCCCAGCGTTCCATCTCATTAGCTTCTCCCGGAGTTTTACTTAAGCGATCGCCTGTTGAAGTCACTTTTCTCTCTCCCCTAAAATCATCGCTGAGGCGCTCTTGTCTTTCTCTGCGTTCTCCCTTCGGGTTCACCAGTCGCCTGCGGAGGGAAACCCTCCCGCAGCGCTAGTTCACTGCGCCTCAGCGGTTCGTTACATCGATACAGCAGCACCTGTAGTCGGCTTGGGAGACTGAACCCCAGCTGCTACCCGCGTCCGAAAAAGTTCTACCAAGCGTTGCTCATATTTCAACAAATCGCGGTAAATTTCCTTAAAAATAGCCGTTGCGGCTGGATCTGTGAACATTGCACACAAATTACCAATGTCGCCTATACCTGTTTGCAAATCACCTAAAGCACAACGCAATTGATAGATGTCATCACTACCAGTCAGAGCAGTTTTTACCTTGGCATATTGATTAGCAATATTGGCTGCTAAAGACGGTTTTTCACCTAATCTGTTCAGGTAGGTTTCTAGTTTTTCAATATGGCGCTGTTTATTAGCGATCATCTCTTGAAAAATAGTTTTCGCTTGAGTATCCGATTCTTTTTCTAGATACTTTTCTAGAGCTTCTAGTGAATAACGCTCTCCACTCAAAGCAGTATTCAAACCTTTGGCGATATCGCCTTTAGTTGAGCCACCCCAAGCATCGGCAATTTTCCACCATTCGGCGCTGGTGTCAGTCTCTTCTGGAAGCGCAGCATCTTGACCGCCGTAACCCAGGCGACTGAGAATAGCTGTGGTGAAAATTGCCAAGTCTCCCGGTTCACGGGAAGTAATTAAATTGCCATCAACTACCAGTGGTTGATCTTGATAGTTTGCACCAGCGTTGAGCATATCTCGGCGGATAGCGGTAAAACCAGTGGCGCGTTTATCTCTGAGTAAATCGCCTTCAATCAGAAGTTGTGGCCCGTGACAAACCGCAGCGACTAACTTTCCTTGTTGCATGGCTTCTTGTACAAAGCGGACTGTGTTGGGGTTGCGGCGCATTTTATCAGGAGCCATACCTCCAGGGATTATAACTGCATCAAATTCTGAGGCGATCGCTTCTGTTGTCGTCCCATCAGGCTGAATCGAAAGTTTACCGCGTTTACCTTTATATTTCTCGTTCATCCGAGAACCGAGGACAACTACCTCCATTCCCGCTTGTTTTATGCCATTGCAAGGAACTGTAAACTCTACATCTTCTACATCATTTTCAATCAGAATTGCAACTTTTCTTTTCCCAGAATGATTATTATGATGTGCCATAAATTTTACCTATTTTTACAATTTAACTAATCGACTTACTCTTATTGAAATTCCTAAACTAGTACAGCGTGGCGGAAATAAACAACCCATTTCAAATCCATGAAACGATTATGCTGTATTTCTTTTGACTTTTGACTTGTGGTACTAGGCATGTACTCCGCTAGTTGGTGGTGCAGCAAATAATTCTTCATAATCGTGGGTGAAATGCCCTTGAAACTGAGAAAATTTTTCAGGATTAATGGCATTTTGTAACACAGCAAAGACAGCCCTAACATGAATTGCCGTAGTTGTTGGTTCTATCTTTTCTTTTTCACTTACACGTTCAATAAACTCTTGTAAGTTGAAAACTTGACTACTTGCTGGCTCTTGCCCTCTTAAATAACTACTTAGTTCTTGTGGGAGTTGTGCAGCTAAATCTTGAATTTCACTGTCTGCAATACGTTCTTTAATAGTTTCTAGAGTTGCACGGGCAGCAAGTTCCGCCTCTTCACGAGAATTAGATTGAGCTAGGCTTTGTACATGGGTAATAAACTCGTGGTATTCCACTTTCTACCTCCGCTAAATAAACATAAATACTTGTTTAGATATTAGGATTCTCAGTAATTTTCAAAAAAATATAAATTTTTAATTATTCACAAAAAAAGTTATGAGTTAAGAATTGCGTAACTTTATTGTGTGGGTTGATAACTCTTAACCCATAACTAACAGATTCAACTACAAGTGGCTTGACCTTGAATTTACACTTACAAGGTTATGCTGTAAAAACTACCTTAACTTCGTTCTAAGGAAATAGATTTTTTTATTTCTAAAGTTGTACATCTGGAGTGAGACAAATTTTGGCAACAAAAACGTTATTGTGAGAATGTAGAAAAGGGAGATATCATGACAAAAAAAAATAATCATCCCGAAATTAATCCTGAGAATTTGCCGCAGGAAATTACAGAATCTTACGGCACTGGAGTGAAAGACTTGCCAGGTTACAATATTGGTGGGCGATCGCTACAACAAGAAATACATGAATATACAGAAACTAGCCCTGAACTCACCGGTGGTGATGTCGATGCTTATTGGCAAGATGCAGATGCAGTCGGCGATGAAGCTGTTGGTGGTACTTCTCCCACTCCAGATCAAAACGTAACTGAAGAGTTAGAAGCAGCTGTCGGCTTAGAAATGAACGACAAAGCCTTTCTCCGTACCAACGAAATTTTAGAACAACGCGATGATCGCCGTTGGGAATTAGATCCAAAATCTTCTGAAGATTATCAACAACGAGATTAAAAACTTTGCGTTCCTTTGCATTAGAAAAACCTTGCTCAAAACGTCCAGCATTTCGATAAACTCAGAAATGCTGCGATGTTGTTCACCATGTCAGATTCCCAAACTGTTAGTGCTGCTGTTGCCAAACTCTACAACACATACCCTTTTCCGCCAGAACCCTTGCTAGATGAACCACCCCCTGGTTATAACTGGCGCTGGAATTGGTTAGCAGCTTATAACTTCTGCACAAATCAAAAACCCCAAAAACAAGACATCCGCGTTTTAGATGCTGGCTGCGGTACAGGTGTAGGTACAGAATACTTAGTTCACCTCAACCCCCAGGCTGCTGTTGTTGGTATTGACTTGAGTGTAGGTGCTTTGGCTGTGGCAAAAGAACGCTGTCAGCGTTCAGGCGCAAATCGCGTTGAATTTCATCACCTCAGCATCTACGACGTGGAACAGTTAGCAGGTGAATTTGATTTCATTAATTGTGTTGGGGTTTTGCATCACCTACCTGACCCCATTCGTGGTATACAAGCCTTAGCTAAGAAGTTAGCCCCAGGCGGTTTAATGCACATTTTTGTGTACGGAGAGTTGGGACGCTGGGAAATTCGACTCATGCAAAAAGCGATCGCCCTTCTCCAAGGTGACAAACGCGGCGACTATCGTGATGGTGTGCAAGTCGGACGACAAGTATTTTCTTCATTACCAGAAAACAATCGAATTGTCAAATACGAAAAACAACGCTGGGCAATGGAAAATAAGCGAGATGAATGCTTTGCTGATATGTACGTTCATCCCCAAGAAATTGACTACAACGTTGAGACACTGTTTGAATTAATTGATGCTTCAGGTTTAGAATTTATTGGCTTCTCAAATCCTGGTTTTTGGCAGTTAGATAGACTATTAGGCAAAGCACCAGAGTTAGTAGAACGCGCAAAAAATCTCAATGAGCGTCAACTTTATCGTTTAATAGAACTACTAGATCCAGAAGTTACCCATTACGAATTTTTCCTTGGTCGTCCTCCCATCATCAACGCTGATTGGTCAGATCATAACGCTCTCCTATCAGCGATTCCCGAACGAAATCCTTGTATTGATGGCTTTCCTAGCCAGTGTATTTTTAATTATGATTACCAAATTGTCAACTTATCAGAACTAGAGTTGGCGTTTCTGCAAGCTTGTGATGCCCAGGCGACAGTGGCAGAAATTTTGGCAAGTGTGCAGTTAGGATTGGATGGAGTGAAAACGTTGATTAAGCAGCAGTTGGTAATGTTGACATCTAATGAAAAGTGCTGAGTTCCGTTAGCGGTAGCGGGGCGTTCAGCCCGTGCTGAGTTGGTAAAGATTAGAGACGTTGTGAACAGTGAGCGATCGCATTAGCTATGAACGGGGCTGTACAATTAGTGGTAACTTCTCCCAGACAATGAGTAAAGGGAGTCGACTTCAGTCGCTAGGTGCTGCCAAATTTATAAGTTTTTGTTGAATGTTTCAACCTTAAAACATTCTAGCGATCGCTCTACTAGCTGGCACAAGTTGAGCCAAGATATACTTTACCCAAATCAATATTTAAGTATATACCTACACGGCTGCTGCTTATGTCATCATCCCCAGAGCGCCCGTTAACAATTCACCTGACGCTACCATCCTCCCATCCTCAGCTATTGGAAGGATTAGATTTGTGGTTGCGCTTAGGTTTGATATCTGATGTTCAAGTTAAGCAGCTGTGTCGAGAATTTCTCAGCTGTGCAGTGGTGTTACAGTCGCAAGTTGAACCGGAACCACAGGTAGCGGTTGCAACCACGAGACAGTCAGAAAAACCATTAATTGCTTATTCGCCACCACAGCCAAAACAGCCTACTCAACCCAACTTTGTTACGAGGATGTTGCAATCTTTAGGGGAAGAATTGAGTGTGCGTTGGCTGCTGTTTTTAGGTGTATTTTTAGTAGTGCTGTCCTCTGGAGTATTAGCTGCAAGCCAGTGGGAAAGATTTCCCGCAGCGGGACAGTATGGAGTTTTATTTGCTTATACTTTAACTTTTTGGGGCTTAAGCTTTTGGACTGGTAGACAAAGTAACTTGAGATTAACAACTCAGACATTATTAATTGTCACCTTATTTCTTGTGCCTGTGAATTTTTGGGCAATGGATAGTTTCGGGTTGTGGCTGAATCCTCTTAATTGGTTGACAGTTGCGATCGCTGCCCCTATCCTGACAATCATTACAGTTTTACTCTGCAACAATCGCACAGTTTTCCCCGACTCCCGCACCAGTAAGTTACCACTCATCAATATCCTGGCACTGAGTTATTTGCATTGGGGTTGGAAAATCAATGTTTTTCCCTTAATTGCTGTGTATGCGGCGATGATTGGCACAACTATAATTACCGTCTATCACATTCGTCGCCGACAACGGACTACCGCTGAAAATCAACTCAGTTTATTTGCTACTGTCATTGTTTATTCGTTGATATTACTGCTGTCACGGGCAATTTTTGTCGCTGGCATAAATGTTACGCAACTGGGTTTAGCAATAGGTATCTGCGGTTGGTTGATTACTTGGTTGGTACAACAGGGGGAAGCAGGGGAGACAAGGCGCAGGGAGCAAGGGGGAAATTTTACTGAAGGTTCTCCCCTCAGCCCTCAGCCCCC